>NZ_JAVYJG010000022.1:0-13449 GCF_032621675.1 Pseudomonas sp. zfem003 | reverse complement strand
CAGGCGCTGGCCGAGGTCGAGCTGCTGCAGCTGGTGGACGTGGCCACCGTGACGGCCGGCGCCGGCCGCGCGGATCCTGCAGGACGGATTGCAATCGTTTTTCCGTTCTCGAGGATCCACCTGGTCGAGAAAATGCAATCAGAGTGGGGTGGAACGCTTGAACGCTGCCCAGGCGTCGGCCACAACGCCGGTATCGCCGGCCCGCAGCATCCAATGCCGGCGTCCGGCTTCGTCCAAGTTGTTCCACCAGTCTATGCCGGCCTGCTCATCGTCGGTCGGTGTACGGGTGTCGAGCTTGTCGCGGGCTGCGCGCTCCCAAGCGATCAGGGCTGAGGTAGTTTCGCGGCGCAACGTCTGGAAGACCTCGGCGTCCAGCACGTCGCACCAGTACAAGGCGCCTATCCACCCGAGGCGGTATGCGTGCTTCTCCTGCGCATCGAGCAAGGTCTTGCTGTCAGCAATTTCCCGGATCTTCTCGCGGATTCCTTCGATGGTGCGGGCGTTGTTACGGTCGCTCATTGGAGGATCCTCACTTGGGCAGGGCCGCAATAGCCAATGCAATGGCTTGGCGAGCGGGTTTGACGCAGGCGGTGGGCAACTGCAATGTCCAACCCCAGCGGTAGACCATGTTCGGTGACGTGTTCTGGCGGGCCATCATGCTCAGTAAGCCGTCATCGCTGATTGTCAGTTCCTCGGGGGCGCAATCAAGGCGGGAGTGCTCGGGCTGTAGGGTGTAGTTAGCAAGCTCCCCGGGACGTTCATCAGACCACTCCAGGGAAACGCTGACGCTCAGTCTCCGGTCTCCCTCATCCGTGCGGCTGGGCCAAATTTTGATGAGGTACTGCCGCACCTGGTCATCACTCAGAATGAAGACAGGGCCGTCCCCGTAGTCCGTTTCGCTCAACAACACACCGTGGGATCGGTAATGGTCGATCCAGGTTTGGTCGTTACTCATCGTCGCCTGCCTCCATGCCTGACTTCAGATCGACGGGAACTTGCCCGGATCCGCAGCAGTTTGAACAAGGCCACCAGTCAGATTCGTCCTGGTGGCCCCCTTCGCCGACGCAGGCATGGCAGATACCGCTCAGCTGCTGCAGCTCAAAGCCAAGCTCTGCTAGCGACTCAGGATCATGCTCAGGTTCGTCTTCCAAGAATTGCCCAATTTGGAAGATACGAATCAGGCGTTGGAGCACGTCGCCGGCTTTATCGGTGGTTTCAGTCGTCATCGGTCATGCCCTCGGTGAAGAGATCCTTTTGCGCAGCCAGATCCACCACCTTCAGGCAAAGCGGCGTGAGCTGCTGGAGTGTTTGACGGTAGGTATCGAGGCTGGTCTGCAGCGTTTTGATGGTCTGGCGGGCCTGTTTCAGCTCGGCCGAGGCCGCGACGCCAATCTGTGCGGCCTGGATTAGTGCGCCGGACGCGGTTTTCTTGCCAGTCAACTCCTGGAAGCTGGCAATGTCAGCTTCGGATAGGTCACGGATTGTCAGTGCCATCGGCGTTCCTCATTCTGCAATCATTTACGCGGCCTGCAGCTGGTGGCCAACGATAGAAATGATTGCATTTTTCTACGACGAAATGCAATCACTTTTGCCCGCCGACGCCGGCGCCCGGGCTAAGAAATGCAATCATAATCCAGGGAGCACAAAGGCGCCGTTGATCAAAATTGAGTTGACTGCGGGGGGCTGGATTTACTAAGGTAAACCCATCGAAGCGACTGACCGGATGAGATTGAGCGCTTCCCAGCGGCGAAAGCCGTACTCGCGCAAGGCGAGTCGAAAGTGGTGTCCGGATAGCTCTACGAACGAAGGCGCCCTAGGCGCCTTTTTTCGTTTATGGGCCTGCCCGAGGGGCTGCACTTGGAGCACGTCGCCGGCCAGGCCGGCGCCGAGGCGACGGGCCGGGCCTGTACGTCAAAACACACAAACAACCTGGTGCTGTACGTTTCCTGGAAGACAAACACCGGGCCAGGCCGAGCGCCTGCAGGCGCTGGCCGAGGTCGAGCTGCTGCAGCTGGTGGACGTGGCCACCGTGACGGCCGGCGCCTTACCAGAACGGAGTCAGAGGGACGCGCTCAGTCATGAGCTTGTCGTCGCCATGCTCCGCGTGGAATGCCTCGTACTTGTCGATGTTTGCCTTGCAGAATCCTTCCAGCTCGCCGGCAGCGAGCCGGGGTGAGTAGACATGAATCGGCTCTGCGGAGTCATCCAGGAACTGCTCGGTACCATCGGGATAGGTAACTACGGGAACACCGCCCAGGAGCATTTCCACCTCGGTGGTGAAGGGAGAAGTTTCGGCGCCGTGGGGATCAAAAACCACATCAGCCCCAGCCCTCATAGCGTCCAGCAGCAAATTACGATCTGGCATTGTCATTCCTCATTCAACGTTTCGTGGCCACCGGCTTGCCGGTGTAGACCTTTCCGCACAGCAGAACGAAGCCCATCTTGCCCAGGATGTTTGGGCCGCCCCGTGCGGGATCCTCGGGGTAAGCGCTTTCAACGACCATGCCTAGGTCATAGGCCCGATCATGCGAGCGCCGTAGCTCAAAAAAGACGTGGTAGGGACCGGCAGGGTTCGGCACCATCATCGAGTAGACCCAGTTCCGCCGCTCTGCCGTTTGCCACACCTGGATCTTCGGATGGGCCAGGCCCTGGACGATGGCGGGTAGCTGGTGGGAGAGGTCATAGCGGATGTGGCAGAAGCTGCGTTGGCGCTGGCCGGCATCGAGCAGCACCGGAAAGCCTGCAGGATGTGCTGTAGCGTCATATTCGCTGGTGAAGCAATGGTTGCTGAAGCGAACACCAATGCGCAGCGCCTTCTTGGCCATGTCGCTTTGCACCTGGAGCATCAGCGGATCCAAGTGAGCCAGGTCATAGGTCAGACCGTTGGCGGTTATCGGTGGAAAATACGGCATGGCTCGCCCTTCTGATGGCATTTCTTCAACCAGGTGCGCGCGATCGAGCACAGAAACGATTGCATTCTATGATGCCCCCAGCTTCGCTATTGCCGCGTTCAGCGTCGGACGGGTGACGCCGAAGTGAGCGGCCACCTCAGCTTTTGTGATGCAGGGATCTGTCAGCATGGCCAGTGCCTTCTGAGCGTCCTTGTTGCTCAGCTTTGGTCGGCGTCCACCTTGCCGACCTCGAGCACGGGCCGCCGAGAGCCCCGCTCTTGTGCGCTCCTGGATCAGGCTTCTTTCAAACTCGGCCAGGGCTGCAAAGATGTGGAACACCAGGCGCCCGCCTGTACTGGTGGTGTCCAGGGCCTCGGTGATCGAGCGGAAGCCAACGCCACTCTCCTGCAGGTCGGAAATGATGGCCACCAGCTCCTTCAGGCTTCGCCCGAGGCGGTCGAGCCGCCAGACAACGAGCGTGTCACCGTCGCGCAGCGCATCCAGGCATCGATCCAGCTCCGGCCGTAGTTTCCCTGCAGCGCCCCCGGCCTTCTCTTCATAGATCCGCTCGCAGCCGGTCCCGCGCAGTGCGTCCAGCTGAAGGGATGTGTCCTGGTCGTTTGTAGAGACGCGCGCGTAGCCGATCAGCATGGACAGCTCCTTGAGCGTAATGGAAAGAAAAGGTACGTTTACTTTCGTTTGAATTTTATACGCCTTTCTTTTGCTCGCGGTAGCGGTTAAATGGCCTCGGCCTGGATCCCTTGAGCGTGGAAAACAAACGATGGTTTCTTTTACGGGGGGTATATGACCAGGAGCATTGCGATTATCGCCGCGCTGGCAGCACTGCTGGCCGGATGCGGGAAGGCGGAGGCGGATTCCGCTGCCCAGCTGGTGGACGAGGCCAGGGCGATCTACGAGGGGCGGACGAAGGGCAGCCCGGGCAAATTGCCGGGTACTTTCGTTCTTGGCCGGGAGGACGTGGGGCTGTGCATCGAGCAGATGGAGTCTGCCCAGGCAAAGCTGAAGCAGCTGAAGGGACAGTACTCAACGACCGAGGCCGCCACGTCCAGCGAGACGCGGAGCTTAGAGGGTGCGGTTGCCAGTCAGCTCGGCACCTGCAGGGGAATCAAGCAGCAACAGGGGTGGTGAACATGAGTGATAGTCGAGACGATGGGGTACTGGCGCTGGTGGTGATTGGCGCCGTGGTCGGCGCCATTGCATGGGTGGTGTGGTCATTCTCCGAGGCCCTTGGCCTGGACATGGCCACCGGGGGGCGGGTGTTCGGTTTGCTGGTGATGGCTGCTGGATTCCTGGCGATTGCCTGGTGGACTTCGGGCTTTGGGCTCTTGGGGTTTCGAGGATCCTGGCCAATCGGCCTCGGCCTAGTCTGGATGGCCTTCTGGCCGGCACTGACGGTTTGGGGGGCGCTGACCCCTGCATTCATGGGGGTTGAGCCGGAAGTCGCCTGGTGGGCGGCCTGGTACACCAAGGGGGTTGTCCTAGTGCTCTTGGTCGGCGGGGGTTGGTGGTTGAACTCGTACCTAGAGGATCGTTACTGATCGGCCCGGCTGTTTCGGTTGGCTAGCGCAGTCTGCCAAGCGAAATAGCTGGGGGGCGCCGCCAGGCAAAAAGAAAGGGGCTATTGCTAGCCCCTTTATTCGTTGTCCGGAATTACCTAGAACGGTATTTCTGGATATTCATCAATGTCCTGCCATTCACATCCATCGACGTATTCACGACGGGGCGGTTTCGGCGGGAATGCGGTTATGACCTGGTGTATTTTTCCAGAATAACCTTTCTCTGCCGCGAGCTGTTGCGCCTGTTCCAGGGTTGGCTTGCTGTAGCAAAGACCATATTCACCTTCGCGCGGATCAACAAACTGATAAGCCTCAGTGTGTCCCATGATGGAACTCCTTATAAATTAGTGGTGAGCAGATATGCAGCCGAGTGCTCTAACGCTGCAACTCAGAATATAGCAGAAATTTTCTGGCGGGCATAAAAAAACGAGATAGCCGAAGCTATCTCGTTTGTGTCCAACCTAGATCAGTGAAGATCGAGAGTGGACATTTTGTAATGCTCTTCTGCAATACGGCAGGCTTCAATCAGAAGCAGGCCGGTGGGAGCATAGAACTTGAATACCCGAGTAATGCCATTGATGGTGCGGCATACATACAGGAATTGCTTGTCAGAAAAAGCCTCGACTTTTTCAGATTTGATGGAGCCATCGCTTTGAGCTTTCTGGTGAACCTGGGCATGACCAAAAGGTTTAGCGCCGAGGTAGGTGAGGTATGCAATTGCATAGGGCTCGTGAGTCTCTGCAACAGCAGACTCAACACCAGGAGCGAAGTCGAAGATGGAGTCGAACGATTGGAAGTTCAGGTGAATACCAGACATGGTGTTTTCCTTATAACGGTTAGTGGTAGAGCATTTCAGTCAGCCATGTGCTCTAAACGCTGACGGGAACAATCCTAGCGTATGAAAGGGCTATATGCCAGTGCTTATAAGGGGTGCGGCGTGGTGGCCCGCACAAAAAGAAGGCCGCGCGTGGCGGCCTTTTGATGGCATTTTTGTGTGCTGCAGTTGGATCCAAGACGAGAAAGTGCAATCAGTCCGACCGCTGATCCTCGGCTTTTCGGAGTTCTTCTGCATAGGCCAGGTCGCGCAGGCTTGGCCTGCGCTTCCAGGGCTTTCGTTCAGGTTTAGGCGGGGCTGCGTACTTCACAACTTCGCCGCCATAAACTTCGGTAAATCGCTTGGTATCGCGATCCAGTTGTTCGCGCAATTCCTTTTTATCCATTGTTCAATCGTCTCCTTTTATTTTTGGCGAAGTGTAGTCTGGAGTATTATTTTTTTCGGGATAACTTTGTTGGCAGCCTGATTTATAACCCGAGCAACTGAAGAAGCTCCAACCGCCCTCCCCCTCTTTCACGCGATGTATCAACGGTTTGTTGCATGACTTGCATTCAAATTCTGTTAGTTCCGGTGCGCGGGATTTACCTGGTGCGCCGTTGTTATCTTCAGCTGCATAGTCACAACCGTCACCTTCTGGACTAAATCCGCTGCATCCCCACCACGGAGAATCCTTTTTCTTTGGGGGAGTGTTGAGCATCAATCCGCGCCCGCATTGCGGGCATGGATGAGCTACGGGATTGTTCTTTTGATAATCGGCAATTTCACTGGCAAGTTTCCCATGTACATTGCTTACAAGGGATTTGAATGTTGTTTTGCCTTCGGCTATAGCTTCAAGTTGCTCTTCGGCAATTCTGGTGAATTCATACTCAAGGAATTTGAATTTACCTTTGGTAGCCTTGATTAAGCGTACTGCCCGATGAGTAGGCTTGAGTGGGCCTGGAACTTTCTTGTCCAGCTTTTCCACGTAGCCCCTGGTTTCGATAATGTATTCGATGATTCCGGCATAAGTTGATGGACGTCCAATGCCGCGCTTCTCCAGCTCATCGACCAATGATACTTCGGTGAATCGAGGCGGCGCCGTGGTCTTTGATTCAGTCACTTCGCCGCTTTCTACGCCCAGCTGATCCCCTGGCTTCAGATCCGGTACCGGGTTGCTGGCTTCGCTGGCTTCGTCTGCCGCAGCTTTTTCGGGATCCTCGGCGGCGTCCTGGGCGACCAGGCTTTTCCAGCCGGCGAATGCCAGCTTCTTGCCCCTGGCCTGGAGGGTGATGACCTTGCCGTCGATTTCATCGACGCCTTCCAGGACGGCAGTTCGCACGTCGAACCGCGCGTCTTGAAGTTGGCTGCAGATGGTTCTTTGCCAGATCAAGCGGTAGAGCTTGCGCTGCTCTTCAGTTTCTCCGGCCTCAGTAACGTCCATCCTGGAAGGACGTATGCACTCATGCGCGGCCTGGGCATTGCCTTTGGCCTTGAACTTGCGAGGAGTCTCGGCAAGCGGCAAGTCGTTGGCTCGGGCGTAGTCGGCGATGCCCTTCAGTGCATCATTTGAGAGGTTCGGGCTATCGGTGCGCATGTAGGTGATCGCGCCCTGCTCATACAGTTTCTGAGCGGCGTTCATGGTCTCCTTGGGCCCTAAGCCACAAGCGTTGCCAGCGGCCTTCTGCAGAGTGGAGGTAATGAAGGGGGCCGGTGGGCTGCTCTTGCTTTCGGTCGCCTCGCACGATACGACGCGAACTTGCTTGAGCTGGGATACCTGTTCTGCGAATGGCTTGTCCGTCCAGTATTCTTCCCCGCTCTGGAGCAGGGGCTTGGTCAGCCACTTGGCTTTCCAATCCCCGAAGGAGAGCGATGCGCCGTAGAACGCAATGGGGACGTGGGATGTAATGGCCTCTTCTCTGTCCACTACGAGACGAACCGCCACGGACTGGACGCGACCGGCTGAAAAGCTGCGGTCGCCAAGGTGCTCAGCAACGACCGGGCTCACCATGTAGCCGACCTGCCGGTCGAGGCAGCGGCGAGCTTCCTGCGCGGCGACTTTGGCGAGGTCGATGCTGCCAGGGCTTTCCAGTGCCGCTTTCAGGGCGGTCTTGGTTATCTCGGTGAAAGTAATTCGCTTGGGGCTTTGCAGGCCGAGGGCCTGCTGGATATGCCAGGCGATGGCCTCCCCTTCTCGGTCATCGTCTGTAGCCAGATAGATGGTGTTGCACTCGCTGGCCAGGCGCTTGAGGCGACTAGCGACTTCCTTCCCCCGCTCAGTTAATACATATTCGGGGCGGAAGTCTGGCGGAAGAACTCCCATCCTGTTTTCTGGAAGGTCACGAATATGGCCGACGCTTGCAGCTACTTTATAGCCAGCGCCTAAATACCCTTCGATTGTTTTAACCTTGCCAGGAGACTCAACAATAATAAGATCAGTCATCCGAAACTCCGAGTGGCAAATAGAACTCGACGCCCCGTTACTACATAGAAAATATCTATTCGGTTTGCGCCGCCTGAGTAGTTGTGCAGGCGATATAGATAGAGTGCATCTGGTGCCGACTCGCCTCTTTCATAGGCAATCTGCGTCCTTCGTTTAACGCCACCAACTTCCGCGCACTGTTCCTGCGTTAGACCTGCTTTCTTTCGTTCTTCGTAGAGTCGCCGCCCAATAAGAGCGGCTTCTGCGGGCTTGTTTGCATGAGCCATCAACTTTGAGTGAGAGACTTACGCTGCTGGTGGTATCGTTTAACGATCAAGTTCAGTTCGTGCATTGCTTTGCGCAATGGTTTTGCGTACTGATCTTCGCGCTTCTTATATTCGCTCTTCGTAATGGCGCCGCGATAGTGAAGCTCTTTAAGGGTTGCGGTGATTTGATCGGCCAGCACGAATAGGCGAATGAAGCTGTTGACGAGCGGAGTTCCCCTGCCCTTCTCAATTTTCAACTCGTATGCCGTGCTTTCTGGCAGCACAACATCAACCGCTTTAATCAGCGGATCATTGAGTTCCTGGTTGACCGCCACCAGGCTCGCTTTCAGCTGCTCTTCGACTTCCTTGATTTGCTTGGCCAGCTCGGGCCGCAATTTCTCTGCGAGGGCCTGGGCAATGCGAAATTCTGGCTTCGGGTTGCTGGCAAACGCTTCAAGGGAGAACAAGTTTTCAGCAACACGGCGACCGCAGATTCTCTTATCCTCGGGGCGCGGCGCGAAGTAACTGGTATCCCAGAGAATAATTAAGTAGAGGTCATGTACCCTGACCCGTACATCGTACTCTTGTTGCTGTTCCATGCTGCTCATTCGTTACTACCTTTGCAGAGGTTTTGAAGTTGCATAACGGTTTCGGCAGGCAACTCCATCACCTGTTTATTCAAGAACGCGAGTTCATACCGATAAGCTAGTGCTGGTTCCCCGAAGTTATCTTTTGGAAACTCCAGGGTTATAACAGATGCACTTCCCTTGTACTTTTCTATTATTTCTGACGCCAACTTAATGGCATCTTTTGTTGCGCTGTCCAAGCACCACCGAATAATTAGAGCCAGGCGTTGACCTGGCTCTAATTGCGGATCGTGCCCCGCAGCAATAGCGCATTGCCATTCGTTGAACAGTTCAGCGCCGGTTGCGGGATCCTCAGCTGGATTGCCTGGGCAGAGACGATCACACCAGCGAACGCGGTACATGGTGCGCCCCATGAAATCGAATGGCTCGAAATCGTCCGGCAATGCCAGGCGCACCAGTGGCATTACTCGCCCTCCCCCTCGGCCAGGCTATTGATCTTCGCCTGTAGACGTTCGGCCAGCTCGGCAGGGGCGATGCCTTCGGCGGCCTCAACATCAAGCAGAACCGCCAGAGCTGTGGCGGCCTCGATCCCCAAGGAGAGAGCGATGCTGTTAGCCGTGGCGTCGGGGTTATGGCTGCCCTGCCCGCCTTCGCCATCTTGCTGTCTTGCCCCGGCCTTGGGCTCTTTCGGCGGCTTGGGCTCTTTCGGCATCACGGCCTTGAGCGCAGATGGGAACGACTCGCCTTTGTCGAGCACGCGCTTGGCCAGCTTGGGAAGCAGACTGTCCGGCAGTTTCTTCAGGTCATAAATCAGGTTCACGTCCTGGACGTATCCCTTCCTTACGAATGCCTGAGCATCTTCCGAGAGCTTGAAGACAGCCATGACCTTGCTCAGCTGCGACTTGTTGCGCAGGCCGTGAGCAACAAGTACCTGCTCGGTGCTAAGTCCGAACTCTTCTACGTCCTTACGAATAGAGTTGGCTTGCTGCCACAGATTCAGGTCGCTACGGAGGGCGTTGGAAGTGACGTGCTCTATCCGCGCTTCAACATCGTCGCCTGCGCGGATGAGGCAGGGAACTTCGGCAAGGCCGGCGAGCTTGGCAGCACGCCAGCGGTTTTCGCCGTCAATAATTTCGTTGAGCTGGTCATTCCCCTCGGGGCGTACCTTGATCGGATCGCGCACGCCGAATTTCTTGCCGCCGCCAATGTCGAGGCTCATGGAGGCAGCCAGGGACTCGATGTATTCGCGCGCTTCCGCAGTCTCGAAATGCTCTTCACCACGGTCTTGATCGGAATTCGGGCGCAGCTTCTCAATCGGGATCATCACCACAAGCGCGGCTTCATCGACCGGAGCGGCTGGAGTGGCGGCCACCGCAGGCGGCGCGCTGCCCAGGAAATCGTCAAGGTTCGGCTTCGGCTTCATCAGTTCAGTACCTCGTTGTACAGGGATTGCATTTCTTCAATGGCCTTGTGATCGTCGCCCAGCTCTTCAACTGTGGCGCCGGACTTGATTGCGCGACGGAACCCTACGCGCTCGCAGATGCAGGTATCCAGAAGCTCCAGCCCTTCATTGATGAGGAATTCACGCATTTCGGCAGCTTCAGTTGTCTTTGTGCGCGGATCGACACGGGAGAGCAGTACACGAACTTTCAGGTCGTGATTGAAGTCCTTGGCGATACCGATCAGCTCTTGCAGGTCGGTCATCGAAGAGGCATCAAAGGCGCTGGCTCCAATCGGGACGATAGCCATGTCGGCAAGAAGTAGAGCCGAGCGCAGGCCGGGGTTGTCCCGGCCGCCTACGTCGATGATGGTAGTTTGATAGTTCGCGCTCAGAAGGCGACCTTCATCCAGAATTGCGCGGTCGCGGAGGATGATTGTTGTGGGATTCGGCTCCCGGCCTGCATCACGTCGCCATGCGGCCCAGGAGGCAGCGTTGGGTTGGGTGTCGCCGTCAATTAGAAGAGTCGGCCCGCGCTTCGCGCCTTCGCCGGCCAGGTGTACGGCGGTGGTTGTCTTGGACACGCCGCCTTTGATGTTTGCAACTGCAATTCGTGCCATATCAAATGCCCTCCAGGTCATCTAGTTCGGACAGGTCTACACGCGATTCTCGCTTAGGCTGTTCCGGTGTGGATTTTTGCTGTTGTCGCGGTTTTTCTTCGGTCAGGATGCCGGCTAGAGCGGCCGTAATTGCTGCCTCTTCGTCGGCGCTTAGCTTGCCCTTGGCGGGCTTGCTGGTCTTGCTTTGCTCTTTGCTGCTTTCGCCGTTCGCCTCAGCGAACGGATCTGAGCCGGGAGCGTTGAACGGATCGTCGTCTGCCGCTTCCGCGAGTGTGTTCCCGGCTTCAAGGGAAGCGAAGGGATCGACCTCGGCGTCATCAAGGGCGGCGAATGGATCAGCCCCGGGGGCATTAAGCTCATCGCTTGCTGATGCGGCGAATGGATCCCCAAAAGGATCCGCACCGGCCCCTTCTGCTGCGCTTGCCGGGGCGGTCGGCTCAATCGGCTTGGTGGCGGCGAGCGCTGAGCCGCGATTCGGTATACCCCGCATTTCCTTGACCGGGATCCAGCAGGTGTAAAGCAGAGTTGCGAGGGTATTGGGGCGGATAAGCGCACCCACACGCGGAGGAAGGGAGAGTAGTTGGTTGGCTGGAATCAGCTGCTCTTCCGCTTGCCCAACTGATCTTTCGGCGCTCCATTCTTCAGCGCCCCCTCTATTGGTTTCCACCTTCTCCAGCTTGGTTACGCTCTTCTGTACGGTGCCGGTTTGCAGCGAAACCCATTCCGCCGTTTCGTCATCATTCGCGCGATAGCTGATCGTCACCTGGGTGTTTGTTTCGATACCGGTTTTGATCGACTCAGCGTTGAGGGATTTGTCAGGCAGGTTCAGCAAGTCTTTAACGGACTGATAGGCAAGCCCCATGCTGATCCCCTTGGATAGAACGGTTGCTAGCGCATCAGCCATCGTGTCAGAGACAACGAAACGGCATTCGTCAACGATAAGCAAAACATGCTTCGGCAAGGGGCGCCGCAATGCGACCTGGACGACTTCATCCAGGAGTGCAACGGTTCCCTTGCGAACAACGGTGTCTTTCATGTGGGAGCGCACGTAGACCACTTGGCTGCTATGAAGCGCGCTGGCCACATCAAAGGATTGTTCTTTGGTCGCGCAAAGCGACTCAAGCTGACTGAACTCGCTGACGTTAGATTTGATGCTGCCGCAGTTTTCGCGGATCCAGCTGCGCTTGGCGTCACTAATTTCGGGGTGCTTCCCGTCGAGAAGTTTTTTCAGGTTGTTAAGCGTGCCGTCCCATAAGGGCATCAGGAAGTCCAGAATCTCCCGCTCTATGCGTTTATAGAAGTCTGCTGTCTGCCCGGTATCTGCCATCGTGAATGCCTTTACAACGCGCTCCCTGCGTTCGCGCATGGTGCCATTGACGAAGGGGGCGTAGAAGCCATCACCCACCCCGTTAAAGTCCAAAACGAGCGGGGCAGGGCGGCCATTGTCTTCGCAGCTTTCCCGCATAATGTCGTAGAGGAAATCATCCGGCTTGAGGTCAACGAACCATGCTCCCCACCCCTTCCTGATTGCCTGGTCCAGAAGGACGCCAAGGTTCACGCCTTTACCTGTTTGTGACGGGCCAATGATCTTTAGATGATTCTTTTTGAATACTTCGTCGTCCATATAGATTGGCTGGCCCGCTCCATCCAGGCCGAGAAACATCATTCCATCCCGGTAGTAGTCGCGGGGGTTAAAGTCCTTTGCTTTGATCTTTGAGACTTCGACGCGAATATCTGAAAGCGCATCGCCGGTTTGGCGAACCCGGAATTTTCGTGTCCACGAAGAGAGAGCAGGGCGCAGCCAGCGCAGCACGATTGTCCGAATGAGAACAGGCATTAGGAACACAACAATCAGCGACCACCACATGTCCGATGCAGCCGCTTTGAGTTCGGCAACCCACAGATTCATGTAGTTAGTTGCGGCTGTCCAATCCTGGCCGAAAGATACGTAAGCGAGCAGATAAAGCGCCGCTGCCGTCAGCGGCAGAAGCATGGCTAGAAGAATAACCATTGCGCGCCGCAACCAGATCAGGAACAGCTCAAGCGCTGTCGTTTCTTTGGTTTCCCGAACTGCCCCGGTAATACTTAGAACCAGGAGGACGCCTAAAAGGAGCGACATTACTGCCGCAATGCCGGGGTTGGTGTTCACCAAAATCAGCCGTAGAAATTCCATTCCGCTATCTCACTTAGGGAGTTTCCGAATCGGAAAACTCGCTTAGCCATCAAAGGCAGTTTCCGATTCGGAAACTGTACTGCGCCCGTTTCTCCCCGAGTTTCCGAATCGGAAACTTTCGGGTTTCCCGGAGAGAATTTCCGATTCGGAAACTCGGGCCGACCTAGGCGAAGGCATTTCCCTTGCCTGGCTGGGAGTCGGCATATTTCCGATTCGGAAACTCTAAATCAAGCCCCCTATGCTTGAGCCGTGACACGGCTCTCGCATTTCAAAGCGCTCTCCATTGGGGTTTTTCCCCGCTGTAGTTATGCGCATTGATATGCGCATAATCCTATTGCCTTTCTAATGTTTATGCAATAGCCTAAACAATAGAAAAGCAATAGATAGAGGCTTAGAAAATGCACGCATTTTCTACCAGGCATAGAGCCAAAATCCGCCACCCCGGAGGGGGTGTCGTGGGCGCCCTTGCGGGCCCCCATAGCCTCGCGGGGGAGCGCCCCGCAAGGCTTTTAAGGGTTCTGGCTCGCATGCGAGCCGCCACCCTCTTTTGCTGCCTGCGCCCTGGACGGGCTTGTCATCAAAATTCACCCGCGCGCCCGTCCGGCAAAGCCGGACCGCCCCGCTTCGTGGCGGCTCACAACGCATCGCTGCGGTCGTTCCTCCC
>NZ_JAVYJG010000021.1:0-19544 GCF_032621675.1 Pseudomonas sp. zfem003 | reverse complement strand
AGCCTCAGCTAGGGAGGTAGGGGGTGCTCTTCCCCCTGCCTCCCGACGCCTCGCGGGCGAGAGCGGGGTTTACAAGGGGCAGCGCCCCTTGGTGTTGGTCTGCCGTCCAGGGTGCAACCCTGGCCCCCCCGGGAGGGGTGCTCTGTTCCGCGCCGTGCCGAAGGCACGAAGTGCGCGGGCGTCATTTGGGTGGAGCTTGCGACACCCCCCTTCTGATTCTTTTAAAAGCGTTCTGATTAAGGGCCGACACTTAATTTGAATGATCCCGACACTTAACTTTTTCTTCCCCGCGCGCACGCGCTGCGGCGGCGGCCTGGCCGGSCGCCGGCATCACGGGGGGAAACGCCTCCGGTCGCTGCCGATCAGGCAGGGGGAGGCCCCGGCTGGGGATCAGCCGGCTAGCTTCTTGGTCAGTATCGCTTCTGCCAGTTGTCGACAGGTCGCGCCGTCCCTGGTGGGGTCTTCCTCCTTCAACGCCATCACCAGGTTGTTGAACATTCGTCCATAGGTCTCGGCGTCGATCTGCGGCCCACCAGGTGGCCCGCCTGGGGGAGCACCAATCCGAGGTAGACCGCCCGCGCCGCCCCGACGAACAACCAGCATCCGGCCTATCGCCAGAGCGCTCCTAGACCACTGCCCGAGGTTCCCGCCCTGCTTCTTCGCCTTCTTGGCCAGACGCTCGCTGGCTCTCTGACGTTCGTGCTTCAGCCACTTCAGCAAGCCGAATGCCCCGAACAATAGGCTGTTTACAGCCTTCACCGCCGCCAGGCCCCGGTAGGAACCATCGTCCTGGAGCTGTCGCGGCTGGGAGACTGTCAGAATGTTGCTGAATTTGAGGTCTGCGACAGCGCGCTCGATGCGGCGCAGGCCCATCCCCGTGAATTCAGCCAGGTAATCGAAGGTCAGCGACTGGAAGCCCGAGGGTCCTGGAACGCCGCACCTGAGCGACGTCAGGTCGGTGTACTCCAGGATCACCCCCATGACCAAGATGCACGCCTCGCGCCGTTCGCTGCGCTGCTGTCGCTTGCTGCCGTTGGCTGCGTTCAGGGATGGCAGGCGCGAGGGTGAGCGGTAGTACTGACGCACTTCTTCCTGAAGGCGCTGCAGGATCTTCGGACGATTTTTCAGCGTCGAGGGCTTCACCAGCTCCAGCCGCGGTGCGTCTGGCTGGTGGCCACAGTAGTTGCCGCCGTTATTAACGCGCGGCACATACTTCCTTGTTTCTATCGCCATAACCCCCCGCATAGATGGCGGTGAGCCGGCGATAAATGGCATTTTTCAAACTTGCGCGCAGGCGCAGTGAAAGCCATAATCAGCTCACCCCTAAGTGAGCAGGTTTCCTCCGCCAAGATTCGACCTGCTCTTTTTCTTTCCAAAAAGCCCGGTTACCAGCCGGGCTTTTTGGTTTCTGTATTAAGTCTCTACGCTACTTGCAGCCTCACCTCACGAAAGCCGACGCGAGCTGCGTCAGCGCTTACCGATTCCAAGCTCTTGTAGATCTTCTGCCGCGTGGAACGAGCCACGGTCATGTACTCATGCGCGCCATCAGCGCGCTCGACCACTAGCACCCACGCACCCTTTTCCAGGGGAGCCGGAGCGACGATAGCCGCCTTCAAGGCCCCACCTTCAAACAGCTTGCGCATCGCAGACAGGTCCACGGCCATCGCACCCTCTCGTCGTGCTCGATCTGGTAAATCGACTGAAGACTAAGTGCCACAGCATGAAAATGCAAATTCATGAGCATGGATCAGCAGTTTCGTGCGGGGAATCAGCGCGCTCCAGTCAGCTCGAAATCGTCCGGCAACGTCACGGCGACGCTGCGAAAACCAATCCGCCAGGCGTCCATCATCGCGGCGTTGACACGGTTGTAGACCTTGACCTGGCTGGTCTGCGCAGCCAGCGTGACGGCCACCACCTCACCGCTCTGCTTGGTGACCTTAAGCAACCAGCCATCCCCCTCGGCAGGCTCAACAGTCGCACCAACCAACAGGCCGCCATCGAAAAGCTCTTTCAGAAATGCTAGGCGCACGTTTTTTCCTTACTGCTGCTTGTCCACAAGAGGCCGGGCGCTGCCCGCCTCTCGCGCCGCCTTCGGCGGCTTCTCTCCAACCCGCTCTCGCCCGCGAGGCGTCGGGAGGCAGGGGGAAGAGCACCCCCTACCTCCCGCCTTCAGGCTCTTTGTCTCTCCAGGCCGTCAAGGGGCCGTGTCCTCGCCCCGTAGGGGCTGCGGGCCGCACCTACCCCTTGACCGCCCTCCGCGACGCTGGGGCCCTCCTGGGGCCTTACAGGCGTCCGCATCCATCGACACTCACCGCCGTGAACAACCAGGTCCACCAGCTGCAGCGCCTGCAGGCGCTGCGACAACACCGCGAGGAGATCGAGCACCGGGATCCGCCTGGCGTCAGTGGCACTAGATGTTGTGTCGATCGGATCCGCCGGCGACACCATATCTAGTGTTTTCACGGTCACTCCTTGTCCTTGGGCTCGTAAACGCGGAGAACCAGGCGCCCGGATACTGCGATCCCTGGTGTCAGCTCGATGTTGATCCCCTTCCCATCGGCGTTGCTGAAGCCCGCGCCTACGCGAGTCCAGTGGGTCTTACGGTCATCCTCGGGGCCATATTCATGGGCGACCAGGGCGTCATAGCGGATCTTCTGTGCAGTATCTTTTGCCATTGGGAATACCTCGTTGGGATAGATGGGGTGCTTAGTCTTCTGGCTCGCCGTACAAGGCGTGCCAGGCTTCTCGAACAGCCTCGTCCGAGGCGCTGGACAGCTCGTCCAGCGACTCGTCCTGGTAACCGCTGGCAACCAACAGTGCAGCGGCATCGAAGGACGAAAGCCCCTGCGCAGCGAAGTGAACCGCGCAAGCGCATTCGTAGTTCCATTGCTCAAAGATTTGGCTGGGCCTGACACTCTTCACCACCTCGGCCGCGAGATCCTGAGCCAGAACGAATCGGCCCTTGTGGTAGATCAGCACCTGGCCGGCGACCTCGGCCAGCTCGGCGCTGGCCATCCCCCGGAACTGCGCGAGGTAGAAATCGCACCAGGTCGCAATACTGCGGCGATGTTCTGCAAGCCATTGGCGATCAGCATCAGTGAGCATTGTTCCTTCCTCTTCATTGGTGCCCGGATGCCCCGGGCCGCTCACCACTCGGCAGGTGACGCAAACCGCTGGGCTAGAATCAGCGAACGGTCATAACTTCCTATTCCTGTTCCTGGTCAGCGCCGGCACGACGATAGCCTTCCTGGATATAGCGATCCTTGTCGCTCTCGCTAACACTGAACTTCGGATCGTCTTTGCAGTAAGTCCGTATTTTCTTTTTCTTCTTGTAGATCATCGGTGGCTGCCAGCACTTCGTATAAACAGTCGGGCAATCTCCTTCGGTGAAGCCCGTCGTTTCACACATTTCCCAGGCGCCGCGCATATCGTTCTTATCGTTCCAGTCGAAGTCAAACTCACTGCCGGCAACGGCAGCGCTGGAAACTAAGAACCCGGCGAACATGCCAATAAATACTTTTTTCATCCGTTACGTGCCTCCATCTTGGTCATGCCGGCTTTAATCCGACTTACATAGTTTTGTGTTTCCTCATACGGCGGAATGCCGTTGTACTTCTCGACAGCACCAGGCCCGGCGTTATATGCAGCCAAGGCCAAGTCCAATGATTTGAATCTCGCCAGCATCTTGGCGAGGTACTGAGTTCCAACATTGATATTCGATTCAGGATCGAATGGATCAATATTGAACTCATTGGAAAGTTCGTCCATCAGTTGCATCAACCCCTTGGCGCCCTTGGGGCTAACTGCGTTGGGGTTGTACTGCGACTCAGCAAGAATGATCTGGTGAACCAGCTGGGGATCGAGGTTGCGCATTCGCGCATACCTGGTCACCAGCTCGGCATAGGGCGAGCCCTCCAGGGCCGCCGGCGGCGTGCCAAATAGGCTGGTGTCGCCATCGACCGGCGCCCCCTCGGGGGCGCCGGCGGGCGCGGTAGGCTGCGGCGCTGCGCGTTTGAAAGCGTCGCGCATAGCGCTGATCTGATCCTCTGACCAGCTCCGGCGTCGGTTCTGATCCATGAACCCGGAGAACCTGGCCGGGGCCGGCGCCGAGGCGGCACCTGCAGGAGCGCTAGGCGCCACTGCAGAAGGCCCACGCGGCGCTTCCGGGAAGAGGTATTCGTACAGCTCCGCCGAATCGGCGTCATGCTGCTCGACCTCAGCGGCGCTCGTTGCTCCGGCCAGGCCGAGCGCAAGAGCAGCCATGAGCGCCTTACTTGGTGATAGCAGGGAGAACGACATAATTCGCTTGCTCCGGCTCGTTATCGAAGCCCACGGGGCGCGTCAGGTCGCGGTAGACGACATTGCGACTGGTCAGGTTGAAGAAGTCGCCGGTACCAACCACCTTCGTAGAGCTGCAGCCAGTCAGCACAGAAAGAACCGAAAAAATGATCATGGCCTTTTTCACGACTTATTCTCCGAGAACGAAATGAGCTTGTTGTTTCGGTCAATAACTATCCAGTTGTCATTACCGATGAGAATTTGCAGCGCGTCGATAATTGGCATTGTCCGGTGGATTTTTGCAATTGGTGGAATCTTGCGCTGGTACATATCAACGGCATCTTTCGGAGCCGGATATACGACCACAAGCTGATAGCCTGTTGGTTCCAACAGGTAGCGCGCAGCATCACCAACAGTTTTGACATCCTCCGGGTATACCGTTCTCGCATAGAGACTCAGAGGATCGATCTTGATGGGCTGCTCATCTTTCGCCATTGCGAAAGATGGGATAAGCGCCAAGAAAACCAAGACTTTAATCAACATATTTTGCATAGAGGTCGCTCCAAGGCTCAACATACATTTCTTCTTCCACGATTACGCGGAAAGACTGGCCAGGCCGAATCGTTACAGTAGGCACTATGTTCAGATACTTCTGGATCAACGGGGAGAATTCACGACGAGCATTTTCTCCAACGTCACCGGCATAACTTCCCTCTTCATCACCAGTGCCGCTATAGCTGGACTCACTGCTAATCAGTGCATAAGCCGCCACACCCAGGAACTGCGCCATAAAGTGATAGTCAACTTGATCCTCGATGGCGCCAACGCCTTCACGGTCAACTGCGGATGCCTTACTGAAGTCGATTTTATTGCCGTTCGGTAATACGCCTTCTTTTACCAAGAAGGCCACGCGATTAGAAATCGCCTCGTTGACGTTCCTAGTGCGCGCAACACCGATATTTATTTCCGTGCCTTTGGGGAACAGAACATATTGCCGCGTAGTGTCGTAAACATCGTGACTGACAATTGCCTGCAAAGAACCAGTCATGTAGTCGGAAATAGACTTACGCATTAGTGTTGTCGGGATTAGCGTTCCTGGTGGAACTTTAATCTTCCCGGAAATATCGGCGTTGTATCTGTTGGATTTGGTATATCCAACAACATCCTCCGGCGCCCGGTTGAAGCTACTGGACACCTGCTGCAGCTGCTGCTTGGCCTGCTCCTGGTTGGGAGCAGGCCGGGCCGTAGCATTCGGCAGGCCAGCAGCACCCTTCGATGCCAGCTCAGCGCGCAAGCGCTGGGCCTCCTCGATCCGGCGCCGAACCTCGGCCCGTCGCTCCTCGATGCTGGCCGACTCGTCGAAGGGCCGGTTGAGCGTATCCAGAGCCCCCATCAGGTCATTACTACCAGCTGCGGCCGCAGAGCTGCGAGGCGCCGCCATCGCGGGGAGCGAAGCAGGCGCAGCCGCCGAGGCGGTAGCATTAGCGCTCTTTCCCAGGTTGCCTTTCGCCAGCCCCCAGCCGCTCTGTGCGCTCTGCAACGCGCGTAGCTTCTCGCGCTGCTCCCACTGGCGCATAGCCTTCTCAGCGGCCGACAGGTTAGCCTCGCCCCCTTGTTGGCCATCTACTGCAGATCCGCCACTGCTTGCAGTTTTTCCGCTCTGCGCAAGCTTGTTGAATGACTCTTCAAGCGGGCTCAGCTCTTCGTCGGCGCCGGCATCCTGTGCCCCTCGGCTCGGACGGCGGTTGGCCACCAGCTGGTTGAACTGATCTTCACGATCACCCGCCTGGCCGGGCTGCTCTACCTTCGCCGGCTCAGTCTTGGGCTGTGGCTTCCCTCCCATCTTGGAAAAGATATTGATGAGCGTGAGCACGAACAGCAGCGCGAGAACAACGCCAAAGGCAATCCCCAGCCAGAGCTGCAACTTACGCCGGTAAGTTGCAGGCTGTTCGTCAATACGTGGTGCGGCTTCTGTGGTCATGTTGCCCCCTTAGAATTCGCCGTTGGTACGGCCATCTGCGCGGGCAATACTGATCTTCGCGTCATCCACCCGGAGAGTGAACTTCGGATAAATGCCGGAAATTACGTACATGCCATAAGCATCATCGTATTTGGTCGGAACAATGGCGTTCTTTTCGCCAACTTCAGTTTCGACAGACAGCAATCCACGGTTCGGCTGGAACAGGCGGATGTAAGTGAACCGACCATCATCGTAAACATCGGAAATCAGGCCCTGGGCCGCGAACCCCTTGCCCTGATCCCAGCTATAGCGGGTGTACACGTGATACCGGAAGCGGCGCAGCGCCTCCATGACGGCCTTCCGCTTATCGTCCTCGGCGTCACGGCGCAGCTGCTGCAGCTGCTGTTGCATGGTGGCCACCTGGGCGTTTGCTGCAGCGGTCCCTTGGGCCATGAGAGACGACTGTTGGCCCAAGGCCGCACGAGCCCCCGAGCTGAAGAACATGCCATCAGCCACCACCTTGACGCACACGTCATTCCGGGCGCTGTCTTCAACGCGGTTGGCCACAATGTCATAGGCGTTGCCATCGGCCGTCCAGGCGCGGACTACGACCTTCTGCCCCTGATCTTCCCGGCTGTTGGGTTTGATCATCACCTGGTTGGCAGCGCCCTCAGCGTTCCACAGGTCGGAGCTGGGCACGGGATCCGTGATGTTGTCGGCCGGCAGCTCAACCCGAGTGCCGAGGTTAATTGCGCTGTTGATCTGGACAACGCTGTCCGGCTTCCAATGAATTACCCGGCAAGTAGATGCCTGAGCGCTCATGGCAATCATCAGCAGCACCGGAACGGTGATAGCGGAAAGTTGGGTTTTCATCATTATTTGGCCTCTGCACTCGTGAAACTAGACGGGTCTTCAATCAGTTCGGCTTGCACGATCTCAACACCAACGGGGTTTACGCGAAGCCAAGTTTTCTTCTTGCTCGACAGCTCTTTCTTTGGCAGTAAACGCCATTGAGCGCGAAGGATTAGTTTTTCGGTACCGTTCGGCTTAACTAGCCCGGTCGCCGTTTTTGTGATCCTGGTGAAGTAGATATTCGAGCGAATCACTTCTCCATTCTTTTTATCGAATACCGCAGGGATCTTGTCGTAGTGGTCGGAAAAACCCCACTCAATTTCAATGCGGTCAGAGTTCTTGTTGACTGAAATATCAGCCGCCTTCTGAGCCGCATTGAACCCGCCTGGCTGGGTACTCACGAAATCGTTGTACATGGGTTGGGACATAAATACACCGGCCATGCCGAAGTCTCGCTTTATGGTTTCCGGCTGCTGGCCATAGCGCGACTTGATGTAAGTCTCGAACGCTTGGTCAATAGTGGATCGGAAATACAGTTGCTCATCATCCGGCGTGAAATTATCTACATCTGAAGTGCCGTCCGGATAGAGCTTCACATAGACCAACTCGGTATTGTTTTCGGCCTTTTTAAAGCCATACCAGGCAAATGCGACTGCCAGAATCACAGCAAACACCTGGAACAGGCACAGCACAAACCAGCGATTTCGTTCTGCGCGAAGTTGTGCGTTCTGCTTGGGTTTATCAGTTTGAGCCTGAACTTTCTGAAGTTCGGCGTCATCCAAACGTGCGTTCATAACGCCTCCTTACTTAAGAAACTTGCGGATGGCCATATTGGTTGCCTTGCCCAAGCCGCCGCTCAGATTGCCCACGCCACCCGCAATCATCGAGGCGAATGCAAATGACGACAGGATGAACAAGATTGCAATCAGCAACATTGCTGACGCATCCAACAGCAAATACATATTCTCTTTGGCAATCTGAACAACTTGCGCCGGGTCGCCGTAGTCGCCAGAAAAACTTACGCCAAGTGATTCAAGAATTGCTTTTATGGTGATTGCCGCAACAACCATCGTTGCCTTCAGAATGATTAGCAGGAATACGAATCCACAGAAGAACTTGAACCAACCGTCGAACAGTGGGCGCGTCATTGGCAACAGAAGGAACGGCACGAATATCAGACCAGTGATCTTTGCCAGCGCATAGCCGAACTCAGCCCACATTGCTGCCAACCAAAAGACAACATCGAGCAGCGCGCAGATTACCGTCCATTGCACCGTATAAAGAATCAGCCTGATTGAGTCGAAAAGATCCAAGTCATCGAGAACCACCGCGCCAGTAGCTTTATGTATCCACTGCGACAGAAAGAAATTGTCGGTATTCCCGACCAGGTACTGCTGATAACCATTAGAGAGGCCGACACCTACCCCCCAAATAGCTTCGGTGAATGCGTTGTAGCTGGCCATCAACCCCATTGTTATGAAGAGATAACAAAGCGCCTCAAGATGGGAAGCCGCATTAAACCCTTCAAATATAAACTTCACGACCTCAATGAAGAGCAGCAGGAAAGCCAGGGCCAGGAACATCATCCAAGACCAGGTATAAATATCGTTATTGGTGTCTTGCATGATGCCGTTGACGAAGGTCGCCAGTGCCCCGTCGAAGATCCCACGCATCGTATCGGAGAGAGCTGCCTCGGCCGGCTGAATGAGTACCAGCGGCATCAGGAAGACAACCAGCAGGCCCAAGGCCAGGAACAGCGAGCGGCGTTGCTTGGGCTGCAGCTGCTGCAAGGGAGAAGGCGGCAGCGCCCCCTCCCCTTTCGCCACCAGTCGAGCAGCGCGGGTAGCACGCCAGGCGATGACCATGACGGCCACCGCGCCCAGCGCCACCAGTAAGCTCAGGATCTGGATCACTCTTCACCCCCTTTACCGAGGGGGCAGCGGCGCACGATGTTCGCCGTTTGATAGCCCTTGCATTCCATGAACCAAGGATCGTCCTGAGACTGGCGCACGCCGAGGATGCTGGTCTGGATCCACCAGCCCTCTTCGGCGATCGCCTTCTTGCTGGCCGGGCCGGTGCGCCGAGCACTGAAGTAGCCGCCCCTCGGTGCAGCCTCCCACTCCTTGCGCAGCTCGATCAGGGCCGCTTCGGCTTGTGCCTTGCTCATGCCGGCGTAGTGCTTTTTGGCATAAGCCTCGGAGCCACGGGCCGGATAACGCTCGTTAGCTTTGGCAGTGAACTCACTAACGCACTTGTCACGCTCACCGACAGTTGCAAAGCCCTTCTTCTGGCAGACTTTAATGCCGTCCTGGATCATCTTTTCACGCGCGGCATCGGCTTCATCTGCAACAGCAGCACACGAAACAAACAAGACCAACAGTGTTGCAATAAGACCTTTCATAACGAACCTCAATAATTCACAAGGGGCGATTCATTAACGACGATTGGTCGGGATTGACGCGCCTTAACCTCGTTCAAAGTCGCTTTACGCCCCACGTTCTGATTGGAGAAGTAGTGCGACTCCAACTGATTGGAATATTGAAGTTGCGCATTGTTAATGGCGCTTTGTTGTTGCAGCGCTTCAATAACAAGTTCGTTCTGCTCGGCCATTACCTGAAGCGTTGCCAAGTGATCTTCCGGGCCGAGGCTGGCCCGCTTGCTGGAGACCTCGCCATAACGCCCCATCTGAACCTCCAGCTCGTCGTCCATGTCCTGGACGAACATGCTTTGGCCGACCGCCAACTGCTCGCGCGCATAGCTCTGGCGGGCCGTCTCGGTGACGTGCTGTAGGGAGTTCGAGTCGTAGGCAAGCGACGCCAGGTCGTCTTCTATGTCGCTCAGGCGCTGCGCACGGGGAAAGAGAGTTTCCAGCTCGCGGTTGATCTTCGCCCAGCGGGCAGAATCGAAGTCGGGCTTCATGCCCGGATAGGTGTTGATGACACTCCCGTACTTCGCATAGATCTGCTGCCACTGCCGGTTAGAAATGCGGCTCTTCAAACCCTCCATCTGCCGCAGCATGTGGTCATACTCGACCATCGTCTGCTCATAGAGTTTGATTGCTTCGGCCAGCTGGCTTTCGTCGAGCACGGTTTGCGCCATCGCTTCGGCGTACTGCTGCAACTGGTTGATGTAATCCGTAACAGACTGAGCAATAGCGGCAATATCCACAGTCGGGAAGCCACTTGCAGTTACTGGCACCGGCGCGATGCTCATAACAATTGCAGCAATAGCGGCTCGTAGAGTTACTTTGATATTCATCGTCACTCTCCTTTAAAGATGCGGCTGACCATCTGCTTGACTGCCTCGTCAATATCGTTCGGATATTGCTCAAGCATTTGTTTGACAATAACGGCCTCAGTCGGACGACTGGTGGCAATCACATACTCTTCAGGCGCGACATTGACATTCACCGTTTTGGAAATTCCAACTTCACGCTGAATGATGTATGCCTGTTTACGCGGAGTGAGCGAGGCGATGGCATCGCACTCGCCGTCTTTGAGCTGGAAGGCTTGCTTGTACAAGTCCTTATCCATTTCCTGGTCGGGCATGAATATCCAGGTGGATGCAGAACTACGCAGAGTGTTCCATTCCGGGATATTCATGTAGTGCTCAGGACTTTGAGTCCAGAAGCCCATTCCACCGAAGTGCTTGAACCAGGTACGCGCTTTTGCAACGGCGCGCTCTACAGATCCAGGAATACCGAAGATGTATTGGGCTTCGTCAATCTCCAGGAACTTCGGGACACTGCGGTACCGAGGATCCTCAAACAGCCGGATGACACGGTAGAAAATTTCGTTCATCACCAGCTGGGCCAGCTCAGGCATGTCCTTCACCCCGGCCAGGTTGTAGACAGCCAGGCGCTTGTCCATCTGACCAATGCCATCGACCTTGTTGTCGAAGAGGTTTCCGTACATGCCTCCGCGCACCCAGCGGTTCAGCTTCTGCTTCAGGCCCTGGGTGCAGTGGTCAGCCAGCGAACTCATGTTCTGCATGTGTGGCGGAAGGTGGAGAACCGCCTGCAGGGCGCGGTCGAGGTCGCGCTGCTCATGGGCATCTAAGCTGCGCAGCGCCTCGCTGTCGTTCAGCTTCAACATGATGCGGATCTGCGACAGCATGTGGTGGGTGAAATGCGCGTCGTCCACACCCCCCGCCGCCACGAACGGATTGAACCCGCGATCAGTTTCCGGGTTCTCGATGCGGAAAATCCCCCCGTGATCCTTGAAGAACATGGCTAGGGGCTCGTCGCCCGGATCCACGCCGATGGACTGATACAGTGAACCCAGCCCCTCGCCGTTGCCGTACTTCATGAAGTGACCAGCCATGACGTTCTTGGTGAACGACTTACCAGAACGGGTCGGGCCAACGCCGAGGACTAGGCACTTATCGCCAATGAATGGCGTGTAGTGGAATGGCGTGCCGTCATCGCTCTCCAGGATGTAAACCGCTTCCTCCCGCTGCTCCCCCCACGTCTTGATGCCTTCGCTGCTCTTGAACACCAACGCGGTCGCGCCGGCCTGGGAGGTGGTGAACTCGGAACTGCGGAAGCAACGATTCGGATAACCAGGCAACAGCATCGGGAACAAGTCGATCTGCCCAGCGCTCTCCCACACCGGATGGAAGCCGCTCTGCGTCAACGCGGTAGCCATCTGGCGGCAGGTCTGCCGGAGCTTGGCAGGGTCGCGGTCGAAGACCACAACATGCGAATGGAAGTGACCATAGCGATCAGGGGTGTTCGCCGCCTCTTCCAGCTCCTGAACCTTCTTCTTAAGGATCCCGCTGTCGTTGATCTTCCGCTCAATCTCTGAGCTGACATCCTCCCCCTTCATCAGCGCCGACAGCTTCATTTGGCTGCGGTGCAGTTCGTTCTCCTTGCCGGTCAGCATCAACGCCTTCTGCAGCGCCGTAAGGGGACTGAAGCGGGTCATCACCAGGTAGTTGCCGTGCTGCAGGATCGGCTTAACGTCTCCCCTCCCCCACATGCCTTCCGGCACATGCTCGGCGCCATAACCCACCATCGACGCGATGCGGGCATAAACGGGCTCAGCGCCCTCGATCTTCAGGCACTCCATGCCGTCGATGTTGACCGGATGGATATCGCCATCTGCCAGCAGCCGGTCCCAATCGTCGCCCGGGACAGCCTCGTCCAGTGCGCTGTCCAGGTACTCGGGCCGCAGGTTGACCAATGCACGGAAAAGCGCCCACTGCTCCCGCACCCCCAGCCGCTGGTTGGACGCGGAGAGGATCTGCAGCTTGGCGTCGAGATCCTCCAAGGAGCTATCCAGAAGGTCGCATTGGCGGCGCAGCTCTTCTTGCTCGACCAGCCAGGCGCCCCAATTGGTCAGCTTGGCCTTCAGCAGCTCCCGAGACTTGCGCTCGAAAGGTGCTGAAAACAGCGCCTTGAGGGTGCCGGTAGCCAGCACCTTGTTGATGTTCTCCGTGGTAGGAACATCGAGCAGCCAAAACAAACGACCGCAACTGAGGTTGCGGTTGTTGTTGAGGAAGTCCATGCGCCGCTTCGACAGCATGTTGCTTCGCGGGTTGTCGCGCTCCTGGAGCGCAACCTTGGCCCCCTCGAAATGCCAGTAATACTGCGAGACAACCAGGTCTTGATTCAGGGTCTGAAGCAAGTTGCGCAGCAGCACGGAGGCTTTTTCCAAGTCCCCCTCACTCAACCCCTTGGGGTCGATACCGGACAGCTCAAGGCCGCCGATGAGGCCGCCTGCATGCGACAGGGTGAAGTCTTGCCATGCCCCGGCGAGCCAGAGGGCTTCGTTGAACGGGGTGCCTACTCGTGCTGCTTCGCCCATGACTTAGAACCCCTGATACCAGGCCAGCAGCAGCGCCAGGTTGAACAACGCGATACCACCGACGCAGACACGGGCGATCCAGGCAACCGCCGCAGAGCCGGACTTGGGCGCCATCACCCACAGGCCAATACCGGCAGCCGCGGAAACGAAGACGATGAAGAGCACGCCCGGCCCACCGACGAAGTTGACCAGCTCCTGCATGAAACCGGCGAAGGCGGCCAGAGGGCCGTCGCCGGGGGAGCCCAGGTCAACGTCGTTGTTTGCGGCCAAGGCCAGCGGAGAGAGGAAGAGGCTGGCGAACAGCCAGAAAACGCGGTTCAGCATTTGGTTAGTTCCTTTTCGTGATGGTGGTTACTTGCAAGTTGCCGTCAGCACGGCGAGACAGAAGCAGCACACGGCGCCGAGTGCTGCGACTGACGGTGAGCCTGGCCGCAGCAAAGAGACTGCGCAGCCAGACGATGTAGGCTTCGGGATCGTCCTTGTGGACGAGGTAGACGGGGATCAGTACCAGCAGGCCGATGACGAGGCTTGAGCCCAGGCCGAGGTAGATGGGCAGATAGACGCAGAAGACGACAGCAGCGAAGGCGACCAGGAACAGCGTTCCGATGAAAACACGCGACGGGATTCCAAGAATCATGTCGCGCTGGGTGAACACCGCTTTATTTTTGAGGTTGGGGTTTCTATGCTCGCCCATTTATTAACGACTCCTTGTCCAGAAATGTATAGAGATATGCGCATAAATATACACATATCTAGAGCTATGGCAATGCCTAGCCCTACCGGTGCCGCTGCATGAGCAGATCAACGCCGACGAACATCACGCTGCCAGGACAAGTCCTGGAAGAGACGGATCAAAAATTGGTGGAGCCCTTGCAGTCCGAAAGGTTTTTCGGACGACCATCGCGCTCGATGGTCATACGGGCTTTGCTTGAAATCGCACTTGAGAACAGCGACCGCTTCGATCCTCGGAAGGCTCGCGATTACGAGACTCTGAAGGCCGAGCTGCGCCGGATCCTGGTGGATCGCACGGGGACTTAACCTGGCATCGTCCATTGATGCCTAACGACTAGCGGGGAGGAACTTACCCCGCTGCGTCGTGGCCGCCAAGTCCTTCCATGTCAAAAAACCGAAATGTGTAACTTTCTTCACACATTTCAGACAGGTCTTAGCCAAAAGATTGGCGGATCATAAGAGTAAAACGACTACCCTACGTGTAAGCCATTCGCCATACGGCATCAGCTCAGCAGCCAATTCAGGGCGTCCCGGAGAGCTACAAGCGGATCGCCGTAGCCCGCATCCTCCGAGCCTGCCACCTGCTCGCCACTCATCAATCCGCGCCACTCGTACCAGGCCATTTCCGGCCTCCCGTATACCTCTATCGCATGGATCCGATCCAGCTCAAAGCGATACAGGTTCCGCTCCCCTTCCCCTTCCCGCTCTCGCCACTGCGGCGCGGCCTGGCCGACCAGGTAGCCGATGCCGGCACGCTGGCACAACATCACCCAGCAGCTGTAGGCAATCTCTTCCTCGGCGGTAGTCCAACGGTTGACCTGGCGGCGTGACACCCCGAGGAAGTCACCGGCAGCCCGTGGATCCAGACCAGCCATTTGCAGCACCTGCCGAACTTCCGGCGCAGTTGGTGCCACCCACCCCTCAGCAAACAGACGAAGGCTGTCCCCGCGAACATACGTGGTCGACACCTGATAGGTTCCTTGAGTCTCCATAGTTTTCTCCAGACGTGAGAAAGCGGTGGGCTGCTAAAGCAGCCCACGCTCTGCGAAGGAAAAGTAATCGCTATGGCTGACCACCATGTGGTCAATCAAGCGAACCTCAACGAGAGACAATGCGTCCTGGAGCTTCACAGTCAGAGTTCGATCTGCCTGGGAAGGCTCCACGCACCCGCTTGGATGGTTGTGTACGGCTATCGCTGCGGCAGCGTTGCAGGCTAGAGCCTCCTGCACCACCACTCGCGGGTAGACGCTCGCACCGCTGATAGAGCCATGAAACAGGCTCTTATAGGTTAGTACCCGATGCCTGGTATCCAGGAAGATCATTCCGAAGTGTTCATTGCGCTCCGGCCCCAACAGCAGCCGAAGATAGCAACGCACAGCCTCAGGCGACTCTAAAGCTGCTTTCCCCTGCAGCTTGCGCTCCAGGATCTCCAGCGCCTGGGCAATGATGCCCCGTTCCTCATCGGTAAAGTCTTGCATGCGGAATTCTCCGTTTGTGACGCCGAGCCATTCGCACGGCGCAGGCAGTATAGCCCCGCTAGAGCCCCTTGAAGTAGTCCGCCCGCTCCTGCTGCTCGCGCTCCAGCAGCTCGTCCGCGAAAAGCGGCGCCTGTCTCTGCAAGCGAGCCTCCAGCCTCTTGAGACGGACAGCTCCCTTGCGCTCGGCAGTCCACCGCTTGACCGCCTTAGACTGCGGAAAGTCAACGCACAGCCCGTAGCCCTGCGGCCTGGTAGCCCAACAATCAAGAATCTCCTGGGGCGCCCTCTGACCAGGCGGCACCTGCACCACCATAAGCTCCAGCGGCCCCGGGCACGGCGTATACGGCAGGCACCACCGCACCGAATATCGCCACCGAATGTCTACCGCCCCCGGCACACCAGCTTCGCTCGACTTCATTCCGAACCCCCACAGGTGGCCCGGCTCACGCCGGGCCGGGCTGTCATCAGGCGATGATATGAGCGATGGTGTTCCACTCCACATGCTCGCGCGCGAACGCGAGCAGCCAGTGGTAATGATCGGCCAGGCCGTCGAGCTGGTAGCGCCCCCAAACGCGATTGATCGCAAAGAGGCAGGCAACGATGCCAGCGGCATCGGCGCTCAGCTCACCCTCATTACCGCTACCCTGGCTCAGCAGCATGAAGCGTTCAGGTGCATTCGGCGCCATGTAGAAGCCGCCATTCGACAGCTCGTAGAACTCCCAATAGCCGCCCTGGTAGGCGCTGGCCAGCTCGCCCATTGCATCCATGACAGCATGCTCAACGACCATCATCAGACGGCCGAAATGACGCGGAAGGGTGTTCAAGCGAGAGCGCTCGGAAACGCGGCGAGAGGAAACAGCAGAGAGTTGTTGCGTGGTCATGTCGGAATTCTCCGGGTAAGGGTCGAACCATTCGTCCAACCTGCAGGGCCCATTATACGGGGCCTCGGCCTGCCGATCAAGAATTATGATTGCATTTTTAGCATTCCAGGCAGCTGCCGGCACCGAATAATGATTGCAAAAAAGAAAGGGGCTCAAGGCCCCTTTCCACTCACCACACCGCGCGAAGCCCTTGCGTGACCTCATCGAGGTCAGGCATGGGGTCGCCCGCAGCTTCATTGTCCCGGTCGATCAGCTCCACCGCCAGCCCCTGCACGTCCGACCACACCCCTTGCAAGCAACCACCACTGATGAGAACCACCACGGTCGATTCGGGCATGTTCCCCTTCAACGCCTCCCTGGTGGATTCAACCAGGGGCAATGGGGCTATCTGACTGTCTTCCCAACTGTCGATAGACAGCCAGCGAGACAACAGGTTACGCAGCAGCTTCAGCTCTTCACAGGTATCGGTCATTTCCAGAGTTCTCCGGTTGTTGCGCTGAGCCATTCGCCCAGCAAGGCCAACTCTAGCACACCCACTCTGATTGCATTTTCTCGACCAGGTGGATCCTCGAGGACGGAAAAACGATTGCAATCCGTCCTGCAGGATCCGCGCGGCCGGCGCCGGCCGTCACGGTGGCCACGTCCACCCCAGGAAACGTACAGCACCAGGTTGTTTGTGTGTTTTGACGTACAGGCCCGGCCCGTCGCCTCGGCGCCGGCCTGGCCGGCGACGTGCTCCAGCCGCTGCTGATCGGCCAGGAACGCTACCAGCGCCCCGCCAAGGGCCCTTCCTGAGCGAAGAGCGGTCAAGCTGAAGGCGGGGGCAGCCTCAGCTAGGGAGGTAGGGGGTGCTCTTCCCCCTGCCTCCCGACGCCTCGCGGGCGAGAGCGGGGTTTACAAGGGGCAGCGCCCCTTGGTGTTGGTCTGCCGTCCAGGGTGCAACCCTGGCCCCCCCGGGAGGGGTGCCCTCACCCGACACGGACGTGCTTCAGCTCGGCCTCATCGAAGATGAAAACCGGAATGATCTTTTCGTCCTCGATCCGACAGATATGCGTGACTTTCCGGCCCCATTTGTAACTGCGCGCGCAGTGGATCAGCAGCTGAACACCACCGAGCACCTGGTGCCCGGCCAACTCGTAGCTAACCAGGCCAGCAGCGGCGATCATGTACTGGATACGCCGAACGGCATCCGCAGGCCCGTTCGCATGGAGGCTGCTAGCCCCACCCGTATGGCCGGTGTTGCTCAGCTGCAGAAACGCATCAGCCGCGGACGCATCGCGGATCTCACCAACCCATCCACGATCTGGTCGCTCGCGCAGCATCAGCTTGATTAGCGACGCTAGAGTGACCGGCTGTACGCCGTCCTTCGGGCGCCGCTTCGGCGCCTCATGTTCTACCGCCCCCGGCAGCATTTGCTTCAGGTGAAGCTCCATTGTGTCTTCCGCACTGATGACGCGCTCGCGCTTGTCAATGAATGCTGCGCATGCCCGCAGAACAGTCGTTTTCCCTGAACCCGTATTGCCAGACACAAGCATGGTGTCCCCGGCCTGAACCCGCCCCCTGATGTAGTCCACCATCTCCGGCGTCAACGCACCAAAGCCAACCAAATCCTCGAAAGTGAACGACTGACGTGGTTTACAGCGCAGGGTGATCGTAGAGCCGCCTGGCGTAACCGTTGGCAGGGTGCAACAAAGGCGTGAACCGTCAGGGAAACGCGCATCCAGAATGGGGTTGTCTTCATCCACCAGTTGGTTGAGTCGATTCCCTACCTGGTAGATGAATTCCTGCAGGGCGCGCTCAGTCCCGAAAGTGGCATCGACGCGCTCAAGATGCCCACCGCGCTCAATCCAGATTTCGTCGTAGCGGTTCACCATGATTTCCGTGACCGCCTCATCGAGGTAGTACTGCATCACTGGACTGAAGTAGTGCAGCAAAAGCTCCCAACCTTGGCTATCACTCTCAGGCACCATGCCTACGGCTGTCTCTACCATGCTCATAGCGAATAAAGCTCCTCGACAGTAAATGTGAACATGCTCGACTGATGCACCTGCGCCGCATCGAAATTCCGGCTTGTCTCAAGAACAAGCCGGGTGCTCCCTTCGCGCATTCGGTAGATGGGCCAGACAGGCAAGTCGAATTTTTCACGATACAGGCGGCACAGCGCCTCACCTGGGAAAACGTACAAAACGCGCTCGTAGTGCTCCGAACGAATGTTCTTAAGGTGGGACAGGAAAATATTGAACACGCGCGCGCTCGACTTGTGGTTCAACTCCACCTCAAGAGCCACCGTGCTTCCGTCCTTCAGCGTAAGGATGGCGTCAGGCAGCCGCACGGCGCGCAGGTGCTTCAGCGTTTTCTCCGGCCGGATAGATGCAATCTCCGGCATGCGCCGGATGATTGCAGCCTGAACAGAAAACGAATGCACGAGCGACACCCATGCCGGCAAACGGCGCCTGCGCTTCAACTCCAGCTCTGGAAGAAGCATCAGTGCGTACTCAAAGCCCGAGTCACCCAGGCCGTAAATTCGCCGGCGAATGCCGGGCGCAATTTCGACCTGGACGAACCCCGAACTCTCTAGGCGCTTAAAGAAAGCACTTTGTCCATTCACATCCACGCCCAACATGGCAGCCAAGGTTTCCCGGTCGGCGTAGTCAAACCATGCAAGCCATCGAATGACGGCCTCCATTTTTGCCTTGCCTCGGTCTATCGCCTCGGCCCGTGTCCAGGTGGACACGGAAAAGCCCTCCTTCTGATCTACCTGCAATGCAATCTCCTTGGTGGGCGGCATTGCCGCGAGCGCGCCGAGGACGCCGCAAGGCGAACGACGGCAAGACTCGCCTGAGCAATGCGACCGGAACGGTCAGACAAAAATTCAGCGCTGCGAGCAGGCGATGCGCAAGGCAAGCCCGCCGCAGGCTGGGCGAGGCCGATGCGCGAGCGTGAGCGCCAAGCTGGCGGCTCTCCCGAAGCAAGCGAGTCCAGCCCGCCGTAGGCTGGGCGAGGACAAAGCGCGCGTAGGGCAGAGCCGAAGTCGGAGCGCCCGGGCGCTCCGAGCGACGCCGAGCGAGCCAAGCCCGCCGCAGGCTGGGCGATGGCTACGCGAGAAGGCGCGACGGAACAGCCCGGAGCGAGCCGACTTGCTCTTGCTCCCTCAAGGGAGCAGGCGCCCACGGCGCCGCCAACGCCCAAAAGGCGGTGGCAGCTCTTAGCGGCCAGCAGGCCGCCGCCAACACCCAAAAGGTGTTGGCAGCCTTCGGCGGAACGACGAAGGCGGCACATAGCGTTTCGATAGGCGCTTGCGCGTATCGAAACGCGATAAAAAGCAATCCGCACAGATGTTCGCCGCGCCCACGCGGCGGACAAGGGAACAATCGCGCCCACGCGATTTTCCCGGTCTGCCTTTTCGCAGCCCGTCCAGGGCGGAGAAAAGGTGCGAAGCATGCGGACGGCGGACGCCGCGCGCCCGTCCGGTGAAACCGGACCGCCCTGGTTCGGGCGGGGAACAGCAGAGCAAGGGAGGAACGACCGCAGCGATGCGTTGTGAGCCGCCACGAAG
>NZ_JAVYJG010000020.1:0-7571 GCF_032621675.1 Pseudomonas sp. zfem003 | reverse complement strand
GGTCGATAAAAACGAACACAAAGCGACCGAGCAGGAAGACGGCGCAGAAGCAGATAACAACGTCGAGGAAGGTCATGCGGCCACCAGTTGCAGGTGGGCAGCAGGACGGCGGTACCAAGACGGAATGGGGAGGTCGTAACTCTTGGTGACCTCGCGAGCCTGGCGCACGATGACCGGAGTAAACCGGGAGGTATCGCAGGGGTTGGCGATGTCGATGCCGATTTTGCGGAGGCGAGCGCGGTGCTTCTTTACAGCGCTTTTGGTGAGGTCAAAAACCTGACCGTTGCTCCAGTTCAACGCCACCATTGCGGTCATATTTGCCGCGTAGGTGCTATCAACAACCTTTTCGGCCAGAAGCTGGCCGGCAATCGTCACGAGGTCCATGGCCGTTACCTTCAGTTTGGTGTCCACCGCGAGGAAGTCGTCGTGAATGGTGCGGAGACGGGATTCTTTGAACAGGCCCCAGAAGCGCAGACCTTCGCGGGCCAGAAACTCTTGCTTGAGTTCCTGCTCTTGCCGGACAACGCCATGCTGGTTGCAGTAGGAAATGAGCTGATCGACATACTCGAGCTCGGGTGACGCATCGCCGAACATGCGCAGGACGCGGGTCCTGGTGTGTTCTGACATCTCAAAGGCCTTGTCGTAGACCTTGCGGTATTGGAGGCGGACGCCCCCTTTTCGCTTGCCGCCTGCCGTCCAATCGACGGTGCGGCCGTTGGGGTACAGGTAGCCGATGGAATGGCCGATGCGCTGGGTAGACAGCCCGCGGAGATAGGCCAGTACGTTGCCCTCCCCTACAGCGACATTGGTTGTCAGGTCGATGCGCTCCAGGGAGCAACCATCCGCAACCCAGTCACCAGCACGAGCACCAGAGGCGCCCTGACGAAGCTCAACACGGGTGCACTTGGTGAACGGGGGAAGGCCGTATTCAGCGAGGAGCTGGTTGTAAACGTTGATGCACTGGCCAATGGTTTCGTAGCCGAAGAGGTTGTCGAGGCGATTGAACTTGCTGGGGTTGCCATCAACTCGGACCTTTCGGCCCTGGACGCTGATCTTGATCGAGGTGGAGTAGCTGCCTTCGTGCTTGAACCAGGGCTGACGAGTGCTGAGCACCTCGTGGGTATTGGCATCGATGGTAAGCGTGAACACATCGCAGACAACCGGGAGGTCGTGATCGTGTTCTTGAGAAACGCTGAGCCAGTCGATGAACATGGAATTCCCTGTCAATATCGGAAAAGCAATACCGAATGGACGGGATAATAGGACCGACAATTGCCAGAATGCAAGCAAAAATGTACCGGTTTACCGGAACTGTATAAAGCACCAGTACCTAGGATGGGGTCATGAGCGAAAACAGCCAGGAACGAGCCATGACCATAGGGACCAACCTGAAGAAATTGAGGGAGGCGCGAAAGCTTACCCAGCGCTTCGTATGGGAGGCGGCAGGTGTCAGCAAATCCAGCTACACGGCATACGAGGCAGGGAGGTCAGATCCGACGGGCGAGATCATCGTAAGGCTCGCGAGAGTGCTAGGGGTGTCGACCGATGAGTTACTGCTTAACGAGCACGAAAGAACGTTATCCGAAGACCTGGCGCCGATTCTGAGGCGCTTCGACGCACTGCCGGTGGATATCAGGAACCAAGCACGCATAGCGCTGAAAGGCGTGCTGTTCGGATACGAGCAAGAGGCGCTGAGATAGAGAGCGGTACGCGATCGCATACCAAAGTGGGGGTGTAACAGCACCCCCACCCCGATCCGTGCAACATGCTGAACGCAATGTTCAGAATTCCGAACTGCAAGACGGCAAAAGCAATCCGATTGCGCATCACCATCGAGCCGCCCCGGCTGGGCTAGGCGGGCGGGTCGTTCCTCGGAGATCTGTTAGAAAAGGCCGTGCATCAGCTCCGTGCGCTATGTGTTGCCGCAGTGCGCGCCCGTGGGGTGATCATGGCGCGCGGTGAGTTCGGAGCGGCTGGAGGCGAGGCGTTCGCGGACGTGCTGCGGAGCGGCGGCGAGTTATCACCCTGGAGCGGATCCAATCGCTAGCAATTGGCGAGATCCAGGGCGTTTCCTGCAGGAAAAATTGCTATCAATTTTCGCCCTGGATCTGCAGCTGGAGCGCACAAAATGCTAGCGGCGAGCACCGGGCCGGAGCGGATTGGACGGATCGAACAGGTCGCCCTGCCCTGCAATCTCGGCCAACTGGACAGCGGCGCCGTGAGCGTCACGAAGAACTCGCTGCAGAACAGCAACCTTCTCACGCTCTGCCGCCAGTTGGGCGCGCAGATCGGCGACGAGGTCATTGAGCGCAATGGCCTTGGCGGCGCCGGCCATGAGCGCTTGCGATGCAGTGCCCTTGCCAGTCAGTAGCTTGATGTTGCGCAGAACGTCGACGTCGGGGTCGCGGATGGTGAGGGTTTTGCCTGACATGCGAATCTCTCCGTGATAGCAATTTTGAACCCGGGCGGATCTGACCAGGTGCAAAAATGCTAGCACGACTCCTTCAGGCGGTGATAGCAATTTTGACGTCCTGGTGCTCGATGCCGGCGAAGAAATGCTAGCAATTAAAGATCGAGGATTTCGCGGCAGGCGGCCTGCAGGCGCTCGACGCGGCGGTCGAGGTCCGCAGCTTCGTCGTCCAGCTGGAGAACGCGAGCACGCAGGCGGCGGAGATCGGCAACGAGGTTGGGATAGTCCTGCAGCACGTAACAGACCGCATCGAGGTCGGAGCCAGGTTTCGCGTACAAGCGCGCCTCGCGGACGAGGTGCGGCGGGATCGGGAGGGGGATGGGGTCACTCATAATCGCCATTACGTTACGCAGGGCCCGGAAGGCTACGCCAGTGTCCGGACCCCGCTCAACGTAACGCCGTCCATTATGAGCAACCTGGGATCGGAAGGCCTGCGCTCACTCCCAGGTAATCGCGAGTAGCAAGCCGCTGAAAATGGCCACGAAGGCCGACATGATGACGATCTGGTCAAGGGTCATAGGTTCACAACCAACGGCGATTCGACAACGACACCCAGCGGGCAGGCGCTTTCATGCCGAAGATGCGGTAAAGACGCGCTTTCCAGGCCTTGGGCGGCAGCCAGTAGCCGTTGGGCATGACCGGCTGTGGCTGCTGTTGTGACTTGATCGGGTCATCTCGGCGGCGCATGTAGTCGCGGTCGATGAGCATTCTTGGGCCTCCTTGGCGGACGTGTGTTGCGAGCTGGAGAGCGTAGACGAAAGCGACAGCTACGACCATCGCCTGCAATCGCGGGTCCCTCCCGCAAGCGGGAGCCCTCCCGCTCATTTGGCGATGGCCGCAGTGGTCGGGGCCTTGCCGAGGTCTACGGCCGGCAGATCGGCCACGACGTAACCAACGTCGTACCCCTTGTAAGTGACGGAAATAGCCGAGGCGGAGAGCCTGACGATCTCGTAACCAGTGTCCCAAAGGTCCTGGAAGGAAACCCTCCGGATGGGCTGGCCGTTCTGCGCGATGGTGACGTAACCGCTCAAATACTCGACCTCGACACCGTCACGGTAGCGGTGCCCATACACCATAGCCTGGAGGTGCATGGTTGAGCCGTCAAAGGGGTGCATTTTCTTCTCAGGCCCGCGCGGGGTGGCCTGCGGAGGCGGTTCCTTGGCGGGTTGATGCGCAGGTTGAGGCGGGGTGTAAGCGGCCTGAACTGGCTCAACTTGGGGCGCTGGGTCGTCGCCTGACGTCAGGTTGTAAGCAACCATGCCAACAAAGAGAACGGCGCATATAGCAGCACCACGGAAAGGCCAGCGCTTCCAGATCGGAACAATGTCAGAGGCGAACGCTTCTTGAACTGCCGAATCAGACTTGGTGTGCGACTTATAGAGCGGAAAATACTTCTTTTCGTACTCACGGATGGACGTGTTAACAACTTCGCCGCGTATGCCGTCCTGAACTTTGCGGATATAGCGATCACTAGAACCGAAAGCAACAGCCTTCTTGCAGCGGTAGACAACTTGCACTAGGTCGCGAATTGCTGGGTTTATTTTGCCGTACGACTGAGTAATGAGCAGAACATCAGAGCCGGTATGACGGTGTTCTGCATACCACTCCTCGACCGACACAGGCGTGCCCTGGCGAGGTAATGACTTGTGGCATTCGTCAATAATGTACAGGCAGCCTACTTGCGTGTCCGAGTCTTTCCAGTCGTCTTGATAATCCTCAGCGCGACTAAACGGCTGGACGAGCTTGTCACCGACCTTGTATGGGGCGCGAATCTCTATGAGTTTCGTTGAGCCTGGAAAATATTGCTCCCACATATCAAGGCACAAAGGGAGGTTAGTAACTACCTTGCGCTTACGCTCAATAACGGCGGGGATAATGTGGAAGGCGACGGACTCATAACTTTTACCGCCGCCAGGGTTGCCGAGAAGTAGGTTAATCATTATGAGCCCCAACGAACAAAAGGAATGGTTTGCAGGGTGAAACGAACTACCAATGAAGCAACGATAATAGAAAGACACTGAGGTATTCCGATATATCCGAGTATATTGGCTACATCAGCGGGAATCAGTGCGTAATACGTCTGAGGATTGAAAGGAGCAGAAATTACAGATAGAGCTGCAACGGCGACGTCTAATGACTGGTCAAAAATCCAGCAAACGTTATCAGTGAGAATGTTCCAGATGTCGACGAATACTTGCTTGAAAACAGCAAGGAGCCACTTGGCGAAGTTAGCTATCTTCGCAAGGAGTGCGGTAAAAAAGTTAAATACACCCTGCATATCAGCCTCCGAATATGAGTGCGCGGCAAGTAAACACAGTTGTAACCATCATGATTATCTTGATGAAGTCGAAGACCCAGCAAAGACTCATAAAGTCGAGGTGGCCGAACGCCGCCCAGGTGGCAATGTTGAAATCCAGGCCAAATGATGGACAAACACCCGAAAACGTAGGCACGAAGCCGGAGAGGAACTTGAGGAATGCTGAATCCTTGAATTCTTTCTGTTTCGAGTTCCAGACACCTTTTAGGCCGTCGGGATATTGCTGCTTATAGAATGGCTCGACGTCGGGAAAATCGGTGTCCTGAAATGAATACTGAGGCTCTGGCGATTCGTCAGGTTTGGCAGGGTCTGGAGGGGTTTCAGGGAGCGGAGTAGTGTCGGTCTCGATTTCCGTAGAAACCGGAGTTCCGTCCTCGGTTTTAGTCGTGGTAGTAGTTGGCGAAACATCGAAGTAATTGTCGCCGTATTTAATTCCAAAATCGGTTGAGGTGCTGGTAACTCTGGTGCCCTGAGTGCCGTCAGGCTTGAGATAAGACTGCGTAGTCGAAGACCTGGGGCCAGCAACAGAAGCAGGGCCGGAAAGGAAACCGGACGACTTCATCTCAGCGTAACAGCCAGCAGGATTGTTGGAGCCCTCGCAAACTTCCTTAAGGAGATCACTCAGATAAGCAGCGCTTTGAGCATTAAGCCAAGGATCGAGAGCCGCCATATCCGAATCAGTAACTGGCGATTTAGATTTCTCAGAAACAACAACAGTAAATTGAGAGGATTGAGCCTGTGAAACATATCTAGGATTGCAGTTACCTACGTAAGTAAATGGGTTGGTAGTAAATGGCGTGCCGGTAGTAATGACATAAACCCAGCCATTGCCAGTATAAACGCCGTCAGGATTTGAATAAGCAAAAGCGCAACTGCTAGCACCAGGGCCACGAAACGGCATATTCAACCCCTGAACCATGCCGGGAGTTTCTTTTACGATTGTGACCTCCTTTCCGCCGCCGGGCTTAACACCCTCCTCCATAACCCATCCGACAGCCGAAATAGCCGCCATGCTCGCAACGTTGAAGGCAATTTGAGCAGGTGAAACCTTAACAAAATTCTTGAATTTCGTGATTAATCGAGTCTTGGGAACTTTGACAACAGGTTGAACTTTAACTTTCGTAGCCTGCGGGTTTGGAGTTCCGTAATAAGCGCCCTCCCCGTACGGCGTTACCACCTTTCCAGATGTAAGGGGCTCGCGGCGAACAGTAGGACCAACAGAGTCACCAGAATTGAAACGATTTCCGGCAGTCATCTCGAAAACTTGTTCCTGGCCGTAAAACGCAATTTCGCCATTAGGGGTTGAAACTGCGCCAGTTCTGGCGGTGCCCTTAATTACAGCTTGAGGGGAAGGATTAAAGGTTTGACGAACTGCGGAATGCGCCGACAAAGAGAGGAAAACAATTAAAATCGTTGTTGCAAACCTAAAATAAATGCCCATCCGCCTATCACTCCACCAATGAAAACCAAGGAATACGCCAACATTGCAATGTCAGCGGAAGTTATCGAGATAGTTATTTGTTCCATAAAAAAAGGAGGACGTTGCCGCCCTCCTCCCTTGTGCGGCGAAAGCTGTTTAGGCTTTACGCACGCCACGCTTGCCCAGGTCGATGCCCTTGAAGGCCATGTGAATGCCGATGATGGCGACGCCAGCGGTGACAACCCAGGCAACGACTTCACCGAACGAAACAGCTGCGAAAATCTCAGTCATCTTTGGAACTCCTTTACAGTTTGCGAATGGCGCTAATTACGACGCCGATTTTCAAGCCGACCGCATATGCAGCGACAGTCAGCATGAATCCTGATGTGTACACGGTGATAAGCCCCTGTACGGTTAATTGTTGAAGTTCAGCCGGCATAGTTGAACTCCAGAACTTCGACGCGCTCGCAGGCAGCAACTTCGGATGCCGAATAGCAGTCATCACAGGCGCGGAATGTGTCAGCGGGTACGAGGTCGGGCGCTTGGGCCGGCTGATTCCAGAGCTGGCCGATGAACTCGCCGCACAGGTCGCAGAAACAGCGGTCGTGGATGATCACGGCGCCCTCCTCCGTCAGCCGGCCTTGGCCACTTCAACAGGAACGCGCTTGAAGCCACAGACGCGGTTGCGTTCCATGTTTCGGGGGTCAGGTTCGAACTCGAAATTGACCAAGGTCAGAGGCTCCAGAGACTGGAACTTGGCGATGGCCTCGGGGGCGATACCAATGGACTTGCCTTCCAGGCCGAGAGCTTGCTTGCGGTCAGGGCGACCGGTGTTGCTGGCGTCGTCGGCGTAGTGGACCTGGGCGATGTCATAAGCCGAATTGGTCTTCTTGGAGGTGCCAGCGTCGCGGGTGATTCCGAGGTAGATAAAGGGCATTTGAGGGTTCCTCAGTAGTTAGGCGTTGTCGCCTGGAAAGTGGGCGGAAGCCCGTGGGTCGAACGTGTAACCGGCCATCTCGGCGATGGAGATGGTCGAATGCCGGTGAAGGGCCGCCAGGAGCTGCTCGGTCTCGTAGCGGTCGAAAAACCACGTCTCACGCTCGTAACGTTCGAGGTTCTGCTGGGCCTGCTGAATCTGGCGCTCAAGGTGAGGGCTGACGAAGCTGCGGGCGACGGCGCGCTGTTGATCCAGGGCGCGGCGCTGAGAGGAGCTAAGGGCGGTGCCCTGGAAGCTGACGGTGCGAAAAGTCATTAGCGATCCCTCCAAGGCATGGAGGCCCAATAGGAAATGACAAGAGCGGTGATAACGACAGCAGCGACGAAGGCAGAGAGAACGACAGCAACATCGGGGTACGAATGAACAA
>NZ_JAVYJG010000002.1:0-615670 GCF_032621675.1 Pseudomonas sp. zfem003 | reverse complement strand
CTCTTCAACATCAGCGGGAGGCGAATCATACAGCATTCAAACTCGCTGTCAACACCTCTTTTCAGCAATCAACCTGACTAGCAAATCAATCACCGCGAATCCGCAACCACCCCGGAACCGCATCCCACTTCAAACACTTAACTCATTGATTTTCAAGGAGTTTTCGTTGTCCGCCGTGGGAGTGGTGCGCATTATAGAGACCTCAGCCACGGCGTCAACACCTATTTTGAAATATTTCCATCAACTCTCAGCGCGCCCCGAAAGATCCTTGGCAGAAGCTTCGCAACACCAGGTAACCGCAACCCCACAAGCACAGCACCCACCAACGCATACGCTGCCCATTCGGTCATATCAGCCCTAACGACCCAGAGCATATGGAGCAGGCCAAGCCCCAGGATTCCATAGACGCTCCGGTGAATCAGCTTCCAGCGCCTCCCAAGCCGCCGGATGCTGTAGCGGTTGGACGTCAGCGACAGAATCAGAAGCCCTGCAAAGGCTACTGCCCCCACGAAGATATAGGGGCGCTTCCCCAGATCGCTCGCCAACTGCTGCAGATCGAGCCCCAGCAGAAAGACGGCATAAGCCGTTATGTGTAGGCATAGATAGAAGAAGGACCACAAACCAAGCTGGCGTCTGACTGCAATCCATCCACCCCACCCGGTCATCTTCTGCAGAGGGGTCATGCTGAGGGTAATCAGCAACAGCCAGAGAACACCCAAGCCCAACCTGTCGACGAGTACCTTTCCCGGATCAGGACCCAGGGCGAAGATCCACGCCTGATATAGCCATAACACCGGAGGCACCAAAGCTCCGAGGAAGACAACGAACCTCCATTGCCAATAACGCATCAGTAGTTCTTCCGCAGATCGAGCCCGGCGTAGAGGCCAGCGACCTCCTCATAGCCATTGAAAAGTCGTGTCGGAATCACACTGGGATTGAACAGGCCACTCGGCAGGCGCCGCTCATGCGCCTGGCTCCAGCGGGGATGGTCCACATCCGGGTTCACATTCGAATAGAAGCCGTACTCGTTCGGCGCGATCAGTTGCCAAGTCGTCGAAGGCTGCTCCTCCGTCAGACTGATGCGGACGATGGACTTGATGCTCTTGAAGCCATACTTCCAAGGCACCACCAGACGCAACGGCGCTCCATTCTGGTTGGGCAGCACTCGCCCATACATACCAACAGCCATCAAGGTAAGCGGATGCATCGCTTCGTCGATGCGCAAGCCCTCAACGTATGGCCAGTCGATAAGGGACAACCCCGAACGCACACCCGCCATTTGCTCGGGCTCGACTCGTGTCTCGAAACGGACGAAGCGTGCTTTGGAGGTGGGCTCGACCCGTTTCAACAGCTCCGCCAACGGAAAGCCAAGCCAGGGAATGACCATGGACCATCCTTCTACACAGCGGAGCCGGTAGATGCGCTCCTCCAACTGATGGGGATTGACCATGTCCTCCAGACCGAAGCTGCCCGGTTTTCCGACTTCGCCATCCACCTTGACTGTCCATGGCTCGACAGCAAGCGCGCCTGCATAGCGGGCAGGATCACCTTTGTTGGTGCCGAACTCGTAGAAGTTGTTGTAGTGGGTAGCGTCGGCGAACGGGGTAATAGGCTCATTGCCCGGCACGCTTGCCCGCCAACGAGTAGCCGACAACTTCCCCTCTAACCAGGCGGGAGTCGGCGCAGGTTCTACATCGGGATAGTCACCTGGCCCGTCTGCGCGCACAGGCAAGCCAGCAAGTGCAGCGGCAGCCCCCACACCTGCCATGAAGGTGCGACGGGACAGATAGACGGATTCAGGAGTGACCTCGCTTTCGCGAGCGATAGAGGGAGGTGAAACCTTGATAAGCATCGGGGACTCCGCAGTACGGCTTCGGTTTGGCCAGTAGACTGCGGAGCCGCGGGAAAATTACATCACTCGACGTGTTGGCGGCGGCGCATCTGGAGCAAGTATTGCACCGGACCGGAAGCAGCGTAGGCCAGGAAGATCAACAGCAGGATACGCGGCGGATCACTGAAGACCACGGCAAAGGCCAACACCACCACGAGGATGGCCACGAAAGGTACGCGCCCTTTCAGATCCAGGTCCTTGAAGCTGTAGTACTTGATATTGCTGACCATCAGCATACCCGCAGCAGCCACCAGCATGGCAACGATGAAGGACATGTTGGAGCCCTTGATACCGAAGTCACTGAACGCCCACACCGTGCCGGCCACGACCCCCGCCGCCGCCGGACTGGCGAGGCCGATGAAGTAGCGCTTGTCGGCCTTGCCGATCTGGGTATTGAAACGGGCCAGGCGGAGCGCAGCTCCGGCGACATATATGAAGGCAACGGTAAGTCCGACGCTGTTGAGGCCACTCAAGGCCCACTCGAACGCCAGCAATGCCGGAGCCACACCGAAGGCCACCATGTCCGACAGCGAGTCGTACTCGGCACCGAAAGCACTTTGCGTGTTGGTCAGGCGAGCCACTCGCCCATCCAGGCTATCGAGGACCATCGCCACGAAAATGGTCGCCGCTGCAACGGAGAAATTACCGCTCATGGCATTGATGATGGCGTAGAAGCCGGCGAACAGGTTGGCCGTGGTGAACAGGTTGGGAAGCAGGTAGATACCGCGATGGCGAACCTTGCGCCCCTGATCGTCGTGCCCTTCCTCGACATGCTCGTCGATGGGCAGGAGGCTTTCAGGTTCTGGAGCCTTGCCGGGCTCTTCGGGACGGTCACTCATGAACAACATCCTTGCAGATATGCAGATGAATTTAGCCGGGCCGAAGGCAAAAACTACCGGGCCCAGCGATGTCGCTTTATACCAGATGCGGGCGCCCCAATGAAAAAACGCGGCCAAGGCCGCGTTTCTTCATGCATAGACCAGAACTCAGTTCTTGGCCTTGTCGACGATCTTGTTGGAGGCGATCCACGGCATCATTGCGCGCAGACGCTCGCCAACCTGCTCGATGGGGTGAGCAGCGTTGTTACGGCGGTAGGCCGTCATGGAGGCGTAGTTGGATGCGCCTTCCTGGATGAACATCTTCGCGTATTCGCCGTTCTGGATGCGCTTCAGAGCGTTGCGCATGGCCGCACGGGATTCGGCGTTGATGACCTCCGGACCGGTCACGTACTCACCATATTCGGCGTTGTTGGAGATCGAGTAGTTCATGTTGGCGATACCGCCTTCGTACATGAGGTCAACGATCAGCTTCAGCTCGTGCAGGCACTCGAAGTAGGCCATCTCGGGGGCATAGCCTGCCTCGACGAGGGTTTCGAAGCCGGCCTTGACCAGCTCGACGCAGCCACCGCACAGAACGGCCTGCTCACCGAACAGGTCGGTTTCGGTTTCGTCCTTGAAGGTGGTTTCGATGATGCCGGTGCGGCCGCCGCCCACGCCACAGGCGTAGGACAGGGCAACGTTCTTGGCATTGCCGGAAGCGTCCTGGTAGATGGCGATCAGGTCAGGGATACCGCCGCCCTTCACGAATTCGGAGCGCACGGTGTGACCCGGAGCTTTCGGCGCGATCATGATCACGTCGAGGTCGGCACGCGGTACGACTTGGTTGTAGTGGATGGCGAAGCCGTGGGAGAAGGCCAGGGTGGCGCCTTTCTTGATGTTCGGCTCGATCTCGTTCTTGTACAGCTGGCCCTGGAATTCGTCCGGGGTCAGGATCATCACCAGGTCGGCCGCAGCAACAGCGCTGGCAACGTCGGTGACCTTCAGGCCATGGGCTTCGGCCTTGGCGACGGTGGCGGAACCCTTGCGTAGGCCGATGGTGACATCGACGCCGGAGTCTTTCAGGTTGCAGGCCTGGGCATGGCCCTGGGAGCCGTAACCGATGATGGCGACTTTCTTGCCCTGAATGATGGAGAGATCGCAATCTTTGTCGTAATAAACTTTCATGTTTCTGGCTCTTATAACGAAAGGGATGGGGTGCGCACACCGCGACAAGGGCACATTAAGCGATCCGTCTCGTTGCGTAAAATGATATATTCGCAACGCAACGTGCCGATAAATGAAACACACATGGACAGCCACGCGCTCAGGCTCTTTCTCTCCCTGGCAGACAACCTGCACTTCGGCAAGACCAGCCGGGAGCAGCATGTCAGCCCCTCTGCACTCAGCCGCAGCATCAAGCAGCTCGAAGATGAACTGGGTGCCCCCCTGTTCGTGCGCGACAGCCGTTCGGTGCAGCTGACTCGCGAGGGCCAGCAGTTCCGCGAATACGCCAGCGAGGTCATGAGCGGCTGGCATGCCATCCGCCAACGTCTCATGCAGGACCAGCAGGACCTGCACGGCGAGCTGTCGTTGTATTGCTCGGTGACGGCGAGCTACAGCTTCCTCTACGACATCCTCAGCAGCTTCCGCCAGGACTACCCGCGCATCGAGATGAAGCTGCACACCGGCGACCCGGCGAAAGCAGTCGAACGGGTGCAACAGGGGCTGGAAGACCTCGCCATCGGCGCCCGGCCCGACAACCTGCCAGTCGGCATCGACTTCCAGTCGATCACCCGCTCCGAGTTGCGCTTCATCGGCCCGCAATCACCCCAGCTGCTGACCGAGGAACAGCTGCATCAGCCTACCGCGCAAAGCTGGAAGGACGTGCCGATGATTCTCTCGGAAGAGGGCCTCGCCCGGACCCGTACCGACCGTTGGCTGAAAAGTCATGGCATCAAGCCCAACATCTATGCGCAGGTCAGCGGCAACGAAGCCATCGTCAGCATGGTGAGCCTTGGGTTCGGGATTGGCGTGGTCCCGCAGATCGTCCTCGACAACAGCCCTTTGGCCGGACGCATACGCCTCTACGATATCCAACCGCCCTTGGCCGCCTACGACATCGGCCTCTTCGCCCTGGAAAAGCGCCTGAAGGATCCGCTCATCGCCGCCTTCTGGAATCGCCGCCAATAAATCCAGGCAATAAAAAACCCCGCACGAGGCGGGGTTTTCCATTCAACAGCAATCAGATGCTCAGCACCTTGTCGCCGCGGGCAATGCCGGTCACGCCACTGCGCACGGTTTCGAGGATCGAACTGGTGCCGATCGCCTGGATGAAGCTATCGAGCTTGTCGCTGGTACCGGCGAGCTGGATCGTGTAGACGCTGCTGGTCACGTCGACGATCTGCCCACGGAAGATATCGGTGGTGCGCTTGACCTCGGCGCGCTGGGCGCCAGTGGCCTTCACCTTAACCAACATCAGCTCGCGCTCGATGTGCGCGCTCTCCGACAGGTCGACCAGCTTCACCACCTCGATCAGCTTGTTGAGGTTCTTGGTGATCTGCTCGATCACGTCGTCCTGGCCCACGGTCGTCAGGGTCAGACGAGACAGGGTCGGGTCTTCGGTCGGCGCTACGGTCAGGCTTTCGATGTTGTAGTTGCGCTGGGAGAACAGACCGACGACGCGGGACAGGGCTCCGGGTTCGTTCTCAAGCAACAGGGAAATGATGTGTCGCATGGTCAGGTCCGCTCCGTCTTGCTCAGCCACATATCGCGCATGGCGCCATCCCGGATCTGCATCGGATAGACGTGCTCACTCGGATCCACCTGGATATCGAGGAACACCAGGCGGTTCTTCAGTGCGAACGCCTCTTCCATCTTCGGTTTCAGATCCTTGAGATCGGTGATGCGCATGCCCACGTGACCGTAGGCCTCGACCAGCTTGACGAAGTCAGGCAGCGATTCCATGTAGGAATGGGAATAGCGGCTGTTGTACTGCATGTCCTGCCATTGGCGGACCATGCCCAGCGCACCGTTGTTGAGGTTGACGATCTTCACCGGCAGGTCGTACTGCAGGCAGGTCGACAGCTCCTGAATGTTCATTTGGATGCTGCCCTCACCGGTCACGCAAGCCACGTCGGCATCCGGGAAGTTCAGCTTCACGCCCATCGCAGCGGGGAAGCCGAAGCCCATGGTGCCGAGGCCACCGGAGTTGATCCAGCGGTTGGGCTTGTTGAAGCGGTAGTACTGGGCCGCGAACATCTGGTGCTGACCCACGTCGGATGCAACGTAGGCATCGCCCTTGGTGACTTCGCACAGCGTCTCGATGACGGTCTGCGGCTTGATGATGCTGCCGTCGCCCTTGTCATAGGGGAACAGGCCACGGTCACCACGCCACTCGTCGATCTGCTTCCACCAGCTGGCAACGGTCTCGCGGTTCGGCGTCTCGCCGATCTCCTTGAGGATCGCGACCATCTCGGTCAGCACGCTGTCGACCGGCCCCACGATCGGGATGTCGGCCTTGATGGTCTTGGAGATGGACGCCGGATCGATGTCGATATGGATGATCTTGGCGTTCGGGCAGAACTTGCTTGCACCGTTGATCACGCGATCATCGAAGCGGGCACCCACGGCCAGGATGACGTCCGCATGGTGCATCGCCAGGTTCGCGGTGTAGCTGCCGTGCATGCCGAGCATGCCGACGAACTGACGATCCATGCCCGGGAACGCGCCCAGCCCCATCAGGGTGTTGGTCACCGGCAGGTTGAGCATCTTGGCCAGCTCGGTCAGCGGCTCGGATGCGCCGCCCATGATGACGCCGCCACCCGAATACAGGATCGGGCGCTTGGCAGCCAGCAGCAGCTCGGCAGCTTTGCGGATCTGCCCCGAGTGCCCCCGAACGGCCGGGCTGTAGGAGCGCAGCTTCACCTTCTTCGGGTAGCTGTACTCGAACTTCTGGGTCGGGTCGCCCATGTCCTTGGGAATGTCGACCACGACCGGTCCCGGACGACCCGACTGGGCGATGTAGAACGCCTTCTTGATCACCTCGGGGATTTCGGACGGGTGCTTGATGATGAAGCTGTGCTTCACGATCGGGCGGGAGATACCGACCATGTCGGTCTCCTGGAACGCGTCGGTACCCACCATGTTGCTCGGCACCTGGCCGGACAGGATCACCATCGGGATGGAGTCCATGTACGCGGTGGCGATGCCGGTAACGGCGTTGGTGGCGCCGGGGCCGGAGGTCACCAGCACCACACCGGCCTTGCCGGTGGCACGGGCGTAGCCGTCAGCCATATGGGTAGCAGCCTGCTCGTGACGGACCAGGATGTGGGTCACATCGCTTTCCTTGAACAGGGCATCGTAGATATGCAGGAGGGCACCGCCCGGGTACCCGTAAATGTACTTAACGCCTTCGTCACGCAGGGAGCGGACGACCATTTCAGCGCCAGATAAGAGCTCCACGTTTATCACCTCTAGAACGCCAGAATACTGCCCGCGACCGGACAGCCTGAAAGGATTGCTCGTCTACAGGGCATGAGCGACTGGTGGTCGCCGACTACGTCAGCCACTGGCAGAACAAGCATTGGGGCGGCCCCTGAGAGTTGTTGCGGGGCTTTCCCACCCAGCGCGAGGTAACGCGTTGCAGGGTGATGCGGGTCGGCGCGGGTGTGCACCTCATCGACTGCTACAGCTTCCGACTTGCGGCCGGCCCACTGGAACAGCGAACCCTGGATTCTTCGGATTAGGGCCCCGCAAGTCAAGTCATCCCTAACGGAATATCGCGCGAAATGCTGTGACACACGCTGGATCACAGCCACGGGACTTTGGTTATAGTTACCGCCGGACTCCCCTTCTTATTAAGGAACCCCCATGCATCGCATGATTTTCGCAGGCCTGGTTCTCGCCCTCAGCACCTCGGCCATGGCCGGCCAGGTCTACAAGTGGGTCGATGCCCAGGGTGTCACGCATTTCGGCGCACAACCTCCGCAAGGCCAGGATTCGACCCAGGTCTCCACCGGCAAGGCCGAGCCCAAGGAGCCGAAGGCGAGCTTCGAGAACCCCTACCCGGTTCTCAACAAAGCCGAAGAGCCGGCCAAGGCGCCCGCACAGGCCAAGCCCGCCAGCGAGGACGAGCAAAAGGCCATCGACGAGAAAGTGAAGAAGGACGTCGCCAAGCAGGAAGCCGAGCGCAAGGAATACTGCACCCAGCTGCGCACCAACCTGGCACAGATGCAGAACAACCCGCGCCTGCGCGTGGAAGACAAGGGAGAGGTTCGCCGCCTGACCGAAGAAGAACGTCAGTCCCGACTCAAGGAAACCCAGAAGGCCATCGCCGAGAATTGCCAGTAACGCACGCCCGACCTGCTCAGCCGGCGCTGCCGATCAACCGATCGAAAGCGCCGAGCGCTTCCAGAAGCCCCCGCACGTTCCCTGCACGTTCCTGATAGGCCATCTCGGCCATGGGCAGGATGCCGGATACCCGAGGCAACTCGGCACCGGCCTCGAGGATCACCTTCATTTTCGGCAGGAAGATCCACTGCAACCACTCTTCGAACGCCATCGTGTCGACACAGAACGGCGCCTGGCTCGCCAGCGCCTCGGCACTGGGCGGCTGCTCTGCCCACCAGCCGAGCAAGCGGAGCTCACGCTCGATCAGTAGCAGCTGATCAGCCACCTCGGCCAGGCGCACGTCCATCAGGAGCTGACCCGAGCGCGCTGACGTGCCTGGGCAGCACCTGCCGGATCACCCTGACGCTCGCGGGACTTGGCCACCAGCTCCCAAAGGCCCGCCTGGAGGGAAGGACGCCCGTTGGACAGGCTCAGACCACGCCGAGCCAGTTGCTCGGCCTGGGCAGCGTCCCCCTGGGCGAGGCGAACCTCCGCCAGGCGGTAGAGCACCTGAGGCTCACGAGGGGCAATGCGCTGTGCACGTTCGAGACTGGACGCAGCACCGTTTAGATCACCACCACCCTGTTGCTGCTGGGCAGTGGTCAGCAAGGCCAGTACCGGGCCATCCAGCTGCTCATCGGCAGCCAGGCCACCACTGGAGGGGATGCCGCTCGGCATGGACGGCGCGCTCGGGGCGGAATAGGTGCTGCCGTAATTGGGGCTGGCGGCAGGTGCCGAAACGCCTGCTGCCGGGCCGGTGACGAGCGGCCCCGGAGTGATCGGGCCAGAGGTCACCGAACCACTGATGGGCGCACTCGGTGCCGGCATGGCCTGTGCGGACGAGCCGGAAGCGGCCCCTGGAACCATCACCACGACGCCCGCATCCTGCGGCTCATAGCGAGGCTGGGCAGCCTGCACGGGCGCACGGTAACCGCCCGCGCCCTCTTCCTGCTCGGACATCGGGCCACCGGAGTCGACGACAGGAATGGCATTGCGCTGAGGGGTGGCGCAACCACCGAGCATGAGTGCGACGGTAACCGCAGGAATCCAGCCTTTGTTCACATCAGGTCCTCTTGGTTCATTGCATCCAGCCGCGGACCCAGTCCATCACCGAGTCCACCGGCGCACCCGCTCCACAGGCCTGGCCAGGGGCGGGTTCACTGCCGCGAATATAAGGCATCTGCACAGCACCCGGGCAGCTCGAATCGGAGCCCTGGCCGGTACGCGGATCGATCCATGCCTGGACGACGTTCTCCGGCATGGGCATGTCGAGCGGCAGCGGATCGGCCTTGCGCATGAAGCTGGTCCACACCTGCAGCGCACCCGTGGCACCGGTCAGCGGCGTCTTGCCGTTGTCATCGCGGCCAAGCCAGACCACTGCCAGCAGGTCCTGGCTGAAACCGGCGAACCAGCTGTCACGCGAATCGTTGGTGGTGCCGGTCTTGCCCGCCAGGGTCAGGGACGCCGGCAACTGGCTGTAGACGGAGCGCCCCGTACCTTCGCGCATCACGCGCTGCATGGCGTTCTGCACCAGGTAGATGGCACCCGGATCGAAGCGTTGCTGAATCTGGAAGGGGTAGCGCTTGAGCGGTTCACCCTCCGCCGTCAGCACACTGCGAATGCCCCGCAGCGGGGTGTTGAAACCGCCGCTGGCCAGGGTCTGGTACATCGTCGCCACTTCCATCGGGCTGAGCGCACCGGCGCCCAGCAGCATGGACGGATATGCCGGCCACTCGCGGGACACGCCCAGGCGCTCTAGGGTCTTCAGGACATTCGGCACACCGATGTCCAGGCCGAGCTTGGCCGTGGAGAGGTTGTAGGAGTTGGCCAGCCCCTGGTAGAGGAAGATCGTGCCGTGGGCCTGGCGATCGTAGTTCTGCGGCGTCCAGACCTGGCCATCCTGCCCCTTCACCGAGAAGGGCTCATCCTGCACCCAGCTGGTCAGGGTGTACTGGCTGGGCCGTTCCAGCGCCGTCAGGTAGACAGCGGGCTTGATCAGGGAACCGACCGGACGCACCGCATCGATGGCCCGGTTGAAGCCGGCGAAGCGGGGCTGGCGGCTGCCGATCAGGGCCTGGATTTCGCCGGTCTCCGGATTGCTCACCACCATCGCTGACTCCACCTCGTCCACGCCCTTGCGGCCTGCCAGGCGCTTGAGCGTCTCCTCCAGCGCCGTCTCGGCCTTGGACTGGAGGATGGGGTCGAAGCTGGTGAAGATGCGCAGCCCTTCCTCGGTCAGGTCCTCGTCTCGGTAGTCCTCCCGCAGCTGGCGCTTGACCAGATCGAGGAACGCCGGATAGGAGCTGTCGGCCATGCTGCCGCGCGGCGTCACGCCCAGGGGCTTGGCCTTCGCCGCTGCAGCCTCCTCGGCCGTGACCACGCCCTGCTCGGCGAGCAGGTCCAGCACCAGGTTCCGGCGCTCGAGCGCGCGCTCGGGGTTGCGGCGCGGGTTGAACTGGGACGGGCCCTTGACCATCCCCACCAGCAACGCCACCTGGTGCAGCTTGAGTTCGGAAAGCGGCTGACTGAAGAAATACTGGCTGGCGAGACCGAAACCGTGCACAGCACGCTGGCCGTCCTGGCCGAGGAACACCTCGTTCAGGTAAGCCTCGAGGATCTCGCGCTTGTCGTAATGCATCTCCAGCAATACGGCCATCATCGCCTCGGTGGCCTTGCGGGTGATGCTGCGCTCGTTGGTCAGGTAGAAGTTCTTCACCAACTGCTGGGTCAGGGTGCTGCCACCCTGACGCAATTGGCCGGCGGTGGCGTTGACCCAGATGGCCCGCGCGATGGACTTCAGCGAGACGCCCCAGTGGTTGAAGAACTCTCGGTCCTCCACCGCGACCAGCGTATCCACCAGGTAGGGCGGCGCCTGGTCCAGCTTGATGAGAATCCGGTCTTCGTGGTGGGCGGGGTAGAGGCCACCGATCAGCAGCGGCTCCAAGCGCGCGACCGCCAGGTTGGCACCATTGCCCTGGCTGAGCCCCGCCACGTAGTCACCGGAGAAGCGTACCTTGATCAGCCGCGCCGGCTCAGCCCCTTCGTAGAACTGGAAGCCACGGGTGTTCAACTCCACCGTCGAGCCGGCCACCGAGGCCGAACCCGGCCCGTTGGAGGCGCTCTCCCGACGGTAGCCGAGGGCGTCGAGCTCCTTGAGGAAGTCGTCCTTGGCCAGCTTCAGCCCGACGAACAACTCAAGGGGCCGTGCATAGACCTTCGCCGGCACGGTCCAGCGCTTGCCGGAGAATTTTTCCTGGACGATGGCATCCAGGTAGACGGCGAAGCCCGCCAGGACGACCAGGCCCACCAGGCTGAGCTTGAAAGCCCAGCCGAAGAGCCTGCGCAAGCCACTGGAACGGGGTTTCTTACGGGAGCGGGGGGATCGGGAACGAGTCATGGCGGCGCATTATACGCACTTTGCCCAGCGCCAGAAGGCGCCCCCTGACGGTTTGCAGAGTGGCGCACAGCACCCATAATGCCCGCCTCTGCACGTGCCAGAACAAGGAACGACCGTGAGCCAACAATTGATCCAAGCCCTTCAGGACCCGAGCCTCTACCCCCATCCGGTGGAAGCCTTCAGCGTCATCGAAACCCATATCTCCTGGGTGCTGCTCACCGGTCCCTACGTCTACAAGATCAAGAAGCCGGTTAATTTCGGCTTCCTCGACTTCACCCGCCTGGAAGACCGCCAGCACTTCTGCACCGAGGAAGTCCGCCTCAACCAGCGCCTGACTCATGACCTTTACCTGGATGTAGTGGCCATCACCGGCAGCGAGGCCGCCCCCCGCCTGGGAGGCGAAGGCCCGGTGATCGAGTACGCCATCCGCATGGCACAGTTCCCGCAGAGCAACCTGCTGAGCGAGATCCAGTCCCGCGGTGAACTGAGCCCGGCCCACGTCGACGCCCTGGCCGCGCAGATCGCCCGGTTCCACCTCGAAGCCCCCCGCGTGGACGAGAAGCACCCGCTGGGCACGCCCGAAGCCGTGATGCAGCCGGTGCAACAGAACTTCGACCAGATCCGCCCGATGCTCGAGGCCAAGGCCGACCTGCAGCAACTCGACGCCCTGGAAGCCTGGGCGCAGAGCAGCTTCGAGCGCCTCAAGCCGCTGCTGGCCGAGCGCAAGCGCGACGGTTTCATCCGTGAGTGCCACGGCGATATCCACCTGGGCAATGCCACCCTCATCAATGGCGAAGTGGTGCTGTTCGACTGCATCGAGTTCAACGAGCCCTTCCGCTTCACCGACGTCTACGCCGACATCGGCTTCCTGGCGATGGACCTCGAAGACCGTGGCCTCAAGTCGCTCTCCCGCCGCCTGGTCAGCCGCTACCTCGAGGAAACCGGCGACTACCGCGGCCTGGCCCTGCTCAACTTCTACAAGGCCTACCGCGCCCTGGTGCGTGCCAAGGTCGCCCTGTTCAGCCTCGCCCACCAGACCGATGCCGTGCAGCGCGCCGCCACCCTGCGCCAGTACCGTAACTACGCCAACCTGGCAGAGAGCTACAGCGCCATCCCGCTGCGCTTCCTCGCTATCACCCACGGCGTCTCTGCGGTCGGCAAGAGCCACGTCGCCCTGCGTCTGGTGGAAGCCCTGGGTGCCATCCGCCTGCGTTCGGACGTGGAGCGCAAGCGTCTGTTCGGCGAGCAGACGGGGAAAAACGGCGAACTGAACAGCGGGATCTACAGCCCCGAATCCACCGAGGCCACCTACCAGCGCCTGCACGAGCTGGCCGAGCAGGTACTGAGCGCCGGCTTCCCGGTGGTGCTCGACGCCGCCTACCTCAAACGCGCCCAGCGCCAGGGCGCCCGCGCCGTGGCCGAGAAGGCCGGCACCGCGTTCCTGATCCTCGACTGCCAGGCCCCGGACGCGGTCATTGGCGGCTGGCTGGAGCAGCGTCGCCAGCAGGGCACCGACCCGTCCGACGCCACCCTGGAGGTGGTACAGGCGCAGCACGCCAGCCGCGAGGCCCTCGACAGCGAAGAGCAAGCCCACAGCACCCGCGTCGACACCCACCAGGCCAAGAGCCTGGACACCCTCGTCGAGCGCATCCGCCAGTTCCTGCCGGGGCTCTGAGCCCCTCCCAAGGTGCGGCAGGGAATTCCTGCCGCACCTTCTATACTCCCGGGGAACCCTCAACGGACGAGCCCCGCCATGACACTTCCCCATCAGCTCGACTCGCCTCTCTACCTCCTCCTCCGCAACGACGACATCGCGGGCTTCAACGCCCAGAAACCAGCCGACGGCACCGTCGACCTGCGCGGCGGTGACTTCCGCGGCGTCGACCTGCGCGGCCTGGATGCCCGGGGCGTCGACTTCACCGACGCCTACTTCCGGGGTGCCGACCTGCGCGGCATCGACTTCCGCGAGTCCCAGCTGCAGGGCGCCAGCATCGCCCACGCACAGATCTCGGGCGCCTACTTCCCCACCGAACTGGCGGCGGACGAGCTGCTCATGTCGGTGAATTTCGGCACCCGCCTGCGCTACAACACCCACCGCTGACCAACCGTCGAGCGGGTGATGTCATGAGGCCACGTCCGCCTGACCGCCCGCTACACTCTTGGGCGCGACACCGGGAAACCTGTCCTCTCGCGCACCCATTGCAAGGAGGCTCGATGAACGATGAATTGCAGAACCTGAAGAACCTGGGCAAGACCTCGGCGCAGTGGCTGCACGCGGTAGGCATCCATAACGCGTCCGACCTTCGCCGACTGGGTGCCGTAGGCGCCTATCGGGCGGTAAAGGCCCGTGGCTTCCGCGCCTCCAAAGTGCTCCTCTACGCCATCGAAGGAGCCCTGCTGGACGTGCACTGGAACGAGCTGCCCCCGGGCCACAAGGCCCAGCTCAACGGAGAGCTCGAGTCTTTCCCGCAAAACAACAGGAGCTAGCTCACAACACCGGCGTTCGGTGATTTACGTTCGTACCGATGCGCCCTATTGTTTCAGGGACGTTCGTGCGTCCAAGCCCAGTCAGTCCAAGGAATTTACCGACATGTACCTACTCGGGGAGCAACCTGCTTACGCCGACCAGCTGATCAACCGACTGCAAAGCATTCCCAGCCAGCTGCTCGACGGGCTTGAACCTTCCGGCCCCCCGCTCTCCTTCGAGTCGGTCGAGGACCTGAACCGGGAGCTGCCCGGCAATCAGCTGTTCATCATCGAGAATGGCCTGCTGCACGCCCTGGTCGACGAACGTCCGCTGTTCTACCTCCAGGAGGGCGATCTGGTGGGTCTGCGCCAGGGCATCGAACTGCCCAGCTGCCGCTACCGCAGCGACGAGCCCGTCAGCCTCATTCCCTATTCCCGCAGCGCCGTGTTCAAGCACATCTATGCCGATGAGCAGCGCCAGGAACAGTTCATCCAGTACCTGATCGGTCACACCGCCCTGCTTTCGGATGCACTGGCCCGACTGAAGCAGCCGGAAATCCGCCCCTCCACCGGCTTCCAGCACTTCGCCGCCGGCGAGGAGCTGATCCACCAGGGCGATGAAGCCGACCACGTCTTCATCATCATCGAAGGCCATGCCGAAGCCTTCGTCGACGGCCAGAAGGTCGGCGACGTGCAGAAGGACGAGATCTTCGGCGCCATGGCGGTGTTCACCCGCGAGAAGCGCAGCGCCACCGTCATCGCCAGCGAGCCCTGCACCGTGATGGTGATCCCCAAGGACCAGTTCCTCAGCCTGATGCAGAGCAACCCCCGCATCGCCCACAGCCTCATCGAGAGCATGGCCCGGCGCATCGACCTGCTGAACAAGGAAATCACCCAGCAGCGCCAGGCGAACCCGGAAGGCTGATCCACAGAGCCCTACAAAAAGCCCGGCACATGCTGGGTTTTTTCATGGCTGATGACCGTTCATCCTGTTCTGACGAATTTTTTTACATCCTGCGCTTGACCACGAAATGAGAATTGTTATTATTATCACAACTGGTCGCGAGATCAGCCGGTAAGCTGAGAGACCAAGCAGTCGGACTCTTCAGATTATCTCCTCATCAGGCTAATCACGGTTATTGACCCGGCAGTTTGCCGGGTCTTTTTTTGCCTGCAGAAAACCGCCGGAAGCCTCGCCCCACCTGGGTTTACCGCCCTCAGACGATCACGCTTTCAAGCACCAGCCGGGTCATGTCGTGGAGCCCTTCCTGGCGCGCCTGCGCTCCGAGGCGCTCCCCCGTCAGCAACTGGTCGCTCACCGTCAGCACGGCCAAGGCCTCACGTCCCAGTTCCGCGGCCACGCCATACAACCCCGCCGCCTCCATCTCCACGGCGAGGATGCCCATCCGGCTCATGGGCACCATCCAGTCGGCCGCCGGCTCGTAGAACAGGTCGGCGGAAAACACATTGCCCACGTGCACCGTCATCCCCATTTCATCGGCTCGATTCACGGCACGCGCCAACAGGCGGTAATCCGCTAGCGCGGCGAAGTCGAAGCCACCGAAGCGTTTGCGGTTGACGCCGGAATCGGTGGACGCGCCCTGAGCAATCACCAGGTCGTGCAGGTGGACGTCCGGCTGCAAGGCCCCGCAACTGCCCACGCGGATGATTCGCTGCACGCCGAACTGGCTGAACAGCTCATGGGCGTAGAGCGAGATGGAGGGGATGCCCATGCCCGACCCCATGACCGAAACGCGCTGCCCTCGGTAGCGGCCGGTATAGCCGAGCATGTTGCGCACCGCGTTCACCTCTCGCACGTCCTCCAGAAAGGTTTCGGCGATGGCCCGGGCCCGCAGCGGGTCACCGGGCATGAGCACGGTCTCGGCAAAGTCACCCGGCCGGGCGTTGATGTGGGGTGTGGCCATGACAGCCTCGCTCGTGAACGTTGGGAAGGTGGGGATGAATCAGTAGCCAGTGCCTGTTCCGGCTTCGCCCGCTTCACCCAGGCTCTTCAGCAACTCGGCCAGCAGGCCCGAGGCACCGAGCCGCAAATGCCCGGGCGTTACCCACTGCGCGCCGAGCGTCGCCCGTGCCAGCTCGATGTAGCAGCGCGCATCCGCCAGGGTCCGCAAGCCGCCGGCCGCCTTGAAGCCCACCATACCGCCGTGCTCGGCAATGACCCCGAGCATCAGCGATGCCGCCTCCGGCGTGGCGTTGACCGGCACCTTGCCGGTGCTGGTCTTGATGAACTGGGCACCCGCTGTGATCGCATCGCGGCTGGCCTGGCGGATCAGCTCCGGCTGCGCCAGCGCCCCGGTCTCGAGAATCACCTTGAGCAACGCCCGATCCCCGCAGGCCTCCCGACACGCCGCCACCAGATCGCGCCCCGGCTGGGCATCGCCCGCCAGCAATACGGCATAGGGATAGACCAAGTCCACCTCGTCCGCCCCATCGGCCACGGCCGCCCGGGTTTCCTCCAGTGCTCGCCGTACATCGACGCCACCCTGGGGAAAGTTGGCCACGGTGGCCACGCGCACGGCTTCGGCACCCAGCGCATCAAGGCGCCGCCGGGCGAAGCCGATGAAGCGCGGGTAGACGCAGACGGCAGCCACCGCCCCAACGGGCGTCAGTGCACGGGCGCAAAGGGCATCGATGGTCGCCTCGTCATCCGTGTCGTTGAGGGAGGTCAGGTCGAGCAGGCGGACCGCCAGGGTGGCCAGCTCAGGATCGTTCAGTTCAGCCATACGGGCTCCGGGATCGCCAACAGGGTGGATTCAAGGGCGCGTGTGCATCTGCTTGCGCATCTCGGCGCAGTGGTCCACCGGGGTGACGGCAGCGGTGTACCAGACGAAATCCGCCTCGGCGGCATCAACGACCTTGCCGGCCTCGGCGAGGATCACCACCCGCGCCTGGTCAGGCTCCAGCCCGAGGTCCGCCAGGTGCAGCGGCGCCCCCAGGTCGCGCCGGGCATGGTAGCTGCCGGCCACCAGCAGCGCCGGCGCCGGGGCGGCCAGCAGGCGCTCGGCCATGCGCCGGTCCCGCTGCTGCTGCACCGCCACCATGGGCGGGAACTGGCTCTCCGGCAGCAACCCGCAATGGGACTGGCGCACCTGCTCCGTCAGCTTGGTCTGCACGGCCGGCGCCGTCGCAGCAGCGCCCTCGAGGCGCGGCGGCTGCCGGTAGATGGCGAGGATCTCATCACGATCCAGATTGGCTGCCAGCAGTGGATAGGGCTGGGCCAACCCATGGCGCACCAGCGGCCCGTAGAGCGACCAGTCCCATCCGCCCTCCCAGTCCAGAGCCTTGGGCAGGTCCGCCACCGACTGACCGCGAACGGCATCGACCCTGGCCTGCTGCGACGGCGTGAGCATCTCCATCAGCAGGCTGCCCTGGGACCGACGCTGCTCCAGCGCCTGCAACAGCCACAGCTCCAGGGCGTGGTGGTCCGGGTTGTCGTGCTGCTCACCCACCAGCACCCGGGGCACCGGCGCCAGCGCGTCCACCAGTTCGTCCGGGGAGAGGCGGCGCCCGTCACGCAGGTCGAGGATGACGCCCAGGTCCGGGTGCTGCCGCCCCTCCGGGCTCTGCCAGGCCGGCACGGGAGGGAGCGACTGGCAGGCCGCCAGCAGAAGAAAACCGCAGACCAGGATGAACCTCATGTCGACCTCGCAAGCATGCTCAGCGCGCGACGATCAGGGGATGCCCGCGCTCCGGGTGACGCTGCACCAGCACCTCCAGCCCGAACACCGCCTCCAGCGTGTCGGCCCGAAGCACCTCCTCCGGGGTTCCCAGCGCCTGGGGACGCCCTTCGGCCAGCAGCAACAGGCGATCACAGTAGCGCGCCGCCAGGTTGAGGTCATGCAGGATCACCAGCACCGCCACGCCTTGCCGGGCGAATGCCCAGGCCGCCTGCAGGGTGGTGTGCTGGTGCAAGGGGTCGAGCGCCGAGGTCGGCTCGTCCAGCAACAGCACCTGCCCCTCCCCACCCGGCCAGAGCTGCGCCAGCACCCGGGCCAGGTGCACACGCTGGCGCTCGCCACCGGACAGGGCCAGGTAGCTGCGCCCCGCCAGGTGAGCGGCATCCACCGCGTGCAGGGTCTCGTCGACGATTTCCGCATCCCGCGCGCGGCCGGTGGCGTGGGGCAGGCGCCCCATGGCCACCACGTCCTCGACGGAGAAGGCAAAGCCCAGGCTGGAACTCTGCGGCAATACCGCCAGCTGACGAGCCCGCTCGGGGCCGTTCCAGCCCGCCAGCGGGCGGCCCGCCAGCAGCACCTGCCCGCTCGCCGGCGCCAGTTCGCCGCACAACGCGCCAAGCAGGGTGCTCTTGCCTGCCCCGTTGGGGCCGAGCACACCCAGCACCTCGCCCGGCCGGACGGCCAGCTCCACCCCCTCCAGCACCACCGTGTGGCCTCGCCGGATCGACAGCCCTTCGGCACGTAGCATCACGCGCGCCCTCGCAGCAGCAAATAAAGGAAGAACGGCGCCCCCACCAGGGCCGTGACGATGCCGATGGGCAGCTCCGCAGGCGACAGCACCAGTCGCGCAGCCAGGTCGGAGAACAGCATCAGGCTCGCCCCCGCCAGGGCCGAGGCTGGCAGCAGCACACGATGGTCCGGCCCGGCCAGCAGGCGCACCAGGTGCGGCACGACCAGCCCGATGAAGCCAATCAGACCCGAGGCGGCCACGGCCGCACCGACACCCAGCGCGGTGCAGAACACCAGCTCGCCCTTGAGGCGCTCCACATCGAACCCCAGGTGCCGCGCCTCCGACTCGCCCAGCAGCAAGGCATTCAATGCGCTGGCCCGGCGCGGCAGCCAGGCGATCACCGCCAGCACCACCACCAACAGCGGCCACAAGCGTGCGTAGCTGGCGCCGTTCAGGCTGCCCAGGTTCCAGAACGTGAGCGTGCGCAGGGTGGCGTCGTCGGCCAGGTAGGTGAACAGGCCGATGGTGGCGAAGGCCAGGGCGTTGAGGGCGATGCCGGCCAGCAGCATGGTCACCACGCTGGTCTGCCCGTCGCGCCGACCGAGGCGATAGACCAGGGCGGTGATGAGGAAGCCGCCGGCGAACGCACTGATGGACAGCAGGTACGGCGCCAGAACCTCCGGCAGCCCGCCCAGCGCCGCGCCGCCAACAATGGCCACGGCCGCGCCCAGCCCCGCGCCACTGGAAACGCCCACCAGCCCAGGGTCGGCCAGGGGGTTGCGGAACAGCCCCTGCATCGCCACCCCGGACACCGCCAGGACGGCCCCCACCGCCAGCCCCAGCAGGGTTCGCGGCAGGCGGATCTGCGTCAGGATCAGTTCGGCCTGCTCCAGCCCGTCACCGTCCAGCGGCACGCCCACCAGGCGCAGCAGCGCCCGCAGGGTCGCATCCAGCGGCAGGCTCACCGGCCCAAGGGCGAGGGACAGCCACAGCGCCACCAGCAGCAGCAGAGACAGGCCGATGAACAGCAGGCGTGGCGACAACACGGGCTTCATGGGGTGGCTCGGTGCTCAGCATCCGGGGCGGGGGCCTGAGGATAAAAGCCGGCGGACAACGCCGCCAGCGCATCCGGCAGCCGGGGGCCCAGTCCGCCCACCAGCAAGGTCGGGTCCAGCACCAGGAAGCGGCCCGCGCGCCCGGCCCGGGTGAGCGCCAGGGTGGGGTTCTGGCGCAGCAGCGCCTCCCGCGCGGCTTCGCCCACCAGCGCCCGGTCGGCCACAACGACCACCTCCGGGTCGAGGGCCGCCAATGCCTCGTTGGACAGGGCCTTGTAGCCGGAATGATCGGCCACGTTGAAGCCACCGGCGCGTTCGATCATCCAGGCGCCCGAGGTGCCCTTGCCGGCCGCCAGCGGGTTGCTGCCGGCATGCCCCACCAGCAGCAGCACGCGTGGAGCAGTCTGTTTTCCCTGGGCCTCGCGGACATGGGCCGCCAGGCTGTCCAGCCGCGCCACATAGTCGATCCGGGCTTGCTCAGCCCGTGCAGGGTCACCGAGCAACGCGCCCAGGCGTTCGAGGGTGTGGGCCAGAGCCGCCAGGTCCGGCTGCGAGGACAGCTGCTCTACCTGCACCCCGGCCGCCTTCACCTGCGCCAGCACCGGCGGCGGCCCCATTTCTTCGGTGCCCACCAGCAGCTCGGGGCGCAGGGACAGCAGCCCTTCCGCCGCCAGCTGCCGCTGGTAGCCGACGCTGGGCAGGCGCTTGAGGCTCTCCGGGTGCTGGCTGGTGGTGTCGACGCCGACCAGCTGCGGTTCCCCCCCCAGCGCCACCACCCATTCGCTGACCGCCCCTCCCGCGCTCACCCAGCGCTGGGGCAGGGCATCGGCCGACGCCAGGGAACAGAAAAGCAGGCCGGCACAAAGGCCGGCGAGGTGTCTCGGGGCGGGCATATCGACTCCTTGTATAGCAGTGCAGGCCCCGGACCCGGGGCGTCATGAAAGAGGGCCGGGTCAGCGCGCCGGCACCGACTCGGCGAGGGCGCGCCAGTCCGGGCGCTCGGGCTGGCCCGGCTTGCGGGCGCCGAACAGTTGCAGCACCAGCTCGCCCTCGGCGTCGAAGGCCTCCCAACTGGTGATCACACCGTCGCTGCTGGGCTTGCGCACCCGCCACAGCTCGGTGACACCGGTGGTTTGCAGGTGCAGGTTGAAATCCGCGTCGAGGACGTTGAACCAGCTGTCCATCCAGCGCAGGTTCTGCACAGGGCCGGTGTGGATCTGGATGCAGTGGCGGTTGCCGACGAACACCATCACCGGTACCGCCTGCTCGGCGACCCGCTCCAGCAGGCGCGGCAACTCGGCCGGGACCAGCGGCTCGGCCCATTCGGCGCCCGCCAGGCGCAGGGCCTGGGTGCGCGCGGCGCCGTGCTGCTTGAGCAGGGCGAAGAAGTGATGGGTGTCCTTCAGGTTGGCCCAACCCGCTCGCAGACTGGCGACGTCGATCGCCGCATCGGGCCGGGGCGGCTCGGCCTCCGGCAGCGGATGCAGGTCCAGCTCGGCGCACTGCGCCTCGGCACAGAAGCGCTCCACCAGCGGCGCCCAGGCAGAAACTTCGCTGCGCTCGGTCAGGAAGACCTTGTGCACCGCCATGCCCTGCCTGTCGAACACCTGCAGGCTGCGCTGGGTGCCGCGCGGAGTGTCCTCGGCGATGGCGAACACACTGGCCCAGCCCGCCAGGAACAGCCGCAGGTCGATATCGGGCGACACCACCAGCCCCATCTGGCCATTGCCGCTGATCGTCACCTCGCGGTACGGGCCATGGCGCTCGTGGACGCAGTGCTCATTGCGGGTCAGCGCCATCACCGGACCCAAGGCTTCCAGGGCCGGCAGCAGCACCGGCCAATCCGGGCGCAGACGCACCGCGTCGACACCCAGGCGCGCGGCGACCAGTTCGGCCTCGCTGACGCCCAGCTGGCGAGCGGCATCGCGGGCGCGCAGGTGGGGCTGCTCCCCGCGCAGCGCCTGCCAGGCCTGGTAGAGGGGAGAACGCGTGGGGGCAACGGACGGCATCATCGAAGGGCTCCTCTAATCACGGATCAACCGGGCGGCGAAGGATGGGCACTGCGCGAAAATTGATAATTATTTGCATTTGCAAGTCAAGGGACGTAAGGTGCGCCCCGACCGGACTTCGACGCCTTCTGCAGTGACATGACGAACGAGCAGGCTGCCGACGGTAAAGAATCCGTGTCCCTCTCCTTTCAAGCGCAAGGACGCGCTCCCCTCTTGGCGACTTCCGGCAGTGCGGGATAATGCCTCCCCGTGATGGAGGTGCCCTTGATGAAATGGCTGTGCGAACCCGGCGCCCTGGCGGAAGGCCAGAGCCGCGGGATGACGGTGGACGACAGGAAGCTGCTGCTGGTCCGCCGGGACGGGCAGGTCTATGCCTATGAGAATCGCTGCCCGCATCGGGGGATCCCGCTGGAATGGCAGCCGGACCAGTTCCTCGATGCCAGCGGCAGCCTGATCCAGTGCGCCACCCACGGTGCGCTGTTCCTGATCGAGACCGGCGAATGCGTTACCGGCCCCTGCGTGGGCCAGGCGTTACGTGCCCTGCCCTGCCGGGAGGACGGGCAGGGCATCTGGCTGGAGGCTGCGCCTACAGCTGCAGGCTGAGGCGGCGGGTCAACACCATGCCTTCGGGGCTCAACTCCGCGCCGTAGGCCAGTACCTCCACCCCGGCCTCGTGGGCATCAGCCAGGGCCTGGGCGTAGTGCGGGTCGATCTCCCGTGCCGGCCGCACGGCGTCGATGCCGGAGAGGTTCACGCAATACAGCTGCACGGCACGGGTCCCCTCCCGCGCCAGGTGCGCCAGCTCCCGCAGGTGCTTGGCACCCCGGGTGGTGACTGCATCGGGGAAGGCCGCGACGGGCGTGCCCTCGAAGCCGAGGGTGACGCTCTTCACCTCGACGTAGAGCGCCCCCGTGGGGTAGTCGAGGCGGAAGTCGGCTCGGCTGTTCTCCACGCCATAAGCGACTTCCCGCTTCAGCGCAGTGACCCCCGCCAGTTCGGGGATCCGCCCCGCCAGCAAGGCCTCCTCCACCAGCGGGTTGGCCCGCGCGGTGTTGATGCAGGCCAGGCGGCCCTGGGGCGTCTCCACCAGCTCCCAGGTACCGGGCAACTTGCGCCGGGGATCGTTGGAACGGCTGAACCACACCCGACAGCCTTCGCTCATGCAGTTGAGCATCGAACCGGTGTTCGGACAGTGGATCGTCAACTGCTCCCCCTGGGCGGTCTCGATGTCGGCCAGGAAGCGCTTGTAGCGCCGCAGCAGCCGGCCCTCTTCAAGCGGCGGATCGAACCTCACGCTCGCGCCGCCCAGCTCTGCAGGCCACGGGCGATGCGCGCGACCGCCTCTTCCAGGCGCGGCAGGCTCTGGGTGTAGGCGAAGCGCACGTGCTGGCCGGCCAGGTGCCGGCCGAAATCCAGGCCGGGGGTGAAGGCGACGTGCTCGGTCTCGATGAAGTGCTGGCAGAACGCATAGGCGTCCTGGGTGAAGGCCGAAACGTCTGCATATAAATAGAAGGCACCTTCCGGCTCGACGGCCATCCCGAAGCCCAGCTCGCGCAGGGCGGGCAGCAGGTAGTCGCGGCGGCGGGCGAACTCGGCGCGACGCGCCTCCAGGATCGCCAGGGTGTCCTCGCGGAAGCAGGCCAGCGCGGCGTGCTGGGCCATAGAGGGCGCGCTGATGTAGAGGTTCTGCGCCAGCTTTTCCAGCTCGGGCACCGCCTCCCGCGGAGCCACCAGCCAACCCAGGCGCCAACCGGTCATGCCGAAGTACTTGGAGAAGCTGTTGAGCACGAAGGCGTCGTCATCCACCTCCAGCACGCTGGTGGCGTCCACGCCATAGGTGAGGCCGTGGTAGATCTCGTCCACCACGAGGTGTCCGCCCAATCCCCGGAGGCTGTCGGACAGTGCCGCCAGCTCGTCCCGGTGCAGCAGGGTGCCGGTGGGGTTGGCCGGCGAGGCCACCAGGGCGCCGACGCTCTGGGCATCCCAGTGGCGCTCCACCAGGTGCGGGGTCAGTTGGTAACGGGTCTCGGGGCCCACCGGCACCAGCTGGGCCGCACCCTCCACCAGGCGCAGGAAGTGCCGGTTGCAGGGGTAGCCGGGGTCGGCCAGCAGCCAGTGCCGGCCCGGGTCGACCAGCAGGCTCGAGGCCATCAGCAGCGCGCCCGAGCCGCCGGGGGTGATGAGGATGCGCTCGGGGTCGATGTCCAGCCCGTAGCGCTGGCCGTAGAAGCCGGCGATGGCACGGCGCAGCTCCGGCAGGCCACGGGCCGCGGTGTAGCGGGTATGCCCGGCGGCCAGCGCGGCCTGCCCGGCCTCGACGATGGGGGCGGCGGTGGTGAAGTCCGGCTCGCCGATCTCCAGGTGGATCACGTCGTGCCCTTCGGCCTGCAACTCGTTGGCGCGGGCCAGCAGCGCCATGACGTGGAAGGGTTCTATGGCACGGCTGCGTGCGCTGTATGACTGGGCCATCGGCCTTCCCTCATCGACACAAAGCGCGGATTCTAACCAATGCTTCGGGACGCCCGCAGCAACCGCGATAACTGGGAGTGGCGTGGCCTGAACCGTTCTGGTAAGTTCGCCCGCTTGCAGCCGCAGGGCCGGCAGTGTCGGCGACGGACCAGCTTCCTGCGAAATGGATTAGAGAAAGTGAGAGGCGGCCATTCATGCCCACCAAAGCTAAGCAAACGAGCAGCCAACTGATCCGTGGTTTCGAGCCCTATCAGGAAACCAAGGGTGAGGAGTACATGAGCGACCGCATGCGCGCTCACTTCACCAACATCCTCAACAGGTGGAAGGTCGAGTTGATGGAAGAGGTCGACCGCACCGTCCACCACATGCAGGACGAAGCGGCCAACTTCCCCGATCCGGCCGACCGCGCCAGCCAGGAAGAAGAATTCAGCCTGGAACTGCGTGCCCGTGACCGCGAGCGCAAGCTGATCAAGAAGATCGACGAGACCCTCCAGCTGATCGAAGACAACGAGTACGGCTGGTGCGACTCCTGCGGCGTCGAGATCGGCATCCGCCGCCTCGAAGCGCGCCCCACCGCCACCCTCTGCATCGATTGCAAGACCCTGGCGGAAATCAAGGAAAAGCAACTCGGTTCCTGATCCCAGAACGGGGCGCTACGGCGCCCCGTTTCGTTTCAACAGGCTCACGCCCGCATGCCTCCGTCTTCCTACGTCGGCCGCTTCGCTCCAACCCCCAGCGGCTACCTGCACTTCGGCTCCCTGGTTGCCGCCCTCGCCTCCTACCTCGATGCCCGCGCTGTCGGCGGTCGCTGGCTGCTGCGCATGGAAGACCTGGACCCGCCCCGCGAGATGCCGGGTGCCCAGGCGGCGATCCTCTCCACGCTGGAGGCCTACGGTTTCGAATGGGACGGTGAGCTGGTGCGCCAGAGCGACCGCCATGACGCCTACGCCCAGGTGATCGACCGGCTCTTCGCCCAGGGGCTGGCCTACGCCTGCACCTGCTCGCGCAAGCAGCTCGAAGGCCATCACGGCATCTACCCCGGTTTCTGCCGCAACGCCTGCCACCCCCAGGTCGATGCGGCCATCCGCCTGCGCGTGCCGGAGCTGGTCTACCGCTTCACCGACCGGGTACAGGGCCTGTACCAGCAGCACCTGGGCCGCGAGGTGGGGGACTTCGTCATCCGCCGTCGCGACGGCCTCTATGCCTACCAGTTGGCAGTGGTGCTGGACGATGCCTGGCAAGGCGTCACCGACGTGGTGCGCGGCGCCGACCTGCTGGACTCAACGCCGCGCCAGCTGTACCTGCAGGAGCTGCTGGGCCTGTCGCAGCCACGCTACCTGCACGTCCCACTGATCATCCAGCCGGACGGCCACAAGCTCGGCAAGTCCTACCGCTCGCCGCCCCTGCCGGCCGACCGTGCCACACCTCTGCTGGCCCGCGCCCTGCGTGCCCTCGGCCAGCAGCCACCGGAAGACCTCGCCGGCGGCACGCCCCGCGAAGCCCTGGACTGGGGCATTGCCCACTGGGACGCCACGCGCATCCCCCGCACCCGCACCCTGGCCGAAGCCCAGCTGCGCTGAGCGCACTCGCACCGGCACGGGGCATTCGCTACCATCGCCGCACCCTCGATGTGAGATGCGGCATGTATATCTACCGACTGGTACTGCTCCTGGTGGTGGGGATCTACCTGTTTTCCCCGGCCATCATGGACTGGTGGATCGACCCCAACGGGGCCTGGTATCGCCCCTACCTGCTCTGGCTGATCCTGATCGTGGTGACCTTCATCCTGCAGAGTCAACGCGATGCTGACGAGCTTTAGCCTGAGCCAGCTGATCCTCATCAGCGCGGCCTACCTCTTTGCCCTGTTCGGTGTCGCCTGGTTGAGCGATCGCGGCTTCGTTCCGCGTCGTATCGTCCGCCACCCGCTCACCTACACCCTGTCCCTCGGCGTGTACGCCAGCGCCTGGGCCTTCTACGGCACGGTGGGGCTGGCCTACCAGTACGGCTACGGCTTCCTGGCCAGCTACCTGGGCATCTCCGGGGCCTTCCTGCTGGCGCCGGTGCTGCTCTACCCGATCCTGCGGATCACCCGCACCTACCAGCTCTCGTCCCTGGCCGACCTGTTCGCCTTCCGCTTCCGCAGCACCTGGGCCGGGGCGCTGACTACCCTGTTCATGCTCATCGGCGTACTCCCCCTGCTGGCCCTGCAGATCCAGGCGGTGGCCGACTCCATCGGCATCCTCACCCGCGAGCCGGTACACGACAGGGTCGCCCTGGGCTTCTGCGCACTGATCACGCTGTTCACCATCCTCTTCGGCGCGCGCCACATCGCCACGCGGGAGAAGCACGAAGGGCTGGTGTTCGCCATCGCCTTCGAGTCGCTGGTGAAGCTGACCGCCCTCGGCGGCATCGGCCTCTATGCGCTCTACGGCGTGCTCGGCGGTCCTCACGAACTGGAGCTGTGGCTGCTGCAGAATCAGGCGGCGCTCTCGACGCTGCACACACCGCTGCAGGAAGGCCCGTGGCGCACGCTGCTGCTGGTGTTCTTCGCCTCGGCCATCGTCATGCCGCACATGTACCACATGACCTTCACCGAGAACCTCAACCCCCGCGCCATGGTCAGCGCCAGCTGGGGGCTGCCACTGTTCCTGCTGCTGATGAGCCTGGCGGTACCGCTGATCCTCTGGGCCGGCCTCAAGCTCGGCGCCACCACCAACCCGGAATACTTCACCCTGGGCCTGGGCATTGCAGTGAACAGCGATGCCCTCGCCTTGCTGGCCTACATCGGCGGGCTCTCTGCCGCCAGCGGCCTGATCATCGTGCTGACCCTGGCGCTCTCCGGCATGGCGCTGAACCACCTGGTGCTGCCGCTCTACCAACCGCCGTCGGAAGGCAACATCTACCGCTGGCTGAAGTGGACCCGCCGGGCGCTGATCGTCGCCATCATCATGGCCGGCTACGGCTTCTATCTATTGCTCGGCGCCGAGCAGGACCTGTCGAACCTGGGCATCGTCGCCTTCGTCGCCACCCTGCAGTTCCTGCCCGGCGCGCTCTCGGTGCTGTACTGGCCGACCGCCAACCGCCGGGGCTTCATCGCCGGCTTGTTGGCCGGCATCGGCGTGTGGATGTTCTCCATGCTGCTGCCCCTGCTGGGCAACCTGCAGGGCATCTACGTGCCGCTGTTCAACGCCATCTACGTGCTCGACGACACCAGCTGGCACATCGCGGCCATCGCCTCGCTGGCGGCCAACGTGCTGGTGTTCACCCTGGTCTCGCTGTTCACCGAGGCCAGCCCCGAGGAACGGGGTGCCGCCGAGGCCTGCGCCGTGGACAACGTGCGCCGACCGCAACGCCGCGAACTGGTGGCAGCCTCACCCCAGGAATTCTCCGAGCAACTGGCCAAGCCGCTGGGTGCGAAGACCGCGCAGAAGGAGGTGGAGCAGGCCCTGCGCGACCTCCACCTGCCGTTCGACGAACGCCGCCCCTACGCCCTGCGCCGCCTGCGCGACCGCATCGAAGCCAACCTCTCCGGGCTGATGGGGCCGAGCGTGGCACAGGACATCGTGGAGACCTTCCTGCCGTACAAATCCGGCAGCGAGGGCTACGTCACCGAGGACATCCACTTCATAGAGAGCCGCCTGGAGGACTACCACTCCCGGCTCACCGGCCTGGCCGCCGAGCTCGACGCCTTGCGCCGCTACCACCGCCGCACGCTGCAGGAGCTGCCGATGGGGGTGTGTTCGCTGGCCAAGGACCAGGAGATCCTCATGTGGAACCGCGCCATGGAGGAACTGACCGAGATTCCCGCGCAGCGCGTGGTCGGCTCGCGGCTCTCAGCCATCAGCGATCCCTGGCGGGGCCTGCTGGAAAGCTTCATCAGCCAGCCCGACGAGCACCTGCACAAGCAGCGCCTGCCGCTGGAAGGCCAGGTGCGTTCGCTGAACCTGCACAAGGCCGCCATCGACGAGCCGCTGGCCCCCGGTAACAGTGGCCTGGTGGTGCTGGTGGAAGACGTGACCGACACGCTGCTGCTGGAAGACAAGCTGGTGCACTCCGAGCGGCTGGCGTCCATCGGCCGCCTGGCTGCCGGGGTCGCCCACGAGATCGGCAACCCCATCACCGGCATCGCCTGCCTGGCGCAGAACCTGCGGGAAGAGCGCGAGGGCGACGCCGAACTGACCGAGATCAGCGGGCAGATCCTCGAGCAGACCAAGCGGGTGTCGCGCATCGTGCAGTCGCTCATGAGCTTCGCCCACGCAGGCGCCCGCCAGCAGGCCACGGAACCGGTGTGCCTGGCGGACGTCGCCCAGGAAGCCATTGGCCTGCTGTCCCTGAACAGGCGCAGCGTCGATGTGCAGTTCTTCAACCTCTGCGACCCGCACCACATCGTCGAGGGTGACCCCCAGCGCCTGGCCCAGGTGCTGATCAACCTGCTGTCCAACGCCCGCGACGCCTCGCCCGAGGGCGGTGCGATCCGCGTGCGCAGCGCCATCTCCGACCATGCCGTGGAGCTGATCGTGGAGGACGAAGGCAGCGGGATTCCCAAGGCGATCATGGACCGGCTGTTCGAGCCCTTCTTCACCACCAAGGACCCCGGCAAGGGGACCGGGCTGGGGCTTGCGCTGGTCTATTCAATCGTGGAAGAGCATTATGGCCACATCACCATAGAAAGCCCGGCCGACCCCGAGCAGCAGCGCGGCACCCGTTTCAGGGTGACACTGCCACGCTTCGCCGAAGCGCCCAGCGCTGCCATCTGAGACTGTCGAGAGAGCTGAACCGAATGCCACATATCCTGATCGTCGAAGACGAAACCATCATCCGTTCCGCCTTGCGCCGCCTGCTCGAGCGCAACCAGTACCAGGTCAGTGAAGCCGGGTCTGTCCAGGAGGCCCAGGAGCGCTACAGCATCCCCGGTTTCGACCTCATCGTCAGCGACCTGCGCCTGCCCGGCGCCCCCGGTACCGAACTGATCAAGCTGGCCCAGGGCACCCCGGTGCTGATCATGACCAGCTACGCCAGCCTGCGCTCGGCGGTGGACTCGATGAAGATGGGCGCGGTGGACTACATCGCCAAGCCCTTCGACCACGACGAGATGCTCCAGGCCGTCGCCCGCATCATCAAGGACCGCCAGGAGAACAAGGCGGCCCCTGCCGAACGTGCCCCGGCTCGCACCCAGGAGAAGAGCAGCGCACCCCAGGCCGATGGCGAGATCGGCATCATCGGTTCCTGCTCCGCCATGCAGGAGCTCTACAGCAAGATCCGCAAGGTCGCCCCCACCGACTCCACGGTGCTCATCCAGGGCGAATCCGGGACCGGCAAGGAACTGGTGGCCCGCGCCCTGCACAATCTCTCCCGCCGCGCCAAGGCGCCGATGATCTCGGTGAACTGCGCAGCCATTCCCGAAACCCTGATCGAGTCCGAACTCTTCGGTCACGAGAAGGGCGCCTTCACCGGCGCCACCGCCGGCCGCGCCGGCCTGGTGGAAGCGGCCGACGGTGGCACGCTGTTCCTCGACGAAATCGGCGAGCTGCCCCTGGAAGCCCAGGCGCGCCTGCTGCGGGTGTTGCAGGAAGGCGAGATCCGCCGTGTCGGCTCGGTCCAGTCGCAGAAGGTGGATGTGCGCCTGATTGCCGCCACCCACCGCGACCTCAAGACGCTGGCCAAGACCGGCCAGTTCCGCGAAGACCTCTATTACCGCCTCCACGTCATCTCCCTGAAACTGCCCGCCCTGCGCGAACGCGGTAACGACGTGATCGAGATCGCCCGCGCCTTCCTGGCGCGCCAGTGCACCCGCATGGGGCGCGAAGAACTGCGCTTCGCCCACGATGCCGAACAAGCCATCCGCCACTACTCGTGGCCCGGTAACGTGCGTGAACTGGAGAACGCCATCGAGCGTGCGGTGATCCTCTGCGAGAGCCCGGATATCTCGGCAGACCTGCTGGGCATCGACATCGAGCTGGCCGACCTGGAGGACGACGACTTCCTCGACGGCCCCACTCAGGCCACGGCCGCCAGCACCCACGAACCCACGGAAGACCTGTCCCTCGAGGACTACTTCCAGCATTTCGTCCTCGAGCATCAGGACCACATGACCGAGACCGAGCTGGCCCGCAAGCTGGGCATCAGCCGCAAATGCCTGTGGGAACGCCGCCAGCGCCTGGGCATCCCCCGGCGCAAATCGGGGGCTGCCACCTCCTGACCTCCCGAGGTTGCGCGTGACCGTGAGAACGGTTAGGAGTTCCCCAGGCTGTTACCGCAAAAACCTCTCGTAACAAAAGCCGGGTGAGTCGGTAACGGAAACCCGGCTTTTTTGTACCTCACCACCACACCCTGCTTTACGCAAGTCATTGATTTTAAAGGATTTGCAAAAGTTGGCACGGCAACTGCTTTATCTCTGACACAACAACAATAAAAACAGTAGTAACCCCACAACAAGAACAATACGCACCGACTCCAGCACAACAAGAACAAAACCGCGGAGGCGCAGCTAACTGATTCTTTTGGAGAGGAGTTGCCATTGGGGCTCGCCCCACGACCAGGCCGAGAACAATAAAACTGCTTACTCAGGCAGCACCCGAACTGGTTGGATCGAATGATCACGGCACCATCAGCATCCAAAGCAATCCGTTTGCTCTTGACCCTCGATTCGAGGGCATATCCAGAGATCACGAATCTGCTGGTACGGGTCAAACAACAAGAACAGCAAGCCCGGCTCAATAATAAAAACAAAGCACGCACCAGTTTGGGGGGGAGCTTCGGCTCCCCCAGTAGCTTTGACACACTCCCGCCGCTTCCTTCACCATCCCCCCGCCCAGTGCTAGAATCCGCGCCCATCGTGCGGTCTCTCATTCGTTCCGGCCGCCCATCCCACACACAGTGCCTCCCATGCTGAAGAAGCTGATCCAGTCCTTTCGCTCTCCCCTGCGCCGCACCCAGCATCCCCGCAGCACACCTGAAGTCCTGAGCAACCGCCAGCACGCGCTGGACCGCGCGGACATCAGCCGTAACGCGGTGAACGTCGTGGAACGCCTGCAGAAGGCGGGCTACCAGGCCTACCTGGTCGGCGGCTGCGTCCGTGACCTCATGCTGGGCCTGGACCCGAAAGACTTCGACGTCGCCACCAACGCGACCCCCGAGCAGGTGCGTGCCGAATTCCGCAATGCCCGGGTGATCGGCCGCCGCTTCAAGCTGGTCCATGTACATTTCGGCCGGGAAATCATCGAGACCGCGACCTTCCGCGCCAACCACCCCCAGGGTGATGACGAAGACAGCAACCAGTCCTCGCGCAACGAAAGCGGCCGCATCCTGCGTGACAACGTCTACGGCAACCAGGAAGAAGACGCGCAACGCCGCGACTTCACCATCAATGCCCTCTATTACGACCCGGTCACCGAGCGCGTGCTCGACTACGCCCACGGCGTGCACGACATCCGCAACCGCCTGATCCGCCTGATCGGCGACCCCGAACAGCGCTACCTGGAAGACCCGGTGCGCATGCTGCGAGCCGTGCGCTTCGCCGCCAAGCTGGGCTTCGAGATCGAGAAGCACAGCGCCGCACCGATCCGCCGCCTGGCCCCCATGCTGCGGGACATCCCCTCCGCACGCCTGTTCGACGAAGTCCTCAAGCTGTTCCTCGGCGGCAAGGCCGAGCGCACCTTCGAACTGCTGCTGGAGTACGACCTCTTCGCCCCGCTGTTCCCGGCGGCCGCCGCCTCCCTGGAGCGCGACCCCGAGTACGCTGGCGCCCTGATCCGCCAGGCCCTGGCCAACACCGACGAGCGCATCCGCCTCGGCAAGCCGGTCACCCCGGCCTTCCTCTTCGCCGCCCTGCTCTGGCCGGCCCTGCCCGTCCGTGCCGCCCTGCTGCAGGAAAAGGGCATGCCGCCGATCCCGGCGATCCAGGAAGCCGCCCACGGTCTGATCCTCGAACAGTGCCAGCGCACCGCCATTCCCAAGCGCTTCACCATCCCGATCCGCGAGATCTGGGACATGCAGGAACGCCTGCCCCGCCGCAGCGGCAAGCGTGCCGACCTGCTGCTGGAGAACCCCCGCTTCCGCGCCGGCTACGACTTCCTCCTGCTGCGTGAAAGCGCGGGCGAGGAAACCGGCGGCCTGGGCGACTGGTGGACCGATTACCAGGACGCCAGCGACAGCGAACGCCGCGCCATGATCCGCGACCTCAGCAGCCGCGACGAAGGCGGTGCCGCACCGCGCAAGCGTCGCCGTGGCGGCGGCCGTCGCAAGCGCGGCCCCCGCAGCGAAGGCAGCGCCCCGGCTGGCGAATAAGATGGAGCGCGTCTACATCGGGCTGGGCAGCAACCTGTCGGACCCGGCCAGACAGCTGCGCAATGCCCTGGCGGCCCTGGCCGCCCTCCCCGGCACGCAGCTCAGCGCCGTTTCGTCCCTCTACAGCAGCGACCCCCTCGGCCCACCGGACCAGCCCCGCTACAGCAATGCCGTTGCCGCGCTGGACACCGACCTCGCCCCCCTGGACCTGCTCGACGCCCTGCAGGCGATCGAACTGTGCCAAGGGCGCGTACGCAAGGACGAGCGCTGGGGCCCGCGCACCCTCGACCTGGATATCCTGCTGTTCGGCCAGCGGCAGATCGACGAGCCGCGCCTGCAGGTCCCCCACTACCACATGCACGCCCGCGCCTTCGTGCTGTATCCCCTGGCCGAGATCGCACCCGACCTGCAACTGCCCGACGGCCGGCCGCTCCAGGTCCTGCTGGACGCCTGCCCCTACGCCGGGCTGGAGCGTATCGAGGGCCTTTCCGCGCTGGCGGTAACGCCGTAACAGCTCGGTAACACCTGCAATTGACACCATGCCCCCCCATCGGGACTATAAGCGTCCCGTTGCCCCGTACCGGTGCAGAATCGGTACCGATGAGGACGTTTTCATGCCTGATGTGACCCTGACCACCCTTCAAGAGCTGAAGCAGAAAGGCGAGAAAATCGCCATGCTCACGGCCTACGACGCGACCTTCGCCCAGGCCGCCAGCCAGGCGGGCGCCGACGTCCTGCTGGTGGGCGATTCCCTCGGCATGGTCCTGCAGGGCCATGACAGCACCCTGCCCGTCAGCGTCGCCGACATGGCCTACCACACCGCCGCCGTGAAGCGTGGCAACCAGGGCTCGCTGATCATCACCGACCTGCCGTTCATGGCCTACGCCACCCTGGAGCAGACCTTCGCCAACTGCGCCGCGCTGATGCAGGCCGGTGCGCACATGGTCAAGCTCGAAGGCGCCGCCTGGCTCGCCGAGCCCATCCGCCTGCTGGCCGAACGCGGCATCCCGGTCTGCGCCCACCTCGGCCTCACCCCCCAGGCGGTGAACATCCTCGGTGGCTACAAGGTGCAGGGCCGCCAGGAAGCCCAGGCGCGCCAGCTGCGTGCCGACGCCATGGCCCTGGAACAGGCCGGCGCCGCCATGCTGCTGCTGGAATGCGTGCCCAGCGAGCTGGCCGCTGAAATCACCCAGTCGGTGAAGATCCCGGTCATCGGCATCGGCGCCGGCAGCGCCACCGACGGCCAGGTGCTGGTCCTGCACGACATGCTCGGCCTGTCCCTCACCGGCCGCACGCCCAAGTTCGTGAAGAACTTCATGGAAGGCCAGACCAGCATCCAGGGCGCCCTCGCCGCCTATGTCCGCGCCGTCAAGGACGTCACCTTCCCCGCCGCCGAGCACGGATTCGCCGCATGATCACCGTCAAGACCGTCCGTGAACTGCGCGCGGCCGTCGCCCGTGCCCGCAGCGAAGGCAAGCGCATCGGCTTCGTGCCCACCATGGGCAACCTGCACTCGGGCCACGTCGCCCTGGCGGAGAAGGCCAGCCAGCGCGCCGACTTCGTGATCGCCAGCATCTTCGTCAACCCGCTGCAGTTCGGCCCCAGCGAAGACCTCGCCAAATACCCGCGTACCCTCGCCGCCGACCAGGAGAAGCTGGTGGCCGCCGGTTGCCACCTGCTGTTCCACCCCGACGTGGAAGAGATGTACCCCGACGGCATGGACGGCCAGACCCGCGTCAACGTCCCCCTCGTTTCCGAGGGGCTGTGTGGCGCCAGTCGCCCGGGCCACTTCGAAGGCGTCGCCACGGTGGTCAGCAAGCTGTTCAACATGGTCCAGCCGGACCTGGCCGTGTTCGGCGAGAAGGACTTCCAGCAGCTGGCGGTGATCCGCAAGCTGGTGCGCGACCTGAACATGCCCATCCAGATCATCGGCGAGCCCACCGTCCGTGCCGAGGACGGCCTCGCGCTGTCCTCCCGCAACGGCTACCTGGACGCCGCCCAGCGCGCCATCGCCCCGACCCTCTACGCCACCCTGCGCCAGCTGGCCGAGGGCGTCCGCGCCGGTCGCAGCGACCATGCCGCCCTGCTGGAGGAAGGCCGTAGCGCCCTCGCCGGCGCCGGCCTGCGTCCCGACTACCTGGAGCTGCGCGAATCGCATACCCTGCGCACCGCCCAGCCCGGCGACCGTCACCTGGTGCTCCTCGCCGCGGCCTACCTCGGTAACACCCGGCTGATCGACAACCTCGCCTTCAACCTCGACGACAACGCCTGACCCGTGCAGGGCCCCGCCCGAGGGCCCACCGGATAAACAAGGAAAACGCCATGCACGCCATCATGCTCAAGGCCAAGCTGCACCGTGCCGAAGTCACCCATGCCGTCCTCGACTACGAAGGCTCCTGCGCCATCGACGGCGAGTGGCTCGACCTCGCCGGCATCCGCGAGTACGAGCAGATCCAGATCTACAACGTCGACAACGGCGAGCGCTTCACCACCTACGCCATCCGTGGCGAGAACGGCTCGCGGATGATCTCGGTCAACGGCGCCGCCGCGCACAAGGCTAAGGTGGGCGACCGCGTCATCATCTGCGCCTACGCCCACTACAGCGAGGCCGAGCTGGCCAACTTCAAGCCGCGCATGCTGTACATGGCCCCGGGCAACGAACTCAGCCACACCAGCAATGCGATTCCCGTCCAGGTGGCCTGACACCGACACGCTAGACTCCAAGCCCGGAACACTCCGGGCTTTTTAGTGTTCATACCCTCGATCACTGTTTGAAAGGCACCTCATGAACCACCACCTGACACCGCTCGACGTCACCCGCCTGGACAGCTGGAGCGCCCTGCGCGCGCACCGCGAGGAGCTCGCCGGGTTCAGCATGCGCCAGGCCTTCCAGGACGACGCCGAGCGCTTCAAGCGCTTCAGCCTCAGCGCCTGCGGCCTGCTGCTGGACTACTCGAAGAACCTGCTGCGCCCCGACACCCTCGCCCTGCTGGTGAAGCTCGCCGAGGAAGCCCAGCTGGGCGAAGCCATCCAGGCCATGTTCCGCGGCGAGATGATCAACGCCTCCGAGCGCCGCCCGGTGCTGCACACCGCGCTGCGCCGGCCCATCGGCGACAAGGTGCGGGTGGACGGCAAGGACGTGATGCCCGAGGTGCACCGTGTGCTGCACCAGATGACCGAGCTGGTCGGCTACGTGCACAACGGCCTGTGGCGCGGCTACACCGAGAAGCCCATCACCGACGTGGTGAACATCGGCATCGGTGGCTCCTTCCTCGGCCCGCAGCTGGTGTCCGAAGCGCTGCTGCCGTTCGCCCAGAAGGGCGTGCGCTGCCACTACCTGGCCAACGTCGACGGCAGCGAATTCCGCGAGCTGGCCTGCAAGCTCAACGCCGAGACCACCCTGTTCATCGTCTCCAGCAAGTCCTTCGGCACCCTGGAGACCCTCAAGAACGCCCAGGCCGCCCGCGCCTGGTACCTGGCCCAGGGCGGCAGCGAGCAGGAGCTGTACCGCCACTTCATCGCCGTCTCCAGCAACAAGGAGGCCGCGCTGGCCTTCGGCATCCGCGAAGAGAACATCTTCCCGATGTGGGACTGGGTCGGCGGGCGCTACTCGCTGTGGTCGGCCATCGGCCTGCCGATCGCCATGTCCATCGGCATCTCCAACTTCAAGGAGCTGCTGTCCGGCGCCTACAGCATGGACCAGCACTTCCAGACCGCCCCCTTCGAACGCAACATCCCGGTCATCCTCGGCCTGCTCGGCGTCTGGTACAACGACTTCTGGGGCGCCCGCAGCCATGCGGTCCTGCCCTATGACTACTACCTGCGCAACTTCACCGATCACCTGCAGCAGCTGGACATGGAGTCCAACGGCAAGAGCGTGCGCCAGGACGGCACCCCGGTGACCGCCGGCACCGGCCCGGTGATCTGGGGCGGCGTCGGCTGCAACGGCCAGCACGCCTACCACCAGCTGCTGCACCAGGGCACCCACCTGATCCCGGCGGACTTCATCGTCCCTGTGTCCAGCTACAACCCGGTGGCCGACCACCACCAGTGGCTGTTCGCCAACTGCCTGTCCCAGAGCCAGGCGATGATGCTCGGCAAATCCCGCGAGGAGGCCGAGAACGAACTGCGCGCCAAGGGCCTGGACGAAGCCGAAGTGCAGCGCTTGGCGCCGCACAAGGTCATCCCCGGCAACCGCCCCAGCAACACCCTGGTGATGGAGCGCATCAGCCCCCGTCGCCTGGGCGCGCTGATCGCCATGTACGAGCACAAGGTGTACGTGCAGAGCGTGCTGTGGGGCATCAACGCCTTCGACCAGTGGGGCGTGGAACTGGGCAAGGAGCTGGGCAAGGCGGTCTACTCGCGCCTGGTGGGCAGCGAAGAGAACCCCGCCGAGGACGGCTCCACCCAGGGCCTGATCGACTTCTTCCGCGGCCGTCACCGCGGTTGATCGAAGCACCCCGCCGCCCAGCGCGGCGGGGTGTCAGCGGCAGAAACGCTCGCGGTACTCGCTGGGCGTCACCCCCAGGGCCTGGACGAAGGCGCGGCGCAGGTTGTACTCACTGCCGAAGCCGGTTTCCAGCGCCACCCGCTTCAACGCCCCCACCCCCGCCTCCAGCAACCGACAGGCCTTTTCCAGCCGCAGCTGCAGCACCAGCCGCGCCGGCGTTATCCCGAGCTCATCCAGGCAATGCCGGTGCAACGTGCGGGACGACACCGCCATCTGCGCCGCCAGCGTCTCCACATCCAGCGCCTCCCGCAGGTGCCCCCGTACCCAGTCCGCCAGCCGCTCCGCCAGGCTGCCCTGCCGGGCTTGCTGGGCCAGCAGCTCCGCACTGAACTGGCGCTGGCCCCCTGGGCGCCGCAGGTACATCACCAGCCCCTTGGCCACCTGCAATGACAACTCACGGCCGTGATCCGCCTCCACCAGGGCGAGGCACAGGTCCATGCCCGCCGTGACGCCGGCCGAGCTGTAGATGCGGCCCGCCTCCACGTAGAGGGACTCCTGCAGCACCTGCAGCCGAGGGAACAGCCGCTGCAGCAGCTCGGCATAGCGCCAGTGGGTCACCACCGGCCGCCCGTCCAGCAAGCCTGCCTGGGCCAAGAGGAAGGCCCCGGTGCACACCGAGCCGCAACGCGCGGCGGCAGGCGCCACAGCGGCCAGCCAGCGCGCCAGCGCGCCCCCACCCATCGCACGCTGCACGCCATGCCCACCCGCCACCAGCAGCGTTGCCCCGGCCAGCTCATCGGCCGCCGGCAGGGGCTCCGTCATCAGCGCCAGGCCCGTGCTGGAGCGCACCAGCCCACCCTCGGGCGACAGCAGCCTGAGGGCATAGCCCCCGCCCTTGGGCAGCGCCTCGCTGGCCGCCGCGAACACCTCCGCCGGCCCGGTCGCATCGAGCAGTTGGAAGTCCGGAAACACCACGAGCGCCACCTGATGGCCGGCCATGCCACACACCTCGGAACAGACAGAAAAGTTGGCAGATATTCACCCATCGATGTCATTCACGACAGCCCGCCGATCCGCAGACTGTGACCCACTGACGGAGAACGCCCATGCGCACCCTGCTGCTGATCCTCGCGAGTCTGCTGTTACCCACCCCGGCCTTGGCGGACGACGCCCTGCCGCCCTACCACCCCCGCTTCGGGCGGACGCAGCCGGTGATCGCCGTGGTCGCCGAGAACGGCATGACCGAACTGGTGGATCTCCTCGTGCCCTTCTCGGTACTCAGCCGCGCCCAGGTGGGCGAGGTGATCACCCTGTCCACCCAGCCCGGCCCCGTGCAGCTGATGCCGGCACTGCGGATGCGCGCCCAAGCCACCGTCGATGCCTTCGAACAGCGCTACCCGGACGGGGCGGACTACCTCATCGTCCCTGCCGTGCACCACAGCGACGACCCGCGCCTCACCCGCTTCGTCGCCGAACAGGCGGCACGGGGCGCCACCGTCGTCGGCATCTGCGATGGCGTGCTGGTGCTGGGCCAGGCCGGCCTGCTGGACGGCCGCCGGGCCACCGGGCACTGGTACTCCCGCGACGAACGGCAGGCCGACTACCCGCGCACCCAGTGGCAGGAGGACAGTCGCTACCTGGCCGACGGCAACCTCGTCACCACCTCCGGCGTCAGCGCTGCACTGCCCGCCTCCCTGGCCCTGGTGGCGGCCATCGCCGGGAACGAAAAGGCCCACGCCGTCGGCCGCGAGATCGGTGTGGAGCGCTGGTCCGCCGAGCACCACAGCCTCGGCTTCGCCCTCGGCACCCGGGGCTACCTGACCGCCGCCGGCAACTGGCTGCTGCCCTGGCGCCAGGAGACCCTGGCCGTGACGCTGGCCCCCGGCATGGACGAAGCGACCCTGGCGCTGCAGGTGGATGCCTGGGCCCGGACCTTCCGCACCCGCGTGGTGGGCAGCGCCAGCACGCCCGTCACCAGCCTCCACGGCCTGGAGCTGCTGCCAGATGCCGCCGAAGCCGAGGAGGCCGTCGAACTGACTGCCCCCCAGGCCCTGCCCGGCGCCGTACTGGACGAAGCCCTGCAGGCCATCGACGCACGCTACGGCAGCGCCACTGCAGAACTGGTCGCAGCCCAACTGGAATATCCCTACGAGCCCCTTCGCGCCCCTTGAAGGCGGCCCGGCGTTGCAGGCAACCTTGTCGCCATCTCGGCAAACAACAACAAGGAATTCGCCATGTACGAGATCAGCCTTCACCCCGTGCCTGAAGACGTGCGCCAACGCGCCCATATCGACAACGACACCTACCAGCGCCTCTACCGCCAGTCCGTGGACGAGCCCCAGGCCTTCTGGAGCGAGCAGGCCACCCGCTTCCTCCACTGGTTCAAACCCTGGGACGAGTTGCACCACAGCGACCTCGCCAAGGGCGAAGCGCGCTGGTTCAAGGGCGGCAAGCTGAACGTCGCCTACAACTGCATCGACCGCCACCTGGACACCCGCGCCGAGCAGATCGCGATCATCTGGGAAGGCGACAACCCCACCGAATCCGCCCACATCACCTACCGCAAGCTGCACAGCAACGTCTGCCGCCTGGCCAACGTGCTCAAGGCGCGGGGCGTGAAGAAGGGTGACCGGGTGTGCATCTACATGCCGATGGTGCCCGAGGCTGCCTACGCCATGCTGGCCTGCGCCCGCATCGGCGCCGTGCACTCGGTGGTGTTCGGCGGCTTCTCCCCGGACTCCCTGCGCGACCGCATCCTCGATGCCGACTGCCGTGCCGTGATCACCGCCGACGAAGGCGTGCGCGGCGGCAAGTACGTGCCGCTGAAGCAGAACGTCGACAAGGCGCTGAAGGAGTGCCCGGACGTGTCCACCGTGGTCGTGGTGCAACGCACCCAGGGCGAGGTGGGCTGGGTGGAAGGCCGCGACCTCTGGTACCACGAAGCCCTGCAAGGCGCCGCCGAGGCCTGCGAACCGGAATGGATGGACGCCGAAGACCCGCTGTTCATCCTCTACACCTCCGGCTCCACCGGCAAACCCAAGGGCGTGCTGCACACCACCGGCGGCTACCTGCTGGGCGCGGCGATGACCCACAAGTACGTGTTCGACTACCACGAGGGTGACATCTACTGGTGCACCGCCGACGTCGGCTGGGTCACCGGCCACAGCTACATCGTCTACGGCCCGCTGGCCAACGGCGCCACCACCCTGGTGTTCGAGGGCGTGCCCAGCTACCCGGATGCCTCGCGCTTCTGGCAGGTGATCGACAAGCACAAGGTCAACATCTTCTACACCGCGCCCACCGCCCTGCGCGCCCTCATGCGCGAAGGCGAGGAGCCGGTGCGCCGCACCGATCGCAGCAGCCTGCGCCTACTCGGCAGCGTCGGCGAGCCGATCAACCCGGAAGCCTGGGAGTGGTACTACAACGTGGTCGGCGAGCGCCGCTGCCCCATCGTCGACACCTGGTGGCAGACCGAGACAGGCAGCATCCTCATCACCCCCCTGCCCGGCGCCACTGCCCTCAAGCCCGGTTCCGCCACCCGGCCGTTCTTCGGCGTGCAGCCGGTGCTGCTGGATGAGAAGGGCCACGAGATCGAAGGCCCCGGCTCCGGCGTCCTGGCCATCAAGGCCAGCTGGCCGAGCCAGATCCGCACCGTCTACGGCGACCACAAGCGGATGATCGAGACCTACTTCTCCGCCTACCCCGGCTACTACTTCACCGGCGACGGCGCCCGCCGCGACGAGGACGGCTACTACTGGATCACCGGCCGTGTCGACGACGTGATCAACGTCTCCGGCCACCGCATCGGCACCGCCGAAGTGGAAAGCGCCCTGGTGCTGCACGACGCCGTGGCCGAGGCCGCCGTGGTGGGTTATCCCCATGACCTCAAGGGCCAGGGCATCTACGCCTTCGTCACCCCGATGAAGGGGCTGGAGCCCAGCGAGGAGTTGAAGAAGGAACTGCTCGCCCTGGTCAGCAAGGAGATCGGCAGCTTCGCCAAGCCCGAACTGATCCAGTGGGCCCCCGGCCTGCCGAAGACCCGCTCCGGCAAGATCATGCGGCGCATCCTGCGCAAGATCGCCTGCAACGAGCTGGAGAACCTGGGCGACACCTCGACCCTGGCCGACCCTTCGGTGGTGCAGAACCTGATCGACGCCCGCCTCAACCGCTGACCCCACGCCACCCGCGCCCGGCCGTCGCAAGGCGGCCGGGCGTTTTCATTCCGGGCACCAGGCCTGCGACATGCCGCTGCTTGTAGCGGAGCGCGAGTACGCTGTAGCGTTGCCCGCCATGAACCTCATACGCACCCGCATCGAACGCCAGATCCACAGCCTCACCGGCGCCTCCCTCGGCCTGCTCGACCTGGAGAACCCCAGGGGCGACCCCGGCCTGTTCGGCCCCGACTCCGTGGTCTGACGGGTACACGGCGACTTCACCTCAATGATGACCGGCGGCATCAGTGCCCTGCTGCTGCAGATGCTGCACCCCCTGGCGCTGGCCGGCGTGTGGGACCACTCCAACTTCCGCGAGGACATGCTCGGCCGCCTGCGCCGCACCAGCCTGTTCATCTCCGGTACCACCTATGCCGGCCGCGAGGACGCCGAGCGGCTGATCGAGAAGGTGAAGACCATCCACCTGCAGGTGACGGGTACCGCCCCGGATGGCCGGCCCTATGCCGCCAGCGATCCCGACCTGCTGACCTGGGTGCACGTGGCGGAAGTCAGCTGCTTCCTCCAGGGCTACCTGGCCTACCTCGACCCGACCCTCTCCCCGGCCGACCAGGACCGCTACTACGACGAGATCGCCCTGGTGGCCGAACGCCTGGGCGCCCGCGACGTGCCGCGCTCGCGCCAGGCCATCGCCGCCTACCTGGAGCGGATGCGCCCGCAGCTGCTGTGCGACGACCGCACCCGCGAGGTGGTCCGCCTGCTGCGCAACGCCCCGGCCCCCAGCGCCCTGGCCAAGCCGGTCGGCCACCTGATGATGCAGGGCGGGATCGCCCTGCTGCCCGACTGGGCACAAAGGCTGCTGGGCCTGGAACTGCCCGCCTGGCAGCGACCGCTGGTGCACAGCGGCGTGCAACGCACCGCCTCCATGGTGCGCTGGGCCATGCGCGACAGCGCCGCGCACAAAGCCCGTCGGCGCATGGGGCTGCCCACGTACTGAGCGACTGGTTGGCGCACGCTCGCTGTGCGACCATTGCGAGCCTTCCGGTCACAGACTGATCTGCTCCGCTGATTCGAGGACTTGAAACATGCAAGACGTCGTCATCGTTGCCGCCACCCGTACCGCCGTCGGCAGCTTCCAGGGCTCGCTGGCCAACATCCCCGCGCCGGAGCTGGGCGCCGCCGTGATCCGCCAGTTGCTGGCCCAGACCGGCCTCGACGGGGCCCAGGTCGACGAGGTCATCCTCGGCCAGGTGCTCACCGCAGGCTCCGGCCAGAACCCCGCCCGCCAGGCCGCCATCCTCGCCGGGCTGCCCCACGCCGTGCCGGCCCTGACCCTGAACAAGGTCTGCGGCTCCGGCCTCAAGGCCCTGCACCTGGCGGCCCAGGCCATCCGCTGCGGCGATGCCGAGGTGGTGATCGCCGGCGGCCAGGAGAACATGAGCCTCGCCCCCTACGTGATGCCCGGTGCCCGCACCGGCCTGCGCATGGGCCACGCCAAGCTGGTGGACACCATGATCCAGGACGGCCTGTGGGATGTCTTCAACGACTACCACATGGGCATCACCGCCGAGAACCTGGTGGAGAAGTACGGCATCAGCCGTGAAGCCCAGGACGCCTTCGCCGCCGCCTCCCAGCAGAAGGCCTGTGCGGCCATCGAGGGCGGGCGCTTCAAGGACGAGATCACCCCCATCCTGATCCCGCAGAAGAAAGGCGAGCCCGTCGCCTTCGCCACCGACGAGCAGCCCCGTGCCGGCACCACCGCCGAGTCCCTGGCCAAGCTCAAGCCGGCCTTCAAGAAGGACGGCAGCGTCACCGCCGGCAACGCCTCCAGCCTCAACGACGGTGCCGCCGCCGTGCTGCTGATGAGCGCCGACAAGGCCAAGGCCCTCGGCCTGCCGGTGCTGGCGCGCATCGCCAGCTACGCCAGCGCCGGTGTCGACCCCGCGATCATGGGCATCGGCCCGGTCTCCGCGACCCGCCGCTGCCTGGAGAAAGCCGGCTGGAACCTCGGCGAGCTGGACCTGATCGAAGCCAACGAAGCCTTCGCCGCCCAGGCCCTGTCCGTGGGCCAGGAGCTGGGCTGGGATGTGGCCAAGGTCAACGTCAACGGCGGCGCCATCGCCCTCGGCCACCCCATCGGCGCCTCCGGCTGCCGCGTGCTGGTGACCCTGCTGCACGAGATGATCAAGCGCGATGCGAAGAAGGGCCTGGCAACCCTGTGCATCGGCGGCGGGCAGGGCGTGGCCCTGGCCATCGAGCGCTGATCGCCACGAAGCCGCTCCCCAGGGAGCGGCTTCGCCCTCCCAAGGCCCCATCGCCAACGCGACGCCCTCCCGCCTTTTGCTAAACTGCGCGCCCCTTACACGAGACGCCGCGCATGCCCTCCGTTCTCCTCCCGGCGCTGCGCGCCGCCCTCGACGCCCGCCAACCGCTGCTGGCCGAACTGAAAGCTCAGGGCACCGACTGCTACCGGCTGTTCCACGGCAGCCAGGAAGGCGCTCCCGGCCTCACCGTGGACCGCTACGGCCCCCAGCTGATGGTGCAGAGCTTCCACCAGCCCCTGCAGCGCGACGCCCTGCTGGCCCTGGTCGAGACGGTCAACGCCCACCTGGGCGAGGCGCTGCTGCCGGTTTACAACGACCGCTCCGGCAACAACTCCCGCGTCGACCGCAGCGACCCGGTGTACCAGGCCGACGACGCGGCCCTGGCGGACCAGGTCGGCCATGAATGGGGCCTGGCCTACCGGGTGCGTGGTCGTCACCCCGGCCAGGACCCGCTGCTGTTCCTCGACCTGCGCAACGCCCGGGGCTGGGTGAAGGCCAACAGCGCCGGCAAGTCGGTGCTCAACCTGTTCGCCTACACCTGCGGGGTCGGCCTGGCCGCCGCTGCCGGCGGCGCCCGCGAGGTGTGCAACCTGGACTTCGCCGAAGGCAACCTGGCCGTGGGCCGGGAGAACGCCGCCCTCAACCCCGGCCTGGTGCCCATGCAGTTCGTGCAATCGGACTACTTCCCGGCCATCCGCCAACTGGCCGGCCTGCCCATCGCCCGGCGCCATGGGCAGCGGCTGCCCAGCTACCTGCGCCTGGAAGCACGCCGCTTCGACCTGGTGTTCCTCGACCCGCCAGCCTGGGCCAAGAGCGCCTTCGGCACCGTCGACCTGCTGCGGGACTACCAGAGCCTGCTCAAGCCCGCCCTGATGGCCACGGCGGACGACGGCGTGCTGGTGTGCTGCAACAACCTGGCGAAGGTGGGAATCGAGGAATGGCGCGACCAGGTGCTGCGCTGCGCCAGCAAGCTCGGGCGCCCGGTGCGCGACTGCGAGCAGCTGCTGCCGGCCGCCGACTTCCCCTCCCAGGACGGGCGCCCGCCGCTGAAGACCCTGGTGCTGCGATTCTGAATCGAGACACCGCCGACGATTCCAGTCGGCGCCGTCTGTCGGAACCTTAAGGGCGTGCCATACTCCAACCCACCTCCGCCGGGATAGTCGACGCCGCACCATGTACAAAGGATTGAAACGCGCCACGTGCGCCTTGCTGATCGTCCTCGCCTTCTACGCCCTGCTCGGCTTCCTGATCCTCCCGGGAATCGCCCTGCGCGTCGTCAACCAGCAGTTGGCCACCTATGCCAAGGTTCCGGCACACCTGGAGCGGCTGCAGCTCAACCCCTTCAGCCTCGAACTGACCCTCTGGGGCCTCGAGATCGGCGAGCCGGACAAGCGCCAGGTGGGTTTCGAGCGCCTGTACGTCAACCTGGAGCTGGACAGCCTGTGGACCGGCGCCCTGCACCTGGCCGCCGTCGACCTCGACAAGCCCACCACCGAGGTGCTGTTCGCCAAGGACGGCACGCTGAACCTGACCCAGCTGTTCCAGCTGCCCCCCAGCGAGCCCAAGGCAGACGAACCGCCTGCCGGCGATCCGTTCCCGGTGCGCATCGACAGCATCCGCCTGGCCAAGGGCGGCGTGCGCTTCCAGGACCTGCGCCCGAGCGAGCCCATCGAATTCGTCTACGACGCCCTCGACCTGGAGCTGAAGAACCTCAGCACCCTGCGCGACGACAACGCCGACATGCTGCTGGTGGCCACCGGGCCCTACGGCGGGCGCATCGACTGGAAGGGCAGCCTGAGCCTGCTGCCGCTGACCTCGGAAGGCGAACTGAAAGTCACCGACGGCAACATGAAGGGCTTCTGGCCCTACGTGCGGGACGCGGTGCCGCTGGTGCTGGACAAGGGCACCGTCAGCCTGTCCACCCGCTACCACCTGAGCCTGGCCGAAGGCACCGCGCTGAAGCTGGAGCAGACGGCCATCAAGGTGGCACCCTTCGCCATCAAGGCGCCGGACGGCCGACCGCTGGTGAACCTGGAAAGCCTGGAAGTCAGCGACAGCGCACTGGACCTGGCCAAGCAGCAGGTGGTGGTCGGCAAGATCCGCAGCCAGAACCTGGAGACCTGGGCCGCCCGCGAAGCCGACGGCCAGCTCGACTGGCAGAAACTGTTCGCCAGCGAAGCCAAGGCCCCGGCGAAATCCCCTGCCGCCCCGGACGCGAAACCGGCCGACGCGGCGGCCAAGCCGGCCCCTGCTGCCGCGCCTGCCAAGCCCTGGCAGGTGCTCCTGCGTGACACCCAGCTGCGCAGCTACAAGGTCCACCTCGCCGACCGCGCGCAGAAGGATGCCGTGCAGATCGACGTCGGCCCGCTCAACCTCGACCTCAAGGATTTCGACAGCCTGGGGCAGTCGCCCTTCCAGCTGGCCCTGGACAGCGGCATCGGCAAGCAGGGCAAGCTCAAGGCCGAAGGCCAGGTGCAACTGACCCCGACCACCGCCAAGCTGAAGGTGGAGACCCGCGACATCGACCTGCGGGTGGCCCAGGCCTACCTGGCCCCCTTCGTCCGCCTGGAACTGCGCAGCGGCATGCTCGACAGCAACCTGGACGTCGCCCTCACCAGTACCGAGCCACTGGCCCTGACCATCACCGGACGTGCACTGGTCAACCAACTGCACACCCTGGACACCCTCAAGCAGCGCGATTTCGTGAAGTGGCAACAGCTGCTGGTGGAAGGCCTCGACTACCGCCACGGCAGCAGCCTGAGCATCGCCAAGGTGGGCATCAGCCAGCCCTATGCGCGCTTCATCATCAACGAGGACCTCACCACCAACGTCAGCGACCTGGTGATCAAGCAGCCTGCCGATCCCAAGGCCAAGGCCGAACCGGCCGGCAAGCCACTGGACATCCACATCGGCGCGGTGAGCATCAGCAACGGCTCGGCCAACTTCGCCGACTTCAGCCTGACCCCCAACTTCGCCACCGCCATCCAGCAGCTCAACGGTGAGATCAGCACCCTCGACACCCGTACCCGCACCCCCGCCAAGGTGAGCATCGACGGCAAGGTGGATCGCTACGCGCCGGTGACCATCAAGGGCGCGCTGACCCCCTTCGACCCGCTGGACTCCCTGGACATCGCCACCAGCTTCAAGCGCGTCGAGCTGACCACCCTGACGCCCTACTCCGGCAAGTTCGCCGGCTACCGCATCCGCAAGGGCCGCCTCAACCTGGACCTGCACTACCAGATCGAGAAGGGCCAGCTGAAGGCCGACAACCACCTGGTGCTGGAAAACCTGCAGCTCGGCGAGCGGGTCGACAGCCCCGATGCGGTGGACCTGCCGATCCGCCTGGCGGTGGCCCTGCTGAAGGACACCGAGGGCAAGATCGACATCCAGCTGCCGGTGGCCGGCAACCTCAACGACCCGCAGTTCAGCGTCGCGCCCATCGTCTGGCAGACCCTGCGCAACCTGGTGCTGCGTGCCGCCCAGGCCCCCTTCAAGTTCGTCGCCGGGCTGGTCACCGGCGGCGGCGAGCACGACCTCAGCAACGTGCCCTTCGACGCCGGCAGCGCCGAGCTCTCCGCCGACGCGCAGAAGGGCCTGGACACCCTCGCCCAGGCCCTGCAGGAGCGCCCCGCCCTGCGCCTGGAGATCGAAGGCATGAGCGCCACCGCCGTGGACGGTCCGCTGCTGGCCGCTGCCCGACTGGAGCGCGAGTACCAGAGCACCTACTACAAGATCGCCCAGCGCCGCGGCGACAAGGTGCCCGCCGACGCCTCGCTGATGGAGGTGCCGGACAGCGAGAAGCCGCCGATGCTCGAAGGCATCTACCGCGCCCGCCTCAAGCAGCAGCCACCGGCCGAATGGGCCCAGCTGGGCAACGACGAGCGCACCGCGAAGATGCGCGACGCGGTGGTGGGCTCCTGGGCCCAGAGCGAACTGCTGCTGCGCCAACTGGCCCAGGCTCGTGCGGCGGCCATCAAGGCCTACCTGGTGGACCGTGGCGGCCTGCAGGACGAACGGGTCTACCTGCTCGATGTCAGCCTCGGCGAAGCCGGCCAGGACGGCCGCGTGGACACCCCGCTGCAACTGGGCACCGAATGACGCGGAATTCGGTCCCGCCTGTGCAGTCCAACGGCCAGGCGTGACCCTGCGCACTCGCCGCCCTGCTGACAGGCGCAATGGGGCGGCGTAGGCTGGACCCCGTTCAACTGGATGGAACCCTTCGTGAAAGCCCGATACCTGCTTGCCCTGCCCCTTCTGCTGCTGAGCGCAGCCCATGCCAACGCCTCCTCCACCCTCCGCTGCGGCAACGGCGGGCTGGTCAGCCTGGAGGACAGCACCTCCCAGGTCCTGCGCAAGTGCGGTGACCCCACCAGCCGCAACAGCCTCGGCTACCGCAACGTGGTGGACCGCTACGGCCAGGAGAGCGAAGTCCTGGTGGAGGAATGGGTCTACGGGCCGCGCAACGGCATGTACCAGTTCCTGCGTTTCGAGGGGAACAAGCTGCGCAAGATCGAGAGCAAGCGCGGCGACTGACAGCCCAGAACCGGCAGTGCTAGGCTCTGCCGTCCTTTTCAACCGGACAGGATGCCCAACCATGATTCGACGTCTGCTCCCCCTGCTCGCCCTGCCCTTCACCGTGGCGAGCCTCGATGCCTCGGCAGCGACCTTCCGCTGCGGCAGCGCCCTGGTCAGCGAAGGCGACCGCGCCGTGGAGGTGCTGCGCAAGTGCGGCGAGCCCGCTGCGCGCAACCTCATCGGCTACTCCGAGACCCGCAGCGGCCGCCAGGAAATGCAGGTGGAGGAATGGGTCTATGGCCCCGTGAACGGCATGTACTACTACCTCGACTTCATCGGCGGCCGCCTCAGCACCGTCGAAAGCAAGCGGGACTGACCCGCTCGGCTGAACCCTCTACGCGACAAGGACGTCACGCTTGGTCATCCTCCCCGCCGAACACCCCCTGGACTGGAAACGCCCGCCGGTCGTCACACTGTTCCTCGTCGTGCTCAACGCGCTGATCTATTTCGTCTACCAGGGCGGCGACGGGGCTCGCTCCGAGGAGGCGGTGCGGGCGTATCTCGATGCCGGCCTGCTCAACCGCGAGCGTGCGCTATTCGTCGAGAGCCTGAGCAAGCGCCATGAACTGGACCCGGAGGAACGCCGCGCCCTCGACTCCGCCCGCCGGAACGACCTGGCGCTCTACGCCCTGCGGGACCTGGAGTTCGAAGACGAACTGCACCGTTCGGCCGCCTACCAGGCGGACCCGGCCTGGCAGCGCGCGCGAGCGCCGGCCGAGGCCGCACGGGACAGCCTGAGCAGCTACCGCTTCGGCTTCATCCCCAAGCGCTTCACGGTGGAAGGGCTGTTCGGGGCGATGTTCCTCCACGGCAGCTTCGACCACCTGCTGGGCAACATGATCTTCCTGTTCATCTGCGGCTTCGCCCTGGAGCGTGCGCTGGGCGCAGCGGCCTACCTGGGGCTGTACCTGGCCAGCGGCCTGGCCTCGCACCTGCTGTGGTGGGCGATGGACCCGGGCTGGGTGCCCGGCATCGGCGCCTCGGGCGCGGTGGCGGGGCTGATGGGGATGTACATCGGCGTCTACGCCCTGCGGCGGATCAACTTCTTCTACTGGCTCGGCCCGATGATGGGCTACTTCAAGGCCCCCGCCCTGTGGATCCTGCCCATCTGGATGGGCAAGGAACTCTACGGGCTGCTGCTGGCCAACGACCACGTCAACTACTACGCCCACCTGGGGGGCCTCGCCTCCGGCTTCCTCGGCACCTGGCTGCCCCGGCGCATCGGCGCGCTGAAAGTGGACGAGCAGTACCTGGCCAAGGAAGACCCGGACGCGCCGTTCAAGCGCGAACTGGCCGCGCTGGAAGCCCTGATCGGGCGTTTCGCCCTGGACCAGGTGCCAGCACGCGGGCTGGACCTGCTGGCCCGCTACCCCGGGCGGGTGGCGTTGCTGGAGCGCCTCTACCCGGTTGCCCGCACCCGCAAGGACAAGCCCCTGGCCAGCGCCGTGCTCAAGCAGGTCTTCGCCCTGCCGGACCCGACGCCTGCACGGGGCCTGTTGCTGCAGATGGCCACGGACCTCAGCGCTCCCGAACAGCAGTGGCTGCAACACCCGGCCGTGCTGGCCAACCTGCTGCAGCGACTGCTCAAGCTGGGTGAAGGCCCGGCCGGCCTGGGGGTGTGGCGAGTGATCGCCCGGCAGGCGCCGGCCCCTGCACAACTACCGGTGATGACCCTGGCGCTGGCCAAGCAACTGGGGCAACGCCAGGACCTGCGCGGCGTGGCGGAGCTGGCCGCCTTCCTCAACAAGGCCTTCCCCGACGCCGAGCAGACCCGGCAGCTTGGCCTCTACCGCGCACACCTGGCCCGCTGACCGCGGAAACGACGATCCCCGCCGAAGCGGGGATCGAGGTGTACGGGTCAGGCTCAGAGGCGGCTGCTGAAGTCACGCAGTTCGTCCTGCGCGCGCTCCTTGCTCCAGCCGTAGCGCTCCTGGAGCTTGCCCACCAGGTATTCGCTGTGGCCTTCGGCGATATCCAGGTCGTCGTCGGTCAGGTTGCCCCAGCGCTCCTTGATACGGCCGCTGAGTTGCTTCCACTTGCCTTTGATGATGTCAGCGTTCATGGCATTGCCTCCTCGGGTGGGCGCCGCCCCGCAGGGCGGCGCCAGGGATCATTCGGCGGACTTCAGGCCGTCGGCGGCGACAGCGGTCACGCCCTTGATGGACTTGGCGGTGCTGATGGCCAGGTCGCGCTCGGCATCGCTGGAAACCACGCCGGACAGAGCAACCACACCTTTGTTGGTCTCGACCTTGATGTCCAGGGCGCTGAGGTTCTTGTCGGCCAGGAAGCTGGATTTCACCTTGCTAGTGATCCAGGTGTCGGACACGGCTTCTTCAGCCTTGTCGACGGTATTGGCAGCCAGTTGGGTCGGGGCGGCCTGGGCGGCGAATACGTTGCCGGCCAGGGGCAGGCTGAGGGCGGCGGCAGCTACGGCGGCAAGGGTGACGCTGTGGAAGGACTGTTTCATGAGGATTCTCCTGTTACTCACAATGTTCTGCAGCCTTGTCCTGTCTGCAGTCACTGTAGGTATCGCAAGGCCTGTGCCAGCCTTGACCAACAGATTTAATCCTTTTAAATCAATTACTTATAAATTAACCACAGCACCGCTCGGCTTGCAGATTGCAGGATGCAGCCAAGCGGCGCGTGCACTTTGCACGACCACTCAGCCCGCCAGGCGGGCCAGGGTGGACTCCAGCGCCGTCACTTCGCCGAGTAACGGCGTGGCCGGGTAGCGGGCCCGGATGAAGGCGAGCAGCTTGCCGGCCTGCTCCACCTGGCCGAGCTGTTCGGCCAGGGCCCGGGCTGCCAGCAAATAGGCCCGGGGGACGTTGGGGTAGTCCGGGAAGCGCTGGTGCAGGTTGCGCAACAGGCTGATGGCTTCCTTGGCCTTGTGGCGATCCACCAGGGCCGCGGCGATGCGCTCGCAGACCTGCGGGTCCTCCGGCAGGTAGTCGGCCTTCAGCCGGCGGGCATTGAGCAGTGCGGTGGCCCCCAGCGCCGGATTCTCGCGGGCGGCGATGGGCAGGTAGTGGGCAAGGTGGCGCAGGCAGCGGGCGGTTTCGTTGAGGCCGAACAGCAGCTGGTGGAAGCGCTCGTTGAGGCGCAGGTCGTTCGGGTCCCGCTCCAGGGCGGCGGTGAGGGTTTCCAGCGCGGCGGCAGTCTGTCCTTCCTTGACCCGCACCTCGGCTTCGGCGAGGGCGCGGCGGCGGCGCCACTCCGGCTCGGGGTAGCCCTCGTGCCCGCCCTCTTCGGCAATCGCGAAGCCCAGGGCGCCCTGATACTGGAAAACCGCGTAGCCCATCATGGCGCACATGACCACGCCGAAATAACCGAACAGGAAGGCGGCGATGGGCATCAGCACCACGCGCGGCAGGCCGTGGGCCAGTAGCACGGTGACGTAGCCGGGCGACTGCCAGAGGATGAACAGGAACACGCAGAGGATCAGGTAGCGCCAGCCCATGGCCTTGATCACGTCGCCGAGCTGTTCGGGACTCAGCGCGGCACCGAGCTCCTTGTTCAGGGCCAGGCGGATGATGCTCGCCGGCATCAGCAGCATGAGGCCGATGTTCACGGCCCAGAACAGGGCCTCGCTGTGGAAATCGGCGGCCAGCCAGAGCACGGCGAAGGCCACCAGGAACACCACCAGCTGCTTGATGAACAGCAGGAAGCCTTCACCGACGAAGGCAGTGGCCAGCCCGGGGGCCTCGCGGGAACCCTCGCTGGCCGCTTCGATGACGCTGTGGAAGTACTTGGTGGCGATGCTGAACAGCGCGACCCAGAGGATGATCGAGCGCGGCATGAACAGGCTGGCCAGGCCGAGCACGGCGGCAAAGGCCAGGGGGCCGGTCTGCAGGCCGTAGCGGAAGAACTGCGGAATGCGTTCCCAGAAGGGTTGGGCGGTGTTGGCGGCGCCCAGGAAGTGCAGTTGCGCGCGGCACAGCGGGCAGGCCGGGGATTCGTCCGGGCGTTCGGCGTTGAGGGGGATGCAGCAGTCACCGAAGTGACGGTCGCAGGCCGGGCAGTGCCAGGTGGCGGGTTGGGCCTGGTGGTACTTGCAGTAGGTCTTTTCCATGACCTGGAATCCTTGTCGGCGACTGGCGGCGCGCCATTCTCCGAGAAACGAAAGAGGGCCCGCAAGGGGCCCTCTTTCATACAGCCGACCGGTTATCAGACGCCGGAAGCTTCAGCAGCCTCGACATCCTTCATGGACAGCTTGATGCGACCACGGTTGTCCACGTCCAGCACCAGGACCTTCACTTCCTGGCCTTCCTGCAGGACGTCGGTGACCTTGTCGATGCGCTTGTCGCTGATCTGCGAGATGTGCACCAGGCCATCCTTGCCGGGAAGGATGTTGACGAAGGCACCGAAATCAACGATGCGCTCGACCTTGCCGACGTAGACCTTGCCGATCTCCGCTTCTGCGGTGATGGCCAGAACGCGCTGCCTGGCGGCCTCGGCGGCTTCCTTGGTCTCGCCGAAGATCTTCACGCTGCCATCGTCTTCGATGTCGATGGAGGCCTTGGTCTCTTCGCAGATGCCGCGGATGGTGGCGCCGCCCTTGCCGATGACGTCGCGGATCTTGTCCGAGTCGATCTTCATGGCCAGCATGGTCGGGGCGTTTTCGGACAGCTCGCTGCGGGACTCGGCGATGACCTGGTTCATCTGGCCGAGGATGTTCAGGCGTGCTTCGAGTGCCTGCTCCAGGGCGATCTCCATGATCTCTTCGGTGATACCGTTGATCTTGATGTCCATCTGCAGGGCGGTGACGCCCTTGGCAGTACCGGCCACCTTGAAGTCCATGTCGCCCAGGTGGTCTTCGTCACCCAGGATGTCGGTCAGGACGGCGAACTTGTCACCTTCCTTCACCAGGCCCATGGCGATACCGGCCACCGGAGCGCGCATCGGCACGCCGGCGTCCATCAGGGCCAGGGAGGCGCCGCAGACGGAAGCCATGGAGCTGGAACCGTTGGATTCGGTGATCTCGGACACCACGCGGATGGTGTAGGGGAACTCGTCGCCCTTCGGCAGCATGGCGGCGACGCCACGACGGGCCAGGCGGCCGTGGCCGATTTCGCGGCGACCGGCGCTGCCCATGCGACCGCACTCACCGACCGAGAAGGGCGGGAAGTTGTAGTGCAGCATGAAGGCGTCCTTGCGCTCGCCTTCCAGGGTGTCCAGCAGCTGGGCGTCACGGGCAGTGCCGAGGGTGGCAACGACCAGGGCCTGGGTTTCGCCACGGGTGAACAGGGCGGAACCGTGGGTCTTGTCCAGCACGCCGACTTCGATCTTCAGCGGGCGGACGGTGCGGGTGTCACGGCCGTCGATACGCGGCTTGCCGTTAACGATGTTCTCGCGAACGGTGCGGTATTCCAGCAGGCCGAAGGCATCCTTCACTTCACCCGCCGGGAACTGGCCGGCTTCCTCGCCAGCGAAGCGGGCGACGACCTGGTCGCGCAGCTCGTCGAGGCGGTTGTAGCGGTCCTGCTTGATGGTGATGGTGTAGGCCTGGGAGATGGCTTCGCCGAACTCGGCCTTGATGGCGCTGAGCAGGGCGGTGTTCTCGGCGGGAGCAGTCCAGTTCCAGGTCGGCTTGCCCGCTTCGGCGGCGAATTCCTTGACGGCATTGATCACGGCCTGGAATTCCTGGTGGGCGAACAGCACGGCGCCCAGCATCTGGTCTTCGGTCAGCTCGTCGGCTTCGGATTCGACCATCAGCACGGCGTCCTGGGTACCGGCCACGACCATGTCGAGGCTGGAGGCCTTGAGCTGCTCGTAGTTGGGGTTCAGCAGGTAGCCGGTGCTCTCGTGGTAAGCCACGCGGGCCGCGCCGATCGGGCCGGCGAACGGAATGCCGGAGATGGCCAGGGCAGCGGAAGTACCGATCATGGAGGCGATGTCCGGATCAGTCTTCTTGTTGGTGGAGACGACGGTGCAGATGACCTGCACTTCGTTGAGGAAACCTTCGGGGAACAGCGGGCGGATCGGGCGGTCGATCAGGCGGGAGGTCAGGGTCTCTTTCTCGGAGGGCCGGCCTTCACGCTTGAAGAAGCCACCGGGGATGCGGCCGGCGGCGTAGGTCTTTTCCTGGTAGTGCACGGACAGCGGGAAGAACCCCTTGCCCGGGTCGGCCTGCTTGGCACCGACCACGGTCACCAGGACGGTGACATCGTTATCAACGGTGACCAGAACGGCGCCGCTGGCTTGACGGGCGATACGGCCAGTCTCGAGGGTGACGGTCGATTGACCGAATTGGAACTTCTTGATTACCGGGTTCACGGTGTTTTCCTTCTCTTTTGTTGCCTTGGGGGAAATCTGCGAAAGGCGCGGGAGTCGGACCCGCCGTCTTCCTCAAAAAGCCTGAAGCTGGAAACCAGAAGCTGGAAGCAAGCGCGATGTCCTGCTTCCAGCTTCCGGCTTCCAGCTTCCAGCTCGAATGCGTCTTAGCGACGCAGACCCAGACGACCGATCAGGGCGCTGTAACGAGTGGTGTCCTTACCCTTCAGGTAGTCCAGCAGCTTGCGACGCTGGTTAACCATGCGGATCAGACCACGACGGGAGTGGTGGTCTTTGCCGTTGGCCTTGAAGTGATCCTGCAGCTTGTTGATGTTGGCGGTCAGCAGTGCGATCTGCACTTCCGGAGAACCGGTATCGCCTTCAGCTTGCTTGTACTCGTTAACGATCTGGGCTTTTTCAGCAACGCTCAGTGCCATGATGGGCTTCCTCTGAGAGTAATAGGCCGGGAACGAATCCCGTGTTTTAAAAAGAGGTGTGACCGTGCCTATTAACAGCCACCCTCGAATCGGTCATTCCGACCGAATCAGTCGACGTGGCGCTATGCGCCCGTCATCGCTCACTTCACCAATGCCGATGAAGCGACCGGTGTGATCCTGCACCCGCAGCATGCCGAACTTCGGCGCTTCGGGAGCCCTTACCGGCTGCCCGTGCAGCCAGTAATAGGCACTGTGTTCGCTCAGTTGCACCAAGGGCCAGTGCTCCAGGCCACTGTCGGAGGGGAGCAGGAAGCGGTCGAGCGCTTCGTTGCCACCTTCGGCGTGGGCCTTCTCCAGTTCCTCGAGGCTGATGGCCTGGGACAGGTTGAAGGGGCCGGCCTGGGTGCGACGCAGTTCAGCGACGTGGCCACCACACCCCAGCACCTGGCCAAGGTCCTCGACCAGGGTGCGAATGTAGGTGCCTTTGCTGCAACTGACGGAAAGCGTGGCCTTGGTGGAATCGAAGGCCAGCAGTTCCAGGCGCGCAATAGTAACAGAACGCGCCTCGCGCTCCACTACTTCGCCGGCACGTGCCAGCTTGTAGAGGGGCTGCCCGTCCTTCTTCAGGGCCGAGTACATCGGCGGCACCTGCTGGATCTCACCGCGGAAGCGCCCCAGGGCCGCCTCCAGCTCGTCGCGACCAACGGTCACATCGCGCCGTTCGAGCACCTCGCCCTCGGCATCGCCGGTGGTGGTGGTGACGCCCAGCTGGGCAACGGTCTCGTAGCCCTTGTCGGCGTCCAGGAGGTACTGGGAGAACTTGGTGGCTTCACCGAAGCACAGGGGCAGCACGCCCGTGGCCAGGGGATCGAGGCTGCCGGTGTGGCCGGCCTTCTCCGCATTGAGCAACCAGCGGACCTTCTGCAGGGCCTGGTTGGAGCTCATGCCACGGGGCTTGTCGAGGATGAGGATGCCGCTCACATCACGGCGGATACGCTTGACCTGGGCCACCGTCAGTCCTCGTCACCCTGATGCCGACGGTCTTCGGCGACCGCACGCTCGATCAGCGCGGACAGCTCGGCGCCACGGCGAATGCTGGCATCGTAGTGGAAGTGCAGCTGGGGCACGCTCCGCAGCTTCATGGACTTGCCCAGCAGCATGCGCAGATAGCCGGCGGCGTCGTTGAGGATCTCGGTGTTGAGACGGATGACCTCGGCGTTGTCGTCCTGGCCCATCACGGTGATGAAGATCTTGGCATGGCCGAGATCCCGCGCCACTTCGACGCCGGTGATGGTGACCATGCCCAGGCGCGGGTCCTTGACCTCACGCTGGATCAGCAGGGCCAGTTCGCGCTGCATCTGGTCACCGATGCGCTGGGTGCGGCTGTATTCTTTTGGCATAAATCGGTACTCACTCAAAAACCAAAAAGCCGGGAGCTGGAACTGGCGGTGTCAATCACCCCGCGCAGCACCCGGCTCCCAGCTTCTGGTCAGTGGCCACTCAGAGCGAGCGGGCCACCTGGACCTTCTCGAAGACCTCGATCTTGTCGCCGACCTTCACGTCGTTGTAGCTCTTCACGCCGATACCGCACTCCATGCCGTTCCGCACTTCGGACACGTCGTCCTTGAAGCGGCGCAGGGATTCCAGTTCGCCTTCGAAGATCACCACGTCGTCGCGCAGTACGCGGATCGGGCGGTTCCGATGGACAGTACCCTCGATGACCATGCAGCCGGCGATGGCGCCGAACTTCGGCGAGCGGAACACGTCGCGTACCTCGGCGGTACCCAGGATGTTCTCGCGCACATCGCTGCCAAGCATGCCGGTGAGGGCCTTCTTGACGTCCTCGATGATGTCGTAGATGACGTTGTAGTAGCGCAGGTCGATGCCTTCCTGCTCGACGATCTTGCGCGCACCGGCGTCGGCACGCACGTTGAAGCCGAACAGAACGGCGTTGGAGGCCAGCGCCAGGTTGGCATCGGACTCGGTGATGCCACCGACGCCGCCACCGACCACACGCACCTGGACTTCGTCGTTGCCGAGGTCGGACAGGGCACCCTGCAGGGCTTCCAGAGAACCACGCACATCGGACTTGAGCACGATGTTGAGGGTCTTCTTCTCGTCCTGGCCCATGGTCTCGAAGATGTTTTCCAGCTTCGAGCTGTGCTGACGGGCCAGCTTGACCTCACGGAACTTGCCTTGACGGAACAGGGCCACTTCGCGGGCCTTCTTCTCGTCGGCCACCACGGTCATATCGTCACCCGCATCCGGGGTGCCGTCGAGGCCGAGGATTTCCACGGGGATCGACGGACCGGCTTCCTTGATGGACTTGCCGTTCTCGTCGAGCATGGCGCGAACGCGGCCGTAGTTGACGCCCACCAGGACCATGTCGCCCTGACGCAGGGTACCGTCCTGGACCAGCAGGGTGGCCACCGGGCCACGGCCCTTGTCCAGGCGGGACTCGACCACGACACCACGACCGGGAGCGGACGGGGTAGCGGTGAGTTCGAGTACCTCGGCCTGCAGCAGGACAGCTTCCAGCAGCTCGTCGACGCCGGTACCAGCCTTGGCCGAAACGGGCACGAACTGGGTGTCACCGCCCCACTCCTCGGGGATCACATCCAGCGCGGCCAGGCCGTTCTTGATGTTGTCCGGGTTGGCTTCCGGCTTGTCCATCTTGTTGATGGCGACCACGATCGGCACGCCAGCGGCTTTCGCGTGCTGGACCGCTTCCTGGGTCTGCGGCATCACGCCGTCGTCAGCCGCCACCACGAGGATGACGATGTCAGTGGCCTTGGCACCACGGGCACGCATGGCGGTGAACGCGGCGTGACCGGGGGTGTCGAGGAAGGTGACCATGCCGCGCGGGGTTTCCACGTGGTAGGCACCGATGTGCTGGGTGATGCCACCGGCTTCGCCCGACGCCACCTTGGCGCGACGGATGTAGTCGAGTAGCGAGGTCTTGCCGTGGTCGACGTGACCCATGACGGTCACGACCGGTGCACGGGAGAACGACTCGCCTTCGTACTTCAGCGATTCGGCCAGTTGGTCTTCCAGGGCGTTCTCGTTGACGAGCTTGACCTTGTGGCCCATCTCCTCGACGACCAGCTGCGCGGTCTCGCGATCGAGCACCTGGTTGATGGTGACAGGACTGCCCATCTTGAACATGAACTTGACCACTTCGGCGCCCTTGACGGCCATCTGGGCCGCCAGCTCTGCCACGGTGATGGTCTCACCGATGCTGACTTCTCGCACGATCGGCCCCGTCGGGCTCTGGAACCCGTGCTGGTTGCGCTTCTTGAGCTTGGACTTGCCACGGCCACCGCGACGGTAGCTGTCGCTCTCTTCCTCGGTGCTGCGCGGAGCAATACGCGGCGACGGCACCTTTTCCTTCTCCTTGGCGGAGGGACGGTGCTGGGCTTGCTTGCGGTCGCGACGGTCGTCTTCGTCACGGGCGCGTTCCGGACGGCGAGGCTCTTCGCGACGGCGATCGTCGGCAGCGCCTGCTGCGGCGGGTGCCGCAGCAGCGGTGCCGGCAGCCGGAGCCGCCTGGGCTGCGGGAGCAGCAGCCACTGCTGCCGGAGCCTCGGGGCTGCGAGCAGCGTCCTTGGCACGGGCGTCCGCCTCACGGCGGGCCTCTTCTTCGGCGCGGCGCTTGGCCTCTTCCTCGGCCTTGGCGCGTGCGGCCTCTTCGGCGGCACGCTGCTCTTCCAGCTCGCGCTGCTTCTCGGCTTCGATCTCGTCAGGGCTGCGCTTGACGTAGGTCTTCTTCTTACGCACTTCGACGCTGATGGTCTTGCTGCCCGCCACCTTCAGGGTGGTCGTGGTCTTGCGCTGCAGCGTGATCTTGCGGGGTTCTTCCAGGCGCTCGCCATGGCTGCTCTTCAGGTGCGCGAGCAGCGCCTGTTTTTCACTGTCGGTCACCACCTGGTCGGCGCTGCTGTGAGGCAGGCCTGCCTCACGCATCTGCTGCAGCAGGCGCTCCACCGGTGTATCGACCACCTTGGCCAGTTCTTTCACCGTGACTTGCGTCATGCACTTCTCTCCTCAGGCCGCACTGCTTATTCGAACCAATGGGCTCGGGCGGCCATGATCAGCTTGCCGGCACGCTCTTCGTCCATGCCGTCGATGTCGAGCAGGTCGTCGATCGACTGCTCGGCCAGGTCTTCGCGATTGATTACGCCACGCACCGCCAGTTCGACCGCCAGCTCCTTGTCCATGCCCTCGAGTTCCAGCAGATCCTCGGCGGGCTGGGCATCGGCCAGCTTCTCTTCGGTCGCGATCGCCTTGGTCAGCAGGCGATCCTTGGCGCGGGCGCGCAGCTCGTTGACGATGTCCTCGTCGAACCCATCGATGCTCAGCATCTCTTCCATGGGCACGTAGGCGATCTCTTCTAGGCTGGTGAAACCTTCCTCCACCAGCACCTGAGCCAGCTCTTCATCCACGCCGAGTTCATCGACGAAGGACTGCATGATGTCGCCGGTCTCGGCCTGCTGCTTGGCCTGGATGTCCGCCTCGGTCATCACGTTCAGGGTCCAGCCGGTCAGCTGGCTGGCCAGGCGAACGTTCTGGCCGCCACGGCCGATGGCCTGGGCGAGGTTGTCCTCGGCAACGGCGATGTCCATGGCATGGGCATCTTCGTCGACGATGATCGCCGCCACTTCGGCCGGAGCCATGGCGTTGATGACGAACTGAGCGGGGTTGTCGTCCCACAGGACGATATCGACACGCTCACCGCCCAGCTCGCCAGAAACAGCCTGGACGCGGGAGCCACGCATGCCGATGCAGGCGCCCTGCGGGTCGATACGCTTGTCCTTGGAGCGAACGGCGATCTTAGCGCGCGAACCCGGGTCACGGGAGGCGGCCATCACTTCGATCAGCTCTTCGGCGATTTCCGGTACTTCAATGCGGAACAGCTCGATCAGCATCTGCGGCGCGGTGCGCGAGAGGATCAGTTGCGGACCACGGTTCTCGGTGCGGATTTCCTTCAGCAGGGCCCGAACACGGGCGCCGACGCGGAAGGTCTCACGGGGGATGATGTCCTCACGGGCCAGCAACGCCTCGGCGTTGTTGCCCAGGTCGACGATCACGTTGTCACGGGTGACCTTCTTGACCGTACCGGAAATGATGTCGCCCAGCTTCTCGCGATAGGCCTCGACCACCTGTGCACGCTCGGCTTCGCGCACCTTCTGCACGATGACCTGCTTGGCGGTCTGGGCAGCAATGCGGCCGAACTCGATGGATTCGATCTTCTCTTCGATGACGTCGCCGATCTTGGCATTCTCGTCACGGGCCTGGGCCTGGTCGAGGGTCAGCTGGATGGCCGGATCCTCGAAGTTCTCGTCGTCCACCACCGCCCAGCGGCGGAAAGTGTCATAGCTACCGGTGTGCCGGTTGATGGACACACGCAGGTCAACCTCGTCCTCGAAGCGCTTCTTGGTAGCGGTGGCCAGTGCCAGCTCCAGCGCTTCGAAAATCACACCTGCCGGCACCCCTTTCTCGTTGGATACCGACTCTACAACCAGCAGTACTTCTTTGCTCATCGTACGCCTCGCCTTTCGCAATCCATTGGACCCGCGGGATCCGCGTCTCAGTCAAAACGGGGAATGATGTTGGCCTTGTCGATCAGGTCGATCGGCAACAGGTACTCGTGATCCTCGACGAGAACCACCACATCCTGTTCCTCCACCCCGCGGAGGAGACCGTGGAAGTTGCGCCGGCCCTCGTAGGGAGAACGCAACTTGATTTTCACGAGCTCTCCGGCATGGGCCGCGAACTGCTCGAGTCTGAACAAGGGACGATCCATGCCGGGCGAGGACACCTCAAGGGTGTATTCGCTGGAGATGGGATCTTCCACATCAAGAACGCCACTGATCTGACGACTGACCTTTTCGCAGTCGTCGATGAGGATGCCGTTCTCATGATCGATGTAGACGCGCAGGAGCGAATGGCGCCCCTGGGACAGGAACTCGATACCCCAGCACTGATAGCCGAGCGCCTCGACCACCGGGGCCAGCAAGGCCTGCAACTGTTCTAGCTTGCTCGACACCTGTTTGCCCTCGCATGCCGTAGAAATAAAAAATGGGCATAACGCCCATCATGAAAGCCATCCGGAACCGATGGCAAAGTGATCCAGCTAGCAAAAAGCCCCTTAAAAGGGGCTCTGCTTGAACTGGTTGCGGGGGCTGGATTTGAACCAACGACCTTCGGGTTATGAGCCCGACGAGCTACCAGACTGCTCCACCCCGCGTCAAAGCTGGGCCCGGAGTATACGACCAGACAGACGCCCGGTCAACCTGACACTCCTCCAGCAAGAAAGCCCGCTACTGCGGGCTTCCTTGTCTTGCATGGTACCGAGGAGGGGACTCGAACCCCTACAGCCTATGGCCACTACCACCTCAAGGTAGCGTGTCTACCAATTCCACCACCTCGGCAAAACTTGCCTTACTTCTGCTCTGGAGCTTGCGGAACGTCACCTGCAGATCCTGCGGGCTTCTGCTCTTCGAGCACCGGCACATCATCAGATGCCGGCTTTTGCTGCTGAACCTCGATGGCGGCCGGATCCGGCAGACCAACGTGACTCAGAGCTTCAGCCTTTTGCTTAGCAAAGAACGCTAAACCCAGACTGGTAATGAAAAAAACCGCGGCGAGTATACCAGTAAAGCGACTCAGAAAGGTAGCAGAACCTTGGCTTCCAAAAACAGTACCCGAAGCACCTGCACCAAACGAAGCGCCTGCATCCGCGCCTTTACCATGTTGCAGCAACACCAGAACCACAACGCCGATGGCGACGAGCAGGTGCACCACGATAACGACAGTTTCAAGCATCTCGTCAGCTTCCTGCGGCACGACAAATCGCACCGAACTCATCTGCATTCAGGGAAGCTCCACCCACAAGCCCCCCATCAATATCCGGCATCCCGAACAACTCAGCCGCACTGGCAGCCTTCACACTGCCGCCGTACAGAATTCTCACACCCGCCGCTATCTCGACACTCTCGACCGACAATTGCGAACGGATCGCAGCATGAACTTCTTGCGCCTGAACAGGAGAAGCAGTCAACCCGGTACCGATGGCCCAGACAGGCTCATACGCAATTACCGCAGAAGAGAAGGCACCAACACCCAGCTCCTCAATGACGCTACCAATCTGCTCACCAACCACACGCAGGGTTTCGCCTGCCTCACGCTGCTCGCGGGTCTCGCCGACACAGAGAATCGGAACCAGACCGCACGCCTGAGCAGCAGCAAACTTGCGACTCACAACATCATTACGCTCACCAAGAATCAAACGACGCTCGGAGTGACCAACGAGGACCCACTTGCAACCTGCATCCGCCAGTTGAACCGCAGCAATCTCCCCGGTAAGGGCAGCCTGCATGGGCTCTATTGCGCAATCCTGAGCACCGATGGAGATAGAGCCACCATCGATCACTTGAGCAACCTGGGCGATGTACAGGGAAGGCGGGATAACCACCACATCGACATCAGCCGGTACAACCTGCTGATGAAGACCTTTGATCAGCTCTGCGACACTGGCGCGGGTACCGTGCATTTTCCAGTTACCAGCTACCAAAGGGCGACGCATGCCGTACCTCGTCGATCAAAGTGGGCGCAGATGTTATCCGAGGTTTTTCCAACTAGCAAGCGAAATCAAGCACATACCTCGGAAACAACCTTCACGAGCTCCTCGGCGTAAGTGCGGACCTGCTTTTCGTCGTCCCCTTCCACCATCACACGCACCAGCGGCTCGGTCCCGGACTTGCGCAACAGTACTCGCCCGCGCCCCGCCATGCGTTCGGTGACCCTAGCACAAGCGTCCTTAACGGCCGGGTGCTCGACAGGATCCAGGCCTTCCCCGCTGTAGCGGACATTGAGAAGAACCTGCGGGCACTTGCGCATGCCCTGGCGAGCCTCCGCCAGCGACTGGCCACGGCGCTGCAGGGCCAGCAGCACCTGCAGCGCCGCAATCAAGGCATCGCCGGTGGTGGTGAAGTAGCTGCAAAGGATGTGTCCGGAATTTTCCCCGCCCAGGGTCCAGCCACGCTCATGCATCTCGGCAATCACATAGCGATCGCCGACCTTGGCACGAGTAAAGGGAATCCCCATCTCGGCAAGCGCCAGCTCCAGACCAAGATTGGTCATGAGTGTACCCACGACGCCATCATTGCTGAGCTTGCCCCGCTCCTGGAGGTCGCGGGCAATGATGTACAGCAGCTCATCCCCGTCCACGATGGCGCCCGTGTGGTCGACCATCAGCACGCGGTCGCCGTCGCCATCGAAGGCAATACCGATGTCCGCATGCTGGGCCACGACCTCGGCCTGCAAGGCCTGCATATGGGTGGAGCCGCATTTGTCGTTGATGTTCAGGCCGTTGGGCTGCGCCGCAAGCACCGAAACGTTGCCTCCCAACTCACGAAACACACTCGGCGCCACCTTGTAGGTCGCACCATGGGCACAGTCGACGACGATCTTCATGCCGCCCAGGTCCGTGCTCATCGGCACCGTGCTCTTGCAGAACTCGATGTAGCGCCCCGCCGCGTCGTTGATCCGGGAAACCTTGCCGAGGTTGGCCGACTCCACCACCTGCATCGGCTGGTCGAGCAGCTCCTCGATCATCAATTCGACTTCATCGGAGAGCTTCACACCCTGGCCGGAGAAGAACTTGATGCCGTTGTCGCTGTGGGGGTTGTGGGATGCGCTGATCACGATGCCCGCATCCGCCAGAAAGGTGCGCGTCAGGTAGGCAATCGCAGGCGTGGGCATGGGACCCAGCAGCATCACGTCGGCACCGGCGGCAGAGAGACCAGCCTCCAGGGCGGACTCGAACATGTAGCCGGAGATCCGCGTGTCCTTGCCGATGAGGATTCGGCACTTACCCTGCTTGCGGAACGCCATGCCCGCCGCCCAGCCGAGCTTGAGCATGAAGTCCGGAGTGATCGGGAATTGCCCAACGTGCCCACGAATGCCGTCGGTGCCAAAGTACTTTCTGCTCATCTACTGCTCCGCGATTCCTACTCCGCCGCTTCGACTGCGGCGATCATTCTGATGACATCAACCGTCTCGGCCACATCGTGCACCCGCAGGATGCACGCGCCCTTTGAGACGGCCAGGGCTGCCAGCCCAAGACTGCCGTACAGGCGCTGGTCGACATCACGCCCCAGCACCTGACCGATCATGCTTTTCCGCGACACACCGACCAACAGGGGGCGACCGAGACGCCCCAGCTCAGCCAGATGACGAAACAGCACGAGATTGTGCTGGAGACTCTTGGCAAAGCCGAACCCGGGATCGAGCACGATTCGCTCTTCAGGAATACCGGCTTCGCTGCAGGCTCTCATGCGCTCCTGCAGGAACTCACCGACCTCCCGGACGACATCGTCGTAGGCAGGCGCATCCTGCATGTTGCCGGGCTCTCCACGCATGTGCATCAGGCACACGGGAAGTCCACTGTCCGCGGCAGCATCCAGCGCTCCATCCCGGCGCAAGGCTCGCACATCGTTGATGAGGCCCGCGCCCAACCTGGCGCCTTCCCGCATCACAGCAGGGGTGGACGTATCCAGGGAAATGATGACATCCAGCTCGCGCGCAATCGCCTCGACCACTGGCGCGACACGCTCCAGCTCCTCGGTAGGCGAGACCGGGCGAGCGCCAGGCCGAGTCGACTCCCCGCCGACATCGATGAGCGTCGCTCCGGACGCCACCATGGCGCTGGCATGACGCAGCGCGGCATCGCACTGACTGAAGCGACCGCCATCGGAAAAGGAGTCGGGAGTTACGTTAAGGATGCCCATGACATGCGGGCGCCCCAAATCAAGAACCCGGTTGCCGCAAGGCAACCGGGTCGGGTACTGCATGGAACTCATCAAGAATCCTTAGTGTTCGCCAGCGGGCCCACCGATCGGATTCTCCGGGCGAGGCGACTCCTCACGCGGAGCGGACTTGCCGGAGGTACCCGAGCCACCTTGCCAATCCTTCGGCTCGCGCGGCTGGCGCCCCGCCATGATGTCGTCGATCTGGTCGGCGTCGATGGTTTCGAATTTCATCAAGGCCTCGGCCATCATGTCGAGCTTGTCGCGGTGATCCACCAGGATCTGCTTGGCGGTGGCATAGCAGTGATCGATGATGCTACGCACTTCCTGATCGATGAGCTGCGCGGTCTGCGCCGATACATTCGAGTGCTGGCTGCCAGCACTGCGCCCCAGGAAGACCTCGCCCTCTTCTTCCGCATACATCAGCGGACCGAGCTTCTCGGACAAGCCCCACTTGGTCACCATGTTCCGCGCGATCTGGGTCGCACGCATGATGTCGTTGGATGCGCCAGTGGTCACACCATCGAAGCCCAGGGTCATTTCCTCGGCGATCCGGCCGCCGAACAGCGAGCAGACCTGGCTGATCAGCGCGCGCTTGGACAGGCTGTAGCGATCCTCCTCCGGAAGGAACATGGTGACACCCAGCGCGCGGCCACGCGGAATGATCGAAACCTTGTAGACCGGATCATGCTCCGGAACGATGCGACCCACGATCGCGTGACCGGCCTCGTGGTAGGCGGTATTGAGCTTCTCCTTCTCGGACATGACCATGGTCTTGCGCTCGGCGCCCATCATGATCTTGTCCTTGGCCAGTTCGAACTCACGCATCTCGACGATGCGCTTGTTCACACGGGCAGCGAACAGCGAAGCCTCGTTGACCAGGTTCGCCAGGTCGGCCCCCGAGAAACCGGGCGTGCCACGGGCGATGACAGCAGGATCCACGTCGTCGCCAACCGGTACCTTGCGCATGTGCACCTTGAGGATCTGCTCGCGCCCACGGATGTCCGGCAGGCCTACAACCACCTGGCGATCGAAGCGGCCCGGACGGAGCAGCGCCGGATCGAGCACATCCGGGCGGTTGGTGGCGGCGATCACGATGATGCCGTCGTTCATTTCGAAACCGTCCATCTCCACCAGCAACTGGTTGAGGGTCTGCTCGCGCTCGTCGTGACCGCCACCCAGGCCAGCGCCGCGATGGCGACCGACGGCGTCGATCTCGTCGATGAAGATGATGCAGGGAGCGTGTTTCTTGGCCTGGTCGAACATGTCGCGTACACGTGAGGCACCCACGCCAACGAACATCTCGACGAAATCAGAACCGGAAATGGTGAAGAACGGAACCTTGGCTTCGCCCGCAATCGCCTTGGCGAGCAGGGTCTTGCCGGTACCGGGCGGGCCGACCATCAGCACGCCACGGGGAATGCGACCGCCCAGGCGCTGGAACTTGCCCGGGTCACGCAGGAACTCGACAAGCTCGCCGACTTCTTCCTTGGCTTCGTCGCAACCCGCGACGTCGGCCAAGGTGGTCTTCACCTGGTCCTCGGACAGCAGGCGAGCCTTGCTCTTGCCAAAGCTCATCGGGCCACCACGGCCACCGCCACCGCCCTGCATCTGACGCATGAAGAACATGAAGACCGCGATGATCACCAGGATGGGGAAGCTGGCAACGAGCAACTGGGTCCAGATGCTCTGCTGCTCGGGCTGGCGCCCCTCGATGACCACGTTGTTGTTGACCAGGTCGCCGATCAGGCCGTTGTCCTGGATGGCAGGCCGGATGGTCTTGAAGGTATCGCCGTCATTGCGCTTACCGGTGATGACATAGCCATCGACGGTGACGCGCTCGACCTTGCCGTCCTTCACCTGCTGGATGAAGTCGGAATAGTTCAGCGTCTGCGGTTCGCTGGGGCTGGAGAAGTTGTTCATCACCGTGACCAGTACGGCGGCGATGATCAGCCACAGGATCAGGTTCTTTGCCATGTCGTTCAATTAGCTACCCTCTGGAGCAGGCTCCGTCACGGAACGTGCCCCGCATGACGGCTGGTTATCAACCGGCCTAACTTACACCACAACCCCTGCCGGCCGGCAGGCGCCGTCTGTAACCCTTTATGATGCCTGGCGCTCGCCGTGACGGCGGTCCCACTCCATGAGACCCGCGAACCACCTATCTGTCGCAGTCTATTCCCCGCGAAAGCCGCGCGCGAGCAGGTATTGCTCGCGTGAGCGATCACGCGACGAAAGCGGTTTGCGCATCAGCACCTTGTCGAACATTTCCTTGACCTGCTTGTGGTAGAGGTCGAATCCCTCACCCTGGAATATCTTGATCAGGAAATCACCACCCGGCGTCAGGACTCGCGCCGCAAGATCGAGCGCCAGCTCGCACAGGTACATGGCACGCGGCTGATCGGCCGCCCTGACACCACTCATATTGGGGGCCATGTCGGAAATCACAAGGTCGACCGGGTGCTCGCCGATCGCCTCGAGGATCCGGGCAAAGACCACATCGTCGGTGAAGTCCCCCTGAATGAAGGTGACGTCCGGAATGCTGTCCATTTCAAGGATGTCCGACGCGATGAGCCGCCCTCGATCACCAATCACCCGACTGGTGACCTGGGACCAGCCGCCCGGCGCAGCCCCGAGGTCGACCACGGTCATGCCGGGTCGAAGAATGCGGTCCTTCTCCTGAATCTCCAGCAGCTTGTAGCTGGCACGCGAACGATAACCATCCTTCTGCGCCATCTTGACGTAGGGGTCATCGAAATGTTCTTTCAGCCAACGATGGCTAGTCTTGGAACGGGCCACGGGATACCTCGTGTTCGGCTGTGCGCCCCGAAGTCACTCGGGTAAACTAGCAGCCTTTTTTCGCAGGGGTCTGATTATGGCGCTCTCTCAGGAGCACAAGAAGCAATACAAATCTATCGGCCACCACCTGAAACCGGTATTGATCGTGGCCGAGAACGGCCTGACCGAAGGGGTCCTGGCCGAACTGGATCGTGCGCTCAACGATCACGAACTGATCAAGGTGCAGTTCCGCATCACCGAACGCGAGGATCGGCGCGCGCTGATTGACGAGCTTTGCGAAGCCGGCAAGTGCGAACTGGTTCAGGTCATCGGCAAGATGGCGCTGATCTACCGCCGCAATCCCAAGCCCAACCGCAACCTCTCCAACATCAGCCGCTTCAGCGGCCTTTGATGCCTTGAAGCCGACGGGGCGCCACTTAGCGCGCCCTGCGGCGATCACCGCCCGGCACGGGCTGCACGACCAGCAACGCACCACACAGCGTCAACACCATGTAGCTGAATGCCAACAGGCGAGCGAACTCGGTTTTCCAGAAGCTGACGACCAGAAAGATCGTTGCCGCCAGCAGGATGACCAACAGCAGCTGCCCTCGCGAATCCCGCAACACGCTGCGCGCGCCCTCTAGCCAGGCCAGCAGCCCCAACTGAAGCACGCCACAGAACGCCGCAAACCCCACCAACAGCGGGGACAGGCTGCGAGACAGCTCTTCCACCAACAATGGCGCGAATCCCACTCGCTCCAAGGCTGGCAGAACCACGAAGTGCAGCAGCCAGAGGCCGCCGACCCAGAATGTCTGGGCTAGCTGCCACCCGGCTACCGCTGCACGGGACGAGCGTCGATCAGATATGGCGAACCTCGACGATCTCGTACTCGACCAGACCGCTGGGCGTCTTCACCACCACCACATCACCCTCGACCTTGCCCACCAGCGCTCGCGCGATGGGGGAGCTGACCGAGAGCTTGCCACGCTTGATGTCGGCCTCGTCGTCACCCACGATCTGGTAGGTCACGGTTTCGTCGGTCTCGACGTTGGCGATGTCCACGGTCGCACCGAAGATCACCTTGCCACTGTGGGGGATGGTGGTGATGTCGATGATGTGGGCGTTGGACAGCTTGGCCTCGATGTCGCGGATGCGCGCCTCGGCCAGGCCCTGCTGCTCACGAGCAGCATGGTACTCGGCGTTCTCCTTGAGATCGCCCAGCTCACGCGCCTCGGCAATGGCCTGGCTGATCTTCGGGCGCTCGATCTTGAGCGCCTTGAGTTCGTCTTCCAGGGCCTGAGCGCCCTGGATGGTCATCGGAAACTTGGTCATGCGTTGATTCCTGCATGGAGATCCTGCAAGCGGCGCACGGTCTTCTCGGGACCGAACTTGAGCGCCTCACAGACCGCCTGCCCCGCCGCGATGGTGGTGGTGCAGTAGATCTTGTGCTGCAGGGCGTTACGACGGATCGAGTAGGAGTCGGCAATGGACTGACGCCCCTCGGTGGTATTGATGATCAGGGTGACCTCGTCGTTCTTGATCATGTCGACCACATGGGGACGACCTTCGGTCACCTTGTTCACCCGGCGTACCGGCAGGCCGGCGGCCTCGATGACACGCGCGGTACCGGCAGTCGCCACGACCTCGAAGCCCAGCGCCACCAGGTCACGAGCGACTTGAACGGCCTCGGCCTTGTCGTCTTCGCGCACGCTGATGAAGGCAGTACCGGAGTTCGGGAGGATCTCGCTGGCACCGAGCTGGGCCTTGGCAAAGGCCTCGCCGAAGGTATCACCCACGCCCATGACCTCGCCAGTGGACTTCATTTCCGGGCCGAGGATCGGGTCGACGCCCGGGAACTTGGCGAAGGGGAACACCGCCTCCTTGACGCTGAAGAACGGCGGAATGATCTCCTGGGTGAAGCCGACCTCAGCCAGGCTCTTGCCTGCCATGACGCGTGCGGCCACCTTGGCCAGGGACTCGCCGATGCACTTGGAGACGAACGGCACGGTACGGGACGCGCGCGGGTTCACCTCGATCACGTAGATGTCCTCGCCCTGCACGGCCATCTGCACGTTCATCAGGCCGACGACGCCCAACTCCAAGGCCATCTTCTTGACCTGCTCGCGGATCTCGTCCTGGATGTGCTTCGGCAGCGAGTACGGCGGCAGCGAGCACGCGGAGTCACCGGAGTGCACGCCAGCCTGCTCGATATGCTGCATGATCGCGCCGATCACGACGGTTTCGCCGTCGCACACCGCATCCACGTCCACCTCGATGGCGCAGTTGAGGAAGCGATCCAGCAGCACCGGGCTGTCGTTGGAGACCTTCACGGCCTCACGCATGTAGCGCTTGAGCTCTTCTTCCTGGTAGACGATTTCCATCGCGCGGCCGCCCAGCACGTAGGACGGACGCACCACCATCGGGTAGCCGATGCCCTTGGACAGGGCCAGGGCTTCGTCTTCGCTACGGGCCGTGGCGTTGGCCGGTTGGCGCAGGTTGAGACGCTGGACCATCTGCTGGAAGCGCTCGCGGTCTTCGGCACGGTCGATGGCATCCGGGCTGGTGCCGATGATCGGTACGCCGGCCTCTTCGAGGGCGCGGCACAGCTTCAGCGGGGTTTGGCCGCCGTACTGCACGATGACGCCCTTGGGCTGCTCGACGCGGACGATCTCCAGTACGTCTTCCAGGGTCACCGGCTCGAAATACAGGCGATCCGAGGTGTCGTAGTCGGTGGAGACGGTCTCCGGGTTGCAGTTGACCATGATGGTCTCGTAGCCGTCTTCGCGCATCGCCAACGCGGCGTGCACGCAGCAGTAGTCGAACTCGATGCCTTGGCCGATGCGGTTGGGGCCGCCACCCAGGATCATGATCTTGTCGCGACCGGACGGGTTCGCCTCGCACTCTTCCTCGTAGGTCGAGTACATGTAGGCGGTGTCGGTGGCGAATTCGGCAGCACAGGTGTCGACGCGCTTGTAAACCGGTAGCACTTTCAGCTTGTGGCGATGGGCCCGCAGGTTCTTCTCGGTGACACCCAGCAGCTTGGCGAGGCGCGCATCGGAGAAGCCCTTGCGCTTGAGGCGGCGCATCAGCTCGTAGTCGATCCCGGACAGGCCCAGGGTCTGCACCTGCTGCTCTTCCTTCACCAAGTCTTCGATCTGGATCAGGAACCACTCGTCAATGCGAGTGAGGTCGAACACTTCGTCGACCGTCTTGCCGGCGCGGAATGCGTCGGCCACGTACCAGATACGCTCGGCTCCCGGCACGGTCAGCTCGCGCTTGAGGATACTCTCGGCCTCGGGGTCGGCCAGGTCCAGCTTGGGATCGAAGCCGGCAACGCCGACTTCCAGACCACGCAGGGCCTTCTGCACGGACTCCTGGAAGGTGCGACCGATGGCCATCACTTCGCCCACGGACTTCATCTGGGTGGTCAGGCGGGCGTCAGCCTTGGGGAACTTCTCGAAGGCAAAGCGCGGAACCTTGGTCACCACGTAATCGATGGCCGGCTCGAAGGACGCCGGGGTACGACCGCCGGTGATGTCGTTCTGCAGTTCGTCCAGCGTGTAGCCGACAGCCAGCTTGGCGGCGATCTTGGCGATCGGGAAGCCGGTGGCCTTGGAGGCCAGGGCGGAGGAGCGGGATACGCGCGGGTTCATCTCGATCACGACCATGCGGCCGGTGTTCGGGCAGATGCCGAACTGCACGTTGGAACCGCCGGTCTCCACGCCGATCTCGCGCAGCACCGCCAGGGAGGCGTTGCGCAGGATCTGGTATTCCTTGTCGGTCAGGGTCTGCGCGGGCGCCACGGTGATGGAGTCACCGGTGTGCACGCCCATCGGGTCGAAGTTCTCGATGGCGCAGACGATGATGCAGTTGTCCTTCTTGTCGCGGACAACCTCCATCTCGTATTCCTTCCAGCCGATCAGGGACTCGTCGATCAGCAGCTCGTTGGTCGGGGACAGGTCCAGGCCACGGGCGCAGATCTCTTCGAACTCTTCACGGTTGTAGGCGATGCCGCCACCGGTGCCGCCCATGGTGAAGGACGGACGGATGATGCAAGGGAAACCGACCATCTCGAGGACGCCATAGGCCTCTTCCATGCTGTGGGCGATGCCGGAGCGCGGGCAGGCCAGGCCGATGTCCTTCATGGCCTTGTCGAAGCGCGAACGGTCCTCGGCCTTGTCGATGGTGTCGGCGTTGGCACCGATCATCTCGACGCCGAACTTCTCCAGGACGCCATGGCGCTCCAGGTCCAGGGCGCAGTTCAGCGCGGTCTGGCCGCCCATGGTGGGCAGGAGGGCGTCAGGACGTTCCTTCTCGATGATCTTGGCAACGGTCTGCCACTTGATCGGCTCGATGTAGGTGGCGTCGGCCATGGCCGGGTCGGTCATGATGGTGGCCGGGTTGGAGTTCACCAGGATGACGCGGAAACCTTCTTCCTTCAGGGCCTTGCAGGCCTGGGCGCCCGAGTAGTCGAACTCGCAGGCCTGGCCGATGACGATGGGGCCGGCGCCGAGGATCAGGATGCTTTTGATATCTGTACGTTTTGGCATGGTCTTACTCGAATCCTTGGGTCAGTCGGCGAGGATCAGCGGCGCTTGGCCATGGTTTCGATGAAGCGATCGAACAGCGGAGCCACATCGTGCGGACCGGGGCTCGCCTCGGGGTGCCCCTGGAAGCTGAAGGCCACCTTGTCGGTGCGCTCGATGCCCTGCAGGGTGCCGTCGAACAGTGACTTGTGGGTGGCACGCAGGTTGGCCGGCATGCTGGACTCGTCCACGGCGAAACCGTGGTTCTGGCTGGTGATCATCACCACGCCGGAATCCAGGTCCTGCACCGGGTGGTTGGCGCCGTGGTGGCCGTGGCCCATCTTCATGGTGCGGGCACCGGAGGCCAGGGCCAGCAACTGGTGGCCCAGGCAGATACCGAACACCGGGATGTCGGTCTCAAGGATTTCCTTGATGGCGGCGATGGCGTAGTCGCAAGGCTCCGGGTCACCCGGGCCGTTGGACAGGAAGACGCCATCCGGACTCAGGGCGAGCACGTCCTTGGCCGGGGTCTTGGCCGGCACCACGGTCAGGCGGCAACCACGTGCGACGAGCATGCGCAGGATGTTCAGCTTCACGCCGTAGTCATAAGCCACCACGTGGTAGGGCAGCTCGGCAGCAGCGATCTCGGGGTGGCTGTCGCTTTCCAGGTTCCAGACACTGGAGCGCCATTCATAAGGCTTCTCGCAGGTCACTTCCTTGGCCAGGTCCATGCCTTTCAGGCCCGGGAAGCTGCGTGCCAGTTCCAGTGCCTTTTCCTCGGTAGCATCGGCACCGACCAGGATGCAGCCGTTCTGGGAGCCCTTCTCACGCAGGATGCGGGTCAGGCGACGGGTATCAAGCCCGGCGATCGCAACGGTACCGGTCGCCTGCAGGTATTCCGGCAGGGACTGCTTGCTGCGCCAGTTGCTGGCCAGCAGCGGCAGGTCGCGAATGATCAGGCCGGCGGCCCAGACGCGGTCGGACTCGGCATCTTCCGGCGTGATGCCGGTGTTGCCGATGTGGGGATAGGTCAGGGTGACGATCTGCTGCGCATAGGAAGGATCGGTGAGGATTTCCTGGTAGCCGGTCATGGCAGTGTTGAACACCACCTCTCCGATGGTCTGGCCGTCGGCCCCGATGGACTCGCCGCGGAAAATGCTGCCGTCGGCAAGCGCGAGTATGGCTGGCTTAGTCAAGAAGACCTCCCGTATCTAAGGCTGAAGCAAACGCAGATTGTAAAAAAGCGGGATGACGTTGATACCGTCACCCCGCTTTTTTATCTGAGCCATTTCTGCGTAACTTTTAGTGGACACACTAAAGCTGCAGCTTACAGGAATGCGTCATTTCGGTCCACAGGAAAGACATCACCAAACTGCATTCCGCGACCAATAATCAGCGCAGCCCCAGCACATCCTGCATGTCGTACAGGCCGGCCCCCTGGCCATCCAGCCACAGCGCGGCACGTACGGCGCCACGGGCGAACGTCATGCGACTGGACGCCTTGTGGGTGATCTCGACGCGCTCGCCATCGGCCGCGAACAGGACGGTATGGTCGCCGACCACATCACCTGCACGCACGGTGGCAAAGCCGATGGTTTCGCGCTCGCGAGCGCCCGTCTGACCTTCACGCCCATAGACCGCCACCTTCGACAGGTCGCGCCCCAGGGCCTCGGCCACCACCTCACCCATGCGCAGCGCGGTGCCGGAGGGGGCATCGACCTTGTGGCGGTGATGAGCTTCGATGATCTCGATGTCCACTTCGTCGCCGAGCACCCGCGCAGCGGTGTCCAGCAGCTTGAGGCAGAGATTCACCCCGACGCTGAAGTTTGCGGCAAAGACGATGGGGATCTGCTTGGCCGCATCAGCCAGCAGCGCCTTCTCCTCGGCGGTGAAACCGGTGGTACCGATGACCATGGCCTTGCCCGCCTGGCGGCAGACCTCCAGGTTCTTCAGGGTCACCGACGGGTGGGTGAAGTCGATCAGCACGTCGAACTCGTCCACCACCTTGGCCAGGTCGCCCGAGAGCGGCACGCCGATACGCCCCAGGGCGGCCAGCTCACCTGCATCAGCCCCCACCAGGGTGCTGTCGGGTCGATCGATGGCGGCGGTCAGGCCGGCACCCGGGTTCTGCTGGACCGCTTCGATCAGGGTCTTGCCCATGCGCCCGGCGGCGCCCATCACTGCAATACGTCGCATAACGAACAAAGCTCCAAGCTAGAAGCGCCAGGCCCCGCGCACGATTAGGCCAAGCCTGCCGTGCACCGCCTGGCGCCCTGCATCAAAGATCACCAAAGAAGCGCTTCATGCCCTCGAACCAGGTGCTGGCCTTGGGCGAATGGGAGCCGTCACTCTGCAAGCTCTTGCGGAACTCTTCCAGCAGTTCCCGCTGGCGCTTGTCCAGATTCACCGGCGTCTCGACCACCACGCGGCACATCAAGTCACCCGCACCACCACCCCGCACAGGGGCAACGCCCTTGCCACGCAGGCGGAACAGCTTGCCGGTCTGGGTTGCCTCGGGGATTTTCAACTTGACGCGGCCGTCCAGGGTGGGCACTTCCAGCTCACCGCCCAGCGCCGCATCGGCGAAGCTGATCGGCACCTCGCAGTACAGGTGCTTGCCGTCACGCTGGAAGATCGGGTGCTCGCGCACGTTGACCACCACGTACAAGTCGCCGGGCGGCCCGCCCATCACGCCCGCCTCGCCTTCGCCGGACAGGCGGATACGGTCGCCGGTGTCCACGCCGGACGGCACCTTCACCGACAGGGTCTTGTGCTCTTCCACACGCCCCTGGCCATGGCAGCTGCCGCACGGGTCACTGATCATCTTTCCGGTGCCGTGGCAGCGCGGGCAGGTCTGCTGGACGGAGAAGAAGCCCTGCTGCATGCGCACCTGACCAATACCACCGCAGGTGGTGCAGGTGACAGGGCTGGTGCCTTTCTTCGCACCGGAGCCATCGCAGGTCTTGCAGTTGACCAGGGTCGGCACACGGATAGTCACGGTCGTGCCGCGAACCGCCTCTTCGAGATCCAGCTCAAGGGTGTAGCGCAGGTCGCTGCCACGCTGGGCACCGCCACGCTGGCCACCGCGCTGGCCACCGAAGAAGTCGCTGAACACGTCACCGAAGATGTCGGAGAAGCTCGCCCCGCCGAACCCTGCCCCACCGCCGCCGCCCATCTGCGGATCGACGCCGGCATGGCCGTACTGATCGTAGGCCGCGCGTTTGCTGGCATCCGAGAGGATTTCGTAGGCCTCGTTGGCCTCCTTGAATTTCTCCTCGGACTCCTTGTCCCCCGGGTTGCGGTCCGGGTGGTACTTCATGGCCAGGCGACGATAGGCCTTCTTCAGCTCGGCCTCGCTGGCGCCACGCTCCACACCGAGGATTTCGTAAAAGTCACGTTTAGCCATTGGTTCTCTGCACTCTGAAAGTTTCGCGCCCTCCAGACACGCCGACGCGGGAGCAAGCCCCCGCGTGGCGAATCACCCCGGGCCGAACGGCCCGGGGCAGGAGCGCAAGCAAGCGTGGCGCTTACTTGTTGTCCTTGACCTCTTCGAACTCGGCGTCGACGGCATCGTCGGCAGCCTTGTCGTCGCCTGCGGGAGCACCCTCGCCGGCCTTGGCCTGCTCGGCGTACATCTTCTGCGCCAGCGGAGCGGAAGCCTGGGACAGCGCGTTCATCTTGGCTTCGATCTCGGCCTTGTCATCGCCTTTCACGGCAACTTCCAGCTCGCCTACGGCTTTCTCGATGGCCGCCTTCTCTTCAGCAGTGGCTTTGTCGCCCGCTTCGGTGATCATCTTGCGGGTGGCGTGAACCAGCGCATCGCCCTGGTTGCGGGCACCGGCCAGCTCTTCGAACTTGCGGTCTTCCTCGGCGTTGGCTTCGGCGTCACGCACCATCTGCTGGATTTCTTCCTCGGACAGGCCGGAGTTGGCCTTGATCACGATGGACTGCTGCTTGCCGGTGGCCTTGTCCTTGGCGGACACGTGCAGGATGCCGTTGGCGTCGATGTCGAAGGTCACTTCGATCTGCGGCACGCCACGCGGAGCCGGCGGGATCTCGGCCAGGTCGAACTTGCCCAGGGACTTGTTCTGGCCGGCCTGCTTGCGCTCACCCTGCAGCACGTGAATGGTCACGGCGGACTGGTTGTCGTCGGCAGTGGAGAACACCTGGGACTTCTTGGTCGGGATGGTGGTGTTCTTCTCGATCAGCGGAGTCATCACGCCACCCAGGGTCTCGATACCCAGGGTCAGCGGGCTCACGTCGAGCAGCAGCACGTCCTTCACGTCACCGGCCAGTACGGCGCCCTGGATGGCCGCACCGATGGCGACGGCTTCGTCCGGGTTGACGTCCTTGCGCGCTTCCTTGCCGAAGAAGTCGGCGACTTGCTTCTGCACCAGCGGCATGCGGGTCTGACCACCGACCAGGATGACTTCGTGGATATCGCCCACGTCCAGGCCAGCATCTTTCAGCGCGATGCGGCACGGCTCGATGGTGCGAGCAACCAGGTCTTCCACCAGGGCTTCCAGCTTGGCGCGGGAAATCTTCACGTTCAGGTGCTTCGGACCGGTCTGGTCTGCAGTGATGTACGGCAGGTTGACGTCGGTCTGCTGGCTGGAGGACAGCTCGATCTTGGCCTTCTCGGCAGCCTCTTTCAGGCGCTGCATGGCCAGCGGGTCGCCCTTCAGGTCGATGCCGGACTCTTTCTTGAACTCGTCGACGAGGTAGTCGATCAGGCGGATGTCGAAGTCCTCACCACCCAGGAAGGTGTCGCCGTTGGTGGCCAGCACTTCGAACTGGTGCTCGCCGTCCACTTCGGCGATCTCGATGACCGACACGTCGAAGGTACCGCCACCCAGGTCATAGACGATCACAGTGTGGTCGCCCTTGGCCTTGTCCATGCCGTAGGCCAGCGCAGCCGCGGTGGGCTCGTTGATGATGCGCTTGACGTCCAGGCCGGCGATACGGCCGGCGTCCTTGGTGGCCTGGCGCTGGCTGTCGTTGAAGTAGGCCGGTACGGTGATGACAGCTTCGGTCACCGGCTCGCCGAGGTAGTCTTCGGCGGTCTTCTTCATCTTCTTCAGCACTTCCGCGGAGATCTGCGGAGGCGCCATCTTCTGGCCCTTCACTTCCACCCAGGCGTCACCGTTGTCGGCCTTGGCGATCTTGTAGGGAACCAGCTTGATGTCCTTCTGCACGACATCCTCGTCGAAGCGGCGGCCAATCAGGCGCTTCACGGCGTAGAGGGTGTTGTGCGGGTTGGTGACGGCCTGGCGCTTGGCGGACTGGCCGACCAGGATCTCGCCGTCGTTGGTGTAGGCGATGATCGAGGGGGTGGTACGCGCGCCTTCGGCGTTCTCGATCACCTTGACGTTGCCATTCTCAAGAATGGAAACGCAGGAGTTGGTGGTACCCAGGTCGATACCGATGATCTTGCCCATATTCTCTCTCCCGAAACTTTGATTTCTTTACGGCCCCGCTCGCTTGGGGGCCGCATCAGCATGTGAACGCTTGGACTACCAGATGGGGGCCCTAAGCCGGATTTCAAGCCTGCTCGTCGATGGACGGCGGCGCTTCGGCCGGGGCCTTGCTGACCACGACCATGGCCGGGCGCAGCAGGCGGCCGTTGAGCAGGTAGCCCTTCTGGAAGACCTTCAGGACGCTACCCGGCTCGACATGGGTGCTCTCTTCCATTGCCATCGCCTGGTGGTGCTCCGGGTTGAACGGAGCGCCATGGGGGTCGACGGCCTCGACCTGGAAGCGCTTCAGGGTGTCGTGGAACAGCTTCAGGGTCAGCTCGACGCCTTCACGTACAGGGCGAACGGCCTCGTCCTCGGCACTGGTCAGCTCCAGGCCGCGCTCCAGGCTGTCGACCACCGGCAGCAGGTCGTTGGCGAACTTCTCCAGGGCGAACTTGTGTGCCTTCTCGACATCCTGCTCCGCACGGCGGCGGATGTTCTGCAGCTCGGCGGCGGTACGCAGGGACTGGTCCTGGGCCGCAGCCAGTTGCTCCTCCAGCGCCTGGACGCGGGCCACGAGGTCCTCGCCCGCCACGTCAGCCGGTGCGCTCACCTCGGGGTTCTGGGTATCCAGGTTCTGTTCGTCTGCCATGCCTTCCTCCTTACTGAAACGGTGGCGGGGAATGACCCGCCGATCTGTCCGCCTATATGGGGTCGCAATTTGTCGCTTCAAGGGCAGCAGGCGATTGTCAGCCGGAAAACAAACACTGTATAAATAGCCAGCCTAAGCCCAGGGGAGTCCCCGCCATGCTGGTCCACCTCTCAGTCCACAACTACGCCATCGTCGAGCACCTGGATCTTGAGCTCGAAGGCGGCATGACCGTGATCACCGGCGAGACCGGCGCGGGCAAGTCGATCATGCTCGACGCCCTCGGCCTGACCCTGGGCGACCGCGCCGACAGCGGCGCCGTCCGCCCCGGCGCGGAGAAGGCCGACATCCTCGCCAGCTTCGACCTGAGCGACATCCCCGAAGCCCGCGCCTGGCTCGCCGAGCGAGACCTGGAAACCGACGGCCCGTGCATCCTGCGCCGGGTCATCACTGCGGAAGGCCGCTCCCGTGCCTATATAAACGGCACGCCCTGCCCCCAGGGCGACCTCAAGGCACTGGGCGAGCTGCTGATCGACATCCACAGCCAGCATGAGCATCAGTCGCTGCTCAAGCCGGACACCCATCGGCGCCTGCTGGACGAATTTGCCGGCGCCAGCGACCTGGCCCGCCAGGTCCAGCTCGCCGCCCAGCGCTGGCGCCAGACCCGCCAGGAGCTCCAGCGCCTGTCCCGCAACAGCGAGGAGCAGCGCGCCCGCCACCAATTGCTCAGCTACCAGTTGGAAGAACTGGAACAACTGGCCCTCGGCGACAACGAACTGGAGCAACTAGAAGCCGAGCACAAGACCCTGTCCAACGCCGAAGGCCTGCTGGCCGGCTGCCGCCAGGTACTGGACATGTGCAGCGAGAGCGATGCCGGCAACGTCCTCAGCGCCCTCACCTCCAGCCTCAACCGCCTGACGGCCTTCAACGCCCAGCAGGGCCCCATTGCCGAAGCCGTCAACCTGCTGGCCAGCGCCCAGATCCAGGTGGAAGAAGCGGTCGGCGAGATCAACCGCTTCATCGACCATTTCGATGCCGACCCGCACCGCCAGCAGGAGGTCGAAGAACGCCTCGATACGCTCTACACCCTGGCCCGCAAGCACCGCATCCATCCCAGCGAACTGCCTCACCTGCAGCACACGCTGCTGGAGGAGATCGAAGCGCTCAATGCCGATGACGAGGCGGTGGAGCGCCTCGGGGACGAACTGGCGGCCTATGCCCGCCACTACCAGGCAAAAGCCGCCGAGCTGAGCCAGTTGCGCGGCAAAGCGGCCGGCAAGCTGGCCAAGGCCGTGGAGGCGGAGATGCAACGCCTGGGCATGCCCGGCGGGCGTTTCAGCATCGAGCTGCGCAGTATCGAAAGCGACGAACCCCAGCCGAACGGGCAGGAACAGGTGGAGTTCCTGGTCAGCGCCAACCCGGGTCAGCCCCTCAAGGGTCTGGCCAAGGTCGCCTCGGGCGGCGAGCTGTCCCGGATCAGCCTGGCCATCCAGGTCATCACCGCACAGACCTCGCGGGTACCGACCCTGGTGTTCGACGAAGTGGACGTGGGCATCGGCGGCCCCACCGCAGAAGTGGTCGGCCAGTTGCTGCGGCGCCTGGGTGAACGCGGCCAGGTCCTCACCGTCACCCACCTGCCCCAGGTGGCCGCCCAGGGCCATCACCACCTCTTCGTGCACAAGAAGCGCGGCAGCAAGGAAACCCGCACCGCCGTCGCCAACCTCGACGACGCGGCGCGCGTGGAGGAGATCGCCCGCATGCTGGGCGGCGTCGACCTCACCGAAGAGTCCATCGCCCACGCCCGCAAGATGGTCACCAGCGCCCGCCACTGATTCGCGCAGGCATGAAAAAGGCGACCCGAGGTCGCCTTTTTCATGGAGCGGAAATCACTTCTTCTTGCGCACGTACAGCACCAGATTGTGATCGACGAGCTCGAAGCCGTGCTCTTTCACGATCTCTTTCTGCCGCTTTTCGATTTCGGCGTCGATGAATTCGATGACCTCACCGGAGTCCACGCAGACCATGTGGTCGTGGTGGCCGCTGTCAGCCAGTTCGAACACGGCATGGCCGCCATCGAAGTTGTGGCGGACGACGAGGCCGGCAGCCTCGAACTGGGTAAGCACGCGGTAGACCGTCGCAAGGCCTACGTCCTCGCCGGCTTCCATCAGTGCCTTGTACACATCCTCGGCACTCATGTGACGCTGATCGGCGGAGTCGAGCATCTGAAGGATCTTCACCCGAGGCAGGGTGACCTTCAGACCGGCTTTGCGAAGTTCGTTATTTTCAACCATGGTCAGCTTTCTCGTGGATGCTGCTTCGCAGCTTCCCTCAATGCGGGTATGATCGGATTTTCGTTGCCCAGCCAAGATAGTGGAAGTCACCCACCGATGCAAAACACCAAGCTCCTGCTGACCAGCCTCTCATTTGCAGGCCTGCTCGCACTCGCCGGTTGTTCGTTTCCCGGTGTCTACAAGATCGACATCCAGCAAGGCAACGTCGTAACGCAGGACATGATAGACCAGTTGAAGCCCGGAATGACCCGGCGCCAAGTGCGGTTTATCATGGGCAACCCCTTGATTCTCGATACCTTCCACGCCAACCGCTGGGATTACCTCTACAGCATCCAGCCCGGCGGCGGCCAGCGTCAGCAGGAGCGCGTCACGCTGCTGTTCGACGGCAACGACCAGTTGATCGGCCTGGGCGGTGACTTCATGCCTGGCGTCAGCCGCGACGAGGCGATCCTCGGCAGCGACGGCAACAACCAAGTCACCCCGAACAAACCCACCCAGCAGAAGCCGGAAGAGAAAGCCAAGCCCGGTTCGCTGCTGGAGCAGATCCAGAAGGAAGTGGACCAGGTGGAAACCGTACCGGTCCCGATCCCGGAACCCCTGGACACCACGCCGCAATAACTGCAGCGCACATGAAAAAGCCCGGACTGGTTCCGGGCTTTTTTGTACCTACCTGATCGAGAAGGACCGACAGCCGCAGCGTCCTCAGACGCCGATCAGTCGCCCCGACCTTCTCCCCTGGCCTGAGCTGCACGCGCGGCACGCGCCTTGCGCACCTCCTTCGGATCGGCCACCAGCGGCCGATAGACCTCGACGCGATCCCCCGCCTCGACCTGCCGAACCTCGGCGTCCTGCGCCGCCTTGCCGAAGATGCCCAGCGGCGCAGCCGCCAGGTCCAGGTCGGGAAACGCCTCCGCCAGCCCCGCCATCAGCACAGCCTGGCGCAACGTCGTGCCGGCTGGCACATCCAGCCGCACCAGGCGCTGACGATCAGGCAGCGCGCACACCACCTCGACGGCGATCAGCGACTCAGCCATACAGCTGCTTGGCCCGCTGGCAGAAGGCATCCACCAAGGTGTTCGCCGCCTGATTGAACAGCGGCCCAAGGGTCGCCTTGACGATCGGCCCGGCGTAATCGAAAGACAGGTCCAGGCTGATCTTGCAGGCTTTCTCACCCAGCGCCTTGAAGTGCCAGACCCCATGCAGCTCGGTGAACGGCCCTTCCTCCAGGTTCATCTCGATGCTCGCCCCCTCCACCAGCACATTGCGGGTGACGAAGCGCTGGCTGATCCCGCCCTTGGCCACACCCAGGCTGGCCACCATGTGCGACTCGCTCGATTCCAGCACCTCGCTGCTCGCGCACCAGGGCAGGAATTCGGGGTAGCGCACCACATCGTTGACCAGGTCGTAGAGCGCCTTGGCGGGATAGGGGAGCAGCGCGGAACGCTGGATATGCGTGGACATCGGAGCCTCTGAACGTCAGTCAGTCGGCTGCAGCAGGGGCAACACGGCTGGTCAAAAAAAGAGCGCGCATTGTCGGGGATTCGCCCAACGCGCTCAAGCCTACGCCGCCGTAGCGGGCTGGCGAGCGACTCCCTATAATGCCGCGCCTATGGCTAAGCAAAAGAAACAATCCCAAGGCTCCATCGCACAGAACAAGAAGGCCCTGCACGACTACTTCGTCGAGCAGCGCTTCGAGGCAGGCCTCGCCCTGGCAGGCTGGGAGGTCAAGAGCCTCCGTGCCGGCAAGGCCCAGCTGGTGGACAGTTACGTACTGCTGAAGGACGGCGAGGCCTGGCTGCTCGGTAGCCACATCACCCCGCTGAAGACCGCCAGCACCCACGTCATCGCCGACCCCGTGCGCACCCGCAAGCTGCTGCTGCACAAGCGCGAACTGGGCAAGCTGTTCGGCGCCGTCCAGCAGAAGGGCTACACCTGCGTCGCCCTCTCGCTGTACTGGAAGGCCCACCTGATCAAGTGCGAGATCGCCCTGGTGAAGGGCAAGAAGGAATTCGACAAGCGCGCCACGGAGAAGGAACGCGACTCCGACCGCGAGATCGAGCGCGCCATGCGCACCAAAGGCAAGGAGTGATCCTCGCCAGACAGAAACGCCGGGCATTGCCCGGCGTTTTCGTTTGCGCGCACTGACGACTCAGATGCCCTGGCGCCGCTGCGCCCGCTCCAGGCGCACCGCCTCCAGCCGCCCCTCGGCCAGCACTTCCTGCACGTAGTCGATGTGGCGATGGGACACCTCCCGCGCCTCCTCCGCACGCCGCTCGATGATCGCCTCGTACAGCGCCCGATGCTGTGCCATCAGCATGTCGCGGGTCTCGCTGCGCTGCAGGTACATCCCGCCGATGTTGGTCACCACGTTGTGCTTGAGCAGATCGAACAGCCCACGGATGGTGTGCAGCAGCACCGCATTGTGGCTGGCCTCGGCAATCGCCAGGTGGAAGCGCGCATCGGCGGCGCCCTCCTCCTCCCGAGTCGCCTGGCTGCCCGGCGAATAGCAGGCCTGCAGCGCCTCGAAAGCCTCGCCCAGGCGCTCATGGTCAACAGCCGTCGCCCGCAGCGCCGCGTAGTAGGCGCAGGAACCTTCCAGCGTATGGCGGAACTCCAGCAGATCGCGCTGCGCGTCGGGGTTGCCCTCCAGCAGCTTCAGCAGCGGATCACTGAAGGTCGACCCCAGCTCCGCCGACACATAGTTGCCGCCACCCTGCCGGCTCACCAGCAGCCCCTTGGCCACCAGCTTCTGGATCGCCTCCCGCAGGGACGGACGCGACACCCCGAACTGCTCGGCCAGCACACGCTCCGCCGGCAGTCGCTCGCCTGCTTTCAGGGTCCCCTCGAGGATCATCGCCTCAAGGTGATCGACGATGTCATCCGACAGACGGCGCTGACGCACCTGACCGAATCCCATACCCCTCCCGAACCACCGTTCCGTTCCCGTTCCAGCCGCCTGCCATGGCAGCCCAGCTCATTCAGCGCGGCAGCCTAACCAGCGCCATCGTCATCCACAAGGCGCAGATGAGCCCCATGCGCTCGACCAAAGTTGTAGGACACGAAATTGACAGGTCAATAGGAGGGCTTTTACCCTGAGCCGTCGATTTTGTAAATTGGTAATACCAATTCGACGAAAACGCCGAACGGAGAGCAATTGCCTGCTGCTGCGCCACGAGCGCAACGACTCCGGAAGGCCAACAGGCACTCCAAAAACAATCAGGGAGCCACCCGAATGCAAGCTTGGCAACAGATCTACACCCCGCTCGGCAGCCTCGGCCTGTCCGCGCTGGTCGCCTTGATCCCCATCGTGTTCTTCTTCCTCGCCCTCGCCGTGTTCCGCATGAAGGGCTACATCGCAGGCACCATCACCCTGGCCCTGTCCCTCGCGGTCGCGATCTTCGCCTTCAAGATGCCGGTCGACATGGCCTTCGCCGCCGCCGGCTACGGCTTCGCCTACGGCCTCTGGCCCATCGCCTGGATCATCGTCGCCGCGGTGTTCCTCTACAAACTCACCGTCAAGAGCGGCCAGTTCGAAGTGATCCGCAGCTCCGTGCTGTCCATCACCGACGACCAGCGCCTGCAGGTGCTGCTCATCGGCTTCTCCTTCGGCGCCTTCCTCGAAGGGGCTGCCGGCTTCGGCGCCCCCGTGGCCATCACCGCCGCGCTGCTGGTGGGTCTGGGCTTCAACCCGCTCTACGCCGCCGGCCTGTGCCTGATCGCCAACACTGCCCCGGTGGCCTTCGGTGCCCTCGGCATCCCGATCATCGTCGCGGGCCAGGTCACCGGCATCGACGCCTTCAAGATCGGCGCCATGACCGGCCGCCAACTGCCGTTCCTGTCGATCATCGTGCCGTTCTGGCTGGTGGCCATGATGGATGGCTGGCGCGGCATCAAGGAAACCTGGCCGGCCGCCCTCGTCGCCGGTGCCAGCTTCGCCATCACCCAGTACTTCACCTCCAACTTCATCGGCCCGGAACTGCCCGACATCACCTCTGCCCTGGTGAGCCTGGTGTCCCTCACCCTGTTCCTCAAGGTGTGGCAACCCAAGCGCGCCGAAGACCGCGAAGTGGTCGGCGTCTCCGGCGGTGCAGCCGTCATGGGCGGCTTCGGCGGCCCGCGCAGCACCACCCCGTCGCCCTACAGCTTCGGCGAGATCCTCAAGGCCTGGTCGCCCTTCCTGATCCTCACCGTGCTGGTGACCATCTGGACCCTGAAGCCGTTCAAGGCCCTGTTCGCCCCAGGTGGTGCGCTGGAGCACTTCGTCTTCATGTTCGCCATCCCGCACCTGGACCAGCTGGTGATGAAAGGCGCCCCCATCGTCGCCACCGCCACCGCGATTCCGGCCGTCTACAAGTTCGACCCGATCTCCGCCACCGGCACCGCGATCTTCCTCTCCGCCGTGGTCTCCATGCTGGTCCTGAAGATCAACTTTAAAAATGGTCTGACCAGTCTCGGTGAAACCTTCGTCGAGCTGAAACTGCCGATCCTCTCCATCGGCATGGTGCTGGCCTTCGCCTTCGTCACCAACTTCTCCGGCATGTCCACCACCCTGGCGCTGGTGCTGGCCGGCACTGGCGCGGCCTTCCCGTTCTTCTCGCCGTTCCTCGGCTGGCTGGGCGTGTTCCTGACCGGTTCCGACACCTCCTCCAACGCCCTGTTCGGCTCGCTGCAGGCCACCACCGCCCACCAGATCGGCGTCAACGACACCCTCCTGGTCGCCGCCAACACCAGCGGTGGCGTCACCGGCAAGATGATCTCCCCGCAGTCCATCGCCGTGGCCTGCGCCGCCACCGGCATGGTCGGCAAGGAATCGGACCTGTTCCGCTTCACCCTGAAGCACAGCCTGCTGTTCGCCGCCATGGTCGGTCTGATCACCCTGGCGCAGGCCTATGTGTTCACCGGCATGCTGGTTCACTGACCAGGGCCGGCTGCGCGTCGGCGATGCAGCAAGGGAATGGCCTCGGGGAGGCTCGCCTACATAGGTAGGCTTGGCTCCCCGGCCATTTCCGCCCTGTATCGCTCCAGCGCGCCCGATCCACGTTTTCTGCCAAAACGGAAGAGCCCATGATCATCTCCGCCTCCACCGACTACCGCGCCGCCGCCCAACGCAAGCTGCCGCCCTTCCTGTTCCACTACATCGACGGCGGCGCCTACGCCGAGCACACCCTGCGCCGCAACGTGCAGGACCTGGCCGACATCGCCCTGCGCCAGCGCGTGCTGCGGAACATGTCCGAGCTCAGCCTCGAAACCCAGCTGTTCGGCGAAACCCTCGCCATGCCCGTCGCCCTCGCCCCCGTCGGCCTCACCGGCATGTACGCCCGGCGCGGCGAAGTGCAGGCCGCCAAGGCCGCAGCGGCCAAGGGCATCCCCTTCACCCTTTCCACCGTCTCGGTGTGCCCGATCGAAGAAGTCGCCCCAGCCATCGACCGGCCCATGTGGTTCCAGCTCTACGTGCTCAAGGACCGCGGCTTCATGCGCAACGCCCTGGAGCGCGCCAAGGCCGCCGGCGTCACCACCCTCGTCTTCACCGTCGACATGCCCGTGCCCGGCGCCCGCTACCGTGACGCCCACTCCGGCATGAGCGGCCCCAACGCCCCGCTGCGCCGCGTGCTGCAAGCCATGACCCACCCCGCCTGGGCCTGGGACGTCGGCCTGCTGGGCAAGCCCCACGACCTCGGCAACATCTCCACCTACCGCGGCAACCCCACCGGCCTGGCCGACTACATCGGCTGGCTCGGCGCCAACTTCGACCCCTCCATCTCCTGGAAGGACCTCGAATGGATCCGCGACTTCTGGCAAGGCCCCATGGTCATCAAGGGCATCCTCGACCCCGAGGACGCCCGTGACGCCGTCACCTTCGGCGCCGACGGCATCATCGTCTCCAACCACGGCGGCCGGCAGCTCGACGGCGTGCTCTCCAGCGCCCGCGCCCTGCCCGCCATCGCCGACGCCGTCAAGGGCGAGCTGAAGATCCTCGCCGACTCCGGCATCCGCACCGGCCTCGACGTCGTGCGCATGCTCGCCCTCGGCGCCGACACCGTCATGCTCGGCCGCGCCTTCGTCTACGCCCTGGCCGCCGCCGGCGGCGCCGGCGTGAGCAACCTGCTGGACCTGATCGAAAAGGAAATGCGCGTGGCCATGGTGCTCACCGGCGCCAAGTCCATCGCCGAGATCAACGCCGACTCACTGGTGCGCGACCTGCCCCGCTGAACGGCGCCCATCCAAGACGAGGCCGCCCAAGCGGCCCGCACCCCACCGTTGATGACAGGACCTGACCGATGAGCCTGCCCGCCGCCTTCCTGCACACCGTCGAGCGCCTGATCCCCCGCGACCGGCGCTTCGACGATGCGCTCTCCACCCTCGCCTTCGGCACCGACGCCAGCTTCTACCGCCTCATCCCCAAGCTGGTGGTGCGGGTCGAGAGCGAAGCCGAAGTCATCACCCTGCTCAAGGCCGCCCACGCCGAACAGGTGCCCGTCACCTTCCGCGCCGCCGGCACCAGCCTCTCCGGCCAGGCCATCAGCGACTCGGTACTGATCGTCCTCGGTGACAACTGGAACGGCCGCGACATCCGCCAGGGCGGCGCACAGATCCGCCTGCAGCCCGGCGTCATCGGCGCCCAGGCCAACGCCTGGCTCGCCCCCTACGGCCGCAAGATCGGGCCCGACCCGGCCTCCATCAACGCCTGCAAGATCGGCGGCATCGTCGCCAACAACGCCAGCGGCATGTGCTGCGGCACCGCCCAGAACAGCTACCACACCCTCGCCGGCCTGCGCCTGGTGCTGGCCGACGGCACCCTGCTGGACAGCGAAGACCCGGCCAGCGTCGCCGCCTTCCAGGCCAGCCACGGCGAGCTGCTGGAGCGCCTGGCCGAACTCGGCCGGCAGACCCGCGCCAACACCGAACTGGCCGCGAAGATCCGCCACAAGTACCGCCTGAAGAACACCACCGGCCTGTCCCTCAACGCCCTGGTGGACTACGACCAGCCGCTGGACATCCTCACCCACCTGCTGGTGGGCTCCGAAGGCACCCTCGGCTTCATCAGCGCCGTCACCTACGACACCGTGCCCGAGCACCCGCACAAGGCCTCCGCGCTGATCGTCTTCCCCGACGTGGAAACCTGCTGCCGCGCCGTCCCCGTGCTCAAGCAGCAACCGGTCTCCGCCGTCGAACTGCTGGACCGCCGCAGCCTGCGCTCCGTGCAGGAGAAGCCCGGCATGCCCACCTGGGTCAAGGGCCTCTCCGCCAGCGCCTGCGCCCTGCTCATCGAATCCCGCGCCGCCAGCGCCAGCCTGCTGCACGAACAGCTCGCCCGCATCACCGCCTCCATCGCCGACTTCCCGGTGGAGCAGAAGGTCGACTTCAGCGAAGACCCGGTCGTCTACAACCAGCTGTGGAAGATCCGCAAGGACACCTTCCCCGCCGTCGGCGCCGTGCGCCAGACCGGCACCACGGTGATCATCGAAGACGTCACCTTCCCCGTCGAACAGCTCGCCGCCGGCGTCAACCGCCTGATCGAACTGTTCGACAAGCACCGCTACGACGAAGCGATCCTCTTCGGCCACGCCCTGGAAGGGAACCTGCACTTCGTCTTCACCCAGGGCTTCGACAGCCCCGAGCAGGTCGCCCGCTACGACGCCTTCATGCAGGACGTCGCCCAACTGGTCGCCGTCGAATTCGGCGGCGCCCTCAAGGCCGAACACGGCACCGGCCGCAACATGGCGCCCTTCGTCGAACTGGAATGGGGCCACGACGCCTACCAGCTGATGTGGCAGCTCAAGCGCCTGCTCGACCCCACCGGCATCCTCAACCCCGGCGTCATCCTCAGCGACGACCGCGAACTGCACCTGAAGAACCTCAAGCCGCTGCCGGCCGCCGACGAGATCGTCGACAAGTGCATCGAATGCGGCTTCTGCGAGCCGGTCTGCCCCTCCAAGGGCCTGACCCTCAGCCCACGCCAGCGCATCGTCATCTGGCGTGACATCCAGGCCCGCAAGCGCGCCGGCATCGACACCCGCGAGCTGGAAGAAGCCTTCGCCTACCAGGGCGTCGACACCTGCGCCGCCACCGGCCTCTGCGCCCAGCGCTGCCCCGTCGGCATCAACACCGGCGACCTGGTGCGCAAGCTGCGTGGCGAACACGCCCACCGCCCCGGCACCGCCACCTGGCTCGCGCGCAACTTCGCCACCACCCTCAAGGGCGCGCGCCTGCTGCTGGCCACCGCCAACCTCACCCGAGCCATGCTCGGCGCCCCGCGCCTGGCGCGCCTCAGCGGTGCCCTGCACCGCGCCAGTGGCGAACGCCTGCCCCAGTGGACCCCGGCCATGCCGCAACCGGTGCGCTTCGACCCACCGGCCGCCGGCCCCGTGGGCGAGCGCCCGCGCGTGGTCTACCTCACCGCCTGCGTCTCCCGCGCCATGGGCCCGGCCGCCGGTGCCGAGGAACAGATGCCGCTGATGGACAAGACCCGCCAGCTGCTGGAGAAGGCCGGCTACCAGGTGGTCTTCCCCGACAACGCCGACAACCTCTGCTGTGGCCAGCCCTTCGCCTCCAAGGGCTACGCCCGCCAGGCTGACGACAAGCGCGACGAACTACTGGCCGAACTGCTGCGCGCCAGCCGCGGCGGCCTCGACCCGATCTACTGCGACACCAGCCCCTGCACCCTGCGCCTGGTGCAGGACCTGGACGACCCCCGGTTGAAGATCCACGACCCGGTGAAGTTCATCCGCACCCACCTGCTCGACCGCCTGGAGTTCACCCCCCAGGAGCAGCCGGTGGCCGTCCACGTCACCTGCAGCACCCAGCACCTGGGCGAATCCCAGGCGCTGATCGACCTGGTCAGCCGCTGCACCCGCCAGGTGGTCGTCCCCGAAGGCATCCACTGCTGCGGCTTCGCCGGCGACAAGGGCTTCACCACCCCGGAACTCAACGGCAACGCCCTGCGCAGCCTGAAGGACGCCGTGCAGATCTGCGAGGAAGGCGTCTCCACCAGCCGCACCTGCGAGATCGGCCTCAGCCACCACAGCGGCATCGACTACCACAGCCTGGTCTACCTGGTGGACCGGGTCACCCGCCCCCGCGCGGACTGAACCTCAAGAGCCGTGCCCGGCACGGATTGCGCCCCGCCTCAAGCGGGGCTTTTTTATGGTTCTTCACAGCCCTGCAACTGCGATTCCCGACAGCAACGTGTGTGCGCACGCTGCACTGTTGCCAAGCGTGGGACGGTGGGGCGGCGACAGGTCTCCCAGCAGAAAACCTGAACCGCCCTCCCCGCCACCCTGTCCACCTTCATGAGCCCGCTTCGCGCCGGCTCGCCCATCTCGGACATCCGTGCTCCACCCGGCCTTCCCGCAAGGCCCCTCCGAGTGCCACAGAACGAAGAGAGGACCACCCCATGAAACGCACTGCCCTGCTGCTCGGCGCCACCCTGCTGGCGTCCCCCCTGGCCTTCGCCGACGACCTCTGCACCCTCAACCTGCAGAAGATCAGCGACCAGCTCGCCACCGCCGCCACCCTCGGCGATCCGCTCAAGCAGGAAGTCCAGGACCTGCGCGCCAAGGCCGAACAGGCCAAGACCCACGGCGACACCGAAGGCTGCATCAGCGCCTCGAACATGGCCCTGCAACGCCTGCAGCGTCCCAACACCGACGGCGGCAGCGCCGGCGCGTCGCAGTAACGTCGGGGCTCAGGCCGGCACCGCTGCGCCTGCCACCGGCAGGTGCAGGCGGAAGCAGATGGGACCGTCGTCGCCCCGGCTCTCCAGCACCAGGCTGCCGCCGTGCAGTTCGGCGATGCGCTTGACCAGGTAGAGCCCCAGCCCCGCCCCCGGTGCATGCTGCGCCTGGGTGCCCCGGAAGTACTTCTGGAACAGCAACGGCGCCTGGTCAGCGGGAATCGCGGGCCCGCCATTGAACACCCGCACCTCCAGCCGGTCCGCCACCTCGTCGACCTGGACACGCACCGGCGTCTCCATTGGTGCATGGCGGTCGGCGTTGGCCAGCAGGTTGCGCAGCGCCACCCGCAGCAGCCCCAGGTCGACGTCCAGCAGTCGAGGGCGCGCCCGGTAGTCGACCTGCAGGCGCCCCGGCGGGAAGTCCGCCAGGCTGCTCGCGAGCAGCTCGTGCAGGTCATGGCTGGCGCGCCGCAGCTCCATGGTCGACTCAGCCATGCGGTCGTGGTTGAGGTAGTCGTCCACCAGCGTCATGAGCCGGTTGGACGCCTCGCGGATATTGCGGCAGCGCTGCTCGTTGCGCTCCGGCGCAGCGTCCAGGTTGCGGGCGATCTGCTGGGCCGAGGTACCGATGATCGCCAGCGGCGTGCGGAACTCGTGGGACACCATCGCCACGAAGTCACGCTGCTGCTCGCGCATCTGCTTCTCGTGGCGCAACGACTCGCGCAACTCCTCCTCCAGCCAGGTACGCCGGCGGATCTCCTCGCGCAGCTCGCGGGTGCGCACGGAAATCTGCGACTCCAGCTTGGCATTGTGATCGTGCATCAGCTGCTTGAAGGCCGACTGTGCCCGGCGCTTCTCCACCTTCAGCCGGCGGTAGTGCTGGATGATGCGCATGCTCATCAGGCCCATGTGCAGCAGGGCCCCGATGGCGACTGCGTTGTCGGTGAAGAAGGTCGCCGGTACATAGCCCAGGTTGCGCAGGAAGCTGACGCCGATCCCCAGGTAATAGATGCCGAACAGCAGCAGGAACGAGCGTGCCGGCCGGTGCCCCTGCACCATCAGCCATACGGCCAGCCCGATGAACAGCGGAATGCTCAGCAGCACGGCGACCTGGTTCAGCGGCGCGCCCAACTGGTAATGGCCGGCCAGCACCAGCAGCGACGAACTCACGCCGATCACCACCGACAGCACCGTTACCGTCCGCCGCAGGCGCGGGTAGCGCCGCAGATCCAGTTGGCGCTGGGCGAAGATCAGCCCCACCGGCATGCCCAGGCCCAGGGCACAGCCCAGCAGCGGGTCGCTCAACCACATCGGCAGGTTGAACACATGCTGCGGCAGGCCCAGGGTAAGGCTCTCGATCCACACGCAGAAGCTCACATAGGCCAGGTACCAGCCACTCTCCGGCGCATGGGTCATGCGCCAGAACACGGCGTGGAAGAGGATCAGCGCCAGGTAGATGCCGAAGTACAGCCCGTAGCCCAGGTACTCCATGCGACTGCTGTGGGAGAACTGGGCCTGGGGCATCAGGCGCACGCTCACCGACATCGCGTTCTTGGACTTCAGGCGCAGCAGCACCACCCGCGGCTGGTCGGGCGTCAGCGCCAGCGGGAACACGGGCGAGCGATAGTCCACCCTCCAACGCTCCCGGCCGATCGCCTCACCGCCCTGCAGCACGCGGGGGCTGCCATCCAGGTCGTAGAAGGTCACCTCGTCGAGCAGCGGGTTGCTCAGCACCAGCATCCAGTGTGTCGGCGACGCGTCACCGGCCTGCACCACCAGGCGCAGCCAGATCACGTCGTGAACGAACCCCGCACTGAGGCTGCTCGGCAGGGGCCGCCAGCCCGACGACGCATTGGCCGTCTCGGCATCGAGCACGCCCCGGGGATCATCCAGGCGCTCCAGGTGCCCACCGGCACTGAGGCTCTTGTCCCCCAGCAGCAGAGGATCGGCCTGGGCGGGGGCCAGCGGCAGCAAGAGCAGCATCAGCAACAGAGCGCGGAACATCGAGTAATGGCCAAAAGCTATAAGCAAGAGCGCGATTCTACTCTGCCCGTAGGACATTGCTCAGATTTGCTCAGCCGTTGCCCTGGGCTGCTTGGCTAGCATCCCGCTCATCGCACCTCGCGCCGGCACATGCCATGACCCTGTCCAGCCCACTGCTCCTGCCGCCCTCACCGGCCTCACCGGCACAGATGCGCCTGCTGGTGATCGAAGCCTCGCCGGACGGCCTCGTGGACCTGGCCTCGGGCCTGCAGCCGATGGCCCGCAGCCTGATGACGAGCAACGCCGCCCAGTTGCAGGACGTGGAGATCGCCCTCTTCGCCCCCCACATCATCCTCCTGGAGGTGCGCCCCGACGACGGCCTGGAAATGCCCCTGGCCCGACGCATCCGTCGGCTCTGGCCCGGCGCTGGGCTGATCCTCGTCACCGAGCGCGCCCAGCTCGAGCAACGCCTGCAGGGCTACGCCCTGGGCGCCGATCACTGCCTGACGCGGCCCCTTCCGGATGTGGAACTGGCAGCCGTGACGGCCGCCCTGATGCGGCGCCTGTCGATGCAGGCCAGCCCCTGCGGGGACTGCTGGGTGCTGGACCCACGGCACCAGCAACTGATAGCCCCCGACGGCAAGACCGTCGAGCTCAGCCGCGCCGAATGCCAGGTGGTGGCCTGCATGCAGCAAGCACCGGAACGCACCGCGAGCCGTCGGAGCCTGGCGGAGCGGCTGGGCGAAAACTGGCTGACCTACGACGAACGCCGCCTGGAAGCCATCTTCAGCCGCCTGCGGCGCAAGATCCTCAGCTTCACCGGCCTGCCAGCCCCCATCCGTGCCTTGCGCAACCAGGGCTATGCCTTCACCGCCGCCCTGCTGCTGCGCCTGTGAGGGCGCTCAATCGACAATCTGTACCCGCTCGTAGAAGCAATAGCCGTTGTTGCGCAGGGTCTTGAGCGGCAGCTCCAGCCCCGTGGCCTGCTCGACATTGCGCCGCAGCCGGCGGATCTGGGTGTCCAGGCGACGCTGGTCGTAGGTCAGCCAATCCTCGCCCAGGGCCTCGACCACCTGCCGGCGGCTGACATTGTCGCCAGCGCTCGCCATCAGCCGTTCGAGCACCCGCATGTCCTGATGGGACAACCGCAGCATCCGCTGGTTGGGTGCGTACAACTCGCGCGGCCCAGCCTCCAGCCGCCAGGGCGAGGCCTCTCGCTGCAGGCCCAGACGCCGGCGCAGGGCTTCGAGCACCGCCGCCAGTTCCTCCAGGTCACAGCCCTTGGCCAGGTAGTGGTCCGCCCCGACACGGAAGCCCGACACCTTGTGGTCGGTGGTGCCGCGCGCGGTGAAGGCGACGATCCCCAGGGTGCTGCCGCGCTCGCGCAGGGCCTGGATCAGCTCCAGGCCATCGCCGTCGGGCAAGCCCAGGTCGAGCACCGCCAGGTGGTGCCGGCGCTCGTCGAATGCCAGGTTGAAGCCGGCCAGGTCCGTGGCCAGCGTCACCCGGTAACCGCAGTCACGGAGGAACTCGCCCAGCTCCTGGGCCATCACGGGTTCGTCTTCGAGCAGGATCAGTTCGAGCATTGCGGGAATCGACAGGCCGCCAAGGGGAAAGGCGCCCGTCGGGTTCTACGGGGAGCAGGCATCGCGGGCGGCGACGCAGTGTATCGAAAGGCTCCGGCATGGATAAAGGCCGCCCCCTCGCGGGGGCGGAAACGACGTGGCTCGGGTGGGCCACGCCTAAGCTGGAAGGTCGGTGTGGCCGGCCTCAAAGGACCTTGAACACCAGTTGCAGGTTGACGTACGCCGAGTCCTGGTCGGAGCGGACCTTGGTCAGCGGCACGCCCACCGTGGCCTCGCCGCTCAGGCGCGAGGTCACCTGCCAGTTGAAACCTGCGCCCACGCTGTCCAGCTTCTCCGGCTGGCGGAACGAGGAGTCGATGCGGCCGTAGTCGTAGAAGCCGAAACCGGTGAAGGTCGGCGTCACCCGGTAGTTGGCCTGCAGGTTGGAATACACCCCGCCGTCGCCGGCCAGCTCGCCCTGGCGGTAGCCGCGCACCGTGGACGCCCCGCCGATCTGGAACAGCTGGCTGGACGGCACGCCTTCCTTGCGCGAGTACTGCCAGCCACCGGAGGCGTTGAGGAACCAGCGCTCGTCCAGGGCCTGGTAGAGCTGCCAGTAGCCGTTCCACAGGTCGAACACCTCGCGCACCGTGGTGCCCTGCAGCTCGCTGCGTGCCTCCTGGTAGCCCACCCCGACCCGCAGCGAACGCCCCGGCGCCAGGTACAGCGCGGTGAGGTCGGCCTGGGTGCTCTTCACCCGGTTCTCGTTGAGGAACACATCGGAGATGTAGTTGCGGGTGCGCTGTTCGCCGTAGGTCAGCTGGCCGGTCAGCAGCCAGCGCTGGTTGCTCCACAGCGGGTGGCTGATGAACAGCGAGCCGTTCTTCGAATCGCTCTCCGAATCCAGGCTGCTGAACGGGCCGTAGATCACCTTCGCCCGGCTCTTGCCCACGCGCCCACCGATGCGGCCGCCCAGGTCGTTGAACGGCGCGTCGTAGGCCAGCATGCCGACGCCCGAGCCGCGCGAACCGGAGAAGAACGCCGAGAACACGTCATCGCGGCCCAAGGCACCGTAGTGGCGGTACATCAGCCCGCCGGTCTCCTCGCCGGTGGACTCGTAGCCGTGGTTGTTGGCGAACAGGTCCAGGCTGTTGGCCGGCGGCTCGTTGACGTTCACGTAGACGTCGGTCAGGCCGTAGCCTTTGCCCGGCTGCAGCGAGGCGGACAGGCTGCCCGAGCTGAGGCGGTTGAAGCGCGACAGCTCCTCCTCCAGGCGCTGCGGGTTCACCAGCTCGCCGGGCTGCACGGCGAGGCGATCACGGATGAAGCCGTCCTTCATGTAGTGGTTGCCTTCCAGTACCACCTCGCCGACCCGGCCTTCCACCAGTTGCACCCGCACCTGGCCGTTCTCGATGCGCTGCGGCGGCAGGATGGCCCGTGCCGTGGCATAGCCCTTGGCGTCGTAGAGGCGGTTCACCGCCGAGATCAGTTGCTGCAGCTCGGCGAAGCCGACCTTGCGACCCAGGTAGGGCTGCACCAGCGCCTGCAACTGCGCGGTGTCGAGGATCGCCGTTTCGCTGAACACCACCGACGCCAGCTCGAAGCTGAGCTGGGCGTTCTCCGGCAGTTTCTGGTCGCCCACCAGCGGCACCTTGAGCACCGGGGTGCCGTCATCGGCCTGGCCGGCCTGGCGATCCAGGGAGCGCTGCGGCTGGCGCAGCAACTCGGAGCTGATGGCGCCCGGCAGCGCGCCGGAGGGCAGTGCCTCGGCCTGGGCCAGGGTGCAGCCGAGCATCCCGGCAGCGCCGAGCAGGAAGGGCAGGCGGAGGGCGGTGGCGCGCAGGCCACCGCAGTTCAGGGGGTTAGATCGAGTCATCGTCGCTCTGGCTACCGAGGTTGACCGCCAGCGGGGCGGTGGAGAGTTCTTGGGCGGGCCGCAGCACCGGGCGGACCGGGTAGGCCGCCGAGAAGGCCGGCATGGCGCGGCCGTCGGCGGTGCTGCGAAAATCGGCGCTGAAGTGCGGACGGGCCACGTCGAAAGCGGCGAAGCCACTGGTCACCTGGTTGCGGGTGAACACGCCACGGGCCACGTCGAACCACATCGGCGCGCGGGAGCCGGTGGCACCGCGGGTCTCCAGGTCGAGGCTGAAGCCCTTCCAGGGGATGTAGTACTGGAAGTCGTGGTCGTAGCGCAGCGCCGGGGTGGTGTTGTCCATCAGCGCGGTCACGTAGCCGGTGGTCAGGTTCATCTGCTCGCCGATGGTGCCGTTGAGCACGTTGAAGCGCGTGGCATCGGAGCGCACGTCTGCCACCCGCGCCGCCAGCTGCTCGGCGCGGACATAGGGCGCAGCGCTCACCGCCAGGTCGACGCGGTCGGCCATGCCGCCGCCCAGGTGGGTGGCCCACAGGCTCAGCGGCGTGCTCTGCACGGTCTGGGTCACACGGCCACGGATGCTCTCGGCACGCAGCTCCAGGTTGCGCGCCACGCGCACGTCGTCCAGGTCCAGGTCGGTGGTGCCCAGCACCCCGTCGCCTTCGCCGATCACCCGCGCCGAGCCGGTCAGGGCGTGCACGCGCTGGGCATGGGCCTCGCGCAGCAGGTGCAGGTTGACGTCGCCCACCGGGGTCTCGGCGTTGAAGCGACTGGTGTGCAGGCGCACCGCCGTGGTCGCGTCACCCACGCCGGTGGCCGCCACCAGGTCCACCTGGCCGTCGGCTTCGTCGGTGGTACGGATCACCGAGTCCTCGTCGTCCATGCGGATCGACCCGGTCGCAGCGGTCAGGCCCACGCGGCCGTCGAGCACGCTGTTGCTCATCACCAGGTCGTTCTGGGTGGCGAGGATGTTGGCGCCCAGGCCGAACAGCCCCAGCGCGCCCTGCTGCTGCACCACCTTGAACGGATCGACTGCGGTGCCGATGTAGCCCGAAGTCTTGCCGTTGCCGTCCACCGCACGCAGGTTCACCAGGCCGCCGGTGAAGGTGGCGTGGTCGCCCAGGGACGAGAAGTTGCCGTGGTTGGCCACCAGGTTGGTCTCGCCCTTCACGTCGATCTTGCCGACCACCACGTTGCCGTTGAGCACCACCACGTTGGCGGTGCCCGGTGCCACCAGGCGGTAGACGGTGACCGGGTCGTTGCCGTTGTTGGTGACCTGGATCGGGTTGTCCGGCGAGCCGATGTTGCGCCCGGCGTCGATGTACAGGCCGCCGGTGACCGCGCCAGCCACGCCCTTGGCGGTCTGGTTGATCACGTCACGGCCGGCGTAGACGTAGAGGGTGCCGCCGACGGTGATGTCCTTGAGGATCACGTCCTGGGAGGTGCCGACGTGGTAGTCGCCCTTGGCGTCGATCACCACCGGGTCCTTGGCTTCCACCACCAGGTCGTAGCGCGGGCGCAGGGTCACGCGGACGGTGTCGCCATCCACCTGCTCGGCCTGCAGGGTGCCCGGCTTGGCTTCGGCGAGGAAGGCCAGCAGCTGGCTGGAGCTGTACTGGTTGCCTTCCGAGGACGACAGCTGGGTCACCAGCGGCAGGTAGTCGCCAGTCCGTTTGAGGGTGAACACCAGGGTCTCCGAGGCCGGCAGCGGCTGGGTCGGGTCGTTGTTCAGGCGGATCGAGCCCTGGGTCGCGGCGACGTTGGGCAGCGCACCGGTGGACGGGCGCTCCCCGGCCACGGCGCCGGCGTTGATCACCGTGCCCAGCATGCTCTTGTCCCACACCGCGCCATGGGTCATCTGCGCATACAGCGCGGACTGGGTGTCGAGGCTGTACTGGAAGCCGCTGTCGCGGGTCTGCAGCAGCCCCTGGTCGAGGCCCGGCGCGCCGGCCAGGAAGCTCTTCGCCTCCTGGTAGCGGGCCTTGATGGCGGTGTTGATCTCGGCATCGGTCGGTGCCCGGCCGAGGCTCGCCGCCACCTGCTCGCGGTACTGGGTCAGGCCCTGCTGGCTGAGGCTGAAGCTGCCGTCCGGGTTGCTGGCCAGGCCACGGATGGACCAGTACTCGCCGTAGTAGCGCTCCACCAGGTTCTCGTAGCCATTGATGGTGCTCTTGGCGTTGTCGGCGTCGGTGAGGCCCATGGCCTCCCACTCCTTGATCTGCGCCTGACGCTTGGCGTCCTGGGTCTCGCCCTTGGGCGCGGCACCGATGATCTGACCACTCGGGGTGTTCAGCTCGACGTTGCCGAACAGCGACTCGATGAAGCCCACCTTCATGTGCCCGCTGGCCTGGGTCAGGGTCACGCTGCCCGGGGCCGAGGCGTTGATCTCGTTGCTCTGGGTCACCAGCGGGCGGTTCACCCCACCGATGGAGCTGCCCGAGCCCGAGTGCAGGTTGAGCACGTCGCCGGCAATCGCCACCCCCGTGGTGTCGGCGTGCTGGTAGATGCCGCCGACGGCGTTGACGGTGACGTCACCGGTGGTCTGGATCGACTTGGCGTACACGTCGCCAGTGCTGTTGAGGAACACATCGCCCTGGCTCAGCGCGCTGATGGAGGCGCCGGCCACGCGGGAGTCGATGATGTTCAGGCCCTGGCTGGCGCTGCCGATGCCCTGGCTGGCGTTGAGTATCAGGTCCTTGCCCTGCAGCGAACCGCCGGCCTGCTGCAGCGAGCCGCCGGTCACGTCGAAGCGGCTGGTGCCGACGTTGTTACGGATGTCGCCGCCGACCATCACGTTGGAGGTGGAGTCCACCTTCAGCCGCGACTCGGTGTTGCCGACGAAGCGGATCGGGATGGCGTAGTCGGCCTTCACGCTGTTGGTGAGGGTCAGCTTGATGTCGTTGGCGACGTTGAACACGGTGCCGTTGTCGAAGCCACCCCAGTCGTTGTTGCCGTCATCGGTCACGGTGACCCGGGTGAAGCCGATCTCGCCGTTGGCCCACTGCATGAAGGCCTTGTCGTCGCCGGTGGCATCACGCACCACCACCTTGCCGTCGCCCACACGGTAGGACGAGCCGTCGGCGTTGGAGATCGCGCTCACCCAGCTGCCGAGCTTCTCGTCCATGTCGGTGGTGTCACCGGACACCGAGGTGCCGCCGCTGTAGTTGCGGGTCACGTGGTACTCGTGGGTCCACTCGTAGCGCGCGCCGGTCTGGGGTTTGTAGGTGAATTCGCGGTCGATGGTGCTGTCCAGCAGCGCGCCGGTCAGGCCGCTGGCACCGTTGGAGTCGTTGTAGACCGAGACGCTGGTCTGCCCCGCCTGGTTCACGTACCACCAGGTCTGCGCACGGCCGTCGCCCCAGGACTTCAGGGTGTCGGTGACGCGCACCACGCTCTGCCCGCCGTTGCCCAGGTCGATGTCCGAGAGCAGCAGGTCGTAGCCGGTGGTGTTGTTGATCTGCACGTCGCCATACCCGGAGTTGACCCGGATGTTGCCCAGCACGTTGGTGTTGATGATATTGCCGGTCAGCGACACCGAGCCACCGCCGGCGGCGTCGATGCGCTGCACCTGGATGCGGCGGTTGTCCGAATCCCAGTAGACCAGCGGCACCTCGTCGCTGCCGTCGAGGGCCGAGACGCTGTTCAGGCGCACCAGGCCGTTGCCGGCGGCGATGCTGCCGATTTCGTTGGCCACCGCACCGTTGAGGTTCAACGACCAGTCGGTGCGGCTGCCCACCTCGATGCCGGCGTTGATGTTGATGTTCTTGGCGTTGATCGCCAGGGCCCCGCCCACCCGCAGGGCGCTCTGCGCGGAACCGCTGGTATCGGCCTGGTTCAGCGCCACGTTGTTGCGGGTCCCCAGGGTGTTGAGGCCAACGTAGGTCCAGTTCCATACCCCCGTCACACAGTTGAGCCCGAGCACGCACGACAGGTCGTCCGCGTCCTGGTTGCCTGTGTAGATGTACTTGCCATCCTTGAAGTCCACCCGGTCGGAGGTGTCGGTGTCGTCGTTCTCCCAGTAGTCACGCACGATGCCGCCGACGATGACCTGCTGATCCCGCCCATCGCCACGGCCGTAGCGGCGGATCAGGAAGTCGGTGAAGGCCTCCGCGTCGGTGTACTTGAGGGAACCATCGGCGTTGGTGTTGTAGACGGCGTTGGCGGCGTACTCGGCAATCGCATCGGTGACCGAACGGCCGTTGAGCAGGCCACGAACTTCCGGCGACAGGTTCCTGATGATGGTGGCCCATTCCGCCTGCACCGAGGCCAGGTTCCAGGTACGCCCCGGCAGGTTCACGAACAGGTCGCCGTTGGGCACGTTCATGCTCAGCTGGTAGCTCTCGATGGTGGCGAACTGCGAGACGTTGCCCGAGACGTTGCTCAGCGCGGTGTTGCCCTTGAGGTTCTGGATGTCACCGAGCACCAGAATGGCCGGCGCAGGGCTGGTGTTGCCGGCCTGCTGGGTGTCGTAGGTGTTGCGGATGACGATCGAGGGCACGCTCGGGCGCTGGTTGGCGTCGTAGAAGTCCGACTGCGAGCGCCCCACCTCGGTCAGGCGCGCACCGCTGTTGCCGAGCTTGGCAGCACCGGTGGAGGTGATGGTGCCGGTGCCCGCGGCCGAAACCAGGATGCCGTTGGTCACCAGGTAGTCGTCGGAGCTGTTGTGGATCACCACGGTGGGTGCGCCGTAGGCGGTCAGGTCGGCACCGGACTGCTGGATGCGGTCGGCCCCCACGCGGATGTCACCGGCACCGGCGATCAGGTCGTTGACGATCAGGCTGTCCACCGAAGTGGTGCCATCGGCGCCAGCCCCGAGGGACTTGGCGGTGCTGGCGCGCATCTGGGTGTACAGGGCGATCTGCTCGCTCAGGCGGGCGTGCTCGCTGGAGCCCGGGGTCAGCCCGGCCAGTTGCTGGTTGAGCTGGGTCAGGGTCGCGTCGATCTGCGCCAGCGGACGGAACGCATTGGCACTGCCAGCCTTGGAGACGCTGTAGGTCAGGTCGCCCAGGGAGGACACCACGCGGGCGGTCTGGCCGTCCCAGTAGAGTTCCTGGCGGTTGGCCACGCCAGCCACCACCTTGGCGTTGGCCAGGTTCAGGCTGGCCAGCTGGTTGACCTTGTTGGAGCGCACCGTCTGCTCGCTGGAGAACAGCGACAGGTAGGGGTTCTTGCCGGTGCCGCTGCCATCGGCGGAGACCTTGCCGTTGGTGGCGACCAGATCGACGTTGCGCACCGAGCGCACCTGGTTGTTGTTGCCCAGGATCAGGTCGTTGGTGGTGCTGGCCACGGCGTCCACGTCGAGCACAGCGGTCACCGGCACCAGGGTGTTGTTCACCACCAGGGTGTTGGCCTTGGCGCGGATGTCGTTGGACAGGTTGCCGTCGCCGCTCTGGCCGGCGCGCAGGCCGATGTTGCCGTAGCCCAGCAGGTCGGCGTTGGCACCGAAGCGCACCAGTTGGCTGGCGGTCAGGTCGATCTTCGAGTCGCCGCCACCGGCGCCCACCAGGCCGAACACGTCCACGCGGGCATCGGTGCTGGCGCGGGTGTCGCTGTAGCTGCCGACCTGCAGCAGGCCGCTGCTGCGCAGGTTGGCGTTGTCGCCCACCAGCACCTGGTTGTTCACCGTCACCTTCAGCTCGGTGCCGGCGTAGGGCGCAGCGATGGCACCACCGGCCCTGAGCCGGCCAACGTCGGCCACGCGCATGGTGTTGTGCGCATTCATGCGCAGGTGGCCCTTCTCCACGTCCAGCGGGCTGCCGTTGGTGGCCAGGTTCACGTTGTTGCCCAGCAGGATGCGGCTGCTGTCACGGATGGCGTTTTCCACCAGCACGGCGCTGCCGGTGAGCACGCCACCGGAGCCGGAGTAAGCATCGGCGCCGCCCTGGGTGATGCTGTGGGCCTCCACATCGAGGCCTTCGCGCCCAGCCAGGCGCGCGCCGTCGCGGAACTGCACCTGGGTGTCGGCGCCCAGGGACAGGTCGATGAAGGTGCCGGAGGCACCGACGGCGGCGGCCTGCAGCGAGTCGCTGTCGGCGTCGTAGTCGAGCTGGTGCTCGGCCTTCACGTTGGCCTTGCCGCTCTGCAGGGCGGTGCTGCCCAGCACCTCCACGGCGGTGGTGCTGGAGGCCTCCAGGTCGAGGGTGGAAGCGCTGCCGGCAATCACGCCGCCGCTGCCGGCCACGGCGTCACCGGTGATGCCATTGGTGCCGGCGGCGGAGAGGTCGAGGGTGCCGTCCACCCGGCCGCTGGCGCCGAAGCGTACGCGCTGGGCGGCATCGATGTCGGCCTTGCCGACGTTGGCGCCCATGGCCAGGGCACCGCCCACGGCGATGCCAGTGGAGTCGGTCTTGACCCGGGTGGCGTCGCTGGCCTTCACCGCCGCATTGCCGGTGATCGCCAGTTGGCTGCCCTCGCCCACCTGGGCCAGGACGTCGGTATCCAGGTCGGAGGCGGCCACAGTGGCGTTGATGCCCATCAGCACGCCACCGGTGGCGCCGGTGGCCTTGGCCTCGGCGCTCTGGTCGCGGGTGCGCTGGGCGGACGCGGTGACCTCCAGCGAGGCCGCGCCGATGTTCACTGCTCCTGTGCCGGCTTCGACCCCATTGTTGACCTTGGCGGTGGCGACGCTGGCACCGATGGCCCCGCTGCCGATGCTGGCGCCGAAGGCCAGGGCACGGGTCATCGGGTCGGTGCTGGCGCGGATGCCGACGCCGTTGCGCGCCAGCAGCAGGCTGCCGTCGCCGGCCCAGGCGCGGGCCTTGGTGGTGTCGCTGGCGGTGGCGACCACTGCGTTGCCGGCGAGGATGCCGCCGCTGGCCCCCACGGCCTGGGCGTTGTTGGTGGAGCGTGCGGTGGCGTCGACGGCGACGCTGCCGGCCGTCACCTGAACGTTCCTGCCCAGCAGTGCCTGAGCCTGGCCGGCGCTGCTGGTGGTGGCGACGCTGGCCCCGACGGCCACGCCACCCACGGCGACGCCGACGGTTTCGGACTTCAGCGCATGGTCCAGCCGCGCGCCGACCTGCAGCGCGCCACCGGTGGTGATCTTCGCCCCGTCGAGCACCTGGGCGGTGGTGCTGCTGGTCTTCTCGCTGACGGCCACGGCGGCCCCCAGCCCGACCACGCCACCGCCGCCGGCCTGGGCCTTGGCTTCGGTGGTGCCGCCCTGGGCGTCTTCGGCCTGGATGCTGAGGTTGCCGCCGGCCTTGGCCACACCGCCCAGCTCGGCCAGGCTGCGGTCACCGACGTTGATCACCGCCACGCCTGCACCGGCGCCGACGGCACCGGCGGCCACACCGGCCGCCTCGCTGGCCGCATCGGTGGTGTTGCGGGCGCTGACGGCGATGTTGCGGCCGGCGTCGAGGGTGGCGTTGCCCACCCGCGCAGCGGCGGAGTACTGGGTGCTGTCCGGGCTGGCCAGGAAGGTGCTGTTGGGGCTGACGCTCTGCTGCCGCGCGTTGATGTCGGCCTGCAATTGCGAGGCACCGGCGAACTGGTTGCCCATCTGCCCGTTGAGACCGGAGTTGCGGCCCACCTGCTGGGCGTTGCCCAGGCTGTTGTCGAGGCTGCCGGTGGCATTGGAGGACGCCCCGGAAGCGACGCTGACCACCGAGACGCCCGCCCCGGCGCCGACGTAGCCGCCACCGGCGGCCGCGATGGAGGCGGAGTCGATGTCACGGTCGTTCTCGGCGCTGACGCTGATGTCGCGGTCGGCGTTGACCACCGCGCCGTCACCGACGCTGGCCACGGCGCCGCTGCGCACCACCTGCACGTCGGCACCCGCGCCGACGCCGGCCACACCGCCGGCACCGACGGTGCCGAGCACACTGGTGGTGTCGAGGCTGTCGCGGGCATGGACGCGCACGTCCTGCTGGGCGCCGTCCTGGCGGGTGTTGACCTGGGAACCGGCGCCGATGCCGGCCAGTGTCTGGCCGGTGGAGGTGAGCACGTTGACGGTGCCGGCCACGCCGGCGGTGCCGCCACCGGCACCGGTGAAGGCGACGACGTCGATGTCCTGGGCCGCCTGGGCGTCGACCTGGGTCAGGCCGGCCGCGTCCAGGCGGGTGTTGCCGGAGGTACCGGCTTCGGTGCGCTGGTCGAGGTCGGTGACCACCACGGTGGCCCCCACACCGGCCACGCCGCCCCCGGCCACGCCGCCGGCGACGATGTTCAGGTCATTGTCGGCATCGGCCGCGATCTCGATGCCGCCGCCCTGGCTGTGCAGGCTGGAGCCGTCCACGCGGCTGCGCACGGCGCCGTCCAGGGTGGTGACGGCCACCGAGCCATTGACCCCGGCGCTGCCGCCGAGGGCGGCGCCGACCACCACGGCATCCAGGTCGTGGGTGGCGCGGGCGTTGACACCGATGTCGCCCTGGGCGGTCAGGTTGGCGGCACTGACGCGCGCCTGGGTGTCGTGGTCGAGGGTATTGGTGGTGACCGAAGCGCCCACGCCGGCGGAACCGCCGCCCGCGCCCGCACCGTTGCCGGTGGTGACGCGGGTGTGGTGGTAGGCGCCGACCTGGGTCGCTGCCTGGCTGGTGACGCTGGCGTCATCGATGGCGGCCAGGGTGGCGCCGCCGGCATGGTTGACGGTGACCGCGCCGGACACGCCGACGCTGGAGCCGCCACCGACACTGGCGGCCACGGTGTTGATCTCGTCGGTGCTGCTGGCGATCACGCCCACGCCATTGAGGCTTTCCTGACGGGTGCGGTCGCGCAGGTCACGACTGGTGTCGCCGTCGAGCTGGCCGTTGTCCACCTGCACGGCGGTGCCCTGGCCCTTGGCCGTGAGCTGGGTGCCGCTGCCGCTGACGCGGGCGGTGGTGGTGCCATCGAGCTGGTTGACCGCCACGGCGCCGGCCAGGCCGACACCGCCCATGCCCACGCCGAGGGCGCCGGCCACGGTTTCGATGTCGCTGTCGGAACGGGCGCTGAGCAGCAGGCTGCCGTCGGTGCTGGCCTTCACGCCGCCAGCCAGCTCGGCCAGGGTGCTGCCGCCGGCCATGTTGACCGCCACCGAACCGGCCACGCCGGTGGAGCCGCTGGCGCCGGCACCGGCGGCCAGGGTTTGCAGCTGCTGGTTGCGCAGGGCGCTGACCCGCAGCAGTTCGCCTGCCTGCAGGACGCCGCCGTGGGCACCGGCATAAACACCGCCGAGGATTTTGTTGTACGAGCCGGCCAGGCCGATACCGGCGCCTTGGCCGCCGTAGGCCAGAGCACCCGTCAGGCTGCGGATGCGCGAGGCGTCCTGGGCGTCGATGCTCAGCGCACCACGGCTGACCAGGGTGCTGTCCTGGCTGCTGGCGCGGGTCTGGTTGTCGATGGTGTTGATGGCCACCGAACCGGCCACCGCCGGACCGGACTGGGCAGCCACGGCACCACCGGCCACCAGGGCGTTGATGTCGCCGTCCTGGCGCGCCTTGAGCTGGGCGCTGGCGGCCTGCACGTTGCTGTTGAGCAGTTCGGCGGTGACGCGGTCGCTGATGGTGTTGTAGCCGAAGCTGGCCCCGATGGCGCCGCCACGGCCGATGGCCGCCGAGCCGCTGGCGTTCCAGATGGTGCTGGCGTTGTGGGCGTCGACGGTGAGGCCGCCGCCGAGCACCAGGCCCTGGCTGCCGCTGACGGCGGCGCGGGTGTCGTGGTCCAGCTCGTTGATGGAGACGGCGCCGTCGAAGGCGTACTTGTTGGAGTAGCCCATGGCGGCGGCCACCGACACCAGGTCGGAGGTGTCGCTGGCGCTGACGTCCAGGCTGCCATTGCTGTGCAGGCCGCGCAGGTTGTCCACCTCGGCCTCGGTCGCCCCTTCGATGTGGTTGATCGACAGGCCTGCACCGACCCCGGCCTTGCCGCCGTAGGTGACGGCACCGGCCACGGCGTGCAGGGTGGAGTCGTCACGGGCGGCGACCTTGGCGCCGTCGGTGGCGGTGACGTCGCCGTCGGCCAGGCGCGCGCGGGTGGTGGCGTCGATGTTGTTGACGCTGACCGAACCGGCCACCTGGTAGCTGGTGGCCGAGGCGCTGGCGGAGACGCCGGCGGAAATCGACAGGGCGCTGCTTTCGTTGTCCGCCTGGACATCCACGCTGCGGCTGGTGACGTGGCCGGTGGCGGCCAGCTCGGCCTCGATGCGCGAGTCCACGCTGTTCTGCGTGTAGGCGCCGGCCAGGCCGACGCCGTCGCCGGTGTTGCGGGAAACGGCAGCACCGCCGGCAATGGCGTGCAGGGCGGTGTCGTCGCTGGCCTGGACGTTGACCGCGCCGGCGGTCAGGTCCAGGTCGTCGGTGACGCGGGCGCTGACCCGGTTGTCGACGGTGTTGACCGCCGCCGAGCCGGAGATGTTGACGCCGAAGGCGCCGCTGCCATCGCGGGCCTGGGGCTGGCCGGGCTTGGCCGGGGCCGGCGGGGCGGTGAGGGCGACGGAGAGCGCGTAGTTGCCGATGCGGCCATCGGCGTCGGCCTTGACGTTGAGGTCGCCGTCGGCGCGGGTGCTGCCGGCCGCCAGGTGGGTGTCGCGGCTGCCCAGCCAGGCTTCGGTGGTGCGGTCGATGTCGTGCACGCCGGTGGCCACGCCCGCGGCGCGGGTGGTGGTGCTGACCACGCCGCCGGTGATGGTGAGGGCGTCGGTCTCGTCGCGGGCGCTGATGTCGATGTTGCCGTTGCCGCCGTTGGCGCGGGTCACGTCCAGGTGCGCGCCGTCGTCGATGCCGGCGCGGGTGGTGTTGTGCAGGCCGGAGACCGACACCGAGCCGCTGAGGGCATTGGAGCCGTTCTTGGAGCCGGCGACGGCGTAGTTGATCAGGTCGATGTCGGTGACGGCCTGGACCTTGAGGTCGTTGGCGTGCAGGTCCACGGCGCCCACGGTGGCCTCGGCCTGGTGGGTGTAGTTGCCGACGATGACGCCCGCGCCCATGCCGTTCTTGGCACCGCCGGTGTTGAACACCGCCGGGTCGGCGGTGACGTTGAGCATCTGCGATTCGGTGCGCGCCTGGATGTCGACGATCTGCTGCTGGCCTCGGTAGGCCGCGTCCTGGTTGATGCGCACGCCATCGGCGACGTCGACCTTGGCGGAGAGGCCGACGTCGTTGATGTTGACCATGCCGCTCAGGGCGTTGCCGCTGTCCTGGGCGTTCTCGCCGGAGACGGCGGCGGTGGCGTTGACCCAGGTGCTGAAGAGCTGGTCACCGGCGCTGACGGTGTCGACGAAGTCACCGATGCTGTCGCTGCCGAAGCCCTTGATGACGTTGGACAGGCGGCTCTGGTCCAGCCACGGCAGGCGGGCCTTGGAGGTCAGCGAGAGGGTCTTGAGGGCGTCCAGTTCCGCGCCCGGGCGCACGTTGAGGACGGCGGTGTTGTTCTGGGTGCTGATGAGGATGGCCACCGACGCGGCGTTTTCCTTGCCGGTGCTCTCGGTGTCCAGGCTGAACGGCTTGGCGGCGGCCTTCTGGTCGGAGATCTCGGTGGCGACAGTGCTGTTCAGCGCGTCGGTCACCTCGGCGCTGAGTGCGGCGTTGTTGCCGGCCTTGACCCTGGCCTGGCTGCCCAGCTCCAGGCTGGCGTTGTTGTCGTGGTTGACGTAGGCGACGGCGCCGGCCATGCCGAGCTTCTTGAGGAAGCCGTCGGTGTTCTCGTCCTTGTTCTGCTCGCCGGCCTTCTCGGTGGTCTTGCCGAGGAAGGACTTCATGCCGTCCACCAGCTTGTTCACCGCATCGCTCTGCAGCTTGGCGACGCGGGTGCCGAGGTTGTCGCCCAGCAGCACGGTGGCGCTGTGCTGGTTCTTCACGGTGTTGACGGTGGCGGCCAGCTTGGCGTCGTGGCCGGCTTCGAGGGTGCCGTTGAAGTGGTTGCGCGCATCCAGGTCGGAGATGGCCACCAGCACGGCGATGCCCACGGCGCCTTCGCTGTCGCCGGCGATGGCGGCGACCTTGTAGGTCTTGTTCTGCTCGGCCAGCACGCTGGCGTCGCCAGCGGCCTTGATCAGGCTGCCGGCACCGACGGTGGTGTCGGCGGTGCCGTCGGCGTAGGAGACGTTGGCGGTCACGGTCACCGGCAGCTTGGAGGACACCTTCATCGCCTTGACGCTGGTGTCGACGGTGGTATCGGACTGGCTCTTGAGGGTGACGTCGCCGGCCTGGGACTCGATGCGGGCATTCTGGCCGACGTTGAGGGAAGCGTCGGTGCTGGTCACGGCGACCACGGCACCGACGTGCAGGCCGCGCACTTCGGCCTTGGCGTTGGTGGCGGCATGGGCGGCGATGTTGACGTCGCCGCTGCCGACGATGGTGACGCGGTCACCGATGTTGACCTTGGCCTGGGCGTCCAGCACCTGCACGCCGGCCAGCAGGCCGTTGCCGACCAGGGTGTCGATCAGCCCCTCGAAGAAGCCCTTCTGGCCGGCGGCGGCCTGGTCGGGGGTGATGGCGCCGGACTTGAGCAGCGCTTCGCGCTGGCTGGCCATCTGCTGGTCGGTGAGGACCTGGGCGATGGGGTTGCCGTCGGCGTCGTAGGCGTTGTACAGGCCCTGCTCGGAGAGGCTGTCGGTCAGCGCGGTGGAGGACTCGGCGGTGATGTTGACCTTGCGGCCGCGGACCTCGACGCCCTGGCCGAGGCTGATCTCGGTCTTGTTGCTGCCGACACCGACCTGCACGCCGGGGGTGATCAGCGCGCCTTCGGTGGCGGTGGCCTTGAGGGTGATGTCGCCGCCCTGGTAGGCGCTGGTGTTGGTGTGGGCATAGAGCTTGGCGTTGTCGCCGAGGACGATGCTGGGCGCTTCGAGGGTGATGTTGCCGGAGTCGCCGATGGAGACGGCATCGCGGTGCTGGTCCTGGGTGGCGGTCTGGGCGTTGGCGATGTTGCGGGTGGAGACCATCACGCCGTCGGCGAGGCTGATCTTCTTCGAGGCCTGCAGGGTGTAGTTGGCACCACCGAGGCGCTGGTCCTGGGCGACGTTGATCTCTTCGGGGTCGATCAGCACGCTGCCGGCCTTGCCGCCCTGCCCGGCACTGGCTTCGAGGCTGCCGGCCCAGGTGACGGTCTTGTCGGCGGACAGCTCCACCGAGCCGCCGTCCCCGCTGCGGCCAGCATTGGCCGCGACGGTGGCCCCCTGGGCGAGGGTGGTCTGCTGCTTGGCCTTGACCACGACCTGGCCACCATCGGAGTGCTCGCCCTGCCCGGAGGCGGACACCCGCGCGCCCTGGCCGATGACGATGTCGTGGCCGGCACGGATCTCCACGCTGCCGGCCTGCTGGCCGGCAGCGCCGTCGGCCACCACCTGGCCGTTCACGTTGACGTCATGGGCGGCGACGATGCGGATCTCGCCATTCACTTCGGTGAGGGCGGCGCCACTGTCGAGGCCGTCGATGTTCACCAGTTGCTCGATGCGCGGCAGTGCCTGCTGGCCACTGGTGAGCTGGGCGCCGGCGGCGATGCCGACGTCATGGGCGCTGAGGGTGATGCCGTTCTTGGCGTTGACCTGGCCGCGCACGGACACCAGGCCGCTCTCGGACAGCGGCAGGTTGCCGGCCTTGAGCTGGGCCACGGCCTGCTCGTCGATGCGGCCGTCGGCGCCCAGCAGGCGCTCCAGGGAAGCGGTGTCGGGGGTGGTGACGGTGAGGGAGCCGACGTTGATCACGCCCTGCTCGCCCACCACCATGCCGTGGGGGTTGGCGAAGTAGATGTCGCCGCCGATCTGGCCGTTCTTGTAGCCGTTGAGGATGCCGTTGATCTCGCTGCGCTGGTCACGAACGATGTTGATCAGTGCGTTGGCCGAGTCCGGCACGTAGAGGTTGGCGGTCTCGCCGCTGCCGACGTTGAAGCGCGAGAACGAGTTGAAGCCGTTGCCGCCCTGGATGGTGCTGGTGCGGATGTCGGTCACCTGGCCGTTCTGGGTGACGGTGGTGGCCGTCCGCCCATCGGTGACTATCCCCTGGGCGTGCGCGCCCGGCGTCACCAGCACGGCACTCAGGGCCAGCACGCCGGCGCCGCTGGCGCTCTTGCTGGACTTGGTCTTGCCCTGCCGCGTGGTGTGCTCCCCCACGACTTGCCAGACCCCTTTGGCGTGGTTCCAGATGGTGCGATAGACGTGGTTCATATGCGCGCAATCCTTGAGGCATAGGCGTCCTGGCGTCCGGGCACGACGGAGCGTGCCGGGCGTTCAGGGGGCCGGCTGGGAGTAAAGGTTTGGCGCGAGTATAGGGACGGGGCTGACGCTGAAACTGAGCAATGCTGACAATTGGCCAGCACCCTGCCACCCGGCAGGCGGGGGAGCGGGCGAGGCCGAGGGCCACGCCCGCGCGGGGCTTACTCGTTGGTGCGGGCGGCGCGTTCCAGCAGGGACACGGCGAGCTGCCGCAGTTGCTGCAGGTCCACCGGTTTGGTCATGCAGGCATCGGCGCCCCGGCGGCGCGCCTCGGCCAGCAGGGCGTCGTCGGCCGCAGCGCTGACCACCATCACCGGCATGCCCTGCAGGTGGGCGGAGCGGCGCACCTGGTCGAGCACCTGCAGGCCGTCGCCGTCGGGCAGGTCCAGGTCCAGCACCAGCAGCGCCGGGGTCATCTGGTCGAGGGTGGCGAGGGCGCGGCCGATGGAGCCGACCCCGCGCACGTCGGCCACTTCACGCAGCCCTTCCTTGAGCACCTTGAGGCAGGCCGGGTGGTCCTCGACGCAGAGCACTTCCGGCAGGGTGATGGCGCCGATGTGCTCGTTGAGCGAGCCCTGGGGCTGGGGTGCGGCGGCGCTGGGCAGGTCGATCCAGAAGCGGCTGCCGACGCCGGGGGTGCTGCTGAAGCCGATGTGCCCGCCCATCAGCTCCGCCAGTTCGCGGCACAGCACCAGGCCGATGCCGGTCCCCGGAATGGTGGAGTTCTCCCGGCCCAGGCGCTGGAACGGCTGGAACAGCATGGCCTGCTGCTCTTCGCTGAGGCCCGAGCCGGTGTCGGCCACCCACAGGCGCACGCCGGTGGCGCGCACTTCGTAGCCAAGGCTGACCATGCCCTGGGGGCTGTTGTACTTGACCGCGTTGGACAGCAAGTTGAGCAGCACCTGCCGCAGGCGACGGGCATCGGCCATGACGAACAGCGCCGATTCGGGCGAGGCCATCATCTGCAGTTGCAGCTGGCGTGACTGCAGCTCGGGCTGGATCAGCTCGGCGCAACTGGTCAGCAGCGGGCCGATGTCCACCGGCTTGAGCTGCAGTTGCTGGCGGCGGCTCTCGATGCTGGAGAGGTCGAGGATGTCGTCCACCAGCGAGGTGAGGTGCCGGCTGGCGTTGACGATCTCCTGGGCGTACTCGCCCTCCTCCCGGCGCTCCTCGCGGCCTTCGGCATCCAGGGTGATGAGCTGGGCGAAGCCGTGGATGGCGTTGAGCGGGGTGCGCAGCTCGTGGCTCATGCTGGAGAGGAAGCGGCTCTTGGCCTGGCTGGCGGCCTGGGCTTCACGGGTGGCGCGGCGCAGCTCCTCTTCCACCTCCTTGAGGCGGGTGATGTCCACGTGGGTGCCGGCCACCAGCTTGGCGTGGCCGTCGGCATCCCGCTCCAGCACCTTGCCGCGGCTGAGCAGCCAGGCGTATTGCCCATTGGCGTCGGCGAAGCGGTACTCGGCGTCGAAGTTCTCCTGCTCACCGGCGGAGAACTGGGTGCGCAGCTGGCGCAGCCGCTCAATGTCGTCGGGGTGCACGCGCTTGTTGAAGTCGGCCAGGCTGAGGTGGTCGCTGGGCAGCCCGAAGCGCCGGGCGAAGCGCCCGCTGATGCGGATGGTGTGGGCCTGAGGGTCGGTCTCCCAGATGCTCTCGGTGGTGCTCTCCAGCACCAGCTCCAGGTTGCGCTGGGCCTGGAAGCGCTCCTGCTCGCTGGCCTGCAACTGGGCGCCGGTGTGCTGCACCGCCTCGGCCATGTCGGCCAGCTCCTGGATGCCGCTCTGCGGCGCGGCGGGGTGGTAATCGCCCCGGCCCAGGCTGCTCATCATCCCGACGATGCCGGACATGGGCACCGACAGCTCATTGGACAGGCGCCGCGAGCGCGACCACATCCAGGCGAAGAACAGCGCGTAGAAGAAGGCCAGGCCGGCGATCAGCAGGTAGCCGATCTGCTGGTAGCGCTCGGCCAGACGGTTGGTCTCGCTGAAGATGTTGGCCTCGTCCACCACCATCATCAGGCGCCAGCCGGTCTGCGGGATCTCGGCCCAGGCGATCATCTGCTTGCGTCCGCCCAGCACCACCTCCTGCACGTTGCCCTTGTCACCGCTCATGGCCGCCAGCAGCGGGCGCATCTCAGGGAAGCGGTCGAGCTTGAAGTCCTCGGGCTTGAGCATCTCGCGGCGCACCGCCTCCTCGTAGGAGTAGCTGGTGAGCTCGCGCAGGCTGAAGTCACGCTCGCCGGCCTCGGGCAGCGCCATGATGCTGTTGTCCCGGCTCACCAACATGGCGTAGCCCTGCCACGGCACCTTGAGGCCGCCGATCTCCTTGAGCATCTTGTCGACGGTGATATCGAGGCCCACCACGCCATCGAGGAAGTCACCGGTGTACACCGGGGCGATGGCGGACATCATCCAGCCCTGCCCGGCCGGGTCCAGGTAGACGTCGGTCCAGACCACGCGGCGCAGCGGGTTGTGGGTGGCGTCGGCGAGGTAATAGAAGTTGTAGTCGGGTATCACCATGTCATGGGGATACTGCTCGGGGGTCATGAAGAAGGGATAGATGCGGTTGTAGCTGTCCCAGGTGTTGAAGTAGACCGCCGCCATCAGCGGGTCGGACTCGCGGATGGACTTCATCAGCGGGTCCAGCTGCGACAGGCGCATCACCTTCTCGCGGTCCTGCTGCGCCGGCGGGGTGCTGTTGGCATAGAAGGAGGCGGCGCGGCCGTCGTCGCTGCGGGTGTAGAACACCCCGTCCGGGGTCTGCGCGTGGCGCTGGCGCTCCAGGGCGTCTGGGCGGAAGTCCTCGTGGTGCAGCGCGCGGTAGGCGGCGTCGCGGTACATCCGCGTCAGCACCTCGATGCTGTGCAGCCGCCCGTCGATGATCTTGCCCTCGCGCACCACCGCGCTGCTCAGGTCCTCCAGCGCGCTGCGCTGCAGGTAGTCCACCTGCGCATCGCGGATGGCGCCGTTGGTCAGCAGGTAGACGGCGATCAGCACCGACTCCACGAGGATCAGCGGAATCAGCGCGCTCTGCACGAACGCCCGCCAGATCCACTGGCGAAGGGGATGACGTGAACGCAGCATGGGACGCTCTCTGTAAGGGACACCCTGACGATAGCTGGCAATCATATGTCATGCGGCCAGCCCACCCCCAATTATCGCGGGGCTGTCGACGTTGCCCGGGTTTTGGCGTACGATGCGCCCCTGCTCTAGAGCGAGCATCGGGGCCGATTAGGATTCGACGCCGGTAACAAAACTCTAGGGGCATGCCGAGCTGGCAGCAGACCTCGTAAATCAGTTGCTGCACTTTAATAGTTGCCAACGACGACAACTACGCTCTGGCTGCTTAATGCGCCAGCAGTCGCTAGGGGATGCCTGTAAACCCGAAACGACTGTCAGATAGAACAGGATCGCCGCCAAGTTCGCTGTAGACGTAACGGCTAAAACTTATACAGCTCGCTCAAAGCACCCTGCCTGTCGGGCGGCAATGAGCTAACTCAGTAGACCAGGCTAAGCATGTAGTCCCGAAAGCGGAGAACTGGCGGACGGGGGTTCAAATCCCCCCGGCTCCACCAAATAAACCCCTGATTTTCCCAGAGAAATTCAGGGGTTTTTCTTTGGGTGTCGAAAAAGTGTCGAATCTAACCGGCGACCTTCAGGTTTGCGGCCCGGTATCGCCGAATAACGATCTGGTGCAATGCGCCACACCAAATGATTGGCTTGATGCCCCTCTCACCTGTGTACATGCAGCGCCCAGAAACGAGGACGTGCGCACCAGCTAGATCGTCTAGATCCTTGATCTTGAATGCTTCTAGAAAGTCATCAGCGATATCCCCAAATATGGCGATACTCACCGATTGATATCGAGGAGAAGAATTGAGCCAGATCTTACCGTCGGTGGTGCGGCCGGCGCTGGTTATAGGACCCCAGAAAAATTTTGCAGTATCGACGTCAGCTCGCGAAATCTCGCTGAAGGCCCTTGTCACATCACAAACACGCCCCTGGATGTAGGGCTCGTTTTCACGTCTGTAGAAGGTAACTTTGGCGTGCGACTGACGGAAATCCGGACTTTGTACGAGACGATGCAGAATTCTTTTGAGAGTGAATTCCTGACTTGAGTATCGATCATCACCCCGAATCACATGGGTGCGTCCGCCGCTTTCAACCTCACCACCTGGAACAGTATTCGGAGGAGGTAGAACGTCGATTTCTCCACCTTGCTCCTTGTCAAGGCGTACAACAATCTCGCCACTGCTCTTGATCTGGTCGACAGCCTCTAGACCATCACCCTGGTCGTCATCAACAACAACATACTCAGCTTTCAGCTCGCAGGTTGGTTCGTGATGAGCGCAAAAGTGAGCCGGATGACCGTGCGTACTCTGCCGCCTATACCATCCAAGAGCATTACATTCGACACAGGACAGACTGTTTCTCTTCTCAGCAATTTCCTCAGCTGGTAGACGAGAAAAGTCAGAGGCCTCCCAAACACGCTGGTCGATGTGACAATACGCATACTGCATGAACTACTCCTTGTACGTGGCTGCAAATCGATCATGCAACCTACTTGAAGTAATGGCAATTCAATGGCTAGCAGTTGCGAGCGGGCCAAATGTCACAGCATCCTGCAGGTGATCTCGGGCAAGGTGCGCAGACCGCATTGTCATGGCGACAGTGGAGTGTCCCAGGATTTTCTGCAGGGTGAGGATGTTGCCGCCGTTCTGGATGAAGTGACTGGCGAAGGTGTGGCGAAGGGCGTGGGTAGCCTGCCCTTTCGGGAGCTTGATGGTGGTTCGCTTCAAGGCCCGGAGGAAGGATGTGATGCGCGACGTGAACTGCCCGTGTGTGCGCCAGTGCTTCCTGAGCCGATCCGCAAGCTCCCTGGATATAGGGACGGAACGGACCTTACCTGACTTGGTGCCGGCATAGGTGACGACATTCCCCTTCAGGCGGTTTGGGGGAGCTTTTCGGCCTCCGACCATCTGGCACCCGTGGCGAGACAAAGCAGTGTCACCAGTTCGGTGTGGGGGTTCTCGCAGCCGGTGCAAATGGCGTCCAGCAGTTCGCCTATCTGGTCCTGAGTGAGCCAGGACAATTCACGCTCTTGCAGCTTGAGCGGCTTCACGCTTGCTAGTGGGTTGTCATAGTCGAGCTGGCCCAGGTCACGCAGTTCGTTGAACACGGCGCGGATGTAGCCAAGTTCGTTGTTCATCGTCTTCGGTGACACACCCGCATCGAGACGTTTACGCCGCATGGCGGAGTAGTCTGAAGCGTCGAGATGCCTTGCAATCGGGTTACGCAGACGAACAGCCACCTGCTCCAGCTTGGAGAGACGACGCTTTCCGTCCCGGAGTGAGTGCCCGTGCAGGTTGTACCAGAGGCTGATCAACTCAGAGAGCCGGCGACGATCCTTCGGTTTGGGCGTCCATGAAGGGGCCTCGATAACCCTGGCACGGCAAGTTGCTTCGAAGCGCTGTGAATCGCCCCAGACCATGCAAGTCATACAGCTAGGCGAGGCGGGAAGTTGATCTATGAGCGTGTAGCGACTGGCTCGACTAGAAGCACCCAGGCGCTGCGGGCGCAGAGTTCACTGCTATTGGTTGCGGAATAGCATTGCCCTTGACCACCGATTGCATCGGATTTGACCACCACGCTCGGCGTGGCCATGACCGACAGAGAACGACTCGAACATGCTAATGATCAGTTGGAAGTGCATATCGAACAGCTCCGCAAATTGCACCTACAACCCCACAAAACCAGTAAATATTTGAAGCATTATTAAAGTCACTCAGCAGTAGTTTTGAAGCGATTGCCGCAGTGATCCCGGCTGCTCCCCCGAGGATCGCGCCCATCCCCCACCACATATAAGTGAGGCTGCTTAATCTGACTGTTATGGCTTGAAAAATAACAAAAATCACACCAGTTATAGCGGCCACCGGCCCTCCCATCATGAATGCCGCCATAAGAGTAAAAGGGAATACCAGAGCTTCAAGACTGCCTCGAAATAAGATCAACAGACCGATGATTGGGCCAACTATTGTGAATATTAGTATGGATAGGGCACCGGATTTCATGGTTGCATTCCTTGGCACGGCAGTGAACCGATCGAGCCTCAAACTATAGCGGCATAGGCAGGAGAAGGCACCAGCGTCAAAGGAGGATCGCGGTAGCCGAGTTCAAAGGATATGAGAACCCGGCTACGACTCATCAAAAACAGTTCGGAACCGTCGTGGTTTCATCAGGCAATTCTCTGGCACCTTTCACCACGGGTTATCTGAGTCACATAACTCGTGCAGCAACTTTTTACATCAGAACATCCTTTACTGCGCTTGCACTGATCCGGCTTTTTCTTTGGGCCCTCGACTGGCTTTTGCCATACTGCCGCTCCCAATTCCCAGGATGGAGAAGCCCCATGACACTGACGTTGGACGCCGCCAAGGCCATACGGGACGGCGGGATCGATGCGCTGGCGGCACTGAACGACCTGCTCCAGGAGGCACTCCCGCACCTGACGGAGGCGCAGCAGGACGACCTGACCCGGATCACCGGCAAAGCCATGGGCATGATCGTCATGGACCTCATCAATCCGGCGGTGAAGGCCTATCCCGAGCTGGAGCCGGAGCAGAAGACCTGGAAGGCCGTAGCCCGGGAGACGGCCTCGAGGCGCGCGGCCCAGGCGCAAGCCTGACCACAGCCCCCGAGCGCCCACAAAAAAAGACGTCTGAGGACGTCTTTTTTCATGCCCGCACCCGCCAGCACGGACGGGGTGCGGAGCCCCGCCCGCCGGCACTCAGTGCAGGGCCGCCTCGCCACGGGAGGTGATCATGCGGGTGAACAGGCGGTTGGCGTTGCCCAGGGACATCAGGTGGGCATAGATCCAGCCGAGGAAGCCGGTCTTGTGCAGCTCCAGCACCTGGGCATCGTCCAGGGCGAGGAACTTCTCTTCGTCCACCGCCAGGAAGTCCGACAGCACGAAGGTCTCCCCGCTGGAGTGGGTCAGTTGCAGGGTGCGCTTGGCCAGCAGGCCCAGTTCCTCGAGCTTGAGGACGAACAGCCGGGTGCGCTCCATCTCGGCGGAGAAGTTCTGCAGGAACTCGATCATCTCGTCGAGGAACGCGCTGTTGCCGCCCTCCTCCACGAACAGCTCACGGCCCTCGCCCTCGTTCCAGCCTTCATAGGCCGCGTCGAAGCACACGGTGAAGTTGTGGGCATCGTCCTGGGCCAGCACGAACGGGTAGCGCCGCACGAAGGCCGGGATGTAGGTGTCCGCCTGCCAGCGCTGCTGCGCGTCGAGGTAGCTGTTGGTGCCTTCCTTCAGACCGAGCAGGGCGATGGGCACCAGGCGCTCGCCTTCGCCGATGAACAGGATCGGGTAGTGCGGCGCCGCCTGGAAGAATTCCAGGCCGGCCAGGGGGACCAGGTGGGTGGAACCGGCAAAGCCGCAATCCTCGGCGGCACGCAGCTTGAGCGCCTTGTGCTCCTCGCGGTTGAGGGCCTGGATGTCCTTGTACAGCAGCAGGGTGGTCATGAGTGTCTCCGTTGTGTAGCTCAGCGCAGTACGAACTGGGCCAGCAGTTGCCCGCTGTCCTGGTCCGGCACCACGTCCTTGAGGGTGTTGGCGGCCACGAGGCTGGCACTGAAATGCCGGCCCCAGTTGAAGTTGAGACCGACGCCGACGCTTTGCAGGTCGACATCGGCGGTGCCGAGCTCCATGGCCCGGCCGTAATCGAAGAACACGAATGGTTGCCAGCGCTCACTGTAGCGCCAATGCATTTCAAGATTGAGCGTCATGCCCTGGGGCGACGAGATGACCCCCGCGTCATAGCCGCGCACGCTGCTGATCCCGCCGAACTGGTAGTACAGGCTGGAGGGCAGGTTGGCGGCGTCGGTGGCGTACTGCCAGCCGAACCGGCCGACGGCCTCGAAGCGCGCCGGTAGCGAACGCATCAGGTAGGCATCGCCGCCCAGCAGGCTGTAGTTGCCGCTGTCGCCGGTGATGCGGTTGTCCAGCGTGGCCTGGCGCACGCGCTGCTCGTAGCGCAGGTACCAGGGCTGGCTGCGGTATTCCAGCTGGCCCTTGAGGATCATCTCGCGGATGTCGGTCTCGCTCAGCCCCACACCCTCGATGGTGGTTTCCGAGGCCTGCTGGCGATAGGCGACGCCGCCCAGGGCCTGCCAGCGCTCGTTCAGCCACCACGGCTGGTCGTAGCCGATGCCATAGCTGCTGGAATTGCCCTCGATGTTCAGCGCCGCGAACGGGCCCTCCTCGATCTGCAGGCGGTTCGCCGAACCCTCGACGAACACCACCCCGTTGTAGCGGTTCACCGGCCGGCTGTAGCGCAGGCTGCCGTAGCGGCTGGCCTCGCTGGCCATCAGCAGCAGGCTGAAGGCATCGGCCACGCCAGTGGGCGAGAACCAGGTCAGGCTGCCGCCGTACTGCTCGCGGCCGCTGCCCTCGTTGCCGTAGTTGTTGAGGAACAGGCTCCATTGCAGCGGGTCCGGCTCGTAGGCCTCCAGGTCCACCCGCGTGGTGCCGAAGCGCTGGCCCGGCGCCAGGCTGGCGCTCACCTGCGGTCCCGGGGTGGTCGAATTGAAGCGCTGCAGCGCGGTCATCAGCGCCTGGCTGTCCAGGGTCTTGTCCGCTTCCACCTCCAGGCGCTGGCGGTAGAAGTCCTCGTCCACCGCCTTCGGCGCGCGCTTCCATTGCACCTGGTCGACGCTCGCCTCGATCAGCACCACCCGCAGCACACCGTCCGCCAGCTCCTGGGGCGGGACGATGGCACGCGCCGTGAGCTGGCCGCGCTCGGTGTACAGCGCGTTGATCCGACGCAGCAGCGCATTCAGGTCGGCAAAGCCGATCGGCCGGCCGACGTACTCGCCGGCCAGCGCGTTGAGCTGCTCCCTGGGCAGGAACACCGAGCTGTTGAAGCTGATGCCGCGCAGGCTGAACTGCACATCCTGCTCGGGCAACTGCTGCTCCGGAGCCGCCTCGCCCTGCAGGGCCGGCATCTGGATGCGCCGGGCGCGCTCCTCCACGTCACGTGCCTGGCGCTCGCGCTCCAGCCGCTCACGGCCGAGCCCGGGGTCGATCTGCCCGGATACCGCAGCGGGCGTCAGGTCCGCCGCCAGCGCCGGCTGCAAACCGCTCCACAGCAGCAGCGGCCACACCAGGCGCAGGGGCGTCCCCTTCATTACAACTGCCACTGCGTGCCCTCCTGGTGCCAGCGTTCGAGATCAAGGTTCATGGGTACTGCGTTCTCCTCACGGGCGCCCTGCCAATTGGGCGTCCAGGTACTCGGGGCGGCCGGTGCCTGCAGCAGGCTGGCCAGGCGCTGGGCCACCCCGCCGCCGGACAGGTGCTGGTCCAGGTAACGCGCCGCGCTGATGCCCTGGTAGAGCACCCCGGTCGGCGTTTCGGCGTGGGCCGTGCTGAAGTTCTCCACCAGCACCTGGTGGGTGGTGCGGCGGTGCAGCACATAGGCGCTGGTGGTGCTGGTGAGGTCGTCCTGCTTGAGGCGGAAGGCCTTGTCCAGCTCGTACAGCTGCACGTCTGCCCCGCCCTGGTAGGCCGGCGACAGGTTGTCCATCAGGATGCGTGCGCTGCCGGTCTGCAACGCCAGGCGGTCGACACCGGCCGCCGCCAGCAGCTCGACCCGGTTGCCGCTGACCTTGATGCGGCTGTCCACCGCATTCAGGCGCGGCGAGCGCACGTCGGCGGCGTCCAGCTCCAGTTCCAGGCGACGGGCGTTGGCCTGGCCGCTGCCCTCCACCCACAGGTCGAGCTGGCCGGCGCCGGTGTGGCGGCCATAGAGCTGGATGTCACCGCCCTGCAGCGACAGGCGCTGGCCGATGCCCGCGTCCGCCACCCGCACCAGGTCGCCGGCCCACAGCGCCAGGCGCGGCGCCTCCACCTGAGTCAGCTGGATGTCGGCCTGGGCATCGCCGCCCGCACGCCGGCCGGCGTCCACGCTCGCCCCCTGGCCCGCACGCAGCACGCTGCCGCGCACGTCCATCAGGCTGTCCAGCAGCGCCTGGCCCTGGGCCAGCAGCTGGTTGAAGCCGATCTGCCCGTCCGCCTGCCAGGTCTGGTTGCCGCCGCTGCGGCTGGTACCGCTGACGCTGATGGCGCCACGGGCGAGCAGGCTGACATCGCCGCTGGCACCCAGCGAACCCAGCGTCAGGTGCCCACCGCTGACATCGATGGAGCCTGCCGCCGCCTCGATCACCGGCGCGCTGACGTTGCCGCTGGCCTGCAGCACCACGTTGCCGCTCAAGGCCTGGCCCTGGTACGGCTGCGCAGTGGAGTAGACGCCCTGGCCGACGCGGATGTCGCCGCTGCGGGCCACCAGGCGCACATCGCCACCGGCGCGTACCGCCTCGTCGATGTTGATGTACTCGCCCGACTCGATGCTGACGTTGCGGCCGGCGGTGACGCCTTGCAGGTCCACGTTGCCGGCGATGATGAAGGTCAGGTCACGCCCCGCCTCGGCATAGCCGCTGATGTCCAGGTTGCCACCCAGGCCGATGGTCAGGTCGCGCCCGGCCTTCAGCGAGTAGGTGCCGCCGTAGCGCACCGTCGGCATGTTCAGGTCGCCATTGGCCACGATGCCCACGTCGCGCTTGGCCTCCACCAGCAGGCCGGAGATGTTGCCGTGGCCCTGGCTGGCGGCCCCGCTGGCCTGCAGGAAGATGTCGTCCTGCAGGCTCTGGGCGCGACCGAAGAACAGGTTGCGGCCGAGCATGCGCAGCTCGCGCTCAGCCTCGGCATTGCCACCGAAAACGTCGCCATCGGTCTGCACCAGCAGGTCGCGGCCGGCCTTCAGGTGCGACGGCACCAGCACGTTGGCCGCCGACGGATCGGTCAGCAGGCCGAAGCGGATGGTGCCCAGCGAACCAGCGGCCGTGGTCAGGCGCATATCGCTGCCGCTCAGGCCGCTGAACAGGCTCAGGTCGCTGCGGCTGTGCAGGCGCAGTGTGTCCGCCGCACGCGCCGTACCCACGTCGATGCGCCCGGCTTCCAGGTCGATGCCCTGGGCCCGGCTGGTCAGCGCGCCGGCGTGGAACAGGCCATCGGCGCGCAGCAGCAGCGCGCCACGGGCACTGTCGAGCAGGCCCAGGTCGGCGCTGCCGACCCGCACCTCGATGCCCTCGCCCACTTGCGCCTGGCCACCGGTCCAATCACCCGCGCCGGTCAGCGTCAGGCTGTTCGCCACCGTCAGGTCGCCATAGCGCAGGGCCGTGCCGGCCACGCCACTGTGGGCCAGCAGCGCCTTGCCCTGCACCGTCGCCCGGCCCAGGTCGAGTACGCCGGGCAGTTGCAGGTCGAGGTCGCCGCCCACGTCGAGCTGGCCGATGCGCGAGGCACTGCCGACGCGCATCCGCACGCCGCTGCCGCTGTTCAGGCTGGAAAGGCGCAGGTCGCCGCTCAGTTGCAGGTCGGCATCGCGGGTCAGGACCACGTCACCCACCTGCGCCGAGCCGCCGTTCAGCAGCCAACGCTGGGCGTTCAGTCGGGTCAGTTGCAGCGCCGGGGCCGTCATGTCGGCCACGCCCTGCAGCGTCACCTCGCCCAGGCGCAGGTCGGCGGCCTTCAGCACGGCGTTGGCGCCGCCGCCGAGGCTGTTCACCTGCAGCAGGCCGGTGGTCGCCAGGTTCAGTTCGCCGTTGGCGTTGGCGCGGTCGATCAGCGCATCGCCGGCACGCAGGTCCAGGCGACCAGCCGTATCCAGGCGGCTCGCGTCCAGGCGCTGGTCCACCACCAGGTTGGCGCGGCCAGCGGCCACGACAGCGCCCAGGTTGGCGTTGCGGCTGTGCAGCTGCACATCGCTGCCGCTGTTCAGGCTGGAAAGGCGCAGATCGCCGCTCAGTTGCAGATCGGCATCGCGGGTCACGACCACGTCGCCCACCTGCGCCGAACCACCGTTCAGCAGCCAACGCTGGGCGTTCAGTCGGGTCAGTTGCAGCGCCGGGGCGCTCATGTCGGCCACGCCTTGCAGCGTCACCTCGCCCAGGCGCAGGTCAGCGGCCTTCAGCACGGCGTTGGCGCCGCCGCCGAGGGTGTTCACCTGCAGCAGGCCGGTGGCCGCCAGGTTCATCTCGCCATCGGCATCCGCACGGTCGATCACCGCCTCGCCGGCACGCAGGTCCAGGCGGCCGGCCGTACCCAGGCGGGTCGCGTCCAGGCGCTGGCTCACCACCAGGTCCGCACGGCCCTCGCTGCGGCCGGTGCCGATCTGAGCGCGGGTGGCGCGCAGGGTCCAGTCACCGCCGGCCTGCACCTGCTCGGCGACCAGGTGGCTGACCTCGACGCCCAGCGCACTGCCAGCCTGCAGCCGGCGGTAGTCCGCCAGGCCATTGCCGTGCAGGGCCAGGCGGGTGCCGGCCTTCAGCAGGTCGCCACGGGTGTCGCCGTCCAGGTCCAGGTACAGCGCACCACCGGCCACCGCCTGGTCCAGCTGCGGCAGGCTCACGCGCAGGGCGCCGCCGGCCTCGCCGATGTCACCGTCGGCGTGCAGCTGGGCCTGGCCCGGCTGCTGGGCACTGAGGTTGACCAGGCGATCGCCGTTGTCCAGCAGGTGGCCACCGGCGCGCAGGTCGAACTGCGGCTGACCGCTGGCGGCCCGGCTGACCAGTTGGCCCAGACGCATGTCGCCCAGGCTGCGCAGGCGGATCAGCCCGTCGGCCAGCAGGCGCACGCCGCTGTCCATGCGCAGCTGCTGGCCTTCCATGTCGGCCTGTCCGGCGATGTCCAGCAGGCTGCGTGCCCCGAGGCTCAGCAGGCCGTTGCTGATCAGCGACAGGCTGCCGGCCTTCACACGGTTGTCCGCGCCCAGGGCCAGGGAATTGCCGGTCAGCTCCAGGCGGCCGGCGTCTAGCTGGGCGCCGCCCAGGCTGTGCAGGTCGGTCCCGGCACTGGCGCGCAGCAGGCCGCCGGATTTCAGTGCGCCGCCCAGGCTGATACCACGCAGGCTGGTCAGGCGCAGGTCACCCAGGGCTGCTGCATCGCTCACGGCCAGGTCATCGCTGGCGCCCAGGCTGAGGTCGCCGGCGGCGCTCAGGTTCTGCGCACCAAGCTTGCCGACCACGGTGACGCCCATCGCCCCGCCGGCCTTCAGGCCGTTCAGGCTCAGGTCCTTCTCGCTGCTCAGCCAGATGCCCTGGCCGGCCTCGGCGGACAGGCTGCCGCCGCTGGCCGATTCCAGCTGCACCTGCAGCGCGCCGCCCTGGGCACCGATGCTGCCGCGGGCCTTCAGGCGGATACTGCGGCCGCTCACCGCGAGGCCGCCCAGCGCATCGCTCAGGCTGCCGTCGCTGGCCTCCAGGTACACGTCCCCCACCGCCAGAACACGGCCGATGCGGAAGTCACCCTTGAGCCAGCGCAGCGCCACGTCCTGGCCGGACGAGGCCGCCAGCAGGCGACCGCTCACGTCCAGGCTCAGTGCCCGCGACGGGTCGCTGGCATTGCCCAGGCTGCCATTGCCGGCCAGCAGGCTGAGGTCCCCACCCACCCGCAGCAGGCCGCTGCTGCCGGCGGCCACCAGCAGGCTGCCGGGGGTGGCCAGGCGCGCGTCCTGGCCGACCTTCACCGCGTCCAGCTGCAGGTCGCCGTTGGCCTGCAGGAACAGGTGGCCGCCCACGTCGGCGCTGAACGCCTCGCTGGCGGACACGTAGAACGGCAGGGTGCGGTTGACCGATACGCGGGTCACCTGGCCGTTGGCATCACGCACCAGCTGCACGTCACCCGGTGCGTTGGCCACCACCAGGGCCGCCGCCTGCGCCGCGCTCAGGTTGCCGCTGCGCAGGTCCTGGAAGTCGATGTCGAGGTTGTTCGCCAACTGGCCGACATCGCTGGCCACCTGCAGGGTCACGCGGCGGCCCGAGAGGTTCGGTTCGGCGTTGCCCACCGAGGAGCCGCCACTGGTGCCCAGGGCGACCTTGTCGATGGCGTAGCGCAGCTCGCCCTCGGTCCACACCGCATCGCGGCCCAGCGCATCCAGCTGCGCCTGGCTGGCGTGGAAGGCGAAGGCCTCGTTGTAGGTCCTGAACGCCGCCGCATCGCGCCAGCCGGCGCCGATGTCGCGGCTGAAGGCGTCTTCCAGCAGGTCCAGGCGCGCACGGGCCTGGGCCACCACCTCGGCGTCGCTGAGCCCGGTCTTGCCGGCGCGCAGCTCGGCCAGCGGCCGGTACAGCTCGATGCCGCGTGCGTCCAGCTGCAGCTCACCAGCGGTGTGCTTGCCCAGCTGCAGCAGGCTCCAGTACTCGCGGTACTGGGCGTTGACCTGCTGCTCGAAGGGCGTGGCAGTGGTGACGCGGATGTTGTCCTCGGCGCCCAGGGCGCTGGTCAGCTTGAGGCGCTCCCACACCGAGGCACGCTGTGCATCGCTGAGGGTCTGCGCCGCCAGGCGGCGGTTGGCGTCGCGCAGCGAGCCATTGGCCACCCGCACCCATACATCGCCGGTGCTGGAGGCAATGCGGCCGACCCACAGGTCGCCCTGGGTCTCGTCCAGGTAGATGTCGCGCACCGCGCTGGCGTCCACGCGGCCATCCACCACCGAGCCATCGGCCTGGGTGCGTTCGGTCACCTTCAGGCGCAGGGCCTGGCCGGCGCCGCCGATGGCCTCGCCACTCTCCAGCACCAGGTTGCGCGCCTGCAGGTGCACCTGGCCCGGATCGCTGATGCCCGCCAGCAGGCTGCCGCTGGCCCGCAGGGTCAGGTTGCCCTGCTGCGAGGCCAGGGTACGCAGCACCGCCGAGGAGCTGAGGTCCAGGTTGATGGAGCCGTTGGCCGTGGCGCGCAGGGTGCCGCCGTCCACCAGGCCGGCACGGAAGGCCGACAGGTCGCTGCCGATGGCGCCGCCGGCCTGCAGGTCCAGATGGGCGCTGTAGAGGCTGCTGGTCTTCAGCGAGAGGATGTCGCCACCGGCGCGCAGCGTGGTGGTGCCGGCGGCGTTGTTGAGGCGGCCGGCGGTGTACAGGTCACCGCCGGTGGTCACATCGATGCTGCCGCTGCTGTTGCCGACGAAGCTGATGCTGAACGGGTTGTCCGCCTTCACCGAGTGCTTGACGGTGATGGAGGCCGCCAGCGGGTAGCGGTAGGTCCAGCCTGCGTACAGCTCGCCCTTGCGGTCGCCATCGGTGTGCTGGCCGCTGGCGATGAACCCCCAGTTGCAGCCCTCGCCGAGGTTCTTGCCGCAGCCGTGGTAGGCCACGCTCCTGCCGTCGAAGTTGCTGAACGACCCGCTGATGTCCTGCTGGTAGGTGGCGTCGTTGGCCTGCTGCACCACGGTGCCGGTGCTGTAGGTCCAGTGCTCGTTGGGCGCCACGTCGTTCCACACCCAGTTGCTGACCGACAGCGGGTCGTTGGAGCCGATGCTGCGCGACAGGTTGGCCTTCTGCGTCCACTCGAAGCGGGCATTGGCCAACGGGTTGTAGCTAGCGCTGCTGGCACCGCTGGTGCTGACCAGGCGGGCACTGGCCAGGGAGTTGCCGCCGTTGGCATTGTCGTAGATCGCCAGGCCCTGGCCCTGGGTGTGCACGTACCAGGTGGTGGCGTAGGCGTTGCCGGCCACCGGCGCCTTGAGGGTGTCGACGATCTGCACGATGCCCACCGAGCTGTTGCCGGTCTCGATGTTGCCCAGCTGCAGCGCGCTGGAGGACCTGTTGGTCACCTGCACCTGGCCGTAGCCGTTGTTGACCTTGATCGCCCCCAGGTTGTTGGTGCTGATGATGCCGCCCTTGAGGTAGACGAAGCCGCCGCCGGAGGCGTTGATGTCGTCCAGCTGGATGGTGTTGGTGCCGAAGTCGAACTTGGCCGCCACCGCCCCGCCGGTACTCAGCAGGTACTGGGTGGGGATGTCCACCAGGCAGGCGTCGCCGATGCGGCAGTCCTGCTGCGACACCCAGTTGTCGAAGTCGGCATCGATCACCAGACTGCGCTGGGTCTGCTGGCCGCTGGAGATGGTGCCGTTGATGTCGATGTACTTGGCCTGGATACCCACCTGGCCACCGACGATCTTCGAACCGCCCTGCAGGCTGGCGTTGTTGTAGCCATAGGCCTTCTTCTGCAGCGCCATGCTGCGCACCACCGGCATCCACGAGTCCTGGTTGGTGATGCCATGGAACTGCACCGCCTGGCCGGTGAAGGACTTGCCCACCGACTCCGAGCACACCGAGCCGGTCGCCGGGCGGCAGCCGCCGAACAGGACGATGCTCGAACCGGAGTCATCGCCATAGATGGCGCCCTGGTAGAGCAGCCCCCGGTTGCTGTCCCCCAACTGGCTGCCGTAGAAGGCGTTGGCGATCAGCTCGATGGCGACATTGGCCGAGCCGGTCACCGCGGCGAAGTTCTTCCACTCGCTGAGCGGGTTGCCGCCCACCGAGTAGTACTTGTCCGGCGAGAACACGGTCATCGAGCCGTTCGGCACCTCCACCAGCACCTGCTGGCCCCAGGTGGTGCCGAACTGGCCCAGGGAGCCGTTGGCGTTGGCGATGTGGATCAGGCCGCCCTGGTTGTAGATGTCGTCGGTGAGGAAGATCGCCGGGCCGTAGGACGAGTTGCCCGCCCCACCGCTGTAGGTGTTGCTGATGCGCACCTGGGCGCGCTGGGTGCTGGCGGTGCGGCTCACGTGGCCGCCGAAGGTCGCCTCGCTGGCCCCGCCGGTGAACAGCACGCGGCCGCTCGGCTGGTCGGGGATCAGCACCGAGCCGATCAGCAGGTAGTTGTTGCTGCGGTTGGTGATCTCGATGCGCGGTGCCCCCTTGGCGGTGAGCGAGGCACTGCCGCTGACCCGGTCGGCCTGCACGGTGATGTTGCCGCCGGCGGCGAGCATGTCGCCAAAGCCGAAGGCGCCCACCGCGCTGCTCGACAGGGTGCCCCGGAGGATCTGGCTCACCTCCGGGCTCATGCCGGTCATGCCGTCCAGCCAGGCGGTCGGCACGAAACCGGGGGTGAAGGTCACCGGGATCGGCAGGCCAGCGGTTTGGGTCAGGTTGCCGTTGGCGTCGATCTCGATCAGCAGCTCGTTGTAGCGGCCGGCGATGAAGGTGCCCTCCAGGCTGACCTGGCTGTCCCGCTCGGTCTTGGTGGTGCTGTCGCGGTCGGTGACCGGGATGAAGCCCAGCTGGTAGCCCCGCGCCGTGCCATCGGCCGTGGCCGAGACCTGGGCCTTGAAGCCGCCGATGGTGATGTCGCGCGCGGCCACCACCTCGCTGCCGCTGGCCACCGTCACCCGGGTGGTGTCCTTCACCAGGCTGCTGGCGCGGGCCACGGGGATAGCGATGATCCCGCGCACCACGCTCTGGGCCGAGGCATCGGAAACCAGCGACGAGGTCCAGCGGCCGTCCTTGTCCTGGCCGGCGCCGAGGGTCACGTTGCCCAGGGCGAACAAGCGGGCGTTGCGGCCCACCGACACGCCCTGGGTGCTGGTCAGGGTGCTGTTGGCCACCGTGCCCGCGCCACCGGCCGCGCCCCAGGTGCTGGCCAGGGCTTCGGCGGAGGTGCCGGCGCGGTGGTAGGTGTTCAGCGCCAGGCTGCCGAGGCTGTGCAGGCTGCTGCCGGCACCGACCTTCACCTGGCTGTCGAGGGTCACGTCGTGGCTGGTTTCGACCCCGCCCGCCGCGATGCCGCCGCCGGTGCTCAGGGTGGCGTAGTCACGGGTGAAGACCTGCTGGCTGGCCAGCAGCTGCAGGGACTTGGCCCAGTCACCGTCCTGGGCGCCGGCCAGGCTGGCGTTGTCGCCCACCTCGACCCGCGCGCTGCCGCTGATGTCGGTGTCCGACACCACCGCCTGGCCGCTGATCACGCCGCCGCCCGCGCCGCTGGCCGCCGCGCCCGCGTGGTGGCTGGCGAACAGGTTGGAGGCCTCGGCCAGCAGGTTGCCCTTGGCGAAGAGCAGCGCGCCGTCGCCGATCTCTGCCGCGCTGGTGCCGGTGATCTGGTTGCGCGCCAGGGCGCCGCTGCCGCCGAGCAGCGCGGCGTTCACCGAGTCCGCCTGGCTGGCGTAATGGCCCTGGTAGGTGGCCTTGAGGGTCAGCGCGCCAGCCACGTTCAGCTGGGAGCCGCTGCCGATGCGCGCCCGCACCACACCGTTGGCCAGGGTCTTGGCCACGCTGGCATTGCCGGCCACCAGACCGCCGCTGCCGGCGGTGCTGTCGGCCTGGTTGAGGTCACGCCCGCTGGCGTTCACGTCCAGGCGGGTCAGCGCGCCCTGCATCGCCCGCGCGCCGAGCAGCGCCTCGGTCAGGGTCACCGCCTTGGCTTCGGCCACGGCGGCGCCCAGCGCCAGGCCGCCGGCGGAAATGCCCAGCGCCTTGGCGTACTGCTGGGTGCGGCTGTCGGCGAGGATGTCCACCGCGCCGGCCGGCAGCTTCAGGTCGCTACCGGTGGCCGCGGTGACCACCGAGCTGTTGGTGGCCGTGGCCACCGAGGCGTTGGCGCTGTAGTAGAGCGCGCCGGTGCCGGCCACCGCCTCGGCGCTGACGTTGGCGGTCTTCGGGTCGTAGCCGCTGCCGCTGCTGTCCAGCAGGCGGGCCTTGAGCGACAGCGACTGGCCGATGACCTCGTTGCGATCACCCAGGGTCGCGCTGACACGGTTGGCCGATTCGGCAACGGCCACCGAAGCGCCCACGCCGAGGGTGCCGCCCAGGGTCGCGCCGATGGCGCGGGCCCTGGCACGCGGCGTGGCCTGGGCATCCAGCAGCACCTGGCCGCTGCGCGCCTCCAGGCGCACCTGGTTGCCGCTGGCGACCTGCACGCGGGTGCTGTCCTGGGCCACGGCCAGGGCGGCCGTACCGGCAGCCACCAGGCCGCCGGCCGCGCCGATGGCGTCGGCCGTGACGCTGCCCAGGCTCTGGCCCTGCAGCGCCATGTCGCTGGCGCTGAGCTGGGCCCCGCCCGCCAGGTTCAACTGGGCCGAGCCGGTACGCTTGGCCGTGGCCACCACCACGCCGGCCGCCAGGCCACCGGCGGCACCACCGCCGGCTGTGCTGGTGACGCCGCTGTCTTCCAGCGCGCTGGCCTTCAGCGTGCCGGTGTAGGTCTGGCCGCCGCCCAGCAGGGCCTCGACCTGGTTGTTCAGCACGCCGATGGAGAGCGCCGCGCCCAGGCCGGCACCGAAGCCCACCGCCCCGGCATAGCTGCGCACGTCCAGCGCCTGCGTACCGCTGGTGGTGTCGCCGGGCTGCAGCGCCAGGGTGCCGCTGTGGGCGCCCAGCTCCAGGCTGGTGGCGCTCAGCGACACGGGCGACAGCTCGGCGGCCACCCGCGCGTTGGACAGGCTGAAGGCCATGCCGCCACCGGCGGCGATGGAGCCGAGCTGGCCCGAACCGGCCACGTTGAGGCTGCGCAGCAGGTCGTTGGCGGTGACCTTGACCACGCCGGCCGTCACGTTGCCCCCGGTGACCCGCGCCACCGTCTCATGGCGGGAGCTGGCGCCCGCGCCCAGGCGGTCCTTCACCGAGCCCAGTTGACTGGCGTTCTTCGCGCGGGTGCTCTCGGCGCTGGTCGTGGCGCGGCCGAGCACCACCTGGCCATCCACCAGGGACACGCTGTCGTACTCACTGACCGGCACATCGCGGTTGCCCAGGCGGTCGGCAGTGCTGAGGGTGCCCTTGCCGCCCTTGTCCAGCTCGGCGAGCGGGTCGTAGCCGTCCTGCGCAATCGCGCCCGGCCCCAGCAACAGCAGACCCAGGCTGCCACCCAGTGCCGCGCTGCCGCCGACACCGGCGGTGAGGGTGAAGAGCTTGGCGTTGGTTTCCCGCAGCGCCGTCACGCTGAGAGCGCCCGTCGTGCGGGTGTCGCTGTCGATCAGCAACGCGCGCACGGCACTGTTGGCCGCCAGCACGTTGGCCGCCGCGCCCAGGGACGGGCCGCCGCCCGCCACGCCCAGGCCGCCGGCGTTGAGCAGCGCACCGAGGCGATCGACGGCGTGGATGTCCAGGCTCGCCAGGCGGCGGCTGTCGCTGCCCAGGTCGGCATAGCGGGCACCGGCTTCGGTGGTGTTCTCCAGCACCACGATGTTGGCCGCCCCGGCCAGGGCCGCAGCACCGCCCGAGGCGCTGGCGCTGTTGCCGAGCACATCGGTGTCGCTGTCGGCCCGGATGCTCACCGCACCGCTGCTGGCCACCCGGGTGCGCGGGCCGTTGCCCTCGCGCTGGCCGACCCAGGCACGCACGGTGCTCTGGTTGTAGGCGAAGCCCTGGGAGGCACCGGCGCCCACCGCGCCACCGGCCACGCTGCCGACGTTGGCCGAGAGCTGGTTCAGTGCGCTGGCGCTGACTTTCAGCGCACCCACGTCGAGCTGGCTGCCCCGGTCCACCAGGGCCTGGGTGCTGCCCTTGACCACCAGCACGCCGGCACCGCCGGCCACGCCGACGATGCCACCGCCGCCGCTGACCACCACGTTGCTGGCGGCCTGGGTCGAGGCCGCGCGCACCGAAGTGTCGCCCCGGCTGACCAAGCGGACGTTGCTCAGGCGGGCCTCCACCTCGCGGCTGATCACGCCGCTGTCGAGGGTCGCCGCCACCGCCGCCACCCCGAGGGACAGCGAGGCGCTGAACACGCCGCCGAAGCTGAAGGCATGGCTGAAGGCTCCGACGCTGACCTGCTGGGCCAGGCCGGCGGCGCTGTTGTCGCCCTGGTTGATCGCCGCGTCCTCGATCCAGGCGCGGGTGGCGCCGGCCAACACATTGGTGTTGCTCAGTGCCGCGACGGAACCGCTGTACAGCGGCACCAGGCTCACGGCGGTGCTGTTGCTGACCACGCCGACCTGCTGCAGCGAGGTGGCACGCACGGCCAGGCCGCGCACCTGCTCGGTCTGGGTCTGCAGGTCGAGCACCGGGGTGAACTGCTGGGCGCTGGCCCAGCTGCCGGTGTTCGGGGCGTTCTTCAGCACGCCGCTGTCCACGGCCACCGCGTCGCCCTTGGCCAGCGCATCGACCTGGGTGCCACTGCCGCTGATGCCGGCCTCGGTGGTGCTTTCGACCACCGTCACGGTGGCCAGGCCGGACACCGCAGCGGTGCCGCTGCCCGAGAGGATCAGGCCGCTGGAAAGCACGCGGTCGTTGTTGGCCGCCTGCACCACGACGTTGTTGTCCGCACGCACCCGCGCGCCGCCGTCGATGAGCGCCTTGCTCGCGGTCAGCAGCAGGCTGGTGGATGCCCCGACGCCCACCGAAGCCGTGCCGGAGCCCGAAATAGAGGTGGACAGGGTGTCGATGGCCGCGCCGGAACGGGCGCTCACCAGCAGGTCCCTGAGGGTCCAGCCCTCGGCGTTGCGGTTGCCGCGCACCCGCGCCTCGATGCGGTTGCCGACATGGTTGACGGCCGTCGCCAGGCCCGCCGAGGCCGTGCCGCCCACCGCCAGGCCACCGGCGACCGAACGGATGACGGAATCGTCGCTGGCCTTCACGCCCAGCGTGCCGGCGCTGCCGGCGCTGTTGTCCACCAGCGCCTCGGTGACCATGCCGATGTGGTTGCTGGTGTTGGAGAAGCTGCCAGCGGCCGTGCCGCCGACGGCACCGCTGAGTGCGCCGCTGTAGATGCTGCCGCCGCTGCGCGCGGTGACCGCCACCGCGCTGCTGCCGGCACCGAGGTAGCTGCCGAGGATCTGCGCCCGGCGCTGCTGGTCGATGGTGCTGACCGCGATGGCCCCGGCCCCGGCACCCGTTCCGGCGCCCTGGACGTTGCCGGCCAGGGTGACGATGTCGGCATCGCCCTCGCTGGCGAGGACCTTCACCCCGTTGGCGCCGGTGACGGTGCTGCCGCTGAGGCTGGCACGCTCCTCGCCCTGGATCACGTTGGCCGCCACCGAGGCAGCCACCGCCGCCGTACCGGCACCGCCGCCGCCCAGTGCGGCGGAACGGATGCGCGCCGCACCGCCGGCCTTCAGCTCCAGGCTGCCGGCCAGCTCCACGACGCTCTGGCTGATCTCGGCGATGCGCTTGGCCAGCACCACGTTGTTGGCATTGGCCACGCCGAAGGAGGCGGTGCCGGAACCGCCGCCGACCCCGGCGAGGCTCCAGATGGTGCGGTCGCCACGCGCCGCCGAGAGCGACAGGCTGCCCACCTTCAGGGTGCTGTCGGATACCGTGGCCTGCTCGCTGCCCTCGATCACGTTGCTGGTGCTGGAGCCGTTCACCGAGAAGGTGCCACCACCGCCGCCCGCCAGGGCCGCGGAGTAGATGGCCTGGCTGCTGCCGGCTGCCAGGCTGGCGCTGGAGAAGCCGCTGACCAGGCTGCCGCCGCTGATCTGCGCCGCGCGATTGATGCCGATGCGGTTCACCGACAGGGCGCCGCCCACGGCACCGGTGCCGCCGCCGGTCACCGAGCCGGACAGCGCGGCGATCATCAGGCCGCTGCCGGATGCGGCGTCGAGGGTCAGGGCCTTGCCGCTGCCCTGGGTGCGCAGGGTGCTGTTGTTGACCCGCACGCGGTCGCCACCGCCGATGTTGTTGACCACCACCGAGCCGCCGACCCCGGCGGTGTTGCCCCCGGCGGCGTCCACGCCGACGCCCCAGATGGCGCCATCGAAGGACGACTCCAGGGTCGCCGCGCCGGTGAGGTCGACCTTGCTGTCCAGCAATTCGGCGTTGCGCTGGGCTTCGATCAGGTTGACCGCCACCGCACCACCGACGCCGGCCGCGCCACCGCCGGCCGCCAGGTTGAAGGCCAGCGACCAGATGTTGGCCGCCGAGGCCGGCTGGCGGGTGCTCAGCTTGAGGTTCGCCGCCTCCACCGTGGCCTTGCTCAGTTGCGCGGTGACGACGTCGGCGATGCGGTTGAAGACCATCGCGCCGCCCACGGCGACACCGCTGCCGGACACCACGCCGGACAGCGCAGCGCTGATGATGCGGCTCTCCATCCGCGCGGCCACGTCGAGGTTGCCGCCCAGCTGGTAGGTGCCGTTGCCCACGGTGGCGCTGGCGTGCTGCTCCAGGTCGGCGAGGCTCAGGGCGCCGCCGACCGAGGCCGTGCCCTTGCTGCCGGTGATGTTGCCGGCCAGGGAATACAGGCCGCCGCTGCGCACGGCGGAAACGTCCAGGCTGGCCGCCTTGAGGGTGCGCCCGCCCATGTCGACGCTGGCGCTCACGTCCCCTCGGCCGACCAGCGCGGTGGCCGAGCCGGAGACGCCGACCGCCGAGCTGCCGGCAGCGCCGATGGCTGCAGCGATCACGTCCGAGCCGTGGCCGGCGCGCACCGCCAGGGCACCGCTCAGGTCCACCAGGCTGTTGGCCAGGCTGGCACCGTAGCGGCTGCCGGCGTAGACCAGCGCCAGGGAGCCGCCGACGCCGGCCTGGCCACCGCTGGCCGCCAGGCTGCCGGCCACGGCCATGACCGCTTCACCGGCGATCTGCCCATTGAACAGGTCGTGGGAGGTGGTGCCGTCGGCGACGCCGCCTTCCACCAGGTTGTTGTTGCTGGTGTGCTTGACGTCGATGCCGGCGGCGGTGCGGTTGCCGTCCTGGTCCAGGTCGCTGACCGAGAGGGTGCCGGCGGCGGCCGCGCTGAACAGCGCGTCCAGCGGGCTGGCGCCGGTCAGGCTCTGGGCGGTGACGCTCAGGCTGCCGCCCTTGAGGGACGACAGCTTGAGGTCGACCGGGTTGTTGTCCTGGGTCGGGTCCCAGCCGTCGACACGGGCCGTGGTGCTGTTGTTCAGCACCAGTGCCACCAGCGAGCCGGCCCCGGTGCCGCTGTCGCTGCCGGTGCTCACGGCGGCGGCCAGGGCCCCGCCGAGCACGCGCGCGGCGCTGTTGGCGGAGAGGTCGAAGCGGGCGAAATCCTCGGCCTGGCTGCCCAGCCACTCGGCCGCCAGGGTGTTGTTGAGCACGCCGACCACCACCGAGCCGCCGACGCTGCCGCCGTTGCCCTTGCTGCCGGCGAAGGCCCCGCCGCCAAGCATCACGCGGGCGCGGTCATAGGCCGCGACCTCGATGCTGCCGGGCGCAGCGGCGCGCTGCAGCACGCGGCTGTCGATCACCTGGGCGACGGTCTTGTTGCCCATGTAGCCGGCCGAGCCGGACAGCGACACGGCCACGTTGGTGTCGGTGCCGGCGGTGGCCACCGACAGGCCCAGGCCCATGGCGATCTGGTCGCCACCGCTCAGGGCCTGCACGCGCAGGGCGTCGTTGTTGGTCAGCGTGGCGTTCTGCAGGCGCGCTTCGGTGACGTTGAGCAGGTTGTTGAAGGCCAGCGCACCGGACAGGGCCGCGCTGGACTCGCTCTTCTGCTTGCCGGCCAGGGTGATGGCGCCGGCACCGGAGCCGCTGTACTGGTGGGTCTGGTTCAGCGCCAGCAGGTTGACCGTGCTGCCGCCATCCGCGAGGGAGCGCGGGTCCAGGCTGATGCCGCTGACCAGCGCGCGGCTCTTCTGCGCCGAGATGTTCAGGCTCGCCGAACCGGCACCGGCAATGGCGAAGCCCTTGCCGCTCTGGTCGCCACCACTGCCGCCGCCGTCCGAGCCGGAGCCCGGCGCGGGATCGGGGGTCGGCGCCGGATCCGGGTCAGGGCCGCCGCCCCCGGGAGTCGGGGCGGGTGCGGGGGCGGGCTTGCCCTTGAACAGCCCGGTGAAGCTGCCCCAGGCGCCCTTGAGCTTGCCGCCGACGGTCACGCCGACGTCCTTGACCTTGCCGGCTGCGCCGCCGGCCACGTTGAGCCCGTCGGTGAGGCCGGTCACGCCGAAGGTCAGCGACTGCAGGATGGACTGGCCGAAGGAGTCCGCCAGCTCGGCGGTGGGCTTGCCGATGTCGCCGTTCTTGCTGGTGGAGGTGTCCTGGTCCTTCTGCTCGTCCTTGCCCTTGGCCACCGCCCCGGCGATGGCGAAGGCGCCGCTCTGGCCATTGCTCAGGGCCTGCACGTCGAGCTGGTTGACCTTCCACAGGCCGGTCTTGCCGAGGCTGAGCCCGGTGCCCATGACCGTGGGGCGCCAGCTGCGGTTATCCCCCACCAGGGCCTCCACCGTGGTGGTGAGTACGTTCAGCGCCAGGCCGCCGCCGAAGCCGGCGGTGCCGCCCATGGCCACGCCACCGGCAGCGGTCCACAGGCCCAGGCGGTGCTCGGCGTGGACGTCCAGCTTGTCGGCGTTGACGGTACTGCTGCTGTGCAGCGAGGCGCCCACCCTGGAGGTCAGGGTGTTGGCCACGGCGGCGCCGTTGGCGGCGGCACTCACGCCCTCGCCGGCCGAGGGGCTGAAGGCCATGACCAGGTCGTCCTGCAGGGCCGAGACGTTCAGGCCCTTGGCGTCGACAGTGGTGCCCGCGCCGATGCCGGCGGTGGCCTCGCTGAGAATGGTCTGCACGTTGACCGAGCCGCCCAGGGCGGTGCCGTCCTGGGTGCCGGTGACCTTGGGATCGGTGCCCACGCTGGTGCCGAACAGCAGCATGCCGATGTTGCCGGCCACGGCGAGTTGCTGGAGGTGATTCTCCGCGCCGACTTCAGCGACGCGCTGCCAGTTCCAGCGACGGTCCACCAGCAGCTGTTCCGAGGGCAGCAACAGCCCGTTGCTGTCGCGGCGGCGGTTGAGGCGGTCCAGCAGCGAGGAGGACCAGGCGGCGTCACTGCCACGGCGCGCGGTCAGGCTCACGTTGTCGCCGACCCAGGCCTGGGTCTGCACGGTGTTGGTCACCACCGACACCGAGCCGGTGATGGCCAGCTTGTCGGAGGTGCCCGTCGAGTTGGCGTACTGGGTGCTGAACAGCCCGCCGATGTCGTTCGGCCAGCCGGCCAGGGCCTTGAGGTTGGAGAAGACCGAGCCCAGCGAACTCCAGCGGTCGAAGCCACCGAAGCTCAGCGGCTGCTCGAAGCGTGCGCCCACGCCGACGCGGTCGGCGGCCAGCACCGCGCCGTCGCCGATCAGCGCGCGGGTGTCCTGGTTGTACACGCCGATGGCCAGGGCCACGCTCAGGGAGTAGTCGTTCTGGTCCTTGCCGGCGGACGAGCCATTGACCGTCGCCGTGGAGACGTTGTGCAGCTCGCGCAGCTCCTGCACGGCGGTGACCGTCAGGTCGCCACGCAGGTCGACGTTGGCGCCGCTGCCGATGCTGGCAGTGGCGTCGTGGTCAGCGGTGGCAACGGCCACGGTGGCGGCCAGGCGGTACTTGCTGTCGGTGGGCTGGGTCGGGTTGACGTCCTTGAACTTGCTGAGGACGTAGTTCTTGATCGGGTCCACCGTGCCCAGCGCGCGGAACTTGAGGAAGTCCAGCTTGCTCTTGCCGGCCTGGGAGCTGGCCTCGTTGATCTGCTTGGTGACCAGGTTCACCGCGCTGACGTTGAGGCGGTTGGCCCCCTTCAGGTCGGCATCGAACTTCGCCTCGGTGCGGCTGGCGAGCACCGACAGGGCCAGCACCGGGCCGCCGACGGCGCCGTTGCCGATGGACTTGAACTGCGCCTTGTTCTCCAGCGACTGCTCGGTGAGGGCGATCAGGCTGACGTCGCCGGCGGTGTTCAGCAGCGCGCCCTTGTGCACCTGGGCGTGGGTGGTGATGTCGCTGTTGGCCATGGCGAAGGCGAAGCCCACGGTGCTCAGCGGCTTGCCTTCGGCGTCGTGGTTGTTGGTGGACTCGGCGGTGACCTTGAGCAGGTTGTCGCTGCGCGCCTGCATGTCCAGGTGCTGCACGGCGGAGAGGCGCGCGCCGCTGCGCACGTCCAGCGCCGTGGTGCCGGAAATGCGCCCGAAGGCGATGCCGGCGTTGAACGGCAGGAAGCCGTTGACCACCGGGATGGAGAAGGTCTCTCCGGTGGACTTGCGGGTGCTCTCGGCATTCAGCAGCAGGTCACGCAGGGCCACCAGGTTGGCCTTGTCGAGGATGTCGACGCTGGCATCGGCGTGGGCGATGGACACCGCCAGATAGGGCAGCAGGCCCACCAGCTGGCTGAGGTCCTCGGGGTTGGCACCGATGCCCTTGAGCTGGTCCAGGTCCTTCAGCGAACCCAGGCCGGAGAGCGGCAGCAGCGAGTCGACGATGTTCGACCAGACCTGCTCGTCGCTCCAGTTCTCGCGCTGCTTGAGCTTCTCGATGCTGGCCTTGATCTCGGCGCGGTCGAAGAAGGCGTTGAGCAGGCTCGGGTCCACGCTGGAGGTGGCGCGGGCCTGCACCGACACGTCGCGGCCCTTGAGGGTGCCGGCCACGGTGACCTTGGCCTGGGCCGAGGAATAGCCGCCGATCTGCTTGCTGATGGCGTCGGCGCTGACCTGCACATTGCCGGCCTGGCCTTCGTTGGCATGGCTGGCGTCCACCACCGCACCGTTCTCGATCAGCACGGTGGCCGTGCCCTTGCCGACGTTGAGCACGCCACTGGGCTGGCTCTTGGCCTCGGCGATCAGCGCATCCACGCTGTCCAGCTTGCCGGTGCTGCCCTCGCAGGCGGCGCAGGCGCCATTGCTGATGGCGGCGATGCGGATGTCGCCGGATTTGCCGTTGCCCGCACTGTTGGCGACGCTGCTGATCTGCGCGCCGCTGCGCACGTTGACCGTGCTGCCGGTCAGTTCGATGCGGCCATTCTGGGTGTTGGCGCGGCGCGGGTCGGTGACCTTGGGCGCGGTGGCGATGCGCGCCGTGCCCTTCACCTCCAGGGTGTCGCCGGCGGAGACGTAGACGCCGCCACCGCTGGAATCCTTCATCAGCGCCAGCAGCTCGCCGGAGACTTCCGCCGACTCGCGGCCGACGATGCGCAGGGCGCCCTGCTCGCTCTTCACCGCCTGGCCGATGGCCGCGCCGTCGACGTTCACGGTGCCCTTGAACACCGCATCCGCCGGGTCCACGCCGCTGGCCACCAAGGCCTTGTCCGCCACCAGGGCAGCGGCGCCGAAGATATTCACCGAACCGGCGGCCTCGATGCGGCCCTTGATCTCCACCTTGCCGCGATCCGGGCTGGAGAGGTCGGTCACCTTGCCTGCGTCGTTGTAGCGCCCGGCGGCCAGGTCCTCTGCCACGCGGTCGCCCACGCCGTCGGTGCCGGACATGGCCACGGCAGAGAGCTGCTGCATCTGCTGCGCGCTGGGGGTGCTGACGGTGAGCGAGCCGACGTTGATCACGCCCTGGGAACCCACCACCAGGCCGTGGGGGTCGGCGAAGATGATGTGGCCGCCGATCTTGCCGCTGTCGGCGAGCACCCCGTTGAGGGTGCCGTTGATCATCACCCGGGAGTCGTGCACCAGGTTCACCAGCGCCGTGGCGCCGCCCGGCACGTAGAGGTTCACGGTGTTGCCGTCACCGACCTGGAACTGGCGGAAGGAGTTGAAACCGGTCTGCCCGCGCACCGTGGTGGTGGTGATGTCGGTGATCTTGCCGTCGGCGCTGACCTTCACCTGGGTACCGGTGCCCGGGTAGTTGATCACCCCCACGTCCGGCACGGCGTAGCTGCCGCCACCGACCTGGATGACGTTGGCCTCACCCCAGGCGGCGGACACGCCCCCCATGCTCACCAGCAGCGCGGCGGTGATCCGGTTGGGCTGGAAAGCCGGGCGGAAAGACCTGTGCGGAACGGCTTGGGAACGGCGCTTGGACGACATGCAGACCTCGTGTCAGACGGACTTTTGGCAACTCCCAATTGTCCGCGAGGCCCCTTTGGCAAAGCCAAAGACCGGCATTCAAGCTTGTGTCAAACCGTTCAAATTTGTCAGGAACTCGGCGCCAATTCCTCGACAATCTCCCCCTCGGCCGCCAGACGATAACCCTTGCCGTACACCGTCTGGATCAGCAGCGGCCGGTTCGGGCTGCGTTCGAGCTTGCGCCGCAGCCGCCCGATCAGCGTATCGACCGTGCGCAGGTCGGCCTCCTCGTCCGGGCCCATGCGCATGCTCGACAGCAGTTGCTGGCGGCTCACCACCTTGCCGCGCCGCTCGATCAGCCCGATCAGCAGGGCGAACTCGCCGGGCGTCAGGCTCACGTCCTCGCCGTGCTCGTCGAGGATGCGGCGGTACAGCAGGTCCACCTGGAAGCGCCCCAGGCGCAGGCCGCTCGGCGCATCCGGCGCGGCCTTGCCGTAGCGACGCATCAGGCTGCGCACCTGGGCCAGCAGCACCCGCAGGTTCACCGGCTTGGTGAGGTAGCAATCGGCCCCCGCCTCCAGCCCGACGATGCGGTCGAAGTCATCGTCCCGCGCCGTCACCAGCATCACCCCCATGTTCGGCGACGACGCCCGCAACCGCGCCACCACGCTCAGACCGTCGATGTCCGGCAGGCCGATGTCCAGCAGCACCAGCGACGGCGGGTCCTGCTCCACCAGGCGCAGGCACTCGCGGCCCAGGGCCGTGCTCTCCACCGCGTAACCCGCCTCCTGCAGATACAGCTCCAGCATCTCGCGCAGCTCGGGCGCGTCCTCTACTACGAGAATCCGGTCTTTGAACATCGACGTACTTCTGTCGGTGGTGGGGGCGCCGTTATACCGGCGGGGATGGTGGCGTTTCAATGTAACGGGTGGGTGGGGGGATGGGTGGTAGGGCTGGGAACTGCCGGCCTGCGCTGCCTCGGCCGGGTCCAGCAGCCAGGCGTCACGTCCGGACAGTTCGTGCCCAGCAGCCTGCTCATAGTTAGCGCAGGAAGCGGAAGGACAGCCTGTAATCGCGCAAATCGTCAGCGTTCATCGACCCGCGCAATTGGTCAGCAATCGCCCCGAGAGTTTGCCTAGCTATTTCTGACCTTGTTCGGTCATAGCTTGGGTCGTTTCTTGAGTGTGTTTTCCAGCGCCTTGAGTTCGGCTTCGTCCTGCGCATCGGCCTGACGCGCCTCGTCCTGTTTGCGACGCTGGTCGTAATCGAGATAAAGCGCAGTGGTGGCACGTTCCATTTGCGCGTGGCTCACCTTGCCGGCATGGGTGAGTACCGGGAAACCGTTGCTGCCGATGATCTGGTCCACGTTCTGCCGCCAGAAGCTCATGGGGATCGGCTCGCGGCGCTTGGTGCGCAGTTCGGCCGTTTCCAGAAAGATCACCACCAGCCGGTTCAGGGTGTCGATCTCGTCGGCGCTCAGGTAGTTCTTGGCGATCAGGATGTCCTGCTTGCGCACCTGCGCCCCCTGCCAATGCATGAGACCGAAGTACGGATCATCAGGATTGGCTCGGGCCGTAATCAGTTCAGCGGCCGTCTGTTGCGTCACCGCATAGAGCAGCAGGTTCTGCACCGTGGCGAAAAAGGTCTGCGTTGCCTGGTCGGTCTTGTCGTAGTCGACGCTCAGCGCGAAGAGGTCGCGAACCTTTTGATAAAAGCGCTTTTCCGAGGCACGGATGTCGCGGATGCGCGCGAGCATCTCGTCGAAGTAGTCCGGGCGGCCATCCGGGTTCTTCAGGCGCTCGTCGTCCAGCACAAAGCCCTTGAGCAGATACTCCCTGAGCACCGTGGAGGCCCAGCGCCGGAACTGCACCCCACGCGGTGAGCGCACCCGGTAACCCACCGCCAGAATGGCATCCAGGTTGTAGAGCGTGACCTTGCGCTGTACGTGGCGAGCGCCCTCGGTTTGAACTACCGAGGATTCCTCGGTAGTTGCGTCGCGGCTCAACTCGCCATCCTCAAAGATATTCTTCAGGTGCAGGCTGACGTTATCGGTGCTGACGTCGAACAGCTCCGCCATTTCACGCTGCGAGAGCCAGACCGTCTGGTCCTTGGCTCGCAGCTTGATCTGGCTGCGCCCGTCTTCGGTGGTGTAGAGGATCAGCTCATTCATGGCGCACTCACAGCACTCGGCATGCTGAATTCAGATTCTGTCATGTCCTCAAGAAACTGCTCGCTGGCCAGCAGCGCGCTTTTCAGCGGCGCGGGCTGCGCGCCGACGGTCCATATCTGGGTGCGAATGGGCATCCCTAAACTCCTTTTGATTGCGCCAGGCCCTGCTCTGCCAGCAGCTGGAGAATCACCAACGCGAACGCACGGCTCTTGGTCTCATTATCCAGCACTTGCAGCGACAGCTTCTCGAAGTCGGTCATGGCATCCAGCACGCTGTCCAGCACGCGCTTGGGGAACAGCCCGTGCATCACCTGCTCCGGCGAGTGGTTGCTCACCTGGGCCATCACATCCTCCTGGCGGCTGATGCGGTCGGCGATGTCGGTGAGGAACTACATCAGTACAGCCGCAGGCTGCACGCGCTCTCGCAGACATGGAGCGACCAAGACAACTCCGGCACCACCCGCAGGCGGTTGCAACGGTAGCGCTGTAGGGGGCGGGTTCACGCCGTGATCTAGCTTGAAGCTGCACGCCTCGATCTTTGCCACCGGCACCTTAAAGTCAGGACGCAGCGCATCATAGGGTGCCGTTCTGCTTCATCCTGCCTGAGCTCAAAAATATTCTTACCGACTCAGTAGCTGTAGAACTAATTGCTGGAAAATTAAGATTTGAAATGATTATTCACGTACTCAACAAGTTTTGGCCCCTCAAGCTTATCTGTTGCAGGATTTGTTCTAACATAAAAATCCCTCCCATCTAGATAGCACGGAATTATCGATGGCTTGCAATCAATCCACAAAATACTTTTCCCACTCAAATCAACAAGCTTGGTTGAGATGAATGGGTAATATTGCTCACCAATTCGACTTTTCAAACTATTTTTCCAATGCAAGAGAAACTTATCCTCACTCCCCTTGTGAAATCTTTTTATCTCCTCATTCAAACCAAGAATTTCACCATCATCTGAAATACCGACCAAGAGAGCCCCGCCACTCGTATTCAAGAAGGCAACTACTGTTTTTAGTGACGCATCTTCAATATAGCGCGCACTTTCTTGCTTCCTTACATCAAGACTAAATGATGACTTAAACTCTGCCACATCCGTCTCACCCACCCGAATTATACTTCTCACTTTATCTTCAAAGGTCAAGCGCCCTAAAACATCCAGCATTCCATCAAGCCTATGTTGAAGCAAATTTGAGCTTGCTGGATTCAAAGCCAGCTCGCTATCAAATTCTTCAATGACCTCTTTTAGAGACCTCAGCTTTCTTGATGTTTCAACAATATCTTTCTGTTTGTCTATGCTTGGAAGCGCCACAACGACACAGTCTAGATCTTCAGATCTTAAGTGTTTCTGCGCTACACCCTGCATGGATGCCTCCAAGCATAAAGCGCCGAGCTCCGACTGGAAGAAAGCCACAATATAGTCCGCTAACGCCTCCTCCCCAAGGACAATTTGAATATAATTCTTGTGCGACGTTAAACCAATATCAAGTATTGACCTTATGGATGGCGAACCGTTTTTCTTCAAAAATATAGAATTTTCGCAACAAAATAACTGCTCCACATCCCCACCATCAATGACTGCCACTGCAAGACGCTCTAAGTTTGAGGAGCAATAATTTTTGCATTGCGATTCAAGACGCTCAATTTGGGCCTGCACTCTGAGTCGATGAAAATTGATTTCATACCCTACAATGCCAACTTCCCCGTCGCTTTCATCAGTGGATGAAAGAGAGATCCAAGAGTCCTCAGCGTAGGGTTTCACCTCACGTTTAAAATAGTCTTCGACAGACTGGCTCAGAGGCACATTCACCGACTTTCGCATATGAACATCAGGAACCAAATCCCCGTTATCGCTCAGTAGTGGCTTGGCTCGTGGATCACGCTCACCAAAGCAGGCTAGCACCGCCTTTTCCCCGCTTTTTGAAAGCTTTTTTATACCAGTAGCCATGAGTAAAGCCTGCAGATTATCGAAGCAGCCTTCCACCTTGGCAAAGAGCTCTATCTGTTCGGCCCCCTTAAATTTTTCATAGGCGGAGAGTTTTATAGGAGTAACCGAGAAGCTCAAGCGTAGTGGACGTTCTATAGTGATACGCCGATAGCCTAGCTCTGTAGTTTTAAATATCTTGCTATTCGCCGCCTCTTCAAAGTCCTCATACAGCTTTAATATCTCGACAACTTGCTCCTTAGCAAAATACTTACGTTTGCTAGCAATACTCTTTCGCATAGGAGCGTAAATGTTACTGGCGTCAATAAGCTGCACCTTGCCTATGCGATCGGCCTTTTTACGGTTGGATATCAACAAAACATAGGTAGCAATACCGGTGTTGTAGAACATGTCGGTGGGCAGGGCGACGATGGCCTCGACGTAGTCGTTCTGCAGCAGGTAGCGGCGAATCTCCGACTCGCCCGAACCGGCGCCGCCGGTGAACAGCGGCGAGCCGTTGAGGATGATGCCAATGCGCGAACCGCCCTCACGCGGGTCGCGCATTTTGCTCACCAGGTGCATCAAAAACAGCAGCGAGCCATCGGAGACGCGCGGCAAACCGGGGCCGAAGCGGCCGTTGAAGCCCTTTTCGCTGTGCTCGTCGGTGATCTGCTTCTGCACCTTCTTCCATTCCACGCCGAACGGCGGGTTGCTGAGCATGAAGTCGAAGCGGTGCTCGGGGCCGTCCAACTGGTCGTTGGAGAGGGTGTTGCCCAGCTTGATGTTCTCGACCTTCTGCCCCTTGATCAGCATGTCCGCCTTGCAGATGGCGTAGGACTCGGGGTTCAGCTCCTGGCCGTGCAGGGACACGGTGACCTTCTCGCTGATGGACTGGATGTACTCGTCCCCCTCGGAAAGGAAGCCGCCCGTGCCCGCCGTCGGGTCATAGATGGTGACGATGTTGTTGGGCTTGAGCTTGTCGTCCTGCCCGGTGATCACCAGCGAGGTGGTCAGGTGCACGATGTCGCGCGGGGTGAAGTGCTCCCCGGCGGTTTCGTTGGAGCTTTCCGCAAACTTGCGGATCAGCTCCTCGAAGATGATGCCCATGCCGAAGTTGCTGATGCGCTCGGGGCTCAGGTCGGCGGCGGCAAAGCGCTGCACCACCTGGTAGAGCAGGTCCGCTGCGGCGAGCTGCTGCACGAAGTCTTCGAAGTGGAAGTGCTCGAAGATCTCCCGCGCGTCCTTGCTGAAGGCCTGCACATAGCCCAGCAGGTCATCGCTGGTCTGGGTATCGGACAGAGTCGCCAGACGGAGCTTGGAAGCGTTGAAGAAGGGCTGCCCAGACGCGCGCAGCAGGAGCATTTCGCGCACCTGATCGGGCCGCCCTTCCTGGGCGAAGGACTCACGAATCACCGCATCCTTGGTCGGCTCCAGCACGCACTCCATCCGCCGCAGCAGGGTGAACGGCAGGATGATGCGACCGTACTGGGATTGCTTGAAGTCGCCGCGCAGCAGGTCGGCAATCGACCAGAGGAAGGCGGCAGTCTGGGAATGATTCTCCGTGTTCACGCAACTACTCCAGGGTGGGCCCGTAAAGGCGCCGATTCTAACCTTCGAATCCCTGGAAACGTCAGGCCAACAAGGTGGGCAGTCGCGGCAGATGGCCTCGGTTATGCGGTTCGTGGGTACAGCCGAGAAGCGGACAGGCCACCCACACAGCTTGAATGACGGACACAAGCCGGTTTAGCTACGCCATCGTCAAACAACCCGCCCCATTACCTCCATGGCCCACCACCTCTTCGAGTTCGCCAACCGCACCCTTCGCCTGCATGACGTGGACGTCGTGTTGGTCCGTCACCTGCTCGAACAGGGGGCGGCGGCGATTGGGCAGCACGCATTGGCCGAGAGTCTTCGCCAGTGGGAGTGGCTCGGGCCGGGTGTGTGGGTAGGTGTCGATGAGTCGGTACTTGTGCTGCACCCGGCGGTGTTCCCGGCTGCTGCCCAGATCCTGGCGGGATTCGGGCCGGTCATTCCGCTGGCATACGTGCGGGAGGCCATGCCCGAGTTGGGCCCGACGTCCGATCTTGCAACCCCTCCGATCCTCAGTGCGCTGCGGACGCTCGAAGGGCTATTCCAGTAGCCCGCCCCCTACCTCAACTCCACCACCCTCGGCTCGGTATCCGGGTAGTAGATCGTCAGGGCGTTGTCGTCGGCGTCGGTGACCAGCCAGGGGTGGGTGAGGTAGGTGTCGAAGCGCTGGCGTTGGCCGGCACGCAGTTCCTTGTAGAGGACGCGTTGGCCTTCGTAGTTGAGCCAGTACAGCTTGCGGGTGGCGCGGGCGTGGTTGATGAAGGTGATGACGGTCGTCTGCTCGCCGCTGATGGAGTAGGCGAGGTTCTTGGTTTCGGCTTCGTGCAGGGTGGCGGCCAGCAGGGGGTGGCTGGCCAGCATCAGCAGTGCGAGGCACCAGGCGCGTTTCATGGGGGCTGTCCTTGGGCGCGGGATGCGCCGGGTCGGGAGGGCAGGATATGCGCTCGCGCTTTCGCCCGGCGTGCAGGCCGCCACAAATGCGTGGGGCGCCCGGCGCTTCAGTCGCTCGGGTTCAGGGGCAGCAGGGTGCGGATGGTGTCCCAGAAGATTTCGTCCGGGAAGTCGCCGCCGTTGACGGCGTCCATGACGAGGAAGTGGCCGCTCTCATACACCCCGGCCATCGGCACGACGAGCCCGAGCACGTGGTAGATGCCCCAGGTGGACGTCGACTCGGCGGCCCAGCGCAGTTCCATGACCACGGTCTGGCCGAGATAGTCCAGCGCGGCAGCGGCGTTGGACACGGGAAGTGCCTGCATCCGAGATCCCTCCTTGGGTACGCGCCCAGGCTGGCCTTCACCCGCAAGGGGCGGGTTTACCTCCACAGCCCATGGCTTTTATTGCACTATGTTCAACTTTTCGGGGTACGCCGCTCCCGGCACAGGCCAGGAACCCGCGTACATTACAATGGATAATACATTTTGTACGGTATTTTTGTACAGTACAAAGAGAACGCTATAGATCGATATGGAATCAATAGACGATCGGATCAGATCTCTCGTCGACATCACCGGCCTGGATGAGCTGGTGAGAACGACGGACATCAGCGGCACCCGCTGGAGAACGGTTCGCTACGACAAGCGCACCCGCATCAGTACCCAGGAAATGACGGCCCTCGTGCAGCTCTACCCGCAGTACGCGCTGTGGCTCGCCAGTGGCGAGATCATCCCCGAGAAGGGCCAGACCAGCCCGGCCTACGACGCCCAGGCTGCCGACCCCGCCGAGTAATTCCCCCTCCTCCTCCTGCGCCGTTGCGCCATCCGACAGGCTGCGCGCGGCGCTGGGTTACCATGCGCGCCTTTTCGTTCTGCTGGCGGCTGGCCCCTATGTCTTCCAACGCGCTCTACACCGACCTCTCCGCCTACTACGACCTGATGTGCGCGGACATCGACTACCAGGCCCAGAGCCATTGCGTACGGCGCCTGCACCAGCTGTTCGGCACCTCGGGTCGGCGGCACCTGGACCTGGCCTGCGGGACGGGGCCCCATGTGCGGCACTTCCTCGACTTCGGCTACGCCAGCGCCGGCCTGGACATCAACCAGCCGATGCTGGACCTGGCCCAATTGCGCTGCCCCGAGGCGCAGTTCAGCCGGCAGGACATGGCCAGCTTCACGGTGGACGCGCCCCAGGACCTGATCACCTGCTTCCTCTATTCCCTGCACTACAACCCCGGCCTGACGCCGTTGCAGGCCTGCCTGGAGCAGGTGCACGGGGCGCTGGCGGCGGGCGGGGTGTTCTGCTTCAACACGGTGGACAAGCGGCAGATCGACAACCAGTCCTTCGTGCGCCATTCGGTGGTGCACGAGGGCAGCGCCTTCACCTTCGGCTCCGGCTGGTTCTACCGGGGCGAGGGGGAGCAGCAGGCGCTGCGCCTGTGCATCGAGAAGACCACCAACGGCATCACCCAGCGCTGGGAGGACGAGCACCCGATGGTCGCCACCGACTTCGATGAGTTGCAGCAGCTGCTGGCGCCGCACTTCGAGGTGCAGGTGTTCGAGCACGACTACGAGCGCATCACCCCTTGGGACGGCCGCTCCGGCAATGCGCTGTTCGTCTGCGTGAAGCGCTGAGCGCGCGCCTCACCCCGCCGCGCTGACCACCCAGGCGACCCGGCGCAGGGCGCGCTCCAGGGTCGCCAGGTCCACCGAGCCGAGGGCCACGCGCAGCGCGTGGGGCACGTGGGGCGCGGTGCAGAAGGGTTCGGCGGTGGAGACGGCAATGCCCTCCTCCAGCAGGGCCTGGGTGATGCGGTCGGCCCGCGCCGCTTCCGGCAGCGGCAGCCAGCGGAAGTAGGAGGCCGGGTGGCCGAGGTGCTCGATGCCGGCCAGCGCCTGGGCCGCAAGGGCCTGGCGGGCGCGGGCGTCGTCACGCTTCTGCGCCTCCAGGCGGGCCACGGTGCCGTCTTCCAGCCAGGCGCAGGCCAGGGCGGTGATCAGCCCCGGGGTGTTCCAGGTGGTGGCGCGCAGGCTGCGCTCCAGGCTCGGCACCCAGTCTTCGGGGGCGGCGACGAAGCCGATGCGCAGCCCGGTGGCGAGACTCTTGGACAGGCCCGAGACGTACAGAGTGCGCGCCGGGGCGAGCGCGGCCAGGGGCGGCGGCGGGTTCTCGGCGAGGTAGGCGTAGGCGGCATCTTCGATCAGCAGCAGGTCATGGGCCTCGGCCAGGGCCACCAGGCGCTGGCGGGTGGCCAGCGGCAGCACCCAGCCCAGGGGGTTGTGCAGGGTCGCCATGCTGTAGAGCGCGCGCACCGGCCGGCGTCGGCACAGCTGCGCCAGGGCGTCCAGGTCCGGCCCGTCGGGCTTGGCGGGTACGGCCACCACCTCCAGGTGCAGGGCTTCGGCCAGCACCTTGAAGCCGGGGTAGGTCAGCGCATCCGCCGCCACCACGTCGCCGGGGCGCAGCCGGGCCATGAGGCTGATCGCCAGGCCGTGCTGGGCGCCGCTCACCAGCAGCACCTCGGCGGCCTCCACGCTCAGCCCGCGCTGCTGCAGGTGCCGCGCCACCACCGCGCGTTCGTGGGGGCGGCCGGCGTGGGGCTGGTAGCGCAGCAACGCCTCCAGGTCGCCGGAAAGCGCCAGCTGCCGCAGGGCGGTGCGCAGCAGTTCGGCCTGGCCGGGGAGCGTGGGGTAGTTGAAGTTGAGGTCGGCCACCCCGGCCGAGACGCCGGGCTGGTCCACCCCGTGCCCCGGCGGCAGGGCCAGCTCGCGGACGAAGGTGCCGCGCCCGGTCTCGCCGCTCACCAGGCCCATCTGTTCCAGCTCGGCGTAGATGCGCGTGGCGGTGGCCAGGGCGACGCCTTCACGCCGGGCCAGCTCGCGGTGGGTGGGCAGGCGGGTGCCGGGCGGCAGTTCGCCGCTGCGGATCTGCCGGGCCAGGGCATCGACGACGGCCTTGTAGCGGGAGCGGGGCATGGGCGCTGTATCCATGACAATTATTTGAGCGTATCAACCGCTGGATCGTACGGTGACGGCGCCCAAACAGCGAGGAGCCCGTCGTGGAACGCACCGTCACCCCCTCTTCCCCCACCCGTTCCCTGGCCGGCAGCGGCTGGCTGAACGGTCTGATCGGCGTGCTGATCTTCAGCGGTTCGCTGCCGGCCACCCGCGTGGCCGTGCTGGAGTTCGACCCGCTGTTCCTCACCGTGGCGCGGGCCAGTCTGGCCGGGCTGCTGGCGCTGGCGTTGCTGCTGGCGGCCGGGGCGCCGCGCCCTTCCCGTAGCCAGCTGCTGCCGCTGGCGGTGGTGGCGATGGGCGTGGTGGTGGGCTTTCCGCTGCTCACGGCGCTGGCGCTGCAAACGGTGACCTCGGCGCACTCCATCGTCTTTCTCGGCCTGCTGCCGCTGGCCACGGCGGCCTTCGGCGTGCTGCGCGGCGGCGAGCGGCCGCGCCCGGCGTTCTGGGGCTTCTCGGTGCTGGGCAGCCTGCTGGTGGTGGGCTTCGCCGTGGCCCAGGGGCTGACGGCCTCGCCCCGTGGCGACCTGCTGATGCTGCTGGCCATCGTGGTGTGCGGGCTGGGTTATGCCGAGGGCGCGCGGCTGTCGCGCAGCCTGGGCGGCTGGCAGGTGATCTGCTGGGCGCTGGTGCTGGCGCTGCCGGTGATGCTGGCGCTGGCCCTGTACCGCCTGCCGGCGGGCCTTGCCGGCATCACGCTGCCGGCCTGGCTGAGCCTGGGCTACGTGTCGCTGTTCAGCATGCTGATCGGCTTCGTGTTCTGGTACCGGGGCCTGGCCCAGGGCGGCATCGCGGCGGTGGGGCAGTTGCAGCTGCTGCAGCCCTTCTTCGGCCTGGCCCTGGCGGCTGGCCTGCTGGGGGAGTCGGTGAGCCCGGCGATGCTGGGGGTGACGGTGGCGGTGATCTTCTGTGTAGCCGGGGCGCGGCGCTTCGCCCGGTGAAAAACTGGCTGCGTGGCCGCTGCCGCGTTGAAAACGCCCTAAAAATGCTCATTTACAAACTAAACTGCGCTTTTTAGGCCGTTTTCGCCTTGCATCGCCTGCCTCGCCTACGTTTTTCAAAAACCCTGTGGAAACGGGCTGCGTGGCCGCTGCGGGCCCGTTAACAGGCTGGGGAAAAACCGACTGCGTGGCCGCGACGGGCCTGCCAGACTGCGCACCTCTCCCCTCTTCAGGCCCTGCCATGTCCACCACCGCGACCCGCCGCTGGTTCGGCGACCGTTTCAGTGAGCTGCATCCCCAGCTCCAGCACCTGCACAGCCACGGCGGGCGCCTGCTGGGCGAGGTGACCATCACCTACGGCCACGGGCTGGCGGGGGTGCTGGGGCGGCGTCTGGCGAAGAAGATGCGCTTCCCCGGCCCCGGCCCGCACCGCCTGGAGGTGACCATCGCCCACCAGGACGCGGCGCTGCTGTGGTCCCGCAGCTTCGACGGGCAGGCGCCGCTCACTTCCCACTTCGCGCCGGTGGGCTGCCTGGCCGAGGGCGGTCATTGGGTGGAGTCCACCGGGCCGCTGCGCCTGCTGCTGACGGTGGACGTGATCGACGGGGGCTGGTTCTGGCGCTGCCTGGGCATCCGCCTGTGGGGCCTGCCGCTGCCCCGCGCGCTGCTGCCGCGCACCGATGCCTACAAGCGTATCGAAGCCGGCCGCTACCGCTTCCATGTGGCCTTCTCGCTGCCGCTGCTGGGGCCGCTGGTGACCTACGAGGGGCTGCTGGAGGCGGCGGGCTGAGCCCACCTCACGGCGACAGGGCCTGGTTGCCGATGCCCTGGGCGCCGGCCAGCACGAGGTTGAGGTTGTCCCGCAGGGCCAGTGCGGCGATGCCCTGGCGGTCGTCGCGAACAAGGGTGCGAAAGCGCTTGAGGTGCGGGTCGGCCACGGCGAACAAGCCGCCATTGCCCACCAGTGCCAGGCGCCCGTCGCGCAGTTCGGCCAGGGCGGTAATGGCGGCATCGGTACCCACGTCCAGTTCCCGCCAGTGTTCACCCTGGTCCTCGCTGAGCAGCAGTCGGCCACTCATGCCAGCCACCAGCAGGCGCCCGTCACGCAGGACCAGGCCGGTCCAGAAGGAGCCGTCGGCGCCGGTGTCCAGGGCCTTCCAGTGGTTGCCAGCGTCATAAGAGCGGTAGACCTGCCCGGCCTCGGCGACGATGTACAGCGCGCCCCCCGGTGCCGGGAACACCTGGTTGAGGTGGTAGTCATCCTCGGCGGACACCTTGAACGGCTGCCAGGTCTGCCCGCCATCAAGGGTTCGGGCGGCGTAACCATAGGCACCAGTGACCAGTCCGTGGCCATCGGCCTGCATATGGATCGACAGCAGCACGGGCTGTCCGTTGAGCTGCTGCGCCTGCCAGGTCTCGCCGCCATCCCGGGTCTGCAGCACGGTGCCGCCGTGCCCGACGGCCCAGCCCCGCTGGGGGTCGATGAAGGCGAGGCTGGTGAGCAGGGTATCCACCGGTACGCTGCGGGCCTGACGCCAGGTGAGCCGGTCGTCGCTGAGCAGGATGACGCCATGATCACCTGCGGCCACCAAGCGCTCGCCTGCCTGCGCCAGAGCCACCAGGGGCGCTTGCTGCGCACCGGGCAGGCGCAGGGCAGATGGGCTCGCTTCGGCGGCCTGCACGGTCGGCCACCACAGGCAGCAGGCCAGCAGCAGGCCGGTGATGCAGCGGGATGCGGTCATGGGGGCCTCCATCAATGGGCAATGCGTGGCGCACGCACGGGCGCGCGGCGCGGAATGAGGTGGTCGAGCATGATGGCGATAGCCGGCAGCAAGGTGAGCGCCATGAGCATGTTGACCATGAACATGAAGGTGAGCAGTTGGCCCATGTCGGCCTGGAACTTCAGCGGCGAGAAGGACCAGGTGGCCACGCCGATGGACAGGGTGACGGCGGTGAACAGGGTGGCCACACCCACTTCGCGCAGGGCCATCTGGAAAGCGGCGGTGATGCTCAGGCCGTCGGCCAGGTGGTGCTGCAGGCGGTTGTAGATGTAGAAGGCGTAGTCCACGCCCACCCCCACGGCGAGCACCATCACCGGCAGGGTGGCGACGGTGAGGCCGATGTCCAGCGTCTTCATGAACCAGTAGCCGAGGAAAGTGGCCAGGGTCAGCGGCAGGCAGCAGGCGAGCATGGCGCGCCAGTCGCGGTAGACCAGGCACACCAGGGCGACGATGGTGAGGTAGACGTAGAGCATCATTGGCAGCTCGGACGCTTCCACCACTTCGTCGGCGGCCGCCTGGATGCCGGCGTTACCGCTGGCCAGGCGCAGGCTGAGGCCCGGCTCGGGGTGTTCGCGGGCATAGCGCTGGACCGCCGCCACCACGGCCTTGAGGGTGGTGGACTTGTGGTCGGCCAGGTAGAGATTGATGGGCAGTACGCTGCAGGTTTCGTTGTACAGCCGCAGGGACTCCGGCACCTGGTGCACGGCCTCGCCAAGGGCCGCTGACTCGCTGGGCAGCTCGGCCCATTTCGGGTTGCCCTCGTTCACGCCAGAGGCTGCCAGCTTGGCCAGCTGGGGCAGCGACTGCGCCGCCAGCACGCCGGGCACATTGGTCATGTACCAGGTGAAACGGTCCAGGGCGTGCATCTTGCGCACGTCGTAGCAGGCCGCTTCCGGCCCTTCGGCTACTACGGTGAGCACATCCAGGCCCAGGCCGAAGTGGGCCACCACGCTGGCCATGTCCTGGTTGTAGCGGGCGTCGTTGCGCAGCTCCGGCGCCCCTGGCAGCACATGCCCCACGTGGCGCCCCTGGCTCTGCCAGAAGGCCACGCCCAGCAGGACCAGGCAGCAGGCGCTGCCGAGGGCAGCGTAACGCGGTTCGGCGAAGCGGCCGATGCGGCTCATCAGCCGGTCACGCTTGGCCTGCAGGGGTTGCAGGCGGCTGGCGTAACCGGGGTCGAAGCGGAAGTAGCTGGCCAGCACCGGCAGCATGATGAGGTTGGTGACGATCTTGTAGGCCACGCCGATGGACGCCGTGATGGCCAGTTCGCGGATCATCGGGATGGGCACCAGCACCAGGGTGGCGAAGCCGACGAAGGCGGTGACCAGCGCCAGGGTGCCGGGAATGAACAGGCCGCTGAAGCTGCGCCGGGCGGCGGTGACGGCATCGGCGCCGGCACAGACTTCCTTGGCGATGAAGTTGACCTGCTGCACCCCGTGGGACACGCCAATGGCGAATACCAGGAAGGGCACCAGGATGGCCAGCGGGTCGAGGTCGTAGCCCAGCAGCGTGAGGGTGCCGAACTGCCACACCACGGAGGTCAGCGAGCAGATCAAGGGCAGCGCCGTCAGCGCCCAGGAGCGGGTGTACCAGTAGACGGCGGCCGCGGTGAGCAGGAAGGCCAGGGCGAAGAAGCCCACCACGCTGGAGGCGCCGGCACTGATGTCGCCCATCTGCTTGGCGAAGCCGATGATCTGCACGTCGAAGTGGCTGTCGCTGAACACCGTGCGCAGTTCGCGCTCCAGGCGCTCACTGAAGGCCTTGTAGTCCAGGGTTTCGCCGGTTTCCGGGTCCACTTCGTTGAGTTCGGCGGTGACCATGGCGCCCGAGCTGTCATTGGCCACCAGGCTGCCGACGAAGCCACCGATCTGGGTGCGTTCGCGGATGCCAGCGATGGCGGCGGCATCGAGGGTGTCGACGGTGACGTCGCCGCCGATCACATCCTCGGACTTCATGCCCTCTTCGGTGATCTGCACGGCACGGGTGTTGGGGGTCCACAGCGAGGTGACGGTGCGCCGGTCCACGCCGGGCATGAAGAACACGGCCTGGGTCAGGTCGTGCAGGCGCGTCAGGGCGGCGGGGTTCCAGATGTCGCCATCCCGCGCGTGCAGCACCACCACCAGGCGGTTGGCGCCGAACAGGACGTCCCGGTACTGGTTGAAGGTCTTGATGAAGGGGTGCTGCTGGGGCAACTGCTTGTCGAACCCGGCCGACATGCGCAACTGCAGGGCGAACACCGCCATCACGAGGGTGACCACGCCCATGCACAGCAGGGTGACGAGGCGGTGACGAAAGAACAGCCGTTCAAGGCTGGCGACCAGTGTGGACAGCATGGCGATGTTCCCGAAAGCACGGTGCCCCCTCCCGGACCGGCGAGGGGGCGAGGGATCAGAAGGAGTAGGACAGGTTGGCGCTGATGAAGTCGCGGTCGGTCAGACCGTTCAGCTCGCCACCTCCCCAGTAGCTCACCCACTGGACGCCGCCCTTCCAGCGCGAGCGGTAGTTGAACAGCAGCGAGGTGGTGAGTGACTTGCGCCCCTCCACCAGGGCGGCGTTGGGCGCCGTGCCGCTGAACTCGTGGGAGAAGTCCAGTTGCGGGGTGAGGGTGATACCGGTGCCGAAGGCGTCCTGGTAGTTCAGGGCGAACTCGGCGATGTAGGCCCAGGCGCCCCGGTCCGGCAGCGAGAAGTTGTTGAGCAGGTAGGGCACGCTGCCGTCGGTCTTCAGGTCGGGGTAGCGCACGCCCACCACTTCGGCGATGAACACCGCGTCATCCGCCCCCAGTTGCTCGGGGATGAAGCCCAGCGGGTCGCTGGCGGAGAAACCGTAGGTGGCGTTGGCGTCGAACTGCCATTTCTTTTCCTTCACGTAGCCGGGGTGGCGACCGACGTCGAACACGCTGTCGGCGTCGAACGCGCCCCCCAGCAGCGAGCCGAAGGACAGGGTAGGGTCAACGGCCACACTGTCTTCCGGGCGGTAGGACAGCTCCGCCCCCACGGCCACCGGACCGAACATGGTGTTCATGGACACGCCATAGAGGTCACGGTCTTCGCCATAGCTGATGAAGTAGCTGGTGACCTGGCCGCTGCGATTGCCGGTGTAGCCGACGAAGGGGGTCTTGTCGTGGTAGCGCTGGTAGAACAGGCCGAACTCGGTCTCGATCTCGTCCACCATCCAGCGCAGGGCCAGGCCGTACTGACCGCCGTTGGAGGGGCGGTCAGTACCGCCGTAGGGAATCGCCAGGCCCAGGCCGATGAGGGTCTGGACGTCCAGCCCGCTGATCTCCGGCGCACCGCAGCGCCCGGTGGGGGTGAGCACGGCACAGGTACCGGCACCCAGTTGACCCTCCACCACTGAAGTGGAGAGGAAGATCGGCCGGTGCCCCTCGCCGACGATGTCGGCGTTGGAGAAGTAGGTGCCGGAGGCGTCCAGGTCGTAGGCGTTCCACTTGAACTGGTAGTAGCTCTCCAGGCTCAGCGAGTCGGTCAGGCCGATACTGAAGGAGGCCATCGGCGCGGGGATGAACACCTCCTTGAGCTGGGTACCGGGGGTGTGGAACTTGGGCAGGCTCATGGCGTTGATCTGGTTGATGCCGCCGGAGAAGAAGATCTCCTCGCCCCAGCTGATCACCTGGTTGCCGAGCTTCACCTTGGCCGGCCGATCCGCCAGGTCGAAGCTCTTGGCCACCCACAGGTCGAGCAGGTCGATGCGCTCGCTGGAAGCCCGCTTGGCGTCGTCGTCCAGCGCCACGGTGCGGACATTGTCCATCTTGAAGTCCTTCATCCAGCTCACCCGGCCCAGGGCGCTCCAGCCGTCGCCGAACTTCAGGCTCAGTTCGTGGATGCCCTTGAGCACTTGGGAGTAGACGTCGTGCTTGTGGTAGTTGAGGTTGCCGTCATCAGCGTTGGTGTAGTTGTTGTCGGCGTTGGCGTAGCCGGTGCCCTGGGCCAGGTTGTAGTAGCGCGACAGCTCGTTGTTCAGGCCGGGGTTGCAGCCGCCGCTGTCGTTGCCCAGCACCTGGCAGTCCGGCGAGGAGAGCCGCTGGGAAAAGCCATAGCTGAGGGTGGAGTCGAAGCTGCCCCACACGCCCTGTCCTTCGGTGCCGAAGGTGAAGGCCTGGGCCGGCAGGCTGCCGACCCCGCCTGCCAGGAAGATGGCCAGCGCCAGGCGGCCGCGGGTGAGCACGGTGCGTACGTCCGTTGTGGTCATGATCGTGCCTCCGGGATCAGCGCTCGCCGCGCCGACGCAGTTCGCTGGGGTTGAAGGTGCTGTCGGTGATGCCGCCGTTGTCGCCGGCCTTGAGGTCGATCAGTTCGCTTTCCTGCATGTAGTCGTCCACCAGGTAGCGCTTGGCGACCAGGTCGTAGAGCTCGAAGCCGGCGTTGATGCAGGTGTTCAGCTCGGGCGAGGCCACCAGGCTGTGGTCCTGCACACGCCACAGGTTGCCCTTGGCGTCGTAGCTGTCGACGTGCTGGAGGGACCAGCTGTCTTCATCGAAATAGAACACGCGCTTGGCGTAGGTGTGGCGCTTGCCCGGTTTCACCGTGGCCTCCACCACCCACAGGCGGTGCAGTTCGTAGCGCTTCACGCCGGGCTTGAGGGAGTCGGGACCGAGCAGTTCGGCGTAGGTGTGGGTCTTGGCGGCAAAGTCGTAGGTGTTGTACGGGGTGATGAACTCGCGCTTGCCCAGCAGCTTGAAGTCGTAGCGATCCGGGGCGCCGCTGTACATGTGGATCTGGTCGACCATGTAGAGGCCATCGGAGCCAGACACCGGGTTGTCGTAGGCGAAGGACGGCGCACGACGCACGCGGCGCTGGCCCGGGAAATAGATCCAGGCATCCTGCGGGCGGTCCATGTAGGCGTGGATGAGGTACAGCTCGCCGGCACGGGCCGAGGGAGTGATCACTTCATAGAGGCTCTTGCTCTCGATGCCATAGGCATCGGAGCCCGGCTCCAGGGCCGGGTCGCTGTGGGGGTAGAACTCGTAGTTCCACTGCTTGGCCTCGAAGATGTTGCCGTTCTGGCCGGGCAGCATCAGCGAACTCTGGTAGCGCCGCCCTTTGCCCATGTAGCGCATCTTGTAGTTCCACATCACCTCGATGCCGCTCTTGGGCTCGGGGAAGGGAATGGCCGCGCCGGCCGCGTTCTCCAGGCTCCAGCCGTCCGCCCCGATGCGGGCCTGGCCGGCGAAACGGGCGGTACGCTCCAGCACCTCCTGCGGGTAGCCGCAACTGCGGTGGCTGGGGTAGACGTTGATGAAGTAGCCGGGCAACTGCTTGAGCAGCGCGGCCTGGCCGGCGGGCAACTGGGCGGCGTACTGGGCGACGTTGCCGGCGTTGACGGTGAACAGCGGCTTCTCGCCGGCCAGCGGATCGGGGTCACGCAGCTGCCAGCCCTGGGGCATCTGGGCAAGGCGCCCTTCCCAGGCGGGAACGGTGCCCGCGGCGTTGCCTTCGCGCTGGGCGCCGAAGGGTGTCAGTTCGGCGTATGACGCCTGGGCCAGGCCCAGCAGGGCAAGGCAACCCAGGACTCGGAATGACGTCTTTCTTGAAGTGCGCACAGTCCTCTCCTTTCTGCTTCTTGTAGGGCTCGCCGGCCCATGCTCGGGTGTGCCCGGCGGCGTTGGCGTCCGCAGAATTGCACCCGGCCTTCCCCCCTGGCTTGCCAGGAGGCGTCAGAGTTCTTGGCATTCGATGCCAAGTGCAGCGCGGGCAAAAAAACACCGGCCGTAGCCGGTGAAAAAGCAACACACGGATGACAACCCGCTCGTCAGGCCGGGGGCAGCACGCCCAACCACCGGCCGATCATTCGGTCCACCACGCGCCGTGGCAGCAAGCGGGACAATGCATCCCTGTCGCCGGCTCAGTTCTTCAGGTCATTGAGGATGTAGTGGGCAATCGCCGAGAGAGTCTCGTCGCCCAGGTAGGCCTGCGGTGGCATCTCGGGAAAGTCGCTGCGCTTGCGCTCGGGGTGGGCGATGAACTTCACCAACCCCTGAGGGTTGTCCTTGTACAGCGCCTGGATCGACTGCATGGAAGGTCCGTGCAGCACGCTGCTGTAGGCATGGCAACCGGTGCACACGGCGAGGTAAGTGAACCGCCCTTTCTGCTCGGCGGTCAGCGGTTCGCTGGGAATGGGTTTTTCCGGGCGCACGCTGGTGAGGCTGGCGAAGGTCAGGCCGTCGGTGCAGCGGCTCCAGCGCTTGGTGCCGAGGGACTCGACCCCATCCTGCTGGGCGGTGCAGCTGTCCTTTTCCTTGCCGGTGGCGATGATCTCGAAGCCGACCCGCCCGCTTGGGGCGATGAACTGGCCGATCACACCGGAGGGCTGCTCCCCATTGCGCTTCCAGGTGTTCTTCAACACCTGGATGCGATCCGGGTAGGGGTCCACCTTGGGATCGTCAGGTAGGCCGAAGGTGAGGGTGTCTACCACCATCAGCCCGACGCTGTGGTGGTTCTCGATGAGGTTGCCTTCGACGCTGACCTCGTCGGCACCGACGATGAGGATGCCCGACCCCTCGGGCACGCCGGCAGCGATGGAGCTGGCTGGGGCGAAGTTCTTCAGGTTGTTGTCGACGATGCGGTTGTTCTTGATGACCATGTCGCGGCTGTCCTTGACCGGCAGCCCGGGAATCAGCGAGAGCACGATGCCACTGGAGTTGCCGGTGACGTCGTTGTCGGCCATCAGCGCCTTGCGGGTGTTCTCCAGTTCCAGGCCGATGACGTTGCCGTGGGCCTTGTTGCCGATCACGTCGATGTTGTCGCTCATGCCGACGTAGATGCCGGCATCCTCGGCACCGGTGATCTCGTTGCCCTTGACCAGGCCGTTCTTACCGAACTGCGGAAAGATGCCGTAGAAGGCACCCTCGACGTAGTTGTCGAGGATCTGAAAGTTGTTGGCGCCCTGGGTCATGATCGCGTTGCCCTTGAAGCGCTTGACGTGCAGACCCTGGATCACGGCGCCGTGGCCGGCTGCCAGCACGCCATCGTTGAGGCGGTTCTCACCGTCGAGCACCGGGCGCTCGCCGTTGCGCACCACCCCTTTGAGGGTGATGTTCTGCTTGTCGATGAACACGGTTTCCACATAGCGACCGGGCTCCACCAGCACGGTATCGCCGGGCTGCGCCTTGCGCACGGCATCCTGGATGCTTTGGCCGGGCTCGACCCGCAGTTCGGCGGCCTGGGTGGTGGCTTGCCAGGTGGTCAGGCTGAGGGCGATCGCCCCGAGGGTGAACAGCTTCTTCATGGGGGGAGTCCTCTTAGTCGGCTTCTTTGCCAGTGAAGGGATCGGCGCCGCCATGCCCGAAGGAGGCAGAGGAGCGCCGGGCGAGCAGGTACGGATGGGCTTCGAGGAAACGACTGCGCTGTTGGGCCACCTGCTCGGCCATGGCCTCGTCCTTCACCCGCCGGGCCAGGCCGGCCATGGCGCGCATCTCGTCGGCGTAGGCCTGGGGTTCGGCACTGTTGACCGGGGCAGCGATGGCTGCCTTGATCACCTCGCGGGCCTCTGGGTACTGGCGTTCGCTGATCAGCACTTCGGCGAGCCAGCGGCGCATCACCATGTCCTGGGGGTTAACAGCGACGCCCTGCCTGAGCAGTTCGATGGCACGCACCGGGTCACCGCCGGCGAACTCGGGCAGCAGGAAGGTCATGCGCCCCAGCAGCATCAGCGGCAGGCCGCCAAGGGTCTCGGGCTTTTCGGCGACCACCGCCTCAAGCTCGGGCAGCGCTCGGGCGGCGGCGGTCGCCGCCTCGATGGGGTTGCTCTCCTTCACCGTCGAGGCCATCCAGAAGGTGGCGCGCAAAGTGCGGAACTCCAGGGTCTTGCCGGCCAGCGGCTCCAGTTGATCGACCAGGGCCTGCCCTTGGCTGCGCGCTTGCTTCCAGCGCAGGCGCAATTCGGCGCTGGTTTCCGGCCCGGCATAGAGGCCTTCGTACTCACTGGCGAGCAGGTCGAGGTAGTCGATCTGGGTAACCAGTGCGCCGAACGCCAGTTCGACATTGGAGGACTGCCCCTGGGCCAGCTGGAAACCATAGAGGGCGGCGCAGCCCAGCTCGCTTCGGCTCCACTTATGACTGGCAAGGCCTTGGTAGGCCTGCAGCAAGGCATCGGCCGAGGCCGGTTCGGCGCAGACCAGTTTCGGCTGGGCCTCCTTCTCATAGCGGGCGATGACTTCTGGTCGGGACAGCTCGGCCGCCACGGACACGCCGCGCTCGGATTCGGCCTGGGCCCAGGTCGAGGCAACGGCCAGCGCCAGGCTCAACAGCAACTTGGAATGGTTCATGGGGACTCCGCGTCGAGGGTGGTGGAGGGCTTGAGGCCCGAGGGAACGGCATCCGGGGTGCGCGGCAGCAGCAGCTCGTCTTCGAGGCTGTCGAGGAAGGCGACGATGTCGGCCTCGTCCTGGGCGCTGAGCTGCGGGCCACGGGTCATGTGGATGTGCCAATGCAGCTTGAGCGGAACGCCAGCCGGGGCCGCATGGCCACGGGTGTCGTTGTAGAAGTGCACGGCATCGGCGAGGGTCTGCGCCTGGCCGGCGTGGAAGTACGGTGCGGTGCGGGTGATGTTGCGCAGGGTCGGCACCTTGAATGCGCCCAGCAGGGCCGGGTCGCTGGAGCCCTTGCCGGCACCGGCGTCGAAACCCTGCCCGGCGGCATTGGGCAGGCCGATCACCGCCAGCTCGCTGTCGGTGAACAAAGGCGGGATGTGGCACTGGGTGCAGCGCCCGACGAAGCCGCGGAAGCTGTTGTAACCGCGGACTTCCTGGGCCGTGAGGGCGCTGCTGTCACCGTGCACGTAGCGGTCGTACCGACTGTTGAAGCTCACCAGGGTGGACTGGAAGGCAGCCAGTGCGCGGGTGGCGGTGTCCACGCTGGGGGCCTGGCCGAAAGCCTGCTGGAACAGCGGCGGGTAGCCGGGCGCGGCGTTCAGCGAACGCACCAGCTGCTCGGGGGTATTGGCCATCTCCTCGGGGGAGAACAGCGGGCGTTGGGCCTGGGCCGGCAGGCTCTTCTCGCTGCCGTCCCACATCCACCGCTTGAGGAAGGCGACGTTCCACAGGCTGGGGGTGGCACGGGGCAGAGGCGTGCGACTGCCGTCCGCGCGCCGCACGCCAAGGGCCTGGGCACGACCATCGGCCAGGCCTTTGGCCGGCTGGTGGCAGGAGGCGCAGGCGAGGTCGCCGCGTCCGGACAGCAACGGATCGAAGAACAGGTAGCGGCCCAGGTCGATCTGCTCGGGGGTGTAGCGCGCTGGCTCCGCCGGCAGGCTGGCACGCAGGCCTCCATGGGCTTCGGGGGAGTCGTAGAAGTCGTACAGGGTGCGCAGTTGGCAGGTGCCGTCGGCGAGCTTCTCGAAGCTCGGCGGACACGCCTCGCTGAGGCGCACGGGTGCCTGCGCCCAGGCCTGTGGGGCGAGCAGCAGCAGGATGGGCAACCAGATCCGGCAGGCGCGCATGTTCAGCGCCCCTGCTGGCCGATGTACTGGACAAGGGTGTCGAGTGTGGCCTCGCTGGGGATGGCGATGGCCATGGCACGCATCTGAGCGCCATGGGCGTCATCCGGGTGGGTACCGCGCAGGCCCTGGCGGAACTTCACCAGTTGCGCCTTCAGGTAGCCGCTGTGCTGGCCGGCCAGCCGCGGGGCCCCCAGGCTATCGAAGCCTTCGGCACTGGCGCCGTGGCAACTGGAGCAGGAGGAGTAGAGTCCACGGGCGGCGAACCCCTGGGGGGCCGGCGGCCGGGGCGCCATGACGGTGGGCTGGGCGGCGAGGTAGTCGGCCAGGGCGGTGATATCACCGTCGCTCAAGCCCTTGGCCATGCCAGCCATGAGCTGGCCTTCGGTGTCGCCAGGCGCAGCACCCCGCACGCCGTCGCGGAAGTGCCGCAGTTGCAAGGCCAGGTAGGGCGCGGACAACCCGGCCAGGGCCGGCGCCTTGAGTGTTTCGCTGCCGCTGGCATCGGCCTGATGACAGGCCTGGCAGCGCTGCTGGAACAGGGCCTGCCCCGATGCCTGGACAATCAGCGGCGCCATCGTCCCCAGGAGCATGGCGCTCCACAGTGCGAACCCTTTCACCTCGTACCTCCTGCCTCGCGGATCAAACGAGGTCAGAGGCTACCGAGGAGGCTCCCGCGCTGGCTTGGCAGGAGGCGACAGAGAGTTTGACAGGCCACGCCAAACGCCAGGTCAGGCGCTGCGGGCCCTCTGGCGGTACTGCTGGGGGGTGAGCTGGGTCCAGCGGCGGAACGCACGGCTGAAGGAGCTGGCTTCGGAATAACCGAGCATCAATGCCACTTCCGTGAGGTTGTGCCCGGAATGGCTGACGTATTCCAGGGCCAGGGCACGCCGCACGTCCTCCACCAGGACGCTGAACTCGATCTGCTGTTCACCCAGACGCCGCTGCAGGGTACGGGCGCTCATGCCTTCGCTGCGGGCCACCTGCTCCAGGCTGACGTCGCCATGGGGCAGACGGGCGGCAATCACCTGGCTGAGGTGGCCGACCAGGTCGGACTCGGCCAGGCGTGCCTGGCGCTGTTCCTCCATGCCGGCCACCAGGGCTACGTGCAGGCGGGCGTCGGCGGTGATCAAGGGGCGGTCGAGAAGGTCCAGACCGTAGTAGAGGCGGTTACTGCCGGCAGAGAACGCCACCGGGCAGCGGAAGGTGTCCTGGTGGACCGTGGTACGCGGCGGAGCGGCGTGTTCGAACTCCACACGCAGCGGGTACAACTCGCTGTCGGTGATCTCGCGGAGGCTGGTGGCGATCAGCGAGATGGACAGCTCGGCATCCTGACGGCGCTGGGTGATGGTCGGGTCGGTGAGCTGGTAGTCGATCACCACATGTTCGGCAGTGAAGTGCACATCCAGCCGGGTGGCCTGACTGTGAACGACGATGTAGCGGCTCATGCAAGCCAGTGCAGTGGGCAGGTCAGGGGCGCTGCGCACAACGTGGCCATAGGCCCCGAGAACATGCCGGGTGGGCTCGGAGCCGATCAACAGGCCGATGTCGGGATCGACCTTGCCTCCCAGCAACTCCCACAGGGCGACGAAACACGACAGCGGCACCGCACAATCGGCGCGGGTCAGCACGGAGTCGTCCAGACCGGCCTCGCGCAGAAAGGGCGCAAAGAACTTCAGCCGCTGCTGGAACAAGGATTCGGTGTAGATGGTGTGGACACGACGGGGCTTGGACATAAAGGGACTAATCCGATCCAGTCATTTTTCTTGTTGTAGGAAAGGTCTGGCGCGAGGCAGGCCGCGACGGCGTTTCAGCCTACGTCCAAAGCGAAACAATTTGCAAAGAATATTCGACACAGAACGCGGCGAAGCACTGAGGGTCCCCGCAACGTGTCACCAGGCTTGGCGGGTAGCAGCAACCTGGCAGGCACCTGACGCCCTGGCGGTCTCCGCCAGGGCGTCAGGTGCCTCTGCGTTACGAGCCGCCTCAGCGTGCCGGCAGCGCCAGCACGTGGCCGATGCGCGGGTCGGCGTGGCCGGCGAGTACGTCGCGGTAGACCTGCTCCACCGCCTCGGCGCCGGAGCCTTCCTGCACCTGCAGCCAGTGCCCGGCGAAGGTGAGGAACTGCGTCCAGCAATCCGCCAGGCGCGCCTGGAAGCCGGGGCCGCCCCATTCCTTGAGGCGTTTCTCGGCCTGGCTGGGGGCGAAGAACAGCGTCGGCCGGGGGCCGGGCAGGTCACGGGGCAGGCCGCCGCGCTGGTCCCAGTGTGCCGCGCCCACCAGGCAGCTGTAGCGCAGCTGCTCGCCCAGCAGGCGGTGCAGGTGGCCGAGCAGTTCGCCGTTGCCGGCGAAGTCCACGGTCAGGGTGGGGACCTCGGCGCCCAGCTCAGCCACCTCGTCATAGCCGATCACCCGGTCGTAGCAGCCCAGGCCCTCGACGAAGGCGCGGTTGCCGGCGGAGGTCAGCCCCACCACTTCATAGCCGCCCCGGGCTTCGCGCTGGCGGTGCAGCAGTTCGGCCAGGCCGATGGCGGTCTTGCTGGAGGCGCTGGTGAGCACCACGCGACGGGCGCCGAACAGCTGGTTGTCGCCGAGGAAGTCGTCCAACAGGAAGGAGGTGGTGAACAGCGGGCGCAGCAGCATCTGCAGCGCTTCGCTGCCGGTGGCGTAGAGCGGGTCGCGGGCGCAGCGCAGGTACTGGTTGTAGATCACCGGCAGCGGCCGGCGGTGCTCGGCGCCGTCGAGGAAGCCGCCCTCGCGCACCTGGGCCGGCTCCACCACCAGGTGGCTGGACATGGGGAAGTAGCCGTAGACGCGCTCGCCCACGGCGATGCCGTCGCAGGCGCTGGCCTCCACCTCGGCGAAGCCCCACACCGGGACCTTGCCCCAGCCCTCGGGCGCGGGGAAGAAGCGCCAGTAGTGCAGGCTCTCGCCCATGGCGGCGTAGGTGACGTTGTTGGCGGTGAAGGCGAAGTGGTCGAGGCGCAGGCGCACCTGCCCCGGCGCCAGGGCTTCGGCCAGCGGGCTGGCCTGGCACTGGCAGCGGGTGAGGTCGTGGCGGTCGACGAGGAAGTCGAGTTGCTCGGCCATGGTCAGTCCTCGAGGCGGAAGGTGAGGCCGGCGTGGGCGGTGAGCCGCTGGATCAGCGCCTCGCCCATGGCCGGGGCGGTGGTCCAGATGCCGCCGGGGGTCTGGGTGGCGTCGCGCAGCAGGCACAGGGCGCTCTCGGTGATCATCCGCGAGGTGGAGCCGTAGCCGGGGTCGCGCTGGCCGGTGACGCCGGCGCGCAGGGTGCGTCCGTCCGCCGTTTCGCCGACGAACAGCAGGTCGTAATGGCCGCTCTCGCGCTCCTCGCGGGTCGGGCCTTCGCCGGGTTTGGGCGCGCTGTCGCTGGCCAGGGAGCGGTCCGCCGCCACGGCTTCGGCGATGGCCTTGCCCTTGTCGCCGGGGCCGGTGAGCAGCATTTCGTCGTAGACGAAGTCGGCGCCGTAGGCGTGCCCGAGGAGGAAGTTGGAGCGGTGCACGTTGCGGGTGTTGATGGCCGCCATGATGAAGGGCGCGGCCCAGCTGCCGAGGGCTTCGTCGTAGGCGGGGCGGTCCCCGGCCGGTTGTGCCGGGCCGTTGAAGCCGGGGGCCAGGGCGAAGGGGTTGACCAGCAGCTGCAGCACCGAGGGGGCGGCCTTGGCGGCGGCCAGGGTGGCCTTGAGGCTGGCGGCGGTGCCGCCGGAGAAGGTGCCCTTGAGCTGGCGCACGCGGCCCTTGATGCGTTGCAGCGGAACGCCGAAGCGCGCCTTGGCGGCCTGCTGGAGGAAGAACACGCCGAGGTCGAAGGGGATGGAGTCGAACCCGCAGGAGAACACGATGCGCGCCCCGCTCTGCTGCGCGGCGGCGCTGTGGGCGTCGATCATGCGGCGCATCCAGGCCGGCTCGCCGCAGAGGTCGACGTAGTCCACCCCGGCCTCGGCGCAGGCCGCCACCAGGGGCTCGCCGTAGAGCTGGTAGGGGCCGACGGTGGTGAGCACGGCGCGGGTGCGTGCCACCAGGGCGCGCAGGCTGGCGGCGTCGTTGGTGTCCGCCACCACCAGGGGGGTGTCGGCCGGGGCGCCGATCTCGTCCCGCACCGCCGCCAGCTTGGCCAGGTCACGCCCGGCCATGGCCCAGCGCAGGGCGCTGTCGTTGCCGTAGGCCTGCACGAGGTATTCGGCCACCAGCCGGCCGGTGTAGCCGGAGGCGCCGAAGACAATCAGGTCGAACTCAGCCGTCTTTTTCATCGCGGTGTCCTTGTACGGGAGGGAAACCCCAGACGCTAGGCGCGGCCCCGGGTGCCGTCAATTTCAAGGAACGCGGGGAATCACGGGGCATAAGCGCGGCGGAATGAGCGGCCGATTGAACACGTTTCGGAAATCGAGCCTTCACCAAGGCCGCCTTGATGCGCATCCGGCGCTCCATATTCTTGCAAGGGCCCACCGCTCCGGTGGCCACACCGTGATTTTCCGACTCGCACAACAATTAACCGCGAGAACGCCCATGCATGCCCCCAAGACCCTGTACGACAAGCACATCGACTCGCACACCATCTGCACGCTCGATGACAGCGGCCACGTCCTGCTCTACATCGACCGCCAGGTCGCCAATGAATACACCAGCCCCCAGGCCTTCAGCGGCCTGCGCGAGGCCGACCGGCAGGTATGGCGCCCCCAGGCGACCCTGGCGGTGGTGGACCACGTGAATCCCACCGCCCCCCAGCGGGTGGCGGCCATGCCCGACGAGGGCGGGGCGTTGCAGGTGTCCTACCTGGAACAGAACTGCCGGGACTTTGGCATCGAGCTGTTCGATGTGCTCGACAAGCGCCAGGGCATCGAGCACGTGGTCGCGCCCGAGCAGGGCTTCATCCTGCCGGGCATGGTGGTGGCGGCAGGCGACAGCCATACCACCACCTACGGGGCCCTGGGGGCGTTCGGTTTCGGCATCGGCACGTCGGAGATCGAGCACCTGCTGGCTACGCAGACGCTGGTCTACAAACGCCTCAAGACCATGCGGGTCACGGTGGAGGGGACACTGGGCCTGGGCGTCACCTCGAAGGACATCATCATGGCGCTGATCCGCCAGATCGGCGCGGCGGGGGCGACGGGCTATGCCATCGAGTTCACGGGCCAGGTCATCGGCGAACTGAGCGTCGAAGCCCGCATGACGATCTGCAACATGGCGGTGGAGGCTGGGGCTCGCGGGGCCTTCATGGCGCCCGATGAGAAGGTCTATGCGTACCTGCAGGACCGGCCTCGCGCGCCCAAGGGCGAGCAATGGGAAGTCGCCGTGGAGCACTGGAAGCAGCTGCGCACCGACCCAGGCGCACGCTTCGATTCGGAGGTCTACCTGGACGCCAGCGAGATCGAGCCGATGGTGACCTGGGGCACCAGCCCGGACCAGGCGGCGGCCATCCATGAGCGGGTACCGGACCCGGAGCAGGAGCCCGACCTGATCCGACGGCAAGACCTGCAGCGCGCCCTGCGCTACATGGGCCTGGAGCCCGGTACACGGCTGAGCGAGATCCCGATCACCCATGCGTTCATCGGCTCCTGCACCAACGCCCGCATCGAGGACCTGCGAGACGCGGCACGGGTGGTGGCGGGGCGCCAGGTCGCGAAGCACGTGCGCGCGATCATCGTCCCGGGGTCCACGCAAGTCCGTGAGCAGGCCGAACGCGAGGGGTTGGCGGCGCTGTTTCAGGCGGCGGGTTTCGAGTGGCGGCAGTCCGGCTGTTCGATGTGCCTGGCGATGAACGATGACGTCCTCGCGCCGGGTGACCGTTGTGCGTCCAGCACCAACCGCAACTTCGAGGGGCGTCAGGGCGCCGGTGCGCGCACCCACCTGATGAGCCCGGCCATGGTCGCCGCCGCCGCTGTGACGGGGCACCTGGTCGACGTCCGTACATTCTCGCTGGAGGCCTGAGCATGGAGCCGTTTGTGAAAGTCCGCGGTACTGCCGCCCCGCTTCTGGCTGCCAATATCGACACCGACGTGATCATGCCCAAGCAGTTTCTCAAGGGCATCGATCGCAATGGGTTGGAGCGGGGGGTCTTCTTCGACCTCCGCTTCCTGCCGGATGGCGTGCCAAACCCGGAGTTCATCCTCAACCGCAGCCCGTTCCAGGGGGCCAGCTTTCTGCTGGTGGGCCCCAACTTCGGCTGCGGCTCCAGCCGTGAACATGCCGTGTGGGGCCTGAAGCAACTCGGGATACGGGCGATCATCGGCACCAGTTTCGCGGGGATCTTCTTCGACAACTGTCAGCGCAATGGCTTGCTCCTGATCCAGCTCACCCCGGCGCAGGTCGACCTGATCGCCAGCGTGCTGACCAAGCAGGGCTGCACCAAGGTCACCATCGACCTGCCTACCCAGCGCATCAGTTTCGAGAACGGCCTCTACATCAGCTTCGACATCGACCCGCTGCGCAAGGAGTATCTGCTGCTCGGGCTGGATGCCATCGGCGCCACCCTGCAACGCGCGCCGCTGATCGAGGCCTTCGAGCAGGAACACCACCGCCGTCACCCCTGGCTGGCCTGAACCGCCCTGCCATTCGGAGCCGACATGCTGGAAATCAACTCGAGACGGACGTGGCCAACGGGCTACGCGATCCACCCCTGCGCCCCCTCCGTGGAACGCCGTTGGCTGGAGGCCTTCGCCCACATCCCGAGTGCCATCGTCAGCGATTGCCTGGGGCGCAACTGTGGGGCCCTGGGCCTGAAGCCCTTCCACGGTGAAAGGCCGCTGCTGGGAACCGCGCTCACGGTGCGCACCCGACCGGGCGACAACCTGATGGTGCTGAAGGCCATCCTGATGGCGCGCCCTGGCGATGTGATCGTGATCGATGGCAGCGGCGACACGACTCGCGCCGTGGTGGGCAGCATCATGCGCGCGCTGGCCCTGCGGGCGGGCGTCGTCGGGTTTGTCGTCGCCGGGGCGATTCGTGACCTGGCCGAATGGCGGGGAGGAGAGCTGCCCGTCTTTGCGCTGGAGAGCGCCCATCGCGGCCCCAGCAGCGAGGGGAACGGGGAAATCAACGTCCCCATCCTGTGCGCCGGCATGCTGGTGAACCCGGGTGACCTGGTGATCGGCGACCTGGACGGTGTCGTGGCCATACCGCGCGAAGAACTGGCACGTATGCACCGGGCTTGCTACCAACTACTCGACCGCGAAAGAGCCATCATGGCCTCCATCGAGAGCGGTACCTACGATTCGAGCCGTTTCGACACGCTGTTGAAAAGCAAGGGTTGCCCGGTTTGAACGCCAGGCTTCACTGACGCAGGAGGCGTTTCAGGTAGGTCTCAAGAAACTCCACACAGACCCGGAGCTTGGCGGAGTCCGAGAGCCGGGTTGGGTACACGGCCCAGACATTCGCACTCTGGGTGTAGCCATGCAGCACCTGCACGAGCCGGCCCTGGGCAATCAGGGGCCGGACGTCCCACTGCGAGCGGAGCAGGATGCCCTTTCCGCTCAGGGCCCACTGCAGGACGATTTCGCCGTTGTTCGAAGAGAGCGGCCCGCTGACCCGTACGGACACGGCCTCGTCCCCACGCTTGAGCTGCCAGATGCCGAAGGGGTTGTTGCGCTCCTTCAGGATCAGGCAATCGTGGTGCTCCAACTCCGCAATGCTGCCTGGCACGCCATGCCGGGCAAGGTAATCCGGCGTGGCGCACAGCACCCGTTCATTACTCGCCAATTGGCGGCATATATGCTGCCCCGGAATATCGTCCCCGACACGAATTTCCAAATCGAAACCTTCGCTGATAATGTCGACGACCCGGTCAAAAACATCCAACTTCACTTCCAACTTGGGATAGCGGGCCGTCAACTCTGCAATTGCGGGCGCCACATGATTTCGCCCGAATCCGAAACTACTGCAGATATTGACTGCCCCTTGTGGAGCACTTCGCGCGTCGGACAGTTCATCCATGAACTCGTCCATGTCATTCAGGATGCGAATGGCCCAACGTCGGGTGCGCTCACCGGCATCCGTGAGTGCCACCCGGCGTGTCGTGCGGTGCAGCAGGCGCGCGTGCAGCGCCTCTTCCAGCACGCGGATGCGCTTGCTGACATAGGCCGGAGACTGCCCCAGCTGGTCTGCCGCGCCGGCGAAACTCCCCTTGCGAATGACCATGAGGAAGACCCGCAGGTCTTCAGGTAGCGGTAATTCAACACGGTTTGTGTCCATAGCCTTCATGGTCCGCTGGTTTATCTCGCCGGGGGGCGAACGATAGCATCATTCACATGTGCAACTGCAAACATTGCCAAGACACTCACTAACAAGAACAAGCATGGGTCGACACCAATGAATACACCACCCCAACTTCCAGAACTACCTGAGCAGCCCCTGCCCTCAACTATTGAAGTTCCACTCCTGGCGCGTGTTGCCAACTACGAAGTTGGCGTTATTCCATTTCCTTATTTCCTCGGCATCTCGCTGATCGTGTTCCTCTCTGCCCATTACGGGCTCCTGCCGAAAACCATGATCGGCGGGCTGGCGGTCATCATGACCATGGGCATGCTGCTGGGTCAGTTGGGGCAACGCATCCCGATCCTCCGCGACATCGGCGGCGGGGCCATCCTCTGCCTGCTGCTGCCGTCGGTGCTGGTCTACTACGGCTTCTTCGGCGCGCCCACCCTGGACGCCGCCCGGGTCCTCATGAAGGACGCGAACTTCCTCTACTTCGTCATCGCCAGCCTGGTGGTCGGCAGCATCCTGGGCATGCACCGGGTCATCCTGGTGCAGGGGATGCTGCGCATGTTTGTGCCTCTTGTATTCGGCACGCTGGTGTCGGTCGGCTGTGGGCTGGCAGTGGGAGCACTGTTCGGCTACAGCCCGTACCACACCTTTTTCTTCATCATCGTGCCGATCATTGGCGGGGGCATCGGCGAGGGCATCCTGCCGCTGTCCCTGGCCTATTCCAGCCTGCTGGGGGGCACGCCCGAGCAGTATGTCGCGCAGCTGGTGCCCGCTGCGGTGGTCGGCAACATCGTCGCGATCATCTGCGCCGGGGTGATGGCACGCATCGGCCTGAAGCGCCCTGAGCTGAGCGGTAACGGGATGCTGATCCGCGCCAAGGCCGAGAACGATCTGTTTCTGGTCAACGAGGCGCCACACAACCTGGACTTCCGCTACATGGGGGCCGGCGTTCTGCTGATCTGCACCTTCTTCATCCTGGGCGGCTTGCTGGAGAAGGTCGTGCACATCCCCGGCCCGGTGCTGATGATCCTCATCGCGGTGCTGTTCAAGTACTTGCAGGTCTTGCCGCAGCCGCTCGAAGAAGGCAGCCGTGCGTTCTACAAGCTGATTTCCACCGCCTTCATCTGGCCCGTGATGATCGGCCTCGGCCTGCTCTACGTCCCGCTCGACAGCGTGGTCAAGGTGTTCTCGGTCGGCTATGTCGCGGTCTGCGCAGCGGTGGTGATCAGCATGACCTTCGCCGGCTTCGTGATCGGCAACCTGCTGAAGATGTTTCCCGTGGAGTCCGCCATCGTCACCTGCTGCCACAGCGGCCTGGGCGGCACTGGCGATGTGGCCATCCTCTCGGCCTCCAACCGCATGCAGCTCATGCCGTTCGCCCAGATCTCCACACGCATCGGCGGTGCTGCCACCGTCATCCTCGCGACGCTCCTGCTGGGGTTGCTGAAGTAGCCCCGATGCGTCGCACCTGCACCGACCCACAAGGTCCTCGCAGTTCTTTCTCCTGACCCCGGGCGCCCCCACAAGGGGCGCCGCCTCTCAACCACAACGCAGCGCAACGAGATGCTGCACGGAAAAGGGATTCGACATGCTTGCCGCGCCTTACGCACCCGACGAATCCCTGCGCCTGGACGCCCTCCACCACCTGGAGATCCTCGACACCCCCGCCGACCACTACCTGGATACGCTGACGCGCCTGGCCCGCGAGCTGTTCAATGCCGACGCGGCCTCCATCACCCTGATTGACCAGGAGCGGCAGTGGTTCAAGGCGCGGGCGGGCCACCTGAACTGCGAAACCCCCAGGAGCACGTCGTTCTGCGGGCACACCATCCTGCTGTCGGAGGCGTTCCAGGTGCCGGACACCACCTGCGACGAACGCTTCGCCGACAACCCGATGGTGATCGGCCCGCCGTACCTGCGCTTCTACGCCGGCTACCCCATCCATGCGGCAAACGGCCAGGCGGTTGGTGCCTTGTGCATCACCGACATCAAGCCGCGCCACCTCGACGAAACCGAGATCAGACGGCTCAAGGAGCTTGCGGTGCTTGCCGAGGGGTACATCCAGCTGCGCAGCCTCAGCGAGCACACCCACACCCTGAGAGAGGCCATCGGGCGTGAGCAGCGCAAGGCCATGCTCGACCCCTTGACGCAGTTGTGGAACCGCCGGGGGCTGGAGCATTTCTACCCCCTGCTGCACCACCGTGTGGCAGCCAGGGGCCAGTCACTCGGCGTCATCTACGGCGACCTTGACCATTTCAAGCACGTCAATGACCGGCACGGCCACGCCATGGGCGACGTCGTCCTGTGGGAAAGCGCACGCCGGCTGAAATCCCAGCTGCGTCCCGATGATGTGCTCGCGCGGATCGGCGGCGAAGAGTTCGTCGTGCTCGTCTGCGTGCTCGACGGCGAAGAACTCGCCCAGGTTGCCGAACGCCTGCGCCAGGCCGTGAGTGCCACCCCCATGGCCCACAAGGCCACGTACCTGACCCAGACCGCCAGCTTCGGGGCCACCCTGGCCGGCACTGGCGAAAGCCATGCTGCAGCCCTGGAGCGTGCCGACACGGCGCTGTACCTGGCCAAACGCAACGGCCGGGATCGCGTCGAACGGGCCTGAAAGCGCCGGCTACGGCGGCGCCTCGCACCATCGGCCAGCGCCTCCACGGGTGTGAGGCATGCCGATCATCGGCTGACGAAAGCAGCAGCGCTTGAGCGCACATATGGATTTCCATATATTCGCTTTCCCATATATCCGGACCCTGCCGCCATGATCGCCCCACCCGACCTGTTCAAGTGCCTGGCCGACCCGACGCGAGCCCGCGCGACGCTGCTCATCGCCCAGGAGGGCGAGCTGTGCGTGTGCGAGCTGGTGTGCGCGCTGGGGGACAGCCAGCCGAAGATCAGCCGCCACCTGGCGCAACTGCGCGCCGCCGGGCTGCTGCTGGATCGCCGCCAGGGCCAGTGGGTGTACTACCGGCTGAACCCGGCCCTCCCCGCCTGGGTGGGCGAGCTGCTGGAGGTAGCGCTACGCTGTACGGCCGAGTGGCTGGCGGCGGACGCGGCGCGGCTGCACGGCATGGAAGGGCGACCGGGACAGGCCGCCGCCTGCTGCCCGGCGTGCTGAGGAGGTGGCCATGCTGATTGCCTTGGCGGTCTTTCTCTTCACCCTGCTGCTGGTCATCTGGCAGCCGCGCGGGCTGGGCGTGGGCTGGAGCGCGAGCCTGGGGGCGCTGATCGCCCTGGCGGTGGGTGCGGTGTCGCTGCAGGATATCCCCACCGTGTGGGCCATCGTCTGGAACGCCACGGCCACCTTCATCGCGGTGATCGTCATCAGCCTGCTGCTGGACGAGGCCGGCTTCTTCGAGTGGGCGGCGCTGCACGTGGCGCGCTGGGCCAAGGGCAGCGGGGCGCGGCTGTTCGCCTACTGCATCCTGCTGGGGGCGGCGGTGTCGGCGCTGTTCGCCAACGACGGCGCGGCGCTGATCCTCACCCCCATCGTCATGTCGATGCTGCTGGCGCTGCGCTTCTCCCCGGCCACCACCCTGGCCTTCGTGATGGCGGCGGGCTTCATCGCCGACACCGCGAGCCTGCCGCTGGTGGTGTCGAACCTGGTGAACATCGTCTCGGCCGACTACTTCGGCCTGGGCTTCGCCGAATACGCCTCGGTGATGGTGCCGGTGAACCTGGCCAGCGTGGCGGCGACCCTGGCGGTGCTGTACCTGTTCTTCCGCCGCGACATCCCCGCACGCTACCCGGTGGAGGCACTGAAGGCCCCCGAGGCGGCCATCCGCGACCGCGCCACCTTCATCACCGGCGGCTGGATGCTGCTGGTGCTGCTGGTCGGGCTGTTCGCCCTGGAGCCGCTCGGCGTGCCCATCAGCGCGGTGGCGGCGGCCTGTGCGGTGCTGCTGTTCATCGTCGCCGCGCGGGGCCATGTGATCGCCACGCGCAAGGTGCTGCGCGAGGCGCCCTGGCAGGTGGTGGTGTTCTCCCTGGGCATGTACCTGGTGGTCTACGGGCTGAAGAACGCCGGCCTCACCGACGGCCTCACCGCCCTGCTCGACCGCTTCGCCGAACACGGCGTGTGGGGCGCGGCGCTGGGCACCGGGCTGCTCTCGGCGGGCTTGTCGTCGGTGATGAACAACATGCCCAGCGTGCTGGTGGGGGCGCTGTCGATCCAGGCCAGCGCCAGCGAGGGCGTGGTGCGCGAGGCGATGATCTACGCCAACGTCATCGGCTGCGACCTGGGGCCGAAGATCACCCCCATCGGCAGCCTCGCCACCCTGCTCTGGCTCCACGTGCTGGCGCGCAAGGGCGTGCGCATCACCTGGGGCTACTACTTCCGCGTGGGCATCCTGCTGACCCTGCCGGTGCTGCTCATCACCCTCTCCGCCCTGGCCCTGCGCCTGGGGCTCTGACCTTGCGAGAACCCGCCATGCGTGTCCTGTTCATGTGCACCGCCAACAGCTGCCGCAGCATCCTCTCCGAGGCGCTGTTCAACCACCTCGCCCCGGACGGCTTCGAAGCGGTGAGCGCCGGCAGCCACCCCAAGGGCCAGGTGCTGCCGCGCAGCCTGACCACCCTCGCCCGCGCCGGCATCGCCACCGACGGCTTGAGCAGCAAGGGCAACGACGCCTTCGAACACAACCCGCCGGACATCGTGGTGACCGTGTGCGACAACGCCGCCGGCGAAGCCTGCCCGGTCTACTTCGGCCCCGCGCTGAAGACCCACTGGGGCCTGGCCGACCCGTCCGACGTGCAGGGCAGCGACGCCGAGGTGGACGCCGCCTTCGACGCCACCCTGCAACGCATCGAAGCCCGCTGCCGCGCCTTCTTCGCCCTGCCCTTCGCCCACCTCGACCGCCCCGCCCTGCAAGCCGAACTCGACCGCATCGGCCGGCTTTGAAGCCGGCCGATCGCCGGGGTGGCGTAGGGGGATAGCGCTTCATCGATCCACGATTTCCCTGGGCTGAAGCCCAGGCTACGGGGGCGTCGCCACGGGGTTTGAGGCGCACGGGGACCGATGCGGTTCGCCGAGCTCACCGCATCCTACGGGCCCGCCTAGGGCTATGTGGGCATTGCCACGTGGTTCGTAGGATGTGCTGAGGCACGAAGCGCATCACGCCAAGTACGCACCGATACCGCGATGGCTCTCGGTCCGGAGTACAGGCTTCAACTCACCAGCAGCCGGGTTGGCATCAGCGCGCAAATACCGCCGGCTCGCCAGAGCCGCAAGTAGCGAGCCAGGTCGATGTCCAGGTCGAAAAGGGGTTGGGCGATGTACCAGGCCAGGTAGTAATCGGCGGCCAACCCATAAAGCGCTTCATGCAGCCCATAGGCCGCCTCGGTATGCAGCGTCTTTCGTGCACGGATTTCGTCCCCGAGCCGATCGAACACCCAAAGCTCGGGAATGTCCTGCATTCGTGCGGCATGAACCTCGTCGCGGGTGGCGGCAACAACCCTCGCGGTACGGCAGATCGCCGCCAGCTCCTCGTCTCCAAAGGCCTCGCATACCCGCGCCAGCTCGCGCAGCCAAGCCTCTCCGAGTGTCAGGCGTTCGGCCAGGCCGCACTCCTTTCGGGGCAGCAGGTAGAGCGCATTCTCCAGCGTCCCTGACGAGATGACGTCCCAGGCTCTTCGGCTCATTTCGTCCGCGTCGGGGAAGTAGCGAAATACCTGGCGAATGGCCTCGGGGTCACGGCATCCCTTGAGCAAGCCGAGAAAGTGGCTCTTGTCGAACGACGCCCGCCCTTCGCAGAAGGCGCACCAGTCCTCCAGCAAGGAAGTCATGGGCGGCACCCTGCGAGCCTGCGCACAGGCCGCTCACTCCTGATCGAGGTAGGCAATCCGCGTAGCGCCTCCGCTTTGCAGAATGAGGCCCGCGCGAACGTCCGGAAGCAGGACTGCGCGGGAGCGTTCAGTGTTGGCCTTGTAGCGCCAGGCAACGCCGTTGCGGAGGTCTACCAGCTCGATACGACCCCGTGTCGACTCGGTTCCTGCCAGCACCATCCAGGGCTCCCCAGGGGTATGGGAGGCCCAGTTGAGGGTCTGCAGGGAAATGGGGAACCGACGCAGAGGCGTCAGCTCCTGAGGGTCCCATTCCACCACCTCACCCAATACGTCACGCCCGGCACCTTCCGGGATACGGTTCGCTGCCACCAAGCGCCGGTCGTCATCGAACCACGCCAGGTCGAGCACATCGCTGCGAGGCGCACTGTTGTAGGGGTCAGCCTGCTTGACGACTTCCAGCCTGGGTACTTCGTCTTCGCCCACGACCAGACGCAAGGTGAATACCTTGCCGTCGCCACCACCCACCGCGATCAAGCCGTTTTTGGCGTTGACGGCCAGTGCCGTGATCAGGCTGGTTTTCAACGACAAGCGGGTACCCACTCCTTTCCGCTGAGCGAAGTCATAGAGAAGCAGGTCGGACGTGTCGCTGATCAGGAAGAGGTGCTTCTGCGGCAGCGCAGCCAACGGGCCTGGCGCCCATAGGCCCGACACGGTTGCACGCAGCTCTCCGGTGGCGGCATCCCAGATACGAACGCCGGAGCTCGGGTCAATGGCATTGTTATCGAAGCGCGAGGCACTCAGCACGATGCCATCGTCATGGCCAAAGGCCAGGAACTCCGGACGCGCCGGATGCCCCTGCACGCCAATGCGGCGACCGGATTCGCGAGTACTCCAGATTTCCACACGCCCGCTCTCACGCCCTACAGCCAACACCCCGAGTTGCGCATCGAACTGAGCGGTCGAGGCGGAGTCATCTCCGCGCTTGTTCACATCGATGAATGTCTGGATGAAGGACGGGTCCACGGGTTCGCTACAGGCCAGCAGCCCAGCACCCAGGAGGCCTCCCAGAACCAGCCGCCATGACAGGCGCGCGACACGTCGACACCAGGTCTTACATTGCATATCCCTTGCTCCAACGGCTTCCCTGAAGGCCGCGACACTATCACGCTCGCTGGCCGTCACAGCGGAACCTTTGCACCTTTCCGCGCCATCGCTGATCCGCCCTCCACAACACGTCTCCGGGCTTGGGTCTCGCGGGGACCGGATCCGCCTGTGTCTGGGGCGTGATGGCGGTGTTCCGTCCACCTGCCTGCTGTGGAACAGCCGATCAGCAGCCTGCCCTGCCGGCAACAGGCCCGGCGCCTCGTCGTGGCTGTGGAAAACACCCTGAACGCCACGGAACACGGGGCTCTGGAGCCTGCGGCACGGCCCCTGCAAAAGGGAGGTGGACGACCGCTACGGTCCCTTTCACCCCAGGAGCCCTTCCATGACTGCCCAGCAAAAGACCCTGCCCGCCGCCCTGTCCACCGGTACCGACTACGAGGCGCTGGCCCAGCGCTTCCGCCCGATCTTCGCGCGCATCGCCGAGGGCGCGGTGGCCCGCGAGCGCGAGCGCACCCTGCCCTACGAACCCATCCGCTGGCTGAAGGAGGCCGGCTTCGGCGCGGTGCGCATCCCGGTGGCCTTCGGCGGTGCGGGGGCTTCGCTGCCGCAGCTGTTCCAGTTGCTGATCGAGCTGGCCGAGGCGGACTCCAACGTGCCCCAGGCGCTGCGCGGCAACTTCGCCTTCGTCGAGGACCGCCTCAACGCCCAGGCCCATGCGTCCCAGGCCCTGTGGTTCGAGCGCTTCGTCGCCGGTGACCTGGTGGGCTGCGCCTGGACCGAGGTGGGCGCGGTGAAGATCGGCGACGTGATCACCCGGGTCAGCCGCAAGGGCGACCAGTGGGTGGTCAACGGCACCAAGTACTACAGCACCGGCAGCCTGTTCTCCGACTGGATCGACCTGTTCGCCCGCCGCGACGACAACGGCCGTGACGTGATCGCCGCCATCAGCACCCACCAGGCCGGTGTGCAGCAGCAGGACGACTGGGACGGTTTCGGCCAGCGCACCACCGGCAGCGGCACTTCGGTGTTCAAGGACGCGGTGGTGGAGGAAGCCAACCTGATCGACTTCGCCGAGCGCTTCCGCTACCAGACGGCGTTCTACCAGCTGGTGCTGCTGGCGGTGCTGGCCGGTTCCGGGCGTGGCGCCCTGCGGGACTTCGCTGGCGAGGTGAGTCGCCGTACCCGGGTGTTCAGCCACGGCAACGCCTCGGCGGTGAGCGAGGACCCGCAGGTGCAGCAGGTGATCGGCAAGGCCTCCGGCCAGGTCTATGCAGCCGAGGCAGCCACCCTGCGCGCGGCCGAGGCCGCCCAGCGGGCCTACCTGGCGCACTTCGCCGGGGACGACGAGGCCGAGCGCCTGGCCAACGTGCATGCCGAACTGGAGTCGGCCCAGGCCCAGGTGGCCGCTGTGGAGCTGGTGCTGCGCGCCACCAGCGACCTGTTCAACGCCCTCGGCGCTTCGGCCACCAGCGTCAGCCGTCAGCTCGACCGCCACTGGCGCAACGCCCGCACGGCGGCCTCCCACAACCCGGTGATCTACAAGGAGCGCATCGTCGGCGACTGGCACGTCAACGGCACCGAACCGCCCTACGTGTGGCAGATCGGCGGCGGCAGCCGCCAGGGGTGAGCGTGCCGGGGCAGTGATCCCGCGCAAGGAACGATGCGGTTCGCTGAGCTCACCGCATCCTACGGGCCCGCCCGGGATACGCGGGCATTGCCGCGTGGTCCGTAGGATGTGCTGAGGTACGAAGCGCATCACGTTACGCAGGCAATGCCCCCGCGCGGAAGCCGATGCGGTTCGCCGAGCTCACCGCATCCTACGGGCCCGCCCGGAATACGCAGGCATCGCCACGTGGTCCGTAGGATGTGCTGAGGTACGAAGCGCATCACGTTACGCAGGCAATGCCCCCGTGCGGGGACCGATGCGGTTCGCCGAGCTCACCGCATCCTACGGGCCTGCCCGGAATACGCGGGCATCGCCACGTGGTTCGTAGGATGTGCTGAGGCACGAAAACGCCCCGGGGTTGGGCCCCGGGGCGTTGGGTGGGGCGGTGTCAGAGCCGGCCCAGTTCCTGGGCGGTGCGGTCGAGGGCCTTGCGGGTCTTTTCCACCAGCTCGTCCAGTTCGGCGCGGGTGGCCACCAAGGCGGGGGCCATGATCATGCGGCCGAGGGTGGAGCGGATGATCACGCCTTCTTCGAAGCCGAGGGTGCGGCAGCGCCAGGCGATGTCGTTCTCGTTGTCGAAGCGCTTGCGGGAGGCCTTGTCTTCGGCCAGCTGCAGGGCGGCGACCAGGCCGGTGCCCTGGATGTCGCCCACCAGCGGGTGGTTGCCGAACACTTCGCGCAGGCACTGCTGCAGGTAGGGGCCGGTGTCGGCCTTGACCTGGCGGACCACCCCTTCGTCACGCAGGGCCTTGAGGTTGGCGATGGCCACGGCGGCGGCCACCGGGTGGCCGGAGTAGGTCAGGCCGTGGGCGAAGACGCCGCCCTGCTCCACCAGGACTTCGGCCATGCGCTTGCTCAGCACCAGGCCGCCCATGGGGATGTAGCCGCTGGTGAGGCCCTTGGCGATGGAGAGGGTGTCCGGCTGGAAGCCGAAGTGCTGGTGGGCGAACCATTCGCCGGTGCGGCCGAAGCCGCCGATCACTTCATCGGCGCACAGCAGCACGTCGTACTTCCGGCAGATGCGCTGGATCTCGGGCCAGTAGGACTCCGGCGGGAAGATCATGCCGCCGGCGCCCTGGAAGGGTTCGGCGACGAAGGCGGCGACCTTGTCGGCACCCAGTTCGAGGATCTTCTCTTCCAGCTGGCGGGCGGCGCGCAGGCCGAATTCCTCGGGGCTGAGGTCGCCGCCCTGGGCGTACCAGTAGGGTTCGTCGATGTGTTCGAAGTCCGGCAGCATGCCGCCCATCTCGTGCATGAACTTCATGCCGCCGAGGGCGGTGGAGCCGAGGGTGGAGCCGTGGTAGCCGTTCCAGCGGCCGATCATGATGCGCTTCTCGGGCTTGCCGAGGATCTGCCAGTAGCGGCGCGCGGTGCGGATCAGCACCTCGTTGGCCTCGGAGCCGGAGTTGGTGTAGACGGCGTGGCTGTAGTGGCCGGGCAGCAGGCTGAAGAGCAGCTCGGAGAGTTCGATCACCGCCGGGTGGGTGGTGTGGAAGAACATGTTGTAGTACGGCAGCTGCTCCAGCTGCTGCGAGGCGGCGGCGGCGAGGTCCTTGCGGCCGTAGCCGAGGTTGGTGCACCACAGGCCGGACATGCCATCCAGGTAGCGCTTGCCGTCGTTGTCCCAGAGGTGCAGGCGGTCGCCGCCGACGATCACGCGCGGCCCTTCGGCGTTGAGCGCCTTCTGGTCGAGGAAGGCGTGGATGTGGTGGGCCGCGTCAGCCGCCTGGTAGTCGCGGGTGTCACGTTGGGCCTGGAATGGGGCGTTCATGTCGGTGTCTCCTTTCTCCCCTTGCGGGGGCGTTGCGGGTTCGTGTTGATGCGGCTCACTGGGCGGCAGGCAGGGGCTCGGGGCGGAACAGCGGCTTGCCCATCACCCATTTGATCCAGGCCACGGCGATCAGCGACACCAGGCCCAGCACCACGCCGGCGATGCCGAAGATCTTCCCGGTCATGTCCGGGCTCGGCGAGGCGTAGGCGATTGCATAGAGCATGCCGCCGATGCCGAACAGCTGCGGCAGCGGGTAGAACGGCGTGCGGAACGGCCGGGCGATGGCCGGGTAGCGGCGGCGCAGGGCGATCACGTCGAGGTGGACGATGATGTACGCCAGCAGCCAGGCCAGTGCGGCGGCCAGCAGCAGCAGGTTGATGGAGGCGGCGTCCTGGCCCATGGCGAGGATCGGCAGGCCGGTGATGGCGGCGACGAACAGCACCGCCACCCAGGGGGTGCGGGCACGCGGGCTGAGCCGTTTGAACTGCGGGAACGCCTGGCCGTTCTGGGCCATGCCGTAGAGCATGCGCGGGATGGCTGCCAGCGAGGTGTTGAGGGTGCTGCAGGTGGCGGTGACGGCGGCGATCACCAGGAACACTTCGCCGGACTCGCCGAACACCGTGGTGGCGAACAGGTAGTGCGGCAGGGCATTGGTGGTCAGCGCCTCGGCCGGCAGCATGAACAGCGCGCCCAGGCAGTACAGGGCGATGGTGAGGAAGATGACGGTGAGGCCGATGATCATCGAGCGCGGAATGTTGCGTTCGGGGCGCTTGGTCTCCTCCACCAGCGGGCAGACGAACTCGGCGCCGACGAAGCCCCACACGGCCATGGCGGTAAGGGTCAGCACGCCGGCGCCCATGGGGTTCCAGTCACCGTGCAGCACGCTGCTGGCGGTGGTGCCCGGGGCGCCCTTGGCGATGGCGGCAATGCCCAGCACCAGCAGGACGATGACCATCACCACTGCCAGGGCGGTCTGCAGCCTGGCGAAGATGTCGATGCCCAGGAGGTTGAGCACGGTGAACAGGCCGAGCACGCCGAAGGCGACGCTGAAGGGCGGGAACACGTCGGGGTAGACCTTGCCGATGATCAGGTCGAGCAGCAGCAGCTCGGCGGAGAGGGCGAACATCGCCACCACCACATAGCCGGAGAAGGTGGCGAGGATGGCCGGGAAGTGCCCCAGGGCCACTTCGGTGTAGCTGGACAGGCCGCCGGCGCGGGGGATCATCAGCGCCAGTTCGGAGAACGAGAAGGCGTAGCTCAGCGCCAGCAGCCAGGCCAGCCCCAGCGGCACCAGGAAGCCCAGGCCGGAGAGGCCGGCGCCTTGCAGCATCAGCACCATCACGCCCTGGGACACCACCAGGCCGATGGCCACGGCGAGCAACGCGCCGAGCCCCAGCACCCGGCGGAACCCGCCGACTTCCTCCTGCCCCTGCACGGGCATGGACACACTTGCACTCATGACACCCTCCGATCTTGTCGTTGTTATGCGCCCGCCGGCCGGCGGGTCGGTGATGCAGGGCGCGGGCCGGCCGCGCCCTTGTGATCTCAGCGCGCGGCCCAGGCGTTGAAGCGCTCCTCCAGCTCCTCGCCGTGGTTGACCCAGAACTCGGCGCTCACCAGCTGGGCGTCGGCCAGGTTGGCCGGGGCGGTGGGCAGCTGGGCGCGGGTGGCCTCCGGCAGGGCATCCAGGGCGGCCTTGTTCACCGGCCCGTAGGGGATGCGGGTGGAGAACGCCTGCTGGTTCGGCGCCTGGCTGGCGAAGGCGATGAAGCGTTCGGCAGCGGCCTTGTTCGGGCTGCCGCGGACGATGGCCCAGTGGTCCGGGTCGTAGAGGTTGCCGGCCCAAACGATGGACAGCTTCGAGCCTTCCTGCTGGGCGGCGGCGATGCGCCCGTTGTAGGCGGCGGACATCACCACGTCGCCGGCCACCAGCCATTGCGGCGGCTGGGCGCCGGCTTCCCACCACTGGATGCTGGGCTTGATCTGGTCGAGCTTGCGGAAGGCGCGGGCGACGCCTTCGGGGGTCTCCAGCACGCGGTAGAGGTCGGCGGGCTTGACGCCGTCGGCCAGCAGCGCGGCTTCCAGGGTGTACTTGGCACCCTTGCGCAGGCCGCGCTTGCCGGGGAAGCGCTGCAGGTCCCAGAAGTCGGCCCAGGAGGTGGGGGCGCTGCTCAGCCGGCTGGCGTCGTAGGCCAGCACCATGGACCAGACGTAGCTGGCCACGCCGCACTCGCTGACGGTGTTGGGGATGTACTGGCCAGGGTCGCCGATCACCGCCGGGTCGAGGCGCTCGAACAGGCCTTCCTCGCAGCCGCGCAGCAGCTCGGGGGATTCCACTTCGACCACGTCCCAGGTGACCTGGCCGATGTCGACCATGGCCTTCACCTTGGACAGTTCGCCGTTGTATTCGCCGGCCACCACACGCGCGGCGCCGCTGGCTTCGAAGGGGCGGAAGTAGGCCGCGTCCTGGGCGGCCTTGGTGGCGCCGCCGAAGGAGATGACGGTGAGGCTGGCCGGGGCGGCCAGCACGGAACCGCTGAGGCCGGCCAGGGCGCTCAGGGCAAAAGCGGTACGACGCAAGGACATGCGCATGGGAACTCCCTCACTGCTTGTTGGGTTGTTGTCAGTTACGGAGGCAGTCATGACCCCGCGCGAACGCGGGGTGGATCGGGGCCGGTCGTCTGGGGCGACCTTGGTCCCCGCGCGGGCGGGGCCTACGCGGGGCCGGGGCGCAGCTGGAACCAGGTGGTCTTCAGCTGGCAGTACTTGTCGAAGGCGTGCAGCGACAGGTCGCGACCGAAGCCGGACTGGCGGCCGCCGCCGAAGGGCACGCTGACGTCGAGGGCGTCGACGGTGTTCACCGACACGGTGCCGGCCTTGAGGGCGCGGGCCACGCGGTGAGCACGGTGCAGGTCGTCGCTCCAGACCGAGGCGGCGAGGCCGTAGACGCTGTCGTTGGCCAGGCGGATGGCTTCGTCTTCGTGGTCGAAGGTGCTGATGGCCAGCACCGGGCCGAAGACTTCCTCGCGGGCGAGGACGGTGCCGGGGCCGACGTCGGCGAACAGGGTCGGTTCGATGAAGTTGCTGGAGCCGTTGAAGGTCAGTTGCCGGCCACCGGCGAGCAGCCGGGCGCCCTGGCCCTGGGCCTGCTCGATGAAGCCCAGGATGCGCCGGGTCTGGCTGCTGTCGACGATGGCGCCGGCGCGGCTGGCCGGGTCCAGCGGGTCGCCGGGCATCCAGTCGCGGGCCTTGGCCAGCAGGCGTTCGATGAATTCGTCGCGGATGCTGCGCTGTACGTAGAGGCGCGAGTTGGCCGAGCACACTTCGCCCTGGTTGAAGAAGATGCCGAACGCGGCCTTCTCGGCGGCGAGGTCGAGGTCGCGGCAGTCGTCGAACACCAGGTTGGGGCTCTTGCCGCCGCATTCCAGCCAGACCTGCTTGAGGTTGGACTGGGCCGAATAGCCCATGAAGTACTTGCCCACCTGGGTGGAGCCGGTGAACACCAGGCAGTCCACGTCCGGGTGCAGGCCCAGGGCACGGCCGGCCTGCTCGCCGAGGCCGGGCACCACGTTCAGCACGCCTTCGGGGAGGCCCGCCTCCAGGGCCAGCTCGCCCAGGCGCAGGGCCGAGGCGGGGGACTGCTCAGCGGGCTTGAGCACCACGCTGTTGCCGGCGGCCAGGGCCGGGGCCAGCTTCCAGGCGGCCATGTCGAGGGGGAAGTTCCAGGGCACCACGGCGGCGACCACACCCAGCGCTTCGCGGGTGATGGTGGCCAGGGCGTTGGGCGCAGTGGGCGCCACCTGGTCGTAGAGCTTGTCGAGGGATTCGGCGTACCAGGCGAAGACGTTGGCGGCGCCGGGCACGTCGATGGTGTAGGCGTCCATCACCGGCTTGCCCATGTCCAGCGAGTCCAGCAGGGCCAGCTCTTCGCGGTGGGCCAGCATCAGCTCGGCGAGGCGCAGCAGGATCTTCTTGCGCTCGGCCGGCGCCATGCGCGCCCAGGGGCCGTGCTCGAAGGCCTGGCGGGCGCTGCGCACGGCGAGGTCGACGTCCGCCGTGTCGCAGGCGGCGACGCGGGCCAGCAGCTGGTTGGTCGCGGGGTTGATGGAATCGAAGGTGGCGCCGGAAGCGGCACTCACCAGGCGGCCGCCGATCAGGGCCTTGTCGATGATGGATTGCCGGGCGGCTCGCTGCTGCCAATAGCCGAGGTCGTACACGCTGCACCCCCTGTCGACCGTCTTCGCGGTCTGGTTGTCGTTCGGGTCGGGGCAGATGGTGCGCCAGCGGGGGCATGAGGAAAATTATTAAAAATATGCTCGCTAGCCATGAAAAAGCTCACCAGCCGATCGGCCCACCCGCTGCGGCCTGGGGTATGGTGCTGGCCTTCCGCTCCACGGGCGAGGCGCGGCCGGCACAGGTGGCACAGGCCGTCGAGATCGGGCTGCTGAGATCAGGCTGTTGAAACGAGGAGGAGTCCCATGGCGACCTACACCCTGCGGCAACTGAGGTACTTCGTGACCACGGTGGAATCCGGCAGCGTGGCCGAGGCGTCCCGCAAGCTCTACATCGCCCAGCCGTCCATCTCCACGGCCATCAAGGGGCTGGAGGAGAGCTTCGGCGTGCAGCTGTTCATCCGCCACCACGCCCAGGGCGTGTCGCTGACCCCCAGCGGCACGCGCTTCTACGAGAAGGCCCTGGAGCTGCTGCGGGTGGCGCGGGAGTTCGAGCAGAACGCCCTGGCGGACAACGACATCGTCGCCGGGCAGATCGACATCGGCTGCTTCGAGACGGTGGCGCCGCTCTACCTGCCGCAACTGATCGCGGGGTTCCGCGCGCTGTACCCAGGGGTGGACATCCGCATCCGCGACGGCGAGCAGCAGGAACTGGTGCAAGGGCTGACCGCCGGCACCTTCGACCTGGCCTTCCTCTACGACCACGAGCTGGACAGCACCATCGCCACCGAGCCGCTGATGGCCCCGCAGAAGCCCTACGCGCTGCTGCCGGAACACCACCGCTTCGCCCGCCAGGCCCAGGTGTCGCTGCGCGACCTGTGCCTGGAGCCGATGATCCTGCTGGACGTGCAGCCGAGCCGCACCTACTTCGTCAGCCTGTTCCACGAGCTGGGGCTGACGCCCAACATCGTCTTCAGCTCGCCCTCCATCGAGATGGTGCGCGGCATGGTGGGCCAGGGCTTCGGCTTCTCCCTGCTGGTCACCCGCCCCCATTCCGAGTGCACCTACGACGGCCAGCGGGTGGTGTGCGTGGACATCACCGAACCGGTGGCCACCTCCGGCCTGGTGGCCGCACGCCTCAAACGCGCCCAGCTGACCAAGCCGGCCCAGCTGTTCGTGGACTTCTGCCGCGAACGCTTGGGCCAACTGGCCCAGGCCCGCGAGGCCACGCCTCAGCCCTGAGTCCCGCGCCCACCGAAAGCAGCGAAGCGCTTGTTGAAGTGGGCAATGCGCCCCTCCGCCGCCACCTGGCGCTGCTGGCCGGTGTAGACCGGGTGCGACGCGCTGGACACGTCCAGCGCCACGTAGGGGTAGGTCTGGCCATCGCTGTGCACGTAGGTGCGGTCGGTTTCCACGGTGGAACCGATCAGGAAGAACGCATTGGCCGAGGTGTCGTGGAACAGCACAGGCCGGTAGTCGGGGTGAATGCCGGGTTTCATGGAGCCTCCGATGCAAATGTTATAAAGTTACGCATCCTGCGCTTGTCGAGAATGATTTTCAATAGCCATGGAAGTGCGCCGTGAGCCCCCACTGCGCCGATGCCCTGTCTGGAGAGATTCAGCAGAACTGGCTCCCCGTCCTGACTCCGTGACAACCCGGCCCCCCACCGAAGACGGCTTGATCAACAGTCATGAACATCCCGCGTCTCGCCCTCCTGACCACCCTCCCCCTCCTCCTGCTGCCGACCCTGTCCCAAGCCGCCCTTCCCATCCCCCTGGGCCCCCTCCCCCACTGCACCCGCAGCGCCACCCTGATGCACTGCAACGACGGCCAGGGCGGCTTCTACGGCATGGCCATCCAGGGCAACGACCTCTACCTGCGCGGCCACGACGGCCTGACCGGCCTCGGCTGGGCCCAGACCAGCACACGCTTCGGCCGCCTGCTGCTGCTCAGCGGCATCAGCAGCGACGGCACCGTGTGGTTCGGCTTTGGCCGGCGCATGGGCTGGAACGTGCTGAACCGCCTCTCCACCTCCGCCGGCGACCGCATACGGCTCTCCTGCAACCGCCTGAAAGGTTGCGACTGACCTCCGGGCGGGACCATTGCGCACCGGGCTGGTGCAGCGGCGACAAAACCGGCACCGATCCCGTCGTGCGGCTTGTCGGCGGGCCCGCGCTTGCGGTATCAGTGCATTCGCCCGCCCCTGAATTCCCTGGAAACACCATGACTGTCCTGGTTCCCGCCCACAGCCCCGCCGCCACCGGCAAACCCGCCGGCCGCATCCGCCAGAAGAACGAAGAGATCATCCTCGCCGCCGCCGAGGAGGAGTTCGCCAAGCACGGTTTCAAAGGCACCAGCATGAACGCCATCGCGCTGCGCGCCGACCTGCCCAAGGCCAACCTGCACTACTACTTCAGCAACAAGCTGGGGCTCTACGTGGCGGTGCTGAGCAACATCCTCGAGCTGTGGGACAGCACCTTCAACACCCTCACCGCCGAGGACGACCCGGCCGAAGCACTGGCCCGCTACATCCGCGCCAAGCTGGAGTTCTCCCGCCGCTACCCGCTGGCCTCGAAGATCTTCGCCATGGAAGTGATCAGCGGCGGCAGCTGCCTCGACAAGCATTTCAACCAGGACTACCGCGACTGGTTCCGCGGCCGCGCCGCCGTGTTCGAGGCCTGGGTGGCCGCCGGCAAGCTGGACCCGGTGGACCCGATGCACCTGATCTTCCTGCTCTGGGGCAGCACCCAGCACTACGCCGACTTCGGCTCGCAGATCTGCCGCGTCAGCGGCCGCAAGCGCCTGACCAAGGACGACTACGAAGTCGCCGCCCAGACCCTCACCCACATCATCCTCAAGGGCTGCGGCCTGACGCCGCCGGCCAGCGCCTGATGCCCTTCACCCTGGCCGGGCCCTGCGAGTACCGCGAGGAAATCCGCAAGAGCCGCTTCATCGCCCTGGCCGCGCCGGTCACCAGCGCGGCAGAGGCCCAGGCCTTCATCGCCACCCACAGCGACCCCGCCGCCAGCCACAACTGCTGGGCCTGGAAGGTGGGCGCGCAGTACCGCTTCAGCGACGACGGCGAACCCGGCGGCACCGCCGGGCGGCCGATGCTCGCCGCCATCGAGGGCCAGGACATGGACCGCGTGGCGGTGCTGGTGATCCGCTGGTACGGCGGCATCCAGCTCGGCACCGGCGGCCTGGCGCGGGCCTACGGCGGCAGCGCCGCCAAGTGCCTGCAGGGCGGCGAACGCACCGAGCTGCTGGCCCTGCAGCGCCTGCGCGGGCACGTGGCCTTCGCCGAACTGGCCCCGTTCAAGGCGCGCCTGGCCGAGCACCAGGCACGGCTGGAAGACGAGGCCTACGACGCCGAGGGCGCCTGGCTGGAGCTGGCCCTGCCGGCGGAACGCCAGGCGGCCCTGCAGCAGGTGCTGGCCGACCTCAGCCGGGGCCGCAGCCAGCTGCAACCGGTGGAGGAGGTGGCGCCGTGAGCGGCCGCCTGCGCATCCACTCCCCGGCCATCCTCTACTTCGACATGGTCCGGCGCTGCCACTCCATCCGCGAGGCGGCGCGCCGGCTCAACGTCGCCTCGTCGGCGGTGAACCGGCAGATCCTCAAGCTGGAGGACGAGTTGGGCACGCCGCTGTTCGAGCGTCTGCCCGGCGGCCTGCGCCTGACCCCGGCCGGCGAGACCCTGTCACGCCACGTCACCGTGGTGCTGCAGGATCTGGAGCGGGTGCGCTCGGAGCTGGACGCCATGCAGGGCCTGAGTACCGGCCACGTGGAGATCGCCACCGTCGAAGGCGTGACCCTCGACCTGCTGCCCCGCGTGCTCGACGCCATGCACACGCGCTATCCGCGCATCACCGTGGGCGTCACCACCCTCGGCTCCCAGGCCATCCCCGAGGCGGTGCTCAGCGGCGACGCCGACCTGGGCCTGGCCTTCGGCCTGCAACGCAGCGCCGAGCTGCAGCAGCTGTGCCTGGGGCACTTCCGCCTCGGGGCCATCGTCCCCGCCGGCCATCCCCTGGCCCAGCGCCAGGAGGTGGCCTTCGCCGCCTGCGCCGAGCACGGGCTGATCCTCGCCAAGCGCGAGCTGTCCCTGCACCACCAGATCGGCCCGCTGTTCCGCCGCCTGCGCCAGCCCGGCCTGCCGGTGCTGGAAAGCAGCTCCCTGGAGCTGGCCCGGCAGATGGTCAGGCGCGGCCTGGGCATCGCCTTCCAGACCCGCATCGGCCTGGAGGCCGACCTCGCCAGCGGCGAGCTGCTGCACCTGCCGCTGACCGATCAGGGCGGCCTGCACAGCGACCTCGGCCTGTACATGCGCGCCGGGCGTCACCTGCCGGTGGCGGTGGACGCCTTCGCCCGGCTGATGGCCGAGGAGATCGCCCGCCGCGAGGGCGAGGAACCGCCGCGGCTCTGAGGCTTCACTAAGCGATCGAATTCACCGAAGCGTTTTCTGCCCCTGAGATAAGCTCTCGGGCTTGCCCAATAGGCCATTCGCAAACGCTCCAACCTACGCAAGAGAAGCAGTCGTTATGTTTTCGAAAAAGATATTTATCTGCTTGGTTTCAATTTCACTTTATGGGTGCGCCAGTGGTGAAAAAATTCTTGTGAGTGCAGAAAAAGGCCATCGATGCTCTGGGGATATATTCCCTGTAGATTCTCCCTCAATAACTCTTTTTCCAGAGCGTTCATGCGAACTCCCCCTCGCAAACGCCAACCGGATGAAGTCCTACGTACTCAAGTCCAATGGCACATCTACATATGGCTGCTGGGAAAGGAAATCTGGCGGTAATTTTTTGATAGTTACCGCTCAAGGCGAGGAATATACACACAGGATTCTGGACTATGTCGACGCCACTCTAATCACACCGAAAACTGCAAAAGTAACGTTCTCGCTTTTCCAAGCTACTTGGGGAAAGGAAGAGTGTCCCAAGCCGGTCGGATTTAATGCATGGGTACCTTAGCAACTCCAAAGACAACAGCCTTGTTGTGATCTAGAGACTACCGCCCTGGCCGCTTTCCATCGTAAAGATTGCTTCTAGCACTGGTGCCGGCGCCGGCTTTCGGCGTCAGCCCATGCCCTCTGCCTACCCGCTCGATTTCTGCCCTTCACGCCAGCCTGCGCCCTTGAGCGCGCGGAACGCCCGCCGGACTGGAGGCCGCGAAAATACTGACTTCCAGGTCAATTCAGCGCTGCCGTTCCGGCATCAGCCCGAGCGAAATACTGTTCTTTGGCGCACACCGGGCTTGTGCCGATACTGCGTCGCTCGGTGTCCGTACCGAACTGTCGATACCCCACTCCACAGGAGCCACAACAATGAAAAAAGCACTGCAGGGAGCGTCGTTGGCACTGGCCTTCGTCATGGCCGGGGAGGCCAGCGCACTGGAATGGATGAACAACAGCCTGGGCTTCCGCTATGGCCAGCAGTTCACCAACCCCAACAACCCGGACAAGTTCGCCAAGCGCATCTACAGCTTCACCCACGCCAGCGGCTACCAGTACGGCAGCAACTTCTTCAACCTCGACGTGTTCCTCTCCGACAACCGCGACCCGCGCAAGGGCACCGACGAGGGCGGCAGCGAGGTCTACGCCACCTACCGCCACCAGCTGTTCGCCTCGCGGGTGTTCGACCAGCCCCTGGGCACCGGCCTGATCAAGGACTACGCCTTCACTGCCGGCTTCGACGCCAGCCGCAACAACAACCGCGCCTCGGCCAAGAAGCGCGCCCTGGTGTTCGGCCCGACCCTCAAGTTCAACACCGTCGGCGTGCTCGACCTGAGCCTGCTCTACTACCGCGAGCGCAACCACAGCGGCATCCCCGGCGTGCGCCACGAGAACCTCACCTTCGACGGCACCTACAACCTCAACCTGACCTGGCTGCGGCCGTTCAAGGTGGGCGACCACGCGGCCAAGTTCCAGGGCTTCGTCAACCACATCGGGGAGAAGGGCGAGGACTACAACAACCGCGACACCGCCCCGGAAACCCTCATGCGCACCGCCCTGATGGTGGCCGCCCGCCCGGGCGACCGGGTGCAGCCCAACCTGTGGTTCGGCGTCGGCTACGAGTACTGGCACAACAAGTTCGGCGTGGACGGCGGGCGCGGCAGCCGCACCTCCACCCCGACCCTCAACCTCGAACTCAGCTTCTGAGCCCTACCCGGCCCCGTGGTTCGGGCTTCAGCCTGGGGCGCCTTCGCCGGCCATGCCCCGGGCTGAAGCCCGGGCTACGGGTGCCCCCGCAACATCGTGGTGCGGGCCGTAGCCCGGACTTCAGTCCGGGGATTCCGCGCACCCGGCCCTGAGCTTCAACCTGGAAATCCCTCGCCAGCCCACCCCTGGGCTGAAGCCCAGGCTACGGGTGCCTTCCTCACGCCGTGGCATAGGCCGTAGCCCGGACTTCGGTCCGGGGATTCCGCACATCCGGCCTTGAGCTTCAACCTGCGAGTCCTTCGCCAGCCCATCCCTGGGCTGAAGCCCAGGCTACGGGCGCCTTCCTCTCGCCGTGGCATAGGCCGTAGCCCGGACTTCGGTCCGGGGATTCCGCACACCAGGCCCTGAGCTTCAACCTGGGAATCCTTCGCCAGCCAGTCCCTGGGCTGAAGCCCAGGCTACGGGTGCCGTCCGCAACGCCGTGGCATAGGCCGTAGCCCGGACTTCAGTCCGGGAATTCCGCACACCCGGCCCTGTGCTTCAACTTGGGAATCCTCGCCAGCCCATCCCTGGGCTGAAGCCCAGGCTGCGGGTGCTCTCCGCAACGTCGTGGTGCGGGCCGTAGCCCGGACTTCAGTCCGGGGATTCCACACACCCAGCCCTGCGCTTCAACCTGGAGATCCTTCGCCAGCCAGTCCCTGGGCTGAAGCCCAGGCTACGGGGGCCGCCCTGTCACTTCCGGCGATCCGGAACCGCCCACAAAAGCCGGGGACAAGCCTGTGGATAACCTTTGCAAAGGTGGCGCCGGGCTGCGTGCCGTGGTGCCTGCCGCGAGCTGATCAAATAACGACCACCCTGCCCTGCGCCCAAATGGCGCACGCAAGGGCTTGACAGGCATGGATTAATTTCGCTGGGAAATAAGGCACCGCGCCAGCATCCCGTCGAGGTGCCCCGTGCTCGCCCACAATAACCGTGGACAGACCTGTGGATAACCTTGGGAATAACCACGCCAGCCCTGCTGCGCCAAGGCCTGCGCCGCCCTGATCGAAAAACCGCCACAACGGTGCGCCCCCCACCGTCCACGCCCCATTTGCGTGCAGCCTCCGCGCGCCCCTGGCACCCCGCCGTCTCGCTGTTCCAAGGCCCGCGCGCTTTCTGACCCGATGGCCAGCTTTTTGCTTTGGCAGGGCCAGCTGATTGATCGAGTGAAGCCCCATGACCGCCTCCCCTCCCCGCCTGGAACTCCTGGGCATCACCAAGCGCTACCCCGGCTGCCTGGCCAACGACCGTGTCGACCTGGCCATCGCCCCCGGGGAGATCCATGCCCTGCTGGGCGAGAACGGTGCCGGCAAGAGCACGCTGATGAAGATCATCTACGGCGTGGTGCAGCCCGATGCCGGCGAGATCCGCTGGCAGGGCGAGACACGGCGGGTGCGCGACCCGGCCCAGGCCCGCGCCCTGGGCATCGGCATGGTGTTCCAGCACTTTTCGCTGTTCGAGACCCTCACCGTGGCCGAGAACATTGCCCTGGCCCTCGGTCGCGAGGCCGGCACGCCCAGGCAGCTGGAGGCTCGCATCCGCGAGGTGTCGCAGCGCTACGGCATGGCCCTGGAACCGGGGCGGCTGGTGCATGCGCTGTCCATCGGCGAGCGCCAGCGGGTGGAGATCGTCCGCTGCCTGATGCAGGACATCCGCCTGCTGATCCTCGACGAACCCACCTCGGTGCTCACCCCGCAGGAGGCCGAGGAGCTGTTCGTCACCCTGCGCCGGCTGGCAGCCGAGGGCTGCAGCATCCTCTTTATCAGCCACAAGCTGGCCGAGGTGCGGGCGCTCTGCCACAGCGCCACGGTGCTGCGTGGCGGCCGTGTCTCCGGCCAGTGCATCCCGGCCGCGTGCAGCGACCTGGAGCTGGCGCAGCTGATGGTGGGCGATGCCGAAGGGCTGGTGGCGCAGTACCCCAAGGTCAGCGGCGGCGCGCCCTTCCTGCACCTGGAGGGCCTCGACTGGCACAACCCCGACCCGTTCGGCGTGTCGCTGAAAGCCATCGGCCTGGAGGTGCGCAGCGGCGAGATCGTCGGCATCGCCGGGGTGGCCGGCAACGGCCAGGACGAGCTGCTGGCGCTGCTCTCCGGTGAGGCCCGGCTGCCGCCGGCCAAGGCGGCGGCGGTGCGTTTCGCCGGGCAGGCGGTGGGCCAGTTGCCACCGGATGCGCGGCGCGCCCGGGGCCTGGCCTTCGTGCCGGCCGAGCGCCTGGGGCACGGCGCGGTGCCGGAGCTGTCCCTGGCGGACAATGCGCTGCTCACCGCCTCGCGCCAGGGCCTGCTGCGCCACGGCCTGGTGCGCCGGGGCCGGGTGCTGGCCTTCGCCGAGGAGGTGATCCGCCGCTTCGCGGTGAAGACCCCGGATGCCCACACCGCCGCCCGCAGCCTCTCCGGCGGCAACCTGCAGAAGTTCATCCTCGGCCGCGAGATCCTCCAGCAACCCAGGCTGCTGGTGGCCGCGCACCCCACCTGGGGCGTGGACGTGGGCGCGGCGGCGGCCATCCACCGTGCGCTGATCGCGCTGCGGGATGCCGGCGCGGCGATCCTGGTGATCTCCGAGGACCTGGACGAGCTGTTCCAGATCAGCGACCGCATCGGTGCGCTGTGCAGCGGCGAGCTGTCGGCGCTCAAGCCGGTGCCGGACACCACCGCCCAGGAGGTCGGCCGCTGGATGGCCGGCCGCTTCGATTCGCCCCAAGCCGCCTGACCCGGAGCCCCCATGCTGTTATCCCTCGTTCCCCGCACCCAGCCCTCGCGGGCGATGCTGGTGCTCTCCCCGGTGCTGGCCGGCCTGCTGACCCTGGCCTGCGGCTCGCTGCTGTTCCTGGCCCTGGGCAAGGACCCGCTGGAAACCCTGCACACCCTGCTGATCGCGCCGGTGAGCGACCTCTACGGCGTCTCCGAGCTGCTGGTGAAGGCGCTGCCCATCCTGCTCTGCGCCCTGGGCCTGGCCGTGGCCTACCAGGCGCGGGTGTGGAACATCGGCGCCGAGGGCCAGTTGCTGGTCGGTGCCCTGGCCGGCAGCGCGCTGGCGGTCCACGTCATCGACTGGGAGAGCCGCTGGGCGCTGGTGCTGGTGCTGGCCGCCGGCACCCTCGCCGGGGCCGCCTGGGGCGCGCTGGCGGCCTGGCTGCGCACGCGCTTCAACGCCAACGAGATCCTCACCACCATCATGCTCAACTACGTGGCGCTGAACCTGCTGCTGTATGCGGTGCACGGCCCACTGAAGGACCCGGGCGGCTTCAACTTCCCCGAGTCGGCCATGTTCGGCGACGCCACGCGCCTGCCGCCGGTGTTCGAGGACCTGCGCCTGCACATCGGCCTGTACTTCGCCCTGCTGGCGCTGGTGACGGTGTGGGTGCTGCTGCACAGGAGCTTCCTCGGCTTCCAGATCAAGGTGCTCGGCCTGGACAAGCGCGCGGCCGGCTTCGTCGGCTTCCGCGAGCGGCGGCTGGTGTGGCTGGTGCTGCTGCTCAGCGGCGGCCTGGCGGGCCTGGCCGGGGTCGGCGAGGTCACCGGCCCCATCGGCCAGCTGGTGCCGCAGGTGTCGCCGGGCTACGGCTACGCCGCCATCACCGTGGCCTTCCTCGGTCGCCTGAACCCGTTCGGCATCCTCGCCGCCGGCCTGCTGATGGCGCTGCTCTACCTGGGCGGCGAGAACGCGCAGATGGCGCTGAACCTGCCGCAATCCATCACCCAGCTGTTCCAGGGAATGATGCTGTTCTTCCTGCTCGCCTGTGACGTGCTGATCCTCTACCGCCCGCGCCTGGCGGCCCGCTGGACGCTGCGCACGACGGCCCGCGCACGCGGGGCCCTGGCATGACCCTCTCCCCTCTTCCTGACGCGCGGCTCGCCGCCCGAGGCTTCTGACCCATGGATCTCGATCTGCTGACCAACATCCTCTTCGCCATGGTCCGCTGCGGCACGCCGCTGCTGCTGGTGGCCCTGGGCGAGCTGGTGTGTGAAAAGAGCGGCGTGCTCAACCTCGGCCAGGAGGGAATGATGCTGTTCGGTGCGGTGGTGGGCTTCATCGCCGCCATCGGCACCGGCAGCCTCTGGCTCGGGGTGCTGGCGGCGATGGCTGCCGGGGTGCTGCTGTCGGCGCTGTTCGCCCTGGTGGCGCTGGGCTGCAACGCCAACCAGGTGGCCACCGGGCTGGCGCTGACCATCTTCGGCATCGGCCTGTCGTCCTTCGTCGGCGCAGCCTGGGTGGGCAAGCCGCTGGCGGGCTTCGAGCCGGTGGCGCTCCCGCTGCTGGGTGCGCTGCCGGTGCTGGGCAAGGTGCTGTTCAGCCAGGACCTGATGGTCTACCTGTCCTTCGCGCTGTTCGCGCTGATCGCCTGGGCCCTGCTGAAGAGCCGCATCGGCCTGGTGCTGCAGGCAGTGGGCGAGAACCCCGACGCGGCCAGCGCCATGGGCCTGCCGGTGCTGCGGGTGCGCACCCTGGCGGTGCTGTTCGGCGGGGCGATGGCGGGCATGGCCGGGGCCTACCTGTCCCTGGCGTACACGCCGATGTGGGCGGAGAACATGACCGCCGGGCGCGGCTGGATCGCCCTGGCGCTGGTGGTGTTCGCCAGCTGGCGGGTGTTCCGCGTGCTGCTGGGCGCCTACCTGTTCGGCCTGGCCAGCATCCTGCACCTGGTGGCCCAGGGCGTGGGGCTCGCCATCCCGGCCAACCTGCTGGCGATGCTGCCCTACGTGGCGACCATCCTGGTGCTGGTGCTGCTCTCCCGCGACGCGGTGCGCACCCGCCTGTTCGCCCCGGTGTCCCTCGGCCAGCCCTGGAAGGGCGGGCACTGAGGGCGCGGTGATTCAGGCCCGCAGGTGCTCGGCCAGGCGCAGCAGCATGGCGTCGCAGGCCTCCAGCTGGGCGAGGGTGACGAACTCGTCGGGCTTGTGGCCCTGGTCCATGCTGCCGGGGCCGCAGACCACAGTGGGGATGCCGGCCTCGTGGAACAGCCCGCCTTCGGTGCCGAAGGCCACGGTGCCGAAGTCCCGCGAGCCGCTGATCAGTGCCACCAGTTCGGCCGCCTCGCTGGCAGCATCGGTGGCCAGGCCCGGGTAGCTGCCCAGGGGCTCGAAGCGGATGCCGGTGCCCGGCTGCACGGCCTGCATGCGCGGCACCAGCTCGGCCTGGGCGTAACGGTCCAGGCGCGTCGCCACCTGCTGGGCGTCGAAGCCCGGCAGGGCGCGCACCTCGAAGTCGAAGCGGCATTCGGCAGGGACGATGTTCAGCGCCCGGCCGCCCTCGATCAGCCCGGTCTGCACGGTGGAGTACGGCGGGTCGAAACGCGGGTCGTGGTGCTCGGGGCGGGCTAGCTCCGCGCCGATCTCGCCCAGGTGGCCGATCAGCCGCGCGGCGTATTCGATGGCATTGACCCCCTGTGGCGCGTAGGCGGAATGGCAGGCGGCGCCGTGCACCTGGCAGCGCATGGCCAGCTTGCCCTTGTGGCCGAGTACCGGGCGCAGTTCGGTGGGCTCGCCGATCAGGCACAGGCGCGGCCGGTTGGGCCGCTGGGCGAGGGCGTCGAGCAGGGAGCGCACGCCCAGGCAGCCCACTTCCTCGTCGTAGGAGAACGCCAGGTGCACCGGCAGGCGCAGCGGCTGGGCGAGGAAGGCCGGCACGGCGGCCAGTACCGAGGCGATGAAGCCCTTCATGTCGGCGGTGCCGCGCCCGTAGAGGCGGCCCTCGCTTTCGCTGAGGCGGAACGGGTCGCGGGTCCAGGCCTGGCCGTCCACCGGGACCACGTCGGTGTGCCCGGACAGCACCACCCCGCCCCGGTCGGTGGGGCCGAGGGTGGCGAAGAGGTTGGCCTTGGTGCCCTCGGCATTGAGGAACAGCTCGCTGGCCACGCCGTGGCCGGCGAGGTAGTCGCGGATGAAGCCGATCAGCGCCAGGTTGGAGTCACGGCTGACGGTGGGGAAGGCCACCAGCCGCTCCAGCAGGTCGAGGCTGGTGGCGTCACTCATCCCCGGGCACTCCGTAGCTGGGCGCCGCCGTCGGGTGCAGGGCGCGGGTGATGTAGTCCTGCTGCTGCGGGGCATAGGCCTGCCAGAGCCCGGCGAGCACGCCGATGGGGTCATGCTCGGCCCAGTCCACCCGCAGGTCGACGATGGGCCAGGTGAGGTCGCCCATCACCTTGAGCGCTGCCGAGTGCACCGGGCCGGCTTCGCCCCCGGCGGCCATGGCCGCCTGCATGGCGCTGAGCAGGCGCTCGGCCAGTTGCCCTTCGGAGGTTTCGAAGGCGCGCACCATGGCGTCGATCACCGCCGGGTCGGACAGCAGGTTGCCGGCGGCCACGCACTGCTCGCCGGCCACGGCGTTGTGCACGCCGAGGGCTTCGCTGCCGCTGAACAGCGCGGTGCGGCCCTGGCCGTCGATGACCGTCACCTGGCGGTACTGGCTCCAGCCGTTGGCGCCCAGGGCCCGGTCGAGGGCGGCCTGGGGCGTGAGGTGCTGGGCGTCCAGCAGGTCGAGGATCTGCGGCCCCAGGGCCGGCAGGGTGACGTTCTGCGTGGCCACCGCCCCCACCCCGGCACGCACCCAGGGGCAGCGCGCGCCGACGGCGATGCTGGAGGAACTGATGGCGATGCCCAGCTGCCCGGTTTCCGCGCAACGGCCGACGATGGAAAAGGTCATGGGAGCTCCTTAGCGGGTGGCCTGCCAGTCATCGGGGATCACGGCGATCACGTCGATCTCCATCAGCCACTGCGGCTGGCCGAGGGCCGAGACCACCAGGCCGGTGGAGATGGGGAACACCCCCTTGAGCCACTTGCCCACCTCCTGGTAGACCGGCTCGCGGTAGCGCGGGTCGATCAGGTAGGTGGTGGTCTTGACGATGTGGGAGAGGTCGCTGCCGGCCTCTTCGAGCAGTTGCTTGACGTTCTTCATGGCCTGCTCGGCCTGGGCCCGGGGGTCGCCCAGGCCCACCAGGTTGCCGTCGAAATCGGTGCCCACCTGGCCGCGCACGTAGACGGTGTTGCCGGCGCGCACGGCCTGGCAGAGGTCGTTGTCCAGGGTCTGGTTGGGGTAGGTGTCGCGGGTGTTGAACATGCGGATGCGGGTATGGGTCGGCATGGCGGTGTCCTTGGCGTCGGGTTCGGGGCTCAGCCCTGACGGCGCTGGGCGGCGTCGTGGTAGGCGAGGTACTTGCGCTGGGTGGCGATCTGGTCGGCCACGTGCTTGGCGTCGTGCCAGACACCCCAGATGAACGAGGAGCCCCGGCGCGACAGCCACGGCAGGCCGAGGAAGTAGACCCCCGGTTCGCTGGACACGCCGCGCTGGTGGCGGGGCTTGCCCTGGGCGTCGAAGGCGTCCACCTGCAGCCAGCTGTAGTCGGTGGCGAAGCCGGTGGCCCAGATGATGGCGCCGATGCCGGCGGCGGCCAGGTCCAGTTCGAGGATCGGCTCGCGCACGCAGGCCGGGTCGGGGCGCGTGCGGCGGGCTTCGGGCTCGGCCGGCAGGTCCAGGCCGTTGCGCTCGATGTAGGCATCGGCGGCGTCCAGCAGGGACAGGTAGTTCTCGTCGCCCCGGGCGAGGTTGTCGGCCAGGTCGTTGGCGAAGCGGACGGTGCTGCCGTCGAAGGCCTGGGTCAGCCCCACCAGGGTGATGCCCTGCTCGGCGAGGGCGCGGAAGTCCACGGTGTGACCGCCCCGGGCGCCGCTGACGGCGATGGTGACGTGCTCGCGGCCGGGCTTCATGGCCTGCTGGTCCCACTCGCCGAGCACCCCCAGCCACCAGCAGAAATCGCGGCCGCGGTAGCTGCGCGGCGGGCGGTCGTGGGCACCGACGGAGAGGTAGACCTGCTTGCCGGCGCGTTGCAGTTCATCGGCGATCTGCACGCCGGAGGAGCCGGCACCCACCACCAGCACGGCGCCTGCGGGCAGTTGGCCGGGGTTGCGGTAGTCGGCGGAGTGCAGCTGCACCAGGGTCTCGCTGCGCGGGGCGATGGCGGGGATCACCGGGCGCTGGAAGGGCCCGGTGGCGGCCACGACATGACGGGCCTGGATCACGCCCTCGGAGGTCTCCACGCGGAACCCCGGCTGGCCGACGTTGCGCACCACGCGGGTGACTTCGACGCCGGTGCGCACCGGCACTTCGAAGCGCTGCACGTAGGCTTCGAAGTAGTCCGCCACCTGCTCCTTGGAGGCGAAGGCGTCGGGAGACATGCCCTCGAATTCCATGCCGGGGAAGCGGTCGTGCCAGACCGGGCCGTTAGCCACCAGGGAATCCCAGCGCTGGGAGCGCCAGCGTTCGGCGATGCGGTCGCGCTCCAGCACCAGGTGGGGCACGCCGAGCCGGGTCAGGTGCTCGCTCATGGCGATGCCGGCCTGGCCCGCGCCGACGATCAGGGTATCGATTTCAGTCTGTCCAACGGTCATGGTCGGTGTCCTTCTGCTGGGCGGTTTTCGGCTCTTGGAATTGCAGGCCGCTCAGGGCCGGCGGAGAACGACGGACAAGGCGCAGAGGGATGAACCGGGCAGGCGGGCACGAGGCCGTTGGAGGCTGGAATCACGCACGCTGCACCCCGGCTCGACCGTCTGTGCGGTCTGGCTTTCGTTCGGGTCGGGCAGATGGTGCGCCAGCTTCCAGGCCAGGAAAATTATTAAAAATATGCTCGCTGCCCATGAAAAAACTCGGCAACGGCGCGGGGTTGGGAGCGGCGGTGCGGGGCGTGCTTGATGCGGTTCGCGTAGCTCACCGCATCCTACGGGGGCACGGAGCGGCCGTAGGATGGGTTGAGCTGTGCGAAGCCCATCGGGGTGGGGGTCGGCGTGGGGCGATGCGGTTCGCCGAGCTCACCGCATCCTACGGGTGGCACGGAGCGGCCGTAGGATGGGCTGCGCTGTGCGAAGCCCATCGGGGCGGGGGCGGCGTGGGGCGATGCGGTTCGCCGAGCTCACCGCATCCTACGGGGGCACGGAGCGGCCGTAGGATGGGTTGAGCTGTGCGAAGCCCATCGGGGTGGGGCACGGAGCGGGCGGGTCAGCCTTCGTCGCCGACGGGGCGGCGCAGGGTGAAGGCGCCGCGCAGTTCGCCTTCGCGGAAGCCGGTGGCCTGGTCGTCGGGGTAGCGCTCGCGGATCAGGCGGGCCAGCTGCGGCTCGACCTGGGGGCCGTGGCAGGCGAGGCACGGCGCGCCGGTGGCGATGGGTTTCATCACCCGCACTTCGCCGTCGACCACTTCGGCGCGCTGCATGCCGGCCAGGGGTTCGCCGGTCTGGGCGCGGCGGGCGAAGTCCTCCAGCACCTCGCGCTCCCAGGTATCCGGGGCGTTGGCCGGGTTGCGCACCTTGAGGGCGGTGCGGCCGACGCGCCAGCCGTCCTGCCCGTGGGCCTCGGCGATGCCGGGGGCGAGGGTCTGGCAGGCCGCCACGGCCTGGGCCGGGCCGCCCTGGCGCATGGCGCCCTGGACGGTCTCCAGCAGGTGCTTCTGGAAGGCCGGGATCAGCGCGGCGCCTTCGGCAATGCGGGCGTCGAGGCTCTCGGCCTGGGCGCTGACACACAGCCCCAGGCAGGCGGCGAGCAGGGGGTAACGCATGACGAACTCCTTGGCCGCATCGCAACGGCGATCCTTCGCGGCGGTGGTGAAAGGACGCAACCGCTCAGCGGCGCGTGCAGGTGTTGATGCCCAGCAGCGGGTAGGCCGGGCAGAAACGGAACAGCCCGGTGAGCAGCGGGACGATGCCGATATACCCCCAGGCGCCGATCACGCCGAACACCGCGAGGGCGATCAGCAGCAGGCCGACGATGAGGCGCAGGGTGCGGTCGAGGGTTCCAACGTTGGCAGTCATGGCGGGTCTCCTTCAGTGGCCGCGCGGGCGATCCAGCACGGTGAACAGCGCCATGCCGGCGAGCATGGCGACAACGAACAGCAGCACCTGCCAGTGGCCGGTCAGCAGCAGCGCCACCGCCGGGCCGGGGCAGATGCCGGCGATGCCCCAGCCGATGCCGAACAGCAGGCTGCCGCCGATCAGGCGGCGGTCGAGGTCGCGGCGCTCGGGCAGGCGCATGGGCTCGCCCAGCAGCGAGCGGTCGTGGCGCCGGGCCCAGGCCATGGGAAGCAGGGCGGCGCCGATGGCGCCGGCCATCACCAGGGCCAGGGACGGGTCCCAGGCGCCGGCCAGGTCGAGGAAGCCGAGGACCTTGGTCGGGTCGGCCATGCCGGCCAGCAGCAGGCCGAGGCCGAACACCAGGCCGGCGAGGAATGCGCTCAGTCGGCTCATCTCAAGCCCCCAGCAGATGGCGGATGACGAAGACGCTGGCAAAGCCGCTGGCCATGAAGCAGGCCACCGCCACCAGGGAGCGCGATGACAGCCGCGACAGGCCGCAGACGCCGTGGCCGCTGGTGCAGCCGGCGCCATAGCGGGTGCCCAGCCCCACCAGCAGGCCGGCCGCCACCAGGCCGAGGGCGCCGGTGTGGAATTGCGGTTGCGGCCAGTGGCCCAGCAGCCCCCAGAGCAGCGGGGCGAGCAGCAGGCCAAGGAGGAACAGGACCTTCTCGCCCCGCCCTTCGCTGCCCGGTTGCAGCAGCGCGCCCAGCAGGCCGCTGATGCCGGCGATGCGCCCGTTGAAGGCGGCGAAGGCGCCCGCCGCCAGGCCGATCAGCACGCCACCGGCCAAGGCGGAGCCGGGGGTGAAGGCCATCCAGTCGATGTGCACGGGGTCTCCTCGTTGACCATCGGGCGCAGCGTTTTCGCTCGCCAATATACCCATAGGGGTATTTAGCTACAGCGCAAACGTGCCGGCAAGCGGCCATTTCGCCGCAGCGGATGAACGGTCGAGGAGAAAGGCGGAGCCCCGGAGGGCTCCCGAGGCAGGTTCAGCCGCGCTTGACGGCCTGAAGGGTGTAGCTGAGGGGCAGGCGGTCGGGGGCTTCGCTGAGGCGCCATTCGCCGCCGCTGACGCGGTGCATACGCCCGGGCAGGGCCTCCCAGGGCAGGCTGCGGTGTTCTTCCAGCCCGGTGAGGGTCATGCCGTTCTCCAGCAGCGCGGTGATGATCTCGCCGAGGCCGTGGTTCCACTCGTGGGTGCGGGTGGCGGTGAGGGGGCGGTCGGTCTCGACGTAGCTGCTGGCGTCGTCCCAGACCATCGGCTCGGGGCGTTCGAAGTAGGGGTATTCGATCACCAGGCCGTCCAGGCGTGCTTCGTTCACGGCACCGAGCATGGGATGCCCGTCGCGGATGAACAGCCAGCCGCCGGGCTTGAGCAGGGCCGCAACGGTACGCGCCCAGTCGCGGATGCTGGGCAGCCAGCAGAGGGCGCCGATGCCGGTGTAGACGAAGTCGAAGCTGGCGCGCGGCAGGGCCTGGTCGGCGGCACAGACCTCGGCCTCGACGAACTCCAGCGGGGCGTCGCAGCGCCGTGCCAGTTCGCGGGCCTGCTCGAGGGAGGCGGGGGAGAAGTCGAGGCCGGTCATGCGGGCGCCGAGGCGCGCCAGGGAAAGGGTGTCGGTGCCGATGTGGCACTGCAGGTGCACGCCGCGCAGGCCGACGATGTCGCCGAGACGCGGCTGGTCGAAACGCACCACGTCGGAGAGGTGGCCGGGGTCTCTGACGAAGCGCTCCACCTGATAGTCCGCCGAGGCGGCGTGCAGGGGGGCGCGGTCATCCCAGTTGGCGCGATTGAGATCCAGGTATCCGTTCATGGGGTCTTCCTGTCGTCCGTGAAGGCCGTCGATGCTGCGCCTCGGGGGCGCCTCCGTCCAGATACCGGCGACGGTGGGTACTGTCGGATTAAGCCGCCGACCGATGGCGTGCGCGCTGTAAGGCTAGAAGTGCGAGGCCGAGTAGGCGTCCCAGGGCAGCAGCACGGTGTCCACGGTGGCGTCCACCGGCATGGAGACGACGGTGGCCACCGGGCAGACCACGCTGAGCCAGCAGAACAGCGAGGCATAGCCGCCGTAGCCGGGGTACAGGTCGAAGCTGAGCAGCATGACGTCGGCCTTCACGCCCTTGTAGTAGTCGTGGCCGATCAGCCCGCTCGGGGTGTGGTCGTCGGCGCGGCCGAGCAAGGTGCCGCAGCCGCTCAGGGCCAGGCAGGTGAGTGCGGTGATGAGGGTTCGCATGGTCCGTCACGCCAGGGGTGGATGGGGGTGCAGCCTACCCCATCGGCGTCTCCGCGGTCCGTGAACGGCTGCGACATCTCGACACGGCAGGCGTGCCGGCGATCATCCCGACCTCGGCTGCAGCCCTCGCCAACCTTGACATGCGCGAGAACTGGCTAAGCTTGCACTGCGACACCCAGCCGCATTACCCACACCTTGTGCAGGGAGATGGCCAGGATCAAGAATAGGGACCATTCATACCCCAAGGGGTATCTGGCATGCACACACGTCGTACGCTCATGTCCTCGCGCACCCTGGTCAGGGAAATCACCTGCATCCTGCTGATCAAGCTCCTGCTGCTCTGGGGCATCAAGACGCTCTGGTTCGACGCCCCCACGGTCCCCCGTGACGGCGCATCACGTACAGCCGCCCGCCTGCTCGATGCGCCCACGCCCCCTTCCGCATCCCCCCAACCATCCACTGAGGAGAGCCCGAGATGATCACGGAAGCAGTCGTCGATCTATCGCGCCTGCAGTTCGCCCTGACTGCGATGTACCACTTCCTGTTCGTGCCCCTGACGCTCGGCCTGTCGTTCCTGCTGGCGATCATGGAGTCGGTGTACGTGATGACCGGCAAGCAGGTGTACAAGGACATGACGCAGTTCTGGGGCAAGCTGTTCGGCATCAACTTCGCCCTCGGCGTCACCACCGGGCTGACCATGGAGTTCCAGTTCGGTACCAACTGGGCCTACTACAGCCACTACGTGGGGGATATCTTCGGCGCGCCGCTGGCCATCGAGGGCCTGATGGCGTTCTTCCTCGAATCCACCTTCATCGGCCTGTTCTTCTTCGGCTGGGACCGCCTCACCCGCGTGCAGCACCTGACCGTGACCTGGCTGGTGGCGCTGGGCTCGAACCTCTCGGCGCTGTGGATCCTGATCGCCAACGGCTGGATGCAGAACCCGGTGGGCGCGGAGTTCAACTTCGAGACCATGCGCATGGAGCTGACCGACTTCGGCGCCCTGCTGTTCAACCCGGTGGCCCAGGTCAAGTTCGTCCACACCGTGGCAGCCGGCTACGTGACCGGGGCGATCTTCGTGCTGGCGATCTCCAGCTGGTACCTGCTGAAGAAGCGTGACCAGGGCTTCGCCCGCCGCTCCTTCGCCATCGCCTCGGCCTTCGGCCTGGCGTCGATCCTCTCGGTGATCGTGCTGGGCGACGAGTCCGGCTACGAGATCGGCGACGTGCAGAAGACCAAGCTGGCGGCCATCGAGGCCGAGTGGGACACCCACCCGGCACCGGCGGGCTTCACCCTGTTCGGCATCCCCGACCAGGAGGCCATGCGCACCGACTACGCCATCAAGATCCCCTATGTGCTGGGCCTGATCGCCACCCGCTCGCTGGACAAGGAGGTCACCGGCATCAAGGACCTGCTGGTGCAGCACGAGGCGCGCATCCGCAATGGCATGAAGGCCTACGCGCTGCTGGAGCAACTGCGCGGCGGTGACCGCAGCGAGGCCACCCTGGCGGCCTTCAACGCGGTGAAGCTGGACCTGGGCTACGGCCTGCTGCTGAAGAAGTACACCGACAAGGTAGTGGACGCGACCGACGAGCAGGTGCGCCAGGCCAGCCTGGACACCATCCCCGACGTGCTTTCGCTGTTCTTCAGCTTCCGCGTCATGGTGGCCGCCGGCTTCCTCATGCTGGCGCTGTTCGCCTGTGCCTTCTGGGCCTCGGCGCGCAAGAACGAGGAGCGCAAACCCTGGCTGCTGAAGTGGGCGCTGTGGAGCCTGCCGCTGCCGTGGCTCGCCGCGCAGACCGGCTGGTACGTGGCCGAGCACGGCCGCCAGCCCTGGTCCATCGGCGAGGTGCTGCCGACGCACCTGTCCACGTCGAGCCTGAGTACTGGCGATGTGTGGGGTTCGCTGACCGCGCTGATCGCCTTCTACAGCCTGCTGCTGGTGGTGGAGATGTACCTGATGATCCGCTTCGCGCGGCTCGGGCCCTCCAGCCTGCACACCGGGCGCTACCACTTCGAGCAACAACCGGCCGCTGCCTGAGGAGACCGCCATGCTGGATTACGAAAGCCTCAAGCTGATCTGGTGGGTCCTGGTGGGCGTGCTGCTGATCGGCTTCGCCCTGACCGATGGCTTCGACCTGGGGGCGGCGGCGCTGCTGCCGATCGTCGGCCGCACCGACAGTGAGCGCCGGGTGGTGATCAACACCATCGCGCCGCACTGGGACGGCAACCAGGTCTGGCTGATCACCGCCGGCGGCGCGCTGTTCGCCGCCTGGCCGCTGGTCTACGCCGCCGCCTTCTCGGGCTTCTACTGGGCGATGTTGCTGGTGCTGTTCGCCCTGTTCGTGCGCCCGGTGGGCTTCGACTACCGCAGCAAGCTGGCCAACACCCGCTGGCGGCAGACCTGGGACTGGGGGCTGTTCGCCGGGGCGCTGGTGCCCTCGCTGGTGTTCGGCGTGGCCTTCGGCAACCTGCTGCTGGGCGTGCCCTTCCAGTTCGACGGGGACCTGCGGGTGAGCTACCACGGCAGCTTCTGGCAACTGCTCAACCCCTTCGGCCTGGTGGCCGGGGTGACCAGCCTGTCGATGCTGATGCTGCACGGCGCCACCTGGCTGATGATGCGCACCGAGGGCGATGTAGCCCTGCGCAGCCGGCGCGCGGCGCAGGTGGCGGCGCTGGTGTACCTGGCGGCCTTCCTCGCTGCGGGGGCCTGGCTGTGGCTGGGCGGCATCAACGGGCAGGTGATCGCCGCACCGCTGGAGACCGGCAAGGCGCTGAGCCCGCTGGCCAAGCAGGTGGCCGCCGGCAACCCCGGCTGGCTGGGCAACTACGCGGCCTACCCGTGGACCATGCTGGCGCCGGTACTCGGCGTGCTCGGCGCGCTGCTGGCCCTGGCCGGTGCCTCGGCGCGGCGCGGCGGGCTGGCCTTCCTCGGGTCGAGCCTGGCCATCGTCGGCACCCTGTGCACCGCCGGCTTCGCGCTGTTCCCCTTCGTCATGCCGTCCTCGCTGGACCCGATGTCGAGCCTGACGGTGTGGGATGCGGTGTCCAGCCACAAGACCCTGGGGATCATGTTCGTGGTGGCCTGCCTCTTCGTGCCGCTGATCCTGATCTACACCCTCTGGGGCTACGCGAAGATGTGGGGCCGGGTGACCACCGCGCACATCGACGAAAACACCCATCGCCTCTACTGAAGGAGCCCGACCATGTGGTACTTCGCCTGGATACTCGGTGTGCTGCTGGCCTGCAGCTTCGGGATCATCAACGCGCTGTGGCTGGAAACCACGCAGAACCTGGATGAGGACGCCAGTGACTGAGCCCCGCGCCCTGAGCGCCGCCCCGCTGGGGCGAGCGCTCTCGCTGCTGCTGGCGGCGCCGCTGGCGCTGCTGTTGCTGATCCACCCCGGTGCCTTCGTCGATGACACGGGCGCCTACTCCCACGGCCTGCTGATGCTGACCATGCTCGGCATCAGCGGCGGCTTCGTCCACGGCGTGGGCTTCGTCCCGCGCGCCCTGCCCTGGCGCCTGCTGTTCAGCCCCTGGTGCGCCTGGCCGCTGCTGGTGCTGGGCTACGCGCTGCTGGCCCGGGCACAGGGTTTCTGAACGCCCCCGCGCAAGGCGGGGGGTATCGGCAATTGTGAAGTTGTCGAATTGGTCAACTTCCAATTGCACTTCGCCCATGTTCGAAAGTGTTATCAACGCCACGCCAGTGCATTCACCAGACGGTTAAGCTGCGCAACTCTCGCGAACACCCATCAGAACTTCAGTGATCCATTGCCCGGTATATCCGGGTGATCGACACGCGGCATGCCGAACAAGAAGCCTTGCAGCCATTCGACATTTACCGCGCAGGCAAGTTGATGGTCGGCCGGGGTTTCGATGCCTTCGAGTACCACCACCGGGGATATATCCCGGCAGGTTTCGACGACCTGTTCCAGACGCCTGAGTGCCGAGCCGCCCTCCCGTGCTTCCACCAGGTAGCTGCGGTCGATCTTGATGATGCCGGGGCGCGCCTCGGCGACGAAATCCAGGGTGAAACAGCCGGCGCCGAGGTCGTCCACCGCCACCTTGCAACCCAGGTGGGAGAAGCGCTGGAAGAACGCCAGGGCATCGGCGTGGCTGCCGAAGCGGGCGCTCTCGGTGATCTCGATGACCAGCCGACCAGCCAGTTCCGGACGGTCCTCGAACAGGCCGCCCAGAGCCTCCCAGCCGGGGTCGAGGGCGGCGCTCAGGGCCGAGATGTTGCAGCCGAGGGTGAGGGCTGGGTTGCGGTCCAGCAGGCGCACGACGTTGGACACCACCGAGGCGTCCAGCAGGCGGATGCGCCCCAGGCGCTCCAGCAGGGCGATGGGATTGCAGGGAAACGGTTCGGCCAGGCTGCGCAGCAGGCCTTCGTAATAGAGAACACGATGGGGGTGCCGGGAATGGACCACCGGTTGAAAGGCCAGGCCCAACTTCCCGTCGTTCAATGCATCGTAGAACTCACAGGCAAGATCACTGGATTGGGACATGCGCGCACACAAGGACGACCTCGATGAATGTTTTAAATCCACAAAGAACCGGCATGCGCGGGAACATGCACGCACATAAAACTTTGTGAAGTTTTTCACGGAAATTATCCTATTGCGAAGAAATGCGCGGTAAGTGTCCGGGGACACCTTTTCCTTGTCCTGAAGTACAGGGCGACCCCACTTCCAAGAACTCAATGACCCGGCCTGGATAGATTCATGTACGCGATTACCGCCGCCTGTTCGAAGGTCCTGTGGAAGGCCCTGGTCAAGTCAGGAGTCGACCCGGACAGCCTGGCGATCCCCGCACAGGAGATCGAAGCCGCGCTGGCCAGTGGCGCGCCAATCCGGACGGCAGTGATCTACGGCCTGTTCGACGAGGCCCTGCGGCAGACCGGCAACCCGGACCTGGGCCTGCTGGCCTACCACTACGCCCACCCGTCGGTGTGGAGCCCGTTCACCTACAGCATCATGTCCGCCCCGACCCTGGGCAACGCGCTGGAACGGGTAGTGGAGTACCACCCGCTGATCAGCAGCGGCTCGCAGCTGTTCCTCGACCGGGACAGCGCCGGCAACCTGGTGCTGCACGGGCGCGAGCTGGGCCAGTTGAGCGCCCCCCGGGCCTTCCTCGATGCCGGCGCGGCGCTGGTGCTGGCGTTGATCCACTGGCTGGAGCCCTATCACCGGCCGATGCCGATCCGCGTGGAGTTCACCTACCCCGAGCCGGAAAACACCGCCCGCCTGGCGCGCCTGTTCGGCCCGGACCTGGTGTTCTCCGCGCGCACCAATGCCCTGGTGTTCTGCCCGTCCATCGCCGAGTTGCCGCTGCCCACCGCCGACGAGGCGCTGGACGCCCTGCACGCCGAGCGCGCACAGCACATGGCCCACGAGATCCTCAACGGTTCGGTGGCGGCCCGGGTGCGCCGCCTGCTGATGGAACTGATCGCCGCCCAGGCCCGCCCTACCCTGCCGGACATCGCCGAGCGCCTGGGCCTCAGCCCGCGCAGCCTGCAGAACGCGCTGGACCGCGAGGACACCCACTTCAAGGCCATCGCCGACGATTGCCGCCTGCGCCTGGCCCACGACTACCTGAGGCGCTCCACGCGGAGCATCAAGTACATCGCCACCACCCTCGGCTTCAACGACCAGAGCAGTTTCCACAAGGCCTGTCTGCGCTGGTTCGGCATGTCGCCCAACCGCTATCGCGCCGACCTGGGTTGAATACCCCGAAGGTTTCAGCGCGCCGCCGCATATATCAAAAAAATATAAATATATAACTGGATGACAGCTATGCTCAGCATCATACAAATACCCCAAGGGGTATTTAAGGAGAGCTGAACCATGACTGCCCACGTTGAACCCTTCTTCGACCCCGCCACCTTCACCTACAGCTACGTGGTGAGCGACCCGGCCTCCCGGCGCTGCGCCGTGGTGGACTCGGTGCTCGACTACGACCCCGCCGCCGGGCGCACCCGCACCGCCAGCGCCGACCGCCTGATCACCTATGTGCGCGAACAGGGGCTGACCCTGGAGTGGATCCTGGAGACCCACGTCCACGCCGACCACCTCTCCGCCGCGCCCTACATCCAGCGCCAGCTGGGCGGCAGGCTGGCCATCGGCGAGCACATCACCGTGGTGCAGCGGACCTTCGGCACGCTGTTCAACGCCGAGAGCGGCTTCGCCACCGATGGCAGCCAGTTCGACCACCTGCTCAAGGACGGCGACCGCTTCAGCGTCGGCGGCATCCAGGCCCAGGCGCTGCACACCCCCGGCCACACCCCGGCCTGCATGACCTACCTGATCGGCGACGCCGCGTTCGTCGGCGACACCCTGTTCATGCCCGACTACGGTACCGCCCGCTGCGACTTCCCCGGCGGCGACGCGCGCACCCTGTACCGCTCCATCCGCCGGCTGTTCGACCTGCCGGACGCCACCCGCCTGTTCATGTGCCACGACTACAAGGCCCCGGGGCGCGAGCACTTCCTCTACCAGACCAGCGTGGGCGAGGAACGTGCCCACAACGTGCACGTGCACGAAGGCATCAGCGAAGACGAGTTCGTCGCCATGCGCCAGGCCCGCGACGCCACCCTCGGCATGCCCGCCCTGATCCTGCCCTCGGTGCAGGTGAACATGCGCGCCGGGCAGTTGCCGCCGGCCGAGGCCAACGGCACCCGCTACCTGAAGATTCCCCTGAACGCACTCTGAGAGGCCGACCATGGACAGCATCAAGCGCCTCACCCCCTTCATCGCCGTCTCCACCCAGCTGCAGCCGGCGGACATGGGCACCCTGGCCGCCGCGGGCTACCGCTGCGTGATCAACAACCGCCCGGACAACGAGGGCGAGCAGCAGCCCAGCTCTGCCGAGATGCAGGCCGCCGCCCAGGCCAATGGCCTGGACTACCACCACCTGCCGGTGGTGTCCGGGCAGATCCGCGATGCCGACGTCGAGGCCTTCAACGCCCTCCTCGCCCAGGTGCGTGGCCCGGTGCTGGCCTACTGCCGGACCGGCACCCGCTCCTGCAGCCTGTGGGCCCTGAGCGAAGCCCATCACCTCGACCCGTTGGCCCTGCTGGCCACCGCCCGCGAGGCCGGCTACGACCTCAGCGGCCTGGCCCCGCGCCTGGAACAGCGCTGGCAGGACGCACCGCGTGCCGAGCCCAGCCACGCCAGCCCCGGCCAGCGCTACGACGTGGTGGTGGTGGGCGGCGGTGCCGCCGGCTGCGCGGTGACCGCCAGCCTGCTCAAGCGCCAGCCCGGCTTGCGCATCGCCGTGGTGGAGCCCCGTGACCAGCACCACTACCAGCCCGGCTGGACCCTGGTGGGCGCCGGCGTGTTCGACCGCGCCCGCACCGAGCGCCCCATGGCCCAGTGCATCCCGCCCCAGGCGCAGTGGGTGCACGCCGCCGTGGCCGCCTTCGAGCCGGAGCAGCAGTGCGTGGTGCTGGAAGACGGCACCCGCCTCGCCTACCGGGCCCTGGTGGTGTGCCCCGGGCTGAGCCTGGACTGGGGCGCCATCGACGGCCTGGAGGAAACCCTCGGCCGCAACGGCGTCACCTCCAACTACCGCTTCGAGCTGGCGCCCTACACCTGGCGCCTGGTGCAGGAACTGCGCGAAGGGCGCGCCCTGTTCACCCAGCCGCCGATGCCGATCAAATGCGCCGGCGCACCGCAGAAGGCGCTCTACCTGTCCTGCGACTGGTGGCAGCGCGAGGGCCGGCTGGGCGCCATCCAGCCCGAGTTCTGCAGCGCCGGCGCCGCGCTGTTCGGCGTGGCTGACTTCGTCCCGACGCTGATGGGCTACATCGAGCGCTACGGCGTGAACCTGCAGCTGACCACGCAACTGGTGAAGGTGGACGGCCCGGCGCGGCGCGCCTGGTTCCGCCAGACCGGCAAGGACGGCCAGGTCCATGAGCTGGAGAAGACCTTCGACCTGCTCCATGTGGTGCCGCCGCAGAAGGCCCCGCGCTTCATTCGCGACAGCGTGCTGGCCAACGCCGAGGGCTGGGTCGAGGCCGACCACGAGACCCTGCGCCACCCGCGCTTCGGCAACATCTTCAGCCTGGGTGACGTCTGCGCCGCGCCCAATGCCAAGACCGCCGCCGCCGTGCGCAAGCAAGCCCCGGTGGTGGCGGAGAACCTCCTGGCGGTGCTGGCCGGCCGTGGGCCACGGGCGCTCTACGACGGCTACGGCGCCTGCCCGCTCACCGTGGAACGCGGCAAGGTGGTGCTGGCCGAGTTCGGCTATGGCGGCAAGCTGCTGCCCACCTTCCCCCTCGACCCACGGGTGCCGCGCCGCCTGGCCTGGGACCTGAAGGTGCGGGCCATGCCCGGCATCTACTTCGACATGATGCTGCGGGGCCGCGAGTGGCTGGCCGAGCCCAGGCACCTGCCCCATGAACCCCTGGCGGTGGAGGCCCCGGCCGCCTGCGACTTCGAGCGGGAACGGAAGTGAGCCTCAAGCACTGGCTGCCCTGCACCGACTGGCTGAGTGGCTACGACCGCGCCGCCGCCGGCCAGGACGCCCTCGCCGCGGTGATCGTGACCCTGATGCTGGTGCCCCAGAGCCTGGCCTACGCCATGCTCGCCGGGCTGCCACCCATCGCCGGGCTCTACGCCAGCATCCTGCCGTTGCTGGCCTATGCGCTGTTCGGCTCCAGCCGCACCCTGGCGGTGGGGCCGGTGGCCGTGGTGTCGCTGATGACCGCCAGCACCCTGCAGCCGCTGTTCCCCGCCGGCAGTGCCGAGTACGCCAGCGCCGCCCTGCTGCTGGCCCTGCTCAGCGGCCTGCTGCTGGCGGGCATGGCGGTGCTGCGCCTGGGGTTTCTCGCCAACTTCCTCAGCCACCCGGTGATCTCCGGTTTCATCAACGCCTCCGGGTTGCTGATCGCCTGCGGCCAGCTCAAGCACCTCCTCGGTGTGCAGGCCGGCGGCGACACCCTGCCGGAGCTGCTGCCCTCGCTGGTCCAGCACCTGCCCTCGCTGAACCCCACCACGCTGCTGATCGGCGGGCTCAGCCTGCTGTGGCTGTGGTGGGCGCGCAGCCGGGCCAAGGCCACCCTGCTCCGCCTCGGCCTGCCCGCCGGCCTGGCACGGGCGGCGCCGGCCCTGGCCATCGTGGTGGCGATCCTCGCCGTCAGCCTGCTGGGCCTCGGCGCCCACGGGGTGAAGGTGGTGGGGGACATTCCCTCGGGGTTGCCCGGGTTCACCCTGCCCAGCCTGGACCCGGCGCTGGCAGCCAAGCTGCTGCCTTCCGCCCTGCTGATCAGCCTGGTGGGTTTCGTCGAATCGGTGTCGGTGGCGCAGACCCTGGCCGCCACCCGGCGCCAGCGCATCGGCCCGGACAACGAGCTGCTCGGCCTCGGTGCGGCCAACGTGGCGGCGGCCTTCAGCGGCGGCTTCCCGGTCACCGGCGGCTTCGCCCGCTCGGTGGTGAACCACGACGCCGGCGCGCAGACGCCCCTGGCCGGGGTGATGACCGCCGGCGGCATCGCCCTCGGCACCCTGCTGCTGACGCCGCTGCTGCACGAACTGCCCCAGGCGGTGCTGGCCGCCACCATCATCGTCGCGGTGCTCAGCCTGGTGGACCTGGGCTCGCTGCTGCGCACCTGGCGCTACGCCTGGCAGGACGGCGCCGCGCAGCTGGCCACCATGGCCGGCGTGCTGCTGATGGGGGTGGAGAGCGGCATCCTGCTGGGTGTCGGCCTGTCGCTGCTGCTGTTCCTCTGGCGCACCAGCCGGCCGCACATGGCGGTGGTGGGCCAGGTGCCGGGCAGCGAGCACTTCCGCAACGTCGAGCGCCATGCGGTCAACGAGAGCCCGACGGTGCTGTCCCTGCGGGTGGACGAGAGCCTGTACTTCCCCAACGCCCGCTACCTGGAGGAGCGCATCGTCGAGCTGATCGCCCAGCGGCCCCAGGTGCGCCACCTGGTGCTGATGTGCTCGGGGGTGAACCTGATCGACGCCAGTGCGCTGGATTCCCTGGAGGCCATCGTCGAGCGCCTGCGGGCCAGCGACGTGCAGCTGCACCTGTCCGAGGTGAAGGGCCCGGTGATGGACCAGCTCGGTCGCAGCACCTTCCTGCGCACCTTCGGCGGGCAGGTGTTCCTCAGCCAGTACCAGGCACTGAAAGCCCTGGCGCCGGACAGCCTGCAGGAGCCGGCGCCACACCACCCGTGCGTGGCGCACCTGCCCCGGCGCTCGACCTGACAGCCGCTCATTCGTGCCCGAAGGGGCGCTATGCTTGCCCGGCATTTGCGCCCCGTTCACGAATGAGCCGCCATGAAAGCCACTTCCGATGAGCTCCTGCACTTCGTCGCGGTCGTCGACTGCGGTTCCATCAGCGCCGCTGCCGAACAGCTGCACCTGACGCCCTCGGCCATCAGCCGCAGCCTCGCGCGGCTGGAGGGCAAGCTCGCCACCACCCTGCTCAACCGCACCACCCGGCGCATGGAGCTGACCGAGGAGGGGCGCTTCTTCCTCGACCAGGCGCGGGACATCCTGCAGCGCATGGACAGCCTCGAAGAGCGCCTGGCCCTGCGCCGCCAGCGCCCCGCCGGGCGCCTGCGGGTCAATGCCGCCTCGCCCTTCATGCTGCACGCGGTGGTGCCCCATGTCGGTGCCTTCCGCGCGCTGTACCCGGACATCCAGCTGGAGCTGAACACCAACGACCAGATCATCGACCTGCTGGAACAGCGCACCGACGTGGCCATCCGCATCGGCCCGCTGGGGGATTCCAGCCTCCACGCCCGCCCGCTGGGGGCCAGCCGCCTGCACCTGCTGGCCAGCCCCGACTACCTGGCCCGCCAGGGCCGGCCCGAGCGGGTGGAGGACCTGGCCGGGCACAGCCTGCTGGGCTTCACCCAGCCGGAGAGCCTGAACCTGTGGCCGTTGCGGCACGCGGGGGGCGAGCAGTGGCGGATCACCCCGAGCCTCAGCGCCTCCAGCGGCGAGACGCTGCGCCAGCTGGCCCTGGCCGGCGAGGGCATCGCCTGCCTGGCGAGCTTCATGAGTGACCGGGACCTGGCCGAGGGGCGGCTGGTGAAGCTGCTGGGGGAGGCCATGAGCGACTACCGCCAGCCGATCCACGCGGTGTACTACCGCAACACCCAGCTGGCCCTGCGCATCCAGTGCTTCCTCGACTTCCTCCAGGCGCGCCTGGCCGGCTGAGGCTCAGCGGCGCAGGGCGGGGCTGAAGCGGAGCATGTCCAGCAGGGCATCCACCATGGCTTCGGCCTGGTGCTCCAGGTCGAGGCCTTCCGGCACCAGCAGCCAGTTGGCCTGCAGCCCGTCGATGTAGGCATGCACCGCCACGGCGGCACGCGGGCAGTCGAGGTCGGCCGGCAACTGGCCCTTGCCGACGGCATTGGCCAGGGTGCGGGCGATGCGCTGGTCGCACTCGATGCCGAAGGCCTGCATCCGGCGCCGCAGGTCGCCCAGGTCGTCGGTGTATTCGCACTTGTGCTGGAGGATTTCGGTGATGCGACGGCTCTGCGGGTCATCCACCAGGCGCAGCAGCAGGCGCACCAGCAGCTGGCGCATGCGCCCGAGGGGGTCGCTCTCGCGCTCGCTCTCGCTGGCGCGGGCCAGCTCCTCAAGCGGGCTGCGCAGGCGCTCGCAGAGGGCCTGGAACAGGTCGACCTTGTTCTCGAAGTGCCAATAGATGGCGCCCCGCGACACACCCGCATCCGAGGCAATCTCGGCCAGCGAGGCGCGGGAGACGCCCTTGTCATAAAAGACGCGCTCGGCGGCATCCAGGATCTGGATGCGGGTTTCCTCGGCTTCTTCCTTGGTTCGTCTGGCCATGCCTACAGGTGCTTCACATGAAAAGGGCGAATAGGAGAAATCCCACATCTCTATCGACACATTCTCTGACAGAGATACAGGAAGAATCATTTACAAACGTTCACGCATGTAAGTATATTCGTTAGCAACCTAAAGAATCTACCCTCACTCCCAGTGAGGGTTTCGCCCGTTCGGGCACACGAATTCTCACAACGAGGTCTTACACAGATGCAGAAGAAGCCAGCCTTCGCCGCCATGGTTTCCGCCGTCGCTCTGGCTACGTTCACGCTCGTCGGGTGCCAGGAGGCCTCGGCACCGCCGCCTCAGCAGACGCCCCAGGTGGGCATCGTGACCCTGCAGGCCGAGCCCTACACGCTGACCACCGAGCTGCCGGGCCGCACCAGCGCCTTCCGCATCGCCGAGGTACGCCCGCAGGTGGACGGCATCATCCAGAAGCGCCTGTTCCAGGAAGGCACCGAGGCGAAGGCCGGCCAGCAGCTGTACCAGATCGACCCGTCCGTCTATCAGGCATCGCTGAAGAGCGCCGAGGCGACCCTCGCCTCCGCCCGTTCCCTGGCCGACCGCTACAAGGCCCTGGTGAGCGACCAGGCCGTGAGCCGCCAGTCCTACGACGAGGCCCGCGCCGCCCAGCTGACCGCCGAAGCAGCGCTGGAGAAGGCCCGCATCGACCTGCGCTACACCAAGGTGCTGGCCCCCATCAGCGGCCGCATCGGCCGTTCCGCCGTGACCGAGGGCGCGCTGGTCAACAACGGCCAGACCACCGCGATGGCCACCATCCAGCAGCTCGACCCGATCTACGTCGACGTCACCCAGTCCACCAAGGAGCTGCTGCGCCTGCGCCGTGACCTGGAGAGCGGCCAGCTGCAGAAGGCCGGCGACAACGCCGCCAAGGTGCGCCTGACCCTGGAAGACGGCAGCACCTACGAGCACGAAGGCACCCTGGAGTTCTCCGAGGTGTCGGTGGACGAAGGCACCGGCTCGGTGACCCTGCGCGCCATGTTCCCCAACCCCGAGCACACCCTGCTGCCGGGCATGTTCGTGCACGCCCAGCTCAGCTCCGGCGTCAACCAGCAGGCCATCCTCGCGCCCCAGCAGGGCGTGACCCGCGACCTCAAGGGCCAGGCCGTGGCCATGGTGGTGAATGCCGAGAACAAGGTGGAGATGCGCCCGCTGGAAGCCGACCGTGCCGTGGGTGACCGCTGGCTGGTGACCAAGGGCCTGAACCCGGGTGATCGCCTGATCACCGAAGGCCTGCAGTTCGTCCAGCCCGGCATCGAGGTCAAGACCGCCCCGGCGACCAACGTGGCCCAGGCCAAGCCCGCCGAAGCCGAGCCGGCCAAGCGCTCATAAGGAGCCCGTTCCATGTCGAAATTCTTCATCGACCGGCCGATCTTCGCCTGGGTGATCGCGCTGGTGATCATGCTGGCCGGCGGCCTGTCCATCCTCAAGCTGCCGATCAACCAGTACCCGAGCATCGCCGCGCCCGCCGTGGCGATCCAGGTCAGCTACCCCGGCGCCTCGGCGCAGACGGTGCAGGACACCGTGGTGCAGGTCATCGAGCAACAGCTCAACGGCATCGACGGCCTGCGCTACATCGCCTCGGAGAGCAACTCCGACGGCAGCATGACCATCACCGCCACCTTCGAGCAGGGCACCAACCCCGACATCGCCCAGGTGCAGGTGCAGAACAAGCTGCAGCTGGCCACCCCGCTGCTGCCCCAGGAGGTCCAGCAACAGGGCATCCGCGTCACCAAGGCGGTGAAGAACTTCCTGCTGGTGATCGGCGTCGTCTCCGAAGACGGCTCCATGGACAAGAACGACCTGGCCAACTACATCGTCTCCAACATGCAGGATCCGATCTCGCGGACCAAGGGCGTGGGCGACTTCCAGGTGTTCGGAGCCCAGTACGCCATGCGCATCTGGCTCGACCCGGCCAAGCTGAACAACTACCAACTGACCCCGGTGGACGTGAAGACCGCCATCCAGGCGCAGAACGTGCAGATCTCCTCCGGCCAGCTCGGCGGCCTGCCCGCCTCCCCCGGCCAGCAGCTCAACGCCACCATCGTCGGCAAGACCCGCCTGCAGACCCCCGAGCAGTTCCGCGAGATCCTCCTCAAGGTCAACCGCGACGGCTCCCAGGTGCGCCTGCGTGACGTCGCCACCGTGGAGCTGGGCGGCGAGAACTACAGCATCAGCGCCCAGTTCAACGGCAACCCCGCCTCCGGCATGGCCATCAAGCTGGCCACCGGCGCCAACGCGCTGGACACCGCCAAGGCCATCCGCCAGACCATCTCCGAGCTGGAGCCGTTCTTCCCGCCGGGCATGAAGGTGGTGTTCCCCTACGACACCACCCCGGTGGTCAGCGCCTCCATCGAGGGCGTGATCCACACCCTGGGCGAAGCCATCGTCCTGGTGTTCCTGGTGATGTTCCTGTTCCTGCAGAACTTCCGCGCCACCATCATCCCCACCCTCGCGGTGCCGGTGGTGCTGCTGGGCACCTTCGGCGTGCTCGCCGCGTTCGGCTTCACCATCAACACCCTGACCATGTTCGCCATGGTCCTGGCCATCGGCCTGCTGGTGGACGACGCCATCGTCGTAGTGGAGAACGTCGAGCGGGTGATGGCCGAGGAAGGCCTCTCGCCGCTGGAAGCCACCCGCAAGTCCATGGGCCAGATCCAGGGTGCCCTGGTGGGCATCGCCCTGGTGCTCTCGGCGGTGTTCCTGCCGATGGCCTTCTTCGGCGGCTCCACCGGCGTGATCTACCGGCAGTTCTCCATCACCATCGTCTCGGCCATGGCCCTGTCGGTGCTGGTGGCCCTGGTGTTCACCCCGGCGCTGTGCGCCACCCTGCTCAAGCCGGTGCACGGCGGCCACCACGAGAAGCGCGGCTTCTTCGGCTGGTTCAACCGCACCTTCGACCGCAGCGTGCGCGGCTACGAGCGCGGCGTGCGCAGCATCCTCACCCGCAAGCTGCCGTACCTGCTGATGTACGTGGTGATCCTCGGCGTCATGGCCTGGCTGTTCACCCGCATCCCCACCGCCTTCCTCCCCGAGGAAGACCAGGGCGTGCTCTTCGCCCAGGTGCAGACCCCGTCCGGCGCCAGCGCCGAGCGCACCCAGGTGGTGGTCGACCAGATGCGCGAGTACCTGCTGACCCAGGAGAAGGACACGGTCAAATCGGTGTTCACCGTCACCGGCTTCAACTTCGCCGGTCGCGGCCAGAGCTCGGGCATGGCCTTCATCATGCTCAAACCGTGGAACGAGCGCCCCGGCGCCGAGCACAGCGTGTTCGCCCTGGCCAACCGCGCGCAGATGCACTTCTTCAGCTTCCGCGACGCCATGGTGTTCGCCTTCGCCCCGCCGGCGGTGATGGAGCTGGGCAACGCCACCGGCTTCAACTTCTTCCTCCAGGACCGTGCCGGCGTCGGCCATGAAACCCTCAACGCCGCCCGTGACCAGTTCCTCGCCCTCGCCTCGAAGGACCCGGTGCTCACCCGCGTGCGGGCCAACGGTCTGCGCGACGAGCCGCAGTACCAGTTGCTGATCGACGACGAGAAGGCCCGTGCCCACGGCGTCTCCCTCTCCGACATCAACAACACCGTGTCCATCGCCTGGGGCGCCAGCTACGTCAACGACTTCATCGACCGTGGCCGGGTGAAGAAGGTCTACCTGCAGGGCGAAGCCGACGCGCGGATGAACCCCGAGGACCTGAACAAGTGGTACGTGCGCAACGACCAGGGCCAGATGGTGCCGTTCAGCGCCTTCGCCAGCGGCGAGTGGACCTACGGTGCGCCCAAGCTGGCCCGCTACAACGGCGTGTCGGCGGTGGAGATCCTCGGCGAGGCGTCCCCGGGCCACAGCTCCGGTGAAGCCATGGCCGCGGTCGAGCGCATCGCCAAGCAGCTGCCGGCCGGCGTCGGCTACTCCTGGACCGGTCTCTCCTACGAGGAGCGCCTCTCCGGCTCCCAGGCCCCGGCGCTGTACGCCCTCTCGCTGCTGGTGGTGTTCCTCTGCCTGGCGGCGCTCTACGAGAGCTGGTCGATCCCGTTCTCGGTGATGCTGGTGGTCCCGCTCGGGGTGATCGGTGCGCTGCTGTTCACCAGCCTGCGCGGCCTGTCCAACGACGTGTTCTTCCAGGTCGGCCTGCTCACCACCATCGGCCTCTCGGCGAAGAACGCCATCCTCATCGTGGAGTTCGCCAAGGAGCTGCACGAACAGGGCAAGAGCCTGTTCGACGCCGCCGTGGAAGCCTGCCGCATGCGCCTGCGCCCGATCATCATGACCTCGCTGGCGTTCATCCTCGGCGTGGTGCCCATGGCCATCTCCAGCGGCGCCGGTTCGGGCAGCCAGCACGCCATCGGTACCGGCGTGATCGGCGGCATGCTCACCGCGACCATCCTGGCGATCTTCTGGGTGCCGCTCTTCTATGTACTGGTCTGCTCGCTGTTCAAGGACAAGCGCAGCAAAGACGAACTGACCAAGGAGGCCGCCGAATGAGGCCGTCCCTGCTGTCCCTCGCGGTCGCCGGCGTCCTGCTCGGCGGCTGCTCCCTGATCCCCGACTACCAGCGCCCCGAGGCCCCGGTGAACGCCGCCTGGCCCCAGGGCGAGGCCTACACCGCCAGCGACAGCGGCGCCCAGTCCCGGGTGGCCGCCGCCGATCTCGGCTGGCGCGAGTTCTTCCAGGACCCGGCCCTGCAACGCCTGCTGGAAAGCGCCCTGACCAACAACCGCGACCTGCGCGTGGCAGCCCTCAACGTCGAGGCCTACCGCGCCCAGTACAGCATCCAGCGCGCCGACCTGTTCCCCAGCGTCAGCGCCGATGGCAGCGGCACCCGCCAGCGCATGCCGGCGGACCTCTCCAGCAGCGGCCGCGCCACCACCAGTGGCTCCTACGCCGCCACCCTGGGCGTCAGCGCCTGGGAGCTGGACTTCTTCGGCCGCGTGCGCAGCCTGACCGAGCAGACGCTCGAACAGTACCTGGCCACCGAGGAAGCCCAGCGCAGCGCGCAGATCAGCCTGCTGGCCAGCGTCGCCAACGCCTACCTCACCCTGCAGGCCGACCAGGCCCAGTTGCGGCTGACCCGCGACACCCTGAAGACCTACCAGGAAAGCTACGCCCTCACCCAGCGCAGCTTCGACGTGGGCGTGGCCGACGCGCTGTCCCTCAGCCAGGCCCGCACCGCCGTGGAAAGCGCCCAGGTGACCCTGGCGCAGTACACCCGCCAGGTGGCCCAGGACCGCAACGCCCTCACCCTGCTGGTGGGCGGCCCGCTGCCCAACGACCTGCCCCAGGGCGAAGTGCTGAGCGACGACCAGTTGGCCGAAGTGCCCGCCGGCCTGCCCTCGGAGATTCTCCAGCGGCGCCCCGACCTGCTCCAGGCCGAGCACCAGCTGAAGGCCGCCAATGCCAGCATCGGCGCGGCACGGGCAGCGTTCTTCCCGCGCATCACCCTCACCGCCAACGCCGGCAGCCGCAGCGCCGAGCTGTCCGGGCTGTTCGACGCCAGCTCCGGCAGCTGGCTGTTCCAGCCGCAGATCAGCCTGCCGATCTTCAACGCCGGCCGGCTGAAGGCCAGCCTCGACTACGCCGAGGTGCAGAAGAACATCCAGGTGGCGCAGTACGAGAAGGCCATCCAGACCGCGTTCCAGGAAGTCGCCGACGGCCTCGCCGCCCGCACCACCTACGAACAGGAACTGGACGCCCAGCGCAACCTGGTGCGCACCTCCGAGGAGTACTACGGCCTGGCCGAACGCCGCTACCGCACCGGCGTGGACAGCTACCTGACCCTGCTCGACGCCCAGCGCCAGCTGTTCAGTGCGCGCCAGCAGCTGATCAGCGCCCGCCTCAAACAGCTCACCAGCGAGGTCAACCTGTACAAGGCCCTCGGCGGCGGCTGGAACGAGCGCACCGCCAGCACCACCCCGGCGGCACCGAAATCCTGATTCGCGTGTATCGGCCGACGGAAGCGGCCACCCTTGCTGCGCGATGCCCCCGCCCCATGGCGGGGGCTTTTTTATGCGCGCACGGAAGCCACGTTTCCCGTTCACCGGAAGCGCCACGGCGGGTCACGTCGGTGGCGTGGTGGAAACGGCCCTGATGGCGGTTCTCACATCCACCAGCGGTGCCAGACCGAACCACCGTTGGTGGATCGGTGGAGCCCGTAGGATGCGGTGAGCTCGGCGAACCGCATCAATCCAGGCCCGGCCCACCATGATGGGCTTCGCACAGCTCAGCCCATCCTACGAAGCGCCTCGGCGCCATCCGGTGAGCATCGAGCCAGGGGGTTATCCCCAAGGCCTGGGTGCCAGGGCTTGGTGGAACGGTGGAGCACGATCCACTGCGATGCCTCTGCCCGCGTGGGCTGAAGCCCACCCTGAGGGGTGACGGAGGTCGTCGGAGGGGCGCCCCAAACTGATGCAGGCCTGTTCGATCGGTCAGCTCCGGCCGCCCATAACCGTGCAGCCCCCGCCCCTCCACAAGTCGGAATTTGACCTCGAAACACCGATAACCCCTTGAAACATCGGGGCCTATCCCGATAATCCCGCGCCCGGGGAAGGCGTCGCGAAAAACTGGCTCCTTTCTTGCTCTGGCAGGCAAGCCTGACCAATCAGACAGCTTCCACACAGAGGGAAGCCAATAAAACCAGCACCAGGAGCCCATCCCGAATGAACCGTACCCTCTCCGCTCTCGCGCTCGCCGGCGGCCTGCTGACCGCTGGCCAAGCCCTGGCCGACGGTCCCCTGCTGTGGCAGAACAACAGCGTCACCTACCTCTACGGGCAAGACTTCAAGGTCAACCCCGAGATCCAGCAGACCTTCACCTTCGAGCACGCCAGCGGCTGGACCTGGGGCGACCTGTTCCTCTTCGTCGACCAGATCAACTACAACGGCAAGGCCGACGCCAACGCCGGCAACAACACCTACTACGGCGAGATTTCCCCGCGCCTGTCCTTCGGCAAGCTGTTCGACCAGAAGATCGCCTTCGGCCCGGTGACCGACGTGCTGCTTGCCGCCACCTATGAGCGTGGCGAGAACCGCAACCAGAACTACCTGCTCGGCCCGGGCTTCGACCTGGCCCTGCCCGGCTTCGACTACTTCCAGCTGAACTTCTACTACCGCAAGCCCGACGGCATCACCAAGAACCCGTCCGGCCAGTGGCAGGTCACCCCGGTGTGGTCCTACACCGTGCCGGTGGGCAAGTCCGATATCCTCATCGACGGCTTCATGGACTGGGTCTGGAACAACAAGGACGCCACCACCAACCGCCCCAACGATCTGCACGCCAACCTGCACTTCAACCCGCAGATCAAGTACGACCTGGGCAAGGCCCTGGACCTGGGCGCCAAGCAGCTCTACGTGGGTGTCGAGTACGACTACTGGAGCAACAAGTACGGCATCGACGACAACAGCTTCCTGGGTGACAAGATCCTCGGCGGCACCGACCAGAACACCGCCAGCCTGCTGGTCAAGGTGCACTTCTGATCCATCCGCGCGCCGGCGTCCTGCCGGCGCGCCTCGGGTCCCGGCACCCGCCCTCTGCGCTCTTCACCTCCCCCACCACATTCCCCACGCACRCSCGCCGGCGTCCTGCCGGCGCGCCTCGGGTCCCGGCACCCGCCCTCTGCGCTCTTCACCTCCCCCACCACATTCCCCACGCACACCCGCCGGCCCATCCAGGGCACGGATTCGGCACGGCTGCACGACGGGCAGCACAGGCCCGCCGCCTGGCGCGCGGAGTCAGTCAGTACGAAGAGGAAGGGGTAACGCGGGCGGGCAGGCAAAGCGCCCTCCCCTGTCCGGGGAGGGCGCCCGGGGTCAGGCGCGGGCCGATGCAGAGGCGGTGATGCCCTGCACGCTCTGGCCACGGTCACGGCTGAACTGCGGGATCAGCGAACCGATCACCATGCCCAGCAGGCTCATCAGCAGGCCGGCCAGTTGCGGCGGCCAGAAGTCGGTTTCCTGGTAGGTCAGCTCCAGGGACACCCAGCTCAGCAGGCCGAAGGCAATGGCGAACAGCGCGCCCTGGGTGGTCGCCCGCTTCCAGAACAGCCCGGCGAACAGCGGCACCACGGCGGCCACCAGGGTGACCTTGTAGGCGTTGCCGACCATCTCGTAGATGCTGGCGTTGGAGTTCAGGGCGAACACCGAGGTGGCGATGGTCATCAGCACCACGCTCACGCGCATGGCCAGCAGGAACTGACGGTCGCTCATGGCCGGCACGAAGTTCTTCAGGATGTTCTCGGTGAAGGTCACCGACGGCGCCAGCAGGGTGCCAGAAGCGGTGGACATGATCGCCGACAGCAGCGCGCCGAAGAACATCACCTGGGCGAACAGCGGGGTCCGCTCCATGATCAGGTGCGGCAGGATCATCTGCGAATCCTCGGCCAGCCACTTCTGCACCATCGCCGGATCGATCAGCGAGGCCGCGTAGGTGAGGAAGATCGGCAGCATGCAGAACGACAGGTAGAACACCGCGCCGGCCATGGAGGCGCGGGCGGCGATGTTCTCGGTCTTGGCCGACATGACGCGGGCGTAGACGTCCTGCTGCGGGATCGAGCCCAGCATCAGGGTCACTGCCGCCGCGATGAAGGCCACGATGTCCCGAGGCTCGAAGCCGTGAATGAAGGTGAACTTGCCCTCGGCTGCGGCGTGACTGATGACCACATCAGCACCGCCGGCCATGCCGCCGATCAGCCAGGTCAGGTACACCAGGCCGACCACGATGATGATCATCTGCATGAAGTCGGTCAGCGCCACCGACCACATGCCGCCGAACAGGGTGTAGAGCAGCACGATGCCGGTGCCGATCAGCATCCCCTGGGTGGTGCTGATGGAACCGTCGGAGAGCACGTTGAACACCACGCCCAGGGCGGTCAGCTGCGCCGCCACCCAGCCCAGGTAGGAGCCGATGATCACCAGGCTGGTGAAGATCTCGACGTGCGGGCCGTAGCGCTTGCGGAAGAAGTCGCCGATGGTCAGCAGGTTCATGCGGTACAGCGGACGCGCGAAGATCAGGCCCACCAGCATCAGGCAGCCGAAGGAACCGAACGGGTCCTCGATGATGCCGGCGAAGCCTTCCTCGATGAAGGTGGCGGGGATGCCCAGCAGGGCCTCGGAACCGAACCAGGTGGCGAACACCATCGCCGCGACCAGGGGGAAGGACATGCTCCTGCCGCCGGCGGCGAAATCCTTGGAGTTCTTGACGCGAGTGGATGCGTAGAAGCCGACACCGACGGTGATCAGCAGGTAGACCGCAACAAACCAGATCAGCATGGGATGAATACCAGTGGCTCGCCCGTCATCCGGCGTGGGCTGGGCCCGCTAGGCCGCCGGGACTGACAGAATTTTTGTTTTCGTGGCGCGTCACGACCGGCGAGTGCTCCCCCTGAAGGCGCAGGCCTTGCCGGGGTCGTGGCCACCTGCCGCAACGGGCGAGCAGTCTGCCAAACCCGTCAAATATGTCAAACAGATACGCGCCCGGTGATCGCAAAAAGCGACAAACGATAGTCGTAGGCGCGACACAAGCAATTGATAAATCAGGAGTTTGTCAGACAATTTGGCGGGCGACGTTGCGTATATTTCACAGCCCCGTTTCATAACCAGAACAAGCGGCAGGTTCACGGCGCTCTGCTAGCATCCTCGGGTCACGCCCATGGAGCCCGGCATGCACCCGCTCACCCCCGACCAGACCCACGCCTACCTCGCCCACCTCGGCCTTCCCGCACCGCAACGCCTGGATCGGGAGGCCCTGGATGCCCTGATCGGCGCGCACCTGGCGCGGGTGGCCTTCGAGAACCTCGACGTGCTGCTGGCACGGCCCATCCACATCGACGCCGAGCGGGTCTTCGCCAAGGTGGTGGAACGCGGCCGGGGCGGCTACTGCTTCGAACTCAACGGCCTGTTCGGCCGGCTGCTGATGAGCCTGGGTTTCCACGTCACGTCGCTGGTGGCACGGGTGCGCTGGGGGCTGCCCGCCGAAGCGCCGCTGACCCTCACCTCGCACCTGATGCTGCGCATCGACCTGGCCGACGGCGCCTACCTCGCCGATGTCGGCTTCGGCTCCGCCAACCCGACCCGCGCCCTGCCCCTGGAAGGCCGCGAGGGCCTGGGCGACCTGCCCTTCCGGCTGCTGCCGCCGAGCGAAACGCAGGGCGACTTCCACCTGGAGACCCGCATCGGCGAGGCCTGGCTGCCGGTCTACCACTTCGACCTGCAGCCCCAGCCCTGGATCGATTACACCCCGCGCAACTGGTACACCTCCACCCACCCGGACAGCCTGTTCTGCCAGATGCTGGTGGCCGCCCGCACCGAACCCGGGCAGCGCCTGACCCTGCGCAACGGCCTGTTCACCCGCCGCACGCCCGATGGCCAGGCACACCAACGCACCCTCACCGACCCGGACGCGGTGCTGGAGGTGCTGCAGCACGAATTCCGCCTGGCCCTGCGTGACGATGATCTGGCCGCCCTGCGCCAGCGCCTGGCAGCCCTGCTGGCGGCTACGCCGGGCTGAAGTGCCCCATGAAGATCACTTCCTGGATCTCCCGCAGGTAGGGCTGGAAGCGCAGGTCCCGCTCGCTGAAGGCCCGCGCGGCAGCCAGGGCCTGCTCGTGGGAAGTCCACTCCACCAGGTCGGCGTAGACCGGCGCGCCCTCGACAGCGGCCAGGCCGCGCAGGCCGATGAAGCCCTCGAAATCCCGCAGTGCCTCGCGCACCTGTTCGCGCAGCTCCGCCACCCGCGCCTCGCGACCGGGCTTGGTGGTGAACAGCACCAGTTCCAGAACCGATGACTCTTGCATGTTGATCGCCTTCCGCTGGGTGGGACGACGCAGCCTAGAGGCCCCCTGCTGACAGCGTGCTGTCAGTGGCCGGCTCCGGCGCGCAGCGCTGGCGCATGTAGGCCTCCAGGCTCGGCGCCTCGCCAGCGGGCGCGGCAACGGGCAGGCGCGCCAGTGCCTGGATGCGGTCCACGCGGAAGTCGCGGTATTCCCCGCGCAGGTCGCACCAGGCCGCCACCGTCCACTTGCCCACCCAGTAAAACAACCCCACCGGCTGGATCACCCGCTGGGAGGCGCGCTCGTCCAGGCTCAGGTACTCGATGCGCAGCGCCGCACGGTCGCGGATCGCCCGGCGCAGTGCATCCCAGTGGCGCATCTGCTCCTGGGTGAAGGGGCTGACGAAGGCCCGCACCGGCGCCGCTTGCGGGTCCAGCCCATGGGCCGGCACCGCCGCCTGGATCTTGCTCAGCAACGAGCGCGCTGCCCCGGCCATCTCCGCGCCCACCGTGCGCGATAGCAGCTCGACGCCCAGCAGCAACGCATCCAGCTCATCGGCATTGAGCGCCAGGGGCGGCAGCTCGAAGTGCTCGTCCAGCGCATAGCCCACGCCGGCCTCGCCGTAGATCGGGATGCCGCTCAGGGACAGATCGTCCACGTAGCGGTAGATGGTCCGCACCGACACGCCCAGGCGCTCCGCCAGGCGTCGGGCGCTGATGGGCTGGTGGGCACGGATCAGGTTCACCACCTGGAACAGGCGATCGGCCTTGCGCATGACAGGGGTCGTCGTGAAAGGGAAACCGGCGGGCATTTGCGCACAGCATCCGTTGAAAAACCAGCGCCGCCGGGCCGCCACCTGCCGGGAACGCCACCGCCCCCGCAGAAATGTCCCGCCTGGCCCTCTATGCTGCGAGGCGCCGCCAACCGGGGAATGCCCATGTCCAGCAAGACGGAAATCATCCAGCAGTTCATCGCCTCCGGCGAAGCCGACTTCGCCGCCGCCAACAGCTCCAACGCCTACTACTGCAGCCACCACCCGAGCATCACCCCGCTGGTGAAGAAGCCGCCGAAGGAGCTCGATGACGCCACCTTGCAGGCCTTCTACTACTACCTGCTGTTGAACGGCGGCACACCGCCCGTCGAGAGCCAGCGCCACCTCGACCTGCTAACCGCCGCAGCGACGGACGCGGCCCGTGTGCTGGCCGAACACGGCTACCCGCGCTGCCGCCTCAAACGCTGGGAGATGGTCCTGCTGTTCGGCGGCGAGATGACCCTGGAGGCCCACGCCCGCCGCCTGGCCCTGCTCGCCCAGGTGGGCCGCTTCGCCCACCAGCCCGGCATGCTGGCCAAGGCCGCCAAGCTCAGGGCCGAATTCGGCGAGGACGCCTGGCTGCACAGCGAAATCACCCGCGTGCTGCAGGCGGTGCCGTTCGCCCGGCTGGCCTTCGACCGCGACAACCTGGATTTCAGCCTCGCCTTCATCGGCGTGCTGTTCATCTTCCTGTTCGGGGCCGACGACGCCGACCAGCGCCTGCTGTTCGCCTGGTTCAAGCAGGCCACCGACGCCCTGCAGGACATCCCCCACTACAAGACCCGCGACGAACAGGTGCGCAGCCTGGTCTGGGTGCTGTTCCGCTTCGCCGACGCCGCAAAGGCCAGCGGCCTGGTCCAGGCCCTGCTCGCGGAATACGGCGAAACCTGGTGCCGCGAATACAGCGCCTGACGGAAAAACCACCAGCCGCCTGAACCCCACGGGCGGCCGGGGCCGCAGCGATCCGCCCCAATGTTATCCACAGCTTGCCCCACAGAAATTGTGGGCAGCGCAACGCCGTCTTTTCGGTCGGATCACAGTCGAAACGAGGGGGCTCGTTTAAACTGGCGCACCTTCAGTTCCAATCGTGGTACCCAACATGGACGTTTCCCGCATCCACATGCTCATCCTGCGTGCCATCGCTACTGGCCTCGACGGCGCAGCGATCTATGCCTTGTCCATCGTGCTAATCACGTGGACACAGAACCTGCTCATGTTCCTCGTACCGATGGTCCTGTACTTCCCGCTGTGCGAGTGGCTGCTGCGCGGTTTCACCCCCGGCAAGTGGATCTGCCGCATCCGCGTCATCGCCCCCAATGGCGAGCCGCCCAGCCTGAACCAGGTCCTGATTCGCAGCGTTTTCCGCCTGGTGGAGGTCAACCCCTTCGTCATCGGCGCCATCCCTGCCGCCATCGCCGTCCTGTGCTCCAGCCATGCACAGCGCCTGGGCGATATGTGGGCCTTCACCTTCGTCGTCCCGGTCAGCGACATCCCTGCCGTACGCAAGCGCATCGCCGAGATGGAAGACGCGCCCACACAGCAACCAGAAAGCTGAGGCCCGACCATGAGCGAATCCCAAGGCTTCACCCCCGAGACCCGCGCCCAGCTGGTAGCCCTCAAGGGCGTCGGCCCCACCGTGGTCAGCCGCCTGGAACAGATCGGCTTCCGCGACCTGGCGCAACTGGCCCGCTGCGAAGCCGCCGACCTGACCCTGCAGATCGCCCGGATGATGGGCTCCACCTGCTGGCACAACAGCCCCCAGGCCCGCGCCGCCATCCAGGCCATCATCGACTTCGCCCGCACCCAATCCCCAGCGAACTGACGAAAACGCCGTCCCCGTAGGATGCGGTGAGCTCCGCGAACCGCATCAAGCTCACCTCCGCGCCACACCAGCGATGGGCTTCGCACAGCTCAGCCCATCCTACGGACCGCATCCGTAGGATGCGGTGAGCCACGCGAGCCGCATCAAGCCCCACCTCCGCGCCACGCCAGCGATGGGCTTCGCACAGCTCAGCCCATCCTACGGACCGCATCCGTAGGATGCGGTGAGCTACGCGAACCGCATCAAACCCCACCTCCGCGCCACGCCAGCGATGGGCTTCGCACAGCTCAGCCCATCCTACGGGCCGCACCGCCACCCCACTGTCATCGACGATTGGCTGGCGAAAAAGCGAACAACGCCCAGCAGGCCAAGCTTGGCGGGCATTGCCAGCGCTTCTCCCAACGTTATCCACAGCCCCACCCACAGATTCTATGGGCACTCCAAGGCTGAACTGACCATGCCAAGCGCACGTGCCAACGTGAAACGCCTCGCGCCGTGGAAGAAACGTCCGAAACCGCCCGCGCAACCTTGTTCGCCGCCGCCACGTTCCCTAACTTCGCCCGGTCGCGGTCAATCCCGCGACCGGGCTTGACGACCTGAACCATGCACGCATGCGTTTGATACGCACGCGACGAACTGCCGTTAACAGACAACGGCACTGCATTCACTTGCTGGTTACGGGTAGAGACGATGCCTGACGTACATGTTCCCTTCACCTTCATCCGCCACAAGCGCCCCCTACGCGGGGTGATGATCGACAACCAACCCTGGTTCTCCACCTACGATTTCGCTCGCCTGCTAGGGCTGCATCATCCTCAAGCGTTACATCGGCGCCTGCGCCCCTTCGAGACACGGACCACTCGTTTCGTCTATGCCACTGGCAACGAAGAGGACGTTCATCTCCTCAACGAAGCCGGCCTCTACAAGGCCCTCATTCGCTTCGGTCATCCGGAATGTCTTTACCTTGATGAATGGCTGACCCGCGAAGTCATCCCCACGTTGCGTGACCAAGTGGCAACCAGCACCTACACGCCTCGCCGTGTTGTGATCGGCTGGCAGAACCAGAGGCTGTCGTTGCTGGAGTGGCAGGGCGAATTGTGGATGCCTTGGGAAAAAGTGCCCCGCTATATAGGCACCTGACCCCCTGCACGATTCACGTATCGATGAGCTCATGCGCAACACCCAGGCCGCCAGCCATGGGCTGCACCCGTAGGATGCGGTGAGCTACGCGAACCGCATCAAGCCTCACCTCCGCGCCATGCCAGCGATGGGCTTCGCACAGCTCAGCCCATCCTACGGGCCGCACGATTCATGTATTGATGAGCCCATGCACAACACCCAGTCCGCCAGTCATGGGCTGCCCCCGTAGGATGCGGTGAGCTACGCGAACCGCATCAAACCCCACCTACGCGCCATGCCAGCGATGGGCTTCGTACAGCTAAGCCCGTCCTACGGGCGCTGCGTCTTTTGCGGTGGAAAGGTCCGACTTCACTGGCCTGGCCTTGTCGACAGGGGTGACGCTTCCTAGGGTCTGCGTTCCCTCCTGGCACGGATGCCTACCCATGACCGCCTACCGACGCGACCTCACGCCGGGTTCGACCTGGTTCTTCACCGTCAACCTCGCCGACCGCCGCAGCCGCCTGCTGGTGGAGCAGATCGACCTGCTGCGCGAGAGCTTCCGCGCGGTGATGCGCCGCCACCCCTGGCGGATCGACGCCATCGTCGTGCTGCCCGACCACCTGCATGCGCTCTGTACCCTGCCGCCGGGTGATGCCGGCTACGGGCTGCGCTGGGGCTTGATCAAGGCGCACTTCTCCCGCGCCCTGATGCCGGAGGAGCCCCTCTCGCCTAGCCGTCACAAACGCCGGGAGCGCGGCATCTGGCAACGCCGCTTCTGGGAGCACCGCATCCGCGACGATGCCGACTTCGCCCGACACGTGGACTACATCCACCACAACCCGCGCAAGCATGGCCACGTAGCGCGGGTGGTGGACTGGCCGTGGTCGTCCTTCCATCGCTATGTGGAGATCGGCACGTTGCCCAGGGACTGGGCGGGCGGCGGGGACATGGCGGAGACCCGATCCGGGGAGCGCTGAAACGCCCCTTTGAATGCAAAAGCCCCGGCCATGCCGGGGCTTTTGCGTTGCACACGGGGCCCGTCAGGCGCTGGCGGGGATGCCGGCCTCGATGCGCCGCTTGCGCCGGGCATTGAGCAGCCCGAGGCAGACGATGAGGACGCTGAGCAGGGCCGTGGCCAGCACCTCCTGCCGGTGGGCGGGCATGGCCAGCATGGTGATGAGGGCGGCGCTGATGAACAGGATCACCGCCCAGGTCAGCCAGGGGTACAGCCACATGCGGAACTCCGGGGAGTCCCCGGCCTGCTGCAACTGGCGACGCATGCGCAGCTGGGACACGGCGATGACCAGGTAGACCAGCAGCGCCACCGCCCCCGAGGAGGCGAGGAGGAAGGCGAACACCTTCTCCGGCGCGAAGTAGTTCAGCACCGTGGTGAGGAAGCCCACGGCGGTGCTGGCCAGGACGGCGGCACGGGGCACCTGGCTGGCGTTGGTGCGCTGCAGGCGCTCGGGCGCGTCGCCCCGGCGTGCCAGGGAGAAGACCATGCGCGAGGCGGTGTAGATCGCCGAGTTGAGGCAGCTGGCGACGGCTACCAGCACGACGAGGTCGACGATCAGCTTGGCGTGGGGGATGGCCAGCAGTTCCAAGGCGCGCTGGTAGGAGCCCACTTCGGCGAGCTGCGGGTCGTTCCACGGCACGATGGAGACGACGAGGAAGATCGACACCAGGTAGAACAGGCCGATGCGCCAGATCACCGAGCGGGTGGCGCGGGTGATCTGCCGGGCCGGGTTCTGCGACTCGGCGGCGGCGATGGTGACGATCTCGGTGCCCATGAAGCTGAACATGGTGGTGAGCAGGGCCCCGACCACGGCGCCATAGCCGTTGGGCAGGAAGCCGCCGTGGGTCGCCATCAGCTGTCCCAGGCCACTCACCTCGCGTTCCGGCAGGCCACCGGCGAGGGCCACGGCACCCAGCACGATGAAGGCGATGATCGCCAGCACCTTGAGCAGGGCGAACCAGAACTCGAACTCGCCGTAGCGCGCCACGCTGAACAGGTTGGTGACGGTCAGCGCCAGGGTCACCAGCAAGGCGAATATCCAGGTGTCGATGGCGGGGAACCAGGCGTTGAGGATGGCCGCCGCGGCGATGGCTTCCAGCGGGATGACCAGCACCCAGAACCACCAGTAGAGCCAGCCGATGGTGAAGCCGGCCCAGCGCCCGATGGCGCGGTCGGCGTAGGTGGAGAAGGAGCCGGTGTCGGGCGAGGCGACGGCCATCTCCCCGAGCATGCGCATCACCAACACCACCAGGGTGCCGGCGAACAGGTAGGCCAGGAGCACGGCAGGGCCGGCGGCGGCGATGGCGTGGCCGGAGCCGACGAACAGGCCGGCGCCGATCACCCCGGCGATGGAGAGCATGGTCACGTGGCGTTGCTTGAGACCGGGCGCGAGGGCCGCGGAGGTGTCGCGGGGCAGTTGCGAGGCGAGGAGCGGTGAAGAGGGCATGGGCGATTCCTTCTCGATTGTTCTTGGTGGCGCTGCCATCTGGAAGGGCGATGACAGTCGGTTCGAGTCGAGCGCACGTGGTGCGGTTCAACAGCGGGGACGAGCGGAGCGGGACCTCTGGACGTGGGTAAAAGAAAAAGGGGCATGACCGTCACCGGTCATGCCCCTTGCCTGTACGGATCAGCCGTTGCTGGGGAACGCGAATTGCGCGGCCTCGTGGCTGGCGCGCTGCGGCCAGCGCTGGGTGATGGCCTTGCGGCGGGTGTAGAAGCGCACGCCATCCGGGCCGTAGGCGTGCAGGTCGCCGAACAGGGAACGCTTCCAGCCACCGAAGCTGTGGTAGCTGACCGGGACCGGCAGCGGCACGTTGACGCCGACCATGCCCACTTCGATCTCGTCGCAGAACAGGCGGGCGGCTTCACCGTCGCGGGTGAAGATGCAGGTGCCGTTGCCGTATTCGTGGTCGTTGATCAGCTGCATGGCTTCTTCCAGGCTGCCGACGCGAACGATGCAGAGCACCGGGCCGAAGATCTCTTCCTGGTAGATGCGCATGTCGGCGGTGACGTTGTCGAACAGGGTGCCGCCGACGAAGTAGCCGTCTTCATGACCGGCGACGCGGTAGCCACGGCCGTCCACCACCAGCTTGGCGCCGGCTGCGACGCCGTCGTCGATGTAGCCGACCACCTTGTCGCGGGCGGCGGCGGTAACCAGCGGGCCCATGTCGAGGCCGCAGGTGGTGCCGGCGCCGATCTTCAGGCCCTTGATCTGCGGAACGATCTTCTCCACCAGCGCATCGGCGATCTGGTCGCCCACGCACACGGCCACGGAGATGGCCATGCAGCGCTCGCCGCAGGAGCCGTAGGCGGCGCCCATCAGCGCGCTGACGGCGTTGTCGAGGTCGGCATCGGGCATCAGCACGGCGTGGTTCTTGGCGCCGCCCAGGGCCTGGACGCGCTTACCGCGCTTGGTGCCTTCGCTGTAGATGTATTCGGCAATGGGGGTGGAGCCGACGAAGCTGATGGCCTTCACTTCCGGCGCTTCGATCAGGCCGTCCACGGCCTCCTTGTCGCCGTTCACCACGTTCAGCACGCCCTTGGGCAGGCCGGCCTGCTCGAACAGTTCGGCGATGAACAGGGTGGAGCTGGGGTCGCGCTCGGAGGGCTTGAGGATGAAGGTGTTGCCGCAGGCGATGGCCAGCGGGTACATCCACAGCGGCACCATGGCCGGGAAGTTGAACGGGGTGATGCCGGCGACCACGCCCACCGGCTGGAAGTCGCTCCAGGCGTCGATGTTCGGGCCGACGTTGCGGCTGTACTCGCCCTTGAGGATCTCGGGGGCGGCGCAGGCGTATTCGACGTTCTCGATGCCGCGCTTGAGTTCACCGGCGGCGTCTTCGAGGGTCTTGCCGTGCTCCTGGCTGATCAGGCGGGAAATCTCGGCCTCGTTCTGCTCCAGCAGTTGCTTGAAGCGGAACAGCACCTGGGCGCGCTTGGCCGGCGGGGTGTTGCGCCAGGCGGGGAAGGCGGCCTTGGCGGCGTCGATGGCCTTCTGCAGGGTTTCGCGGCTGGCCAGGCCGACCTTGTGGATGGCTTCGCCGGTGGACGGGTTGAACACGTCGGCGGTGCGGCCTTGGTCGGCGACGCGTTCGCCGTTGATCAGGTGCGGGATGAGGCTCATGGGTGGGGTCTCTTGCAGGTTCTTGTCCGGTGGGTCCGCAGCGGGCGCTGCGGACCGTGCATTACTTGAGTTCGGTTTCCACGAAGACCACGTCGTGGTCGCTGGCGTTGATCACGTTGTGCTCGACGCCGGCCTTGCGGAAGTAGGCCTGCCCGGCCACCAGGGGGGTGAGCTTCTCGCCCTCCGGGGTTTCCAGCAGCAGGGTGCCGTCGGTCATGGGCACGACCACGTAATCGTAGCCATGCCGATGGCGACCGGTCTCGGCGCCCGGGGCGAAGCGCCACTCGGTGACGATCACCTCGGCGTTGTCCACCTGCACGGTGGGCACGGCCTGCGGGCGCCCGCTCATCAGGCGACGCCTTGCAGGGCCTGGCCGACGGCGTCGAACACGCGGTCGAGGTCTTCCGGCTTGGCGTTGAAGGTGGGCCCGAACTGCAGGGTGTCGCCGCCGAAGCGGACGTAGAAGCCGGCCTTCCACAGGGCCATGCCGGCCTCGAACGGACGGACGATGGCGTCGCCGTCACGCGGGGCGATCTGCAGGGCACCGGCCAGGCCGCAGTTGCGGATGTCGACCACGTGCTTGGCGCCCTTCAGGCCGTGCAGGGCCTTCTCGAAGTGCGGAGCCAGCTCGGCGGACTGCTGGATGAGGTTCTCCTTCTCCAGCACCTCCAGGGCGGCCAGGCCGGCGGCGCAGGCGACCGGGTGACCGGAGTAGGTGTAGCCGTGGGTGAACTCCACCGCGTATTCCGGGGTGGCCTGGTTCATGAAGGTCTCGTAGATCTCGCGGCTGGCGATCACCGCGCCCAGCGGGATGGCACCGTTGGTGATCTGCTTGGCGACGTTCATCAGGTCCGGGGTCACACCGAAGTACTCGGCGCCGGTCCACTTGCCCATGCGGCCGAAGCCGGTGATCACTTCGTCGAAGATCAGCAGGATGTTGTGCTGGTCGCAGATCTCGCGCAGGCGCGGCAGGTAGCCAACCGGCGGGACGATGGCCCCGGCGGAACCGGACATCGGCTCGACGATCACGGCGGCGATGTTGGAGGCGTCGTGCAACTCGATCAGCTTGAGCAGTTCGTTGGCCAGCTCCACGCCACCGGTGGCGGCCATGCCCTTGGTGAAGGCCATGCCCGGCTGCAGGGTGTGGGGCAGGTGGTCGACGTCCATCAGCTGGCCGAACATCTTGCGGTTGCCGCCGATGCCGCCCAGGGCGGTGCCGGCGACGTTCACGCCGTGGTAGCCACGGGCACGGCCGATCAGCTTGGTCTTCTGCGGCTGGCCTTTCAGGCGCCAGTAGGCGCGGGCCATCTTGATGGCGGTGTCGGCGCACTCGGAGCCGGAGCCGGTGAAGAACACGTGGTTCAGCTCGCCGGGGGTCAGGCTGGCGATCTTCTCGGCCAGCTTGAAGGACAGCGGGTGGCCGAACTGGAAGCCGGGGGAGTAGTCGAGGGTGCCGAGCTGCTTGGCCACGGCCTCCTGGATTTCCTTGCGGGAGTGACCGGCGCCGCAGGTCCACAGGCCCGACAGGCTGTCGTACACGCGACGCCCCTGGTCATCGATCAGCCAGCTACCTTCGGCGGCCACGATCAGACGGGGATCGCGCTGGAAGTTGCGGTTGGCGGAGAAGGGCATCCAGTGGGCATCCAGCTTCAGCTGGCTGGCCAGGGACGGGGTGGTGGTCTGCGGCATGTTCATTCCTGTCTGCCTCGCAATTCAGGTCATGGGTGGAACCGAGGGGTTCTTGCAGTCGACATTGCCACGGGCATAAAGTCAGGAAAATCCAACTTTTGAAAACTTCACTTCAGGGTTCACTAAACAATGAGCACCCGCCGCCCAGAGCCTCTCGGCCAGGTCAGTGACTTCGATATCCGCCTGCTGCGGATCTTCCGCAGCGTGGTCGAGTGCGGCGGTTTCTCCGCTGCGGAAACGGTGCTGGGCATCGGCCGCTCGGCCATCAGCCAGCAGATGAGCGACCTGGAGCAGCGCCTCGGCCTGCGCCTGTGCCAGCGCGGCCGGGCCGGCTTCGCGCTGACCGAGGAAGGCCGCGAGGTCTACCAGTCCACCCAGCAGCTGCTGGCCTCGCTGGAGACCTTCCGCACCGAGGTCAACGGCCTGCACCAGCACCTGCGCGGCGAGCTGAACATCGGCCTCACCGACAACCTCGTCACCCTGCCGCACATGCGCATCACCCACGCCCTGGCGCGGCTCAAGGAGCGCGGGCCGGACGTGGTGATCAACATCCGCATGACGCCCCCCAGCGAGGTGGAGCAAGGGGTGCTGGACGGCCGCGTGCACGTCGGCGTGGTGCCGCAGACGGCGGCGCTGTCCGGCCTGGAATACCAGCCGCTGTACGAGGAACGCTCGCTGCTCTACTGCGCGGTCGGGCACCCGCTGTTCTACGTCGACGACACCCAGCTGGACGATGCCCGCCTGAACGACCAGGAAGCCATCGCCCCCACCTTCCGCCTGCCGGCCGAGATCCAGGCCCTGTACCAGGCGCTGAACTGCACCGCCAGCGCGTCGGACCGCGAAGGCATGGCCTTCCTCATCCTCACCGGGCGCTACATCGGCTACCTGCCGGACCACTACGCCACCTTCTGGGTGCAGCAGGGCCGCCTGCGCGCCCTCAAGCCGGCGAGCCGCTTCTACGACCTCAGCCTGGCCACCGTGACCCGCAAGGGCCGGCGCCCGCACCTGGTGCTGGAGAGCTTCCTCGACGCCCTGGCCGGCACCAGCTGAGGCGCGCGGGCGACGGCGGAAGCGAGTAGGCTGGCCCCCTCATCCCAAGGAGGACCGCCCATGAGCACCCCACACTCCGCCCTGGTCATCGGGGCATCCCGCGGCATCGGCCTGGGCCTGGTGCGCCAGCTGCTCGGCGCCGGCTGGCAGGTCACCGCCACCGTGCGCGACCCGGCCCGCGCCAGTGAACTGGCCGCCCTGCCCGGCGTCGAGCTGGCCACCCTGGAACTGACCCAGGCCGACAGCCAGGACGCGCTGGCCCGGCAACTGGAAGGTCGCCGCTTCGACCTCATCCTGGTCAACGCCGGCATCTACGGCCCCGCCCACCAGTCGGCCAGCCAGGCCAGCGAAGCCGAGGTCGCCCAGTTGTTCATGACCAACGCCGTCGCCCCGGTGCGCCTGGCCGAGCGCCTCAAGGGCCAGCTGCGCGACGGCGGCACCCTGGCCTTCATGAGCTCCACCCTCGGCAGCGTGGCCGGCAACGACAGCGGTGGCCTGGCGCTCTACCGCGCCAGCAAGGCCGCGCTCAACTCCCTCACCCGCAGCCTGCTGGCGGAATGGCAGGGCCCGCGCCCCACCGTGCTCAACCTGCACCCGGGCTGGGTGAAGACCGACATGGGCGGCGACGCTGCCGACATCGACGTGGAAACCAGCACCGCCGGCCTCCTGCGCCAGATCGAAGCCCACGCCGGGCGCGGCGGCCAGCATTACCTCGACTACAAGGGCCAAACCCTGCCCTGGTGACGCACCAGCAGGCGGCGCGGCGGCACCGCCGTGCACCATCCGCGCTCGCGGACGGCGCCGCCCGCCTGCACCAACCGGCCTGGCACGGGGCTTTTCGCGCCGCCTGTCCAGTTGGTCAATTTTTTGCAATCGCCTGGTCAGCCCACAGGGCACAGCACAGAACAACAGACCAGGAGCCCCATCCCCCATGTTCCATTCCAAGAAGAACCTGCTGCGCACCCTCGTCGCCGCCATCGGCTTCAGCGCCACCCTCGGCGCCTCCGCCGCAGATCCGCTGAAGGTCGGCTTCGTCTACGTCGGCCCCATCGGCGACCACGGCTGGACCTACCAGCACGAGGAAGGTCGCAAGGCCCTGGTGGCCAAGCTGGGCGACAAGGTGGAGACCACCTACGTGGAAAACGTCGCCGAGGGCGCCGACGCCGAGCGGGTCATCCGCAACATGGCCAAGGGCGGCTACGACCTGATCTTCACCACCTCCTTCGGCTACATGAACCCCACCGCCAAGGTGGCCAAGCAGTTCCCCAAGGTCACCTTCGAGCACGCCACCGGCTACAAGCAGGACAAGAACCTCGGCACCTACCTGTCGCGCTCCTATGAGGGCCGCTACGTCGGCGGCTTCCTCGCCGCGAAGATGACCAAGAGCCACAAGATCGGCTACATCGCCTCCTTCCCCATCCCCGAGGTGATCCGCGACATCAACGCCATCCAGCTGGCGCTGAACAAGTACGACCCGCAGGCCGAGATCAAGGTGGTCTGGGTCAACTCCTGGTTCGACCCGGGCAAGGAAGCCGATGCCGCCAACGCGCTGATCGACCAGGGCGTCGACGTGGTCTTCCAGCACACCGACAGCCCGGCGCCGATCCAGGCCGCCGAGCGCCGTGGCGTGTACTCCGTGGGCTACGCCTCGGACATGGCGCACTTCGGGCCCAAGGCCGTGCTCACCTCCATCGTCAACAACTGGGGGCCGCACTACATACAGGCCGCCGAAGGCGTGATGGCCGGCACCTGGAAGTCCCAGGACTACTGGGGCGGCCTGGCCGAGGACACCATCCAGCTGCCCATCAGCGACCTGGTGCCCACCGACGTGAAGGCCGAGGCGGAGAACATCATCGCCCGCATCAAGAGCGGCGAGTTCCACGCCTTCACCGGCCCGATCAAGGACCAGAGCGGCACCCTCAAGCTGGCCGACGGCGTGGTCGCCACCAACGCCGACCTGGCGGGCATGAACTACTACGTCGAAGGCATCAAGGCGGAACTGCCGAAGTAAGCCCCGCCCTCTCCCCGTGTGCGGGAGAGGGTGCTGACCCGCATACCCGAAGGACACCCCGATGAACACGCTTCCCCTCATCGACATCGCCCCGCTCTATGGCACAGACAGCGCCGCCTGGCGCGATGTCGCCACCCAGATCGACGCCGCCTGCCGCGACTGGGGCTTCTTCTACATCACCGGACACGGCATCCCGCCCGAGCGCATCGACGCGCTGCTGGCAACGGCCAAGACCTTCTTCGCCCTGCCCGAGGCCGAGAAGCTGAAGATCGACATCACCCGCACCGCCCACCACCGCGGCTACGGCGCCATCGCCACCGAACAGCTCGACCCGACCCAGCCCAGCGACCTGAAGGAAACCTTCGACATGGGCTTCCACATGGCCGCCGACCACCCCGAGGTGCTGGCCGGCAAGCCCCTGCGCGGGCCCAACCGCCACCCCGACTTGCCCGGCTGGGCGCCGCTCATGGAGCAGCACTACGCCGACATGCAGGCCCTGGCGCAGACCCTGCTGCGGGCCATCGCCCTGGCCCTGGGCATCGAGCGCGACTTCTTCGATGCGCGCTTCGCCGAGCCCATCAGCGTGTTCCGCATGATCCACTACCCGCCGCGCCACACCGCCCGCAGCGCCGACCAGCCGGGCGCCGGCGCCCACACCGACTACGGCTGCGTCACCCTCCTCTACCAGGACGACGCCGGCGGCCTGCAGGTGCGCAACGTCCACGGGGAGTGGATCGACGCGCCACCGATCCCCGGCAGCTTCGTGGTCAACATCGGCGACATGATGGCGCGCTGGAGCAACGACCGTTACACCTCCACCCCGCACCGGGTCATCAGCCCGCTGGGGGTGCACCGCTACTCCATGCCCTTCTTCGCCGAACCGCACCCGGACACCGAGATCAGCTGCCTGCCCAACTGCTCCAGCGCCGACAACCCGCCGAAGTACCCACCGGTGACCAGCGCCGAGTACCTGCTCTCGCGCTTTGCCGACACCTACGCCTACCGACGGGAGGAAACGGCCTGACCAGTGGCCGGCCCTCGGCGGAACAGGGCCATTCGTCAGGGGCCGTGCCGCGCGGCCCGGGTGTTCGGGCGCGGGTACGGCGAAAACCTGTCCGGGAAGTTAAACTTGCCCGCCACAACCCCGCCTGATCACGAGAAAACACCATGTACGACTGGCTCAACGCCCTGCCCAAGGCCGAACTGCACCTGCACCTGGAGGGTTCCCTGGAGCCCGAGCTGCTGTTCGCCCTGGCCGAACGCAACAAGGTCGCCCTGCCCTGGGGCGACGTGGAGAGCCTGCGCAGCGCCTACGCCTTCAACAACCTGCAGGAGTTCCTCGACCTGTACTACCAGGGCGCCGACGTGCTGCGCACCGAGCAGGACTTCTACGACCTGACCTGGGCCTACCTGCAGCGCTGCAAGGCGCAGAACGTGATCCACACCGAGCCCTTCTTCGACCCGCAGACCCACACCGATCGCGGCATCCCCTTCGAGGTGGTGCTGAACGGCATCCGCCACGCCCTGGACGACGGCCGCAAGCAGCTCGGCATCAGCTCCGGGCTGATCCTCAGCTTCCTGCGCCACCTCTCCGAGGACGAAGCGCAGAAGACCCTCGACCAGGCCCTGCCCTTCCGTGACGCCTTCGTCGCCGTGGGCCTGGACAGCTCCGAGCAAGGCCACCCGCCGAGCAAGTTCCAGCGCGTGTTCGACCGCGCCCGCGCCGAAGGCTTCCTCACCGTCGCCCACGCCGGCGAGGAAGGCCCGCCGGAATACATCTGGGAAGCCCTGGACCTGCTGAAGATCCAGCGCATCGACCACGGCGTGCGCGCCATCGAGGACGAACGCCTGATGCAGCGCATCATCGACGAGCAGATCCCGCTGACCGTCTGCCCGCTGTCCAACACCAAGCTGTGCGTGTTCGACCACATGAGCCAGCACAACATCCTCGACATGCTCGAACGCGGCGTGAAGGTCACGGTGAACTCCGACGACCCGGCCTACTTCGGCGGCTACGTCACCGAGAACTTCTTCGCCCTGCACGAACACCTGGGCATGACCCAGGACCAGGCCCAGCGCCTGGCGCAGAACAGCCTGGATGCACGGCTGGTGAAGTGAACGAAAAGGGCCGCGAAGCGGCCCTTCTTGCGAGTGGACATGGCAGAGCGGTGGGCTGAAGCGGAGCGCCGCCCGGCCCGCCCTACGCAGGCAACACTCCCGCGCCGGGACCGATGCGGTTCGCCGAGCTCACCGCAGCCTGCGGACCCGCCCGTGGCGTAGGGGGGATCGCGCTTCATCGATCCACCATTTCCCTGGGCTGAAGCCCAGGCTACGAGTCTGACGCGCGCAAACCGTAGTGTGGGCCGGGCGGCGTTCCGCTTCAGCCCACCATCGGACCGCCGGCAAAACTCTGGCGAGTCTCCACCGATGCACCGGCGGGGGATATCAGGCGGTGCGTTCGCTGCGGGGGGTGATGGCGCGGAGGATGCCGGCCAGCAGCACGCCGTACAGCGGTACGAACAGCAGCAGGCTGACGCCGAGCTTCACGCCGTAGTCAACGGTGGCGATCTCCACCCAGTGCTCGGCCATGAAGGGGTTGTCGCTCTGCCAGAAGGCGACGGAGAAGAAGGTAAAGGTGTCCAGCAGGTTGCCGGCGATGGTGGAGACCACCGGGGCGATCCACCACTGGCGCATCTTGCGCAGGCGGTCGAACACCTGGATGTCCAGCACCTGCCCGAGCACGTAGGCGAGGAAGCTCGCCAGGGAGATGCGGGCGACGAACAGGTTGAATTCGCCCAGGGCGCCGAAGCCCTGGAACGCCGCATCCTGGAACAGCACCGAGACGACGTAGGAGGCCGCCAGCGCCGGCACCATGACCCGGGCGATGACCCGCCGCGCCGCCTGCTTGCCCATCAGCCGCACCGTCAGGTCGGTGGCGAGGAAGATGAACGGGAAGCTGAAGGCGCCCCAGGTGGTCTGCCAGCCGAACAGGGTCATGGGCAGCTGCACCAGGTAGTTGCTGGCGATGATGATGAGGATATGGAAAACGATCAGGCCGGCCAGCGCAGGGCGCCAGGCCGCGGGAAACGCGACGGACATGGAGGTCATCCTTTTTGGCTGATGGGGTGAGGGAACCCATGCCATGGCCCTATGCCACAGCGGCGCGCATTCTAACTTGACCCGCGCGTCAACAAAAGGCGCTTCGTCTGCTCAGCCGCCCTCCCCGGACAGCGCCTCCAGGGTCTGCCCACGGGTCTCCACACCGAACAGCGCCACCACCAGCGCGGCCAGGCCGAAGCACAGCGCCCCGAGGGCGAACACCCCGACCTGCCCCGCCAGCGGGATCAGCAGCCCGCCCAGGGTCGGCCCCAGTAGCGAGCCGATGCGCCCCACGGCCGAGGCGAAGCCCGAGCCGGTGGCCCGTGCCGAGGTGGGGTACAGCTCCGGGGTCCAGGTGTAGAGCACCGCCCACATGCCGAAGAGGAAGAACTGCATGGCCAGGCCGGTGCCGATCAGCAGCGCCTGGTTGCCGCCGAACACCGCGCTCTGCCCGTAGCAGAAGGCCATGACGCCGCCGCCCAGCAGCGTCATCACGCAGGTGGGCTTGCGCCCCCAGCGCTCCACCAGCCAGGCGGCGACGAGAAAGCCGGGGATGCCGCCGAGGGAGATCAGCACCGTGTAGTAGACAGACTGGGTCACCGCGAACCCCGATTGCTGCAGCAAGGCGCTGAGCCAGGAGGTGAGGCCGTAGAAGCCCAGCAGGGCGAGGAACCACAGGCTCCAGATCATCAGCGTGCGATGACGGAAGCGCGGCGACCACAACTCGCCGAAGGCCGCGAACAGGCTCGGCGCACGCACAGCCTGGCGCGGCAGCCGCGCGGGCTCGGGCAACTGCGCCAGGCCCAGGGAAGCGGCCACCCGCCGCTCGATGTCGCGCAACACGCGGTCGGCGTCCTTGAGTCGGCCCACCTGCTCCAGCCAGCGGGGCGATTCGGGGATGAAGAAGCGTATCACCAGCACGAACACCGCCGGCAGGGCCAGTACCAGGAAGATGTCGCGCCAGCCGATGCGCTCCAGCAGCAGGTAGGAGAGCACCCCGGCGCTGACGAACCCCAGCGGCCAGAAGCCGTCCATGAGGGCGATGTAGCGACCGCGCCGCGAGGCCGGGATCATCTCCGAGAGCAGCGACTGGGCGATGGGGAACTCCATGCCCATGCCGATCCCCAGGAGGATGCGGAACAGCGTCAGGCTCTCCACGTCCTGGGCGGTGGAACACAGGTAGCTGGCCAGCCCCCAGAGCACGATGCTGCCCTGGAACACCGGCTTGCGGCCGAAGCGGTCGGCGAGCATCCCCGACAGCGAGGCCCCCACTACCATGCCGACGAAACTGGCGCTGGCGAGCATCCCGGCCTGGGCGCTGCTGAGGCCGAACTCGGTGCGGATCGAGCCGAGCAGGAAGGTCATCATCGCCAGGTCCATGGAGTCGAAGAAGAACGCCAGGGCGATGATCAGGAAGATGAGGCGGTGGTAACCGCTGATGGGCAAGCGCTCCAGGCGCTCGGCGGCGGTGTATCCGGGTGCGTGCATGCGGTGTCCCTCGCGGCTCGGTGCGGTGTCCGCCACGAGTATGGGAGGGAGGGTCGGCGCGGCGATTGGCTGGATGCGACCTGCGGGGGCCCGTCGCCGACCTGGCAGGCGTCAGTCGTGGGGCGCGCGGCGCCGGCCGGTGATCATCGACAGCGGCAGGTTCTCCCGCAGCCGCACGCTTTCCACCACGGCCGCCAGCAGGTGCACGCAGACCAGGCCGGCCAGGGTGTTGGCCATGAGTTCGTGGATCTCCTTGGGCAGGTCCTCGCCCCAGAAGTAGTCCACCTCCTCCATCAGGAAGCCGCTCACGCCCAGGCCGAACATCAGCAGCAGCATGAGCACCATCACCAGCGCGCCGATGGGCGAGTGCCCCAGGCGGTGGTAGGGACGCCCGCTGACCAGCGCCCGAGCGTGCTCGGCCAGCCGCGAGGGCCAGGGCCAGAAGTCCGACCAGCGTGCCGGCGTGGGGCCGACGAAGCCCCACACCAGGCGCACCAGCACCGCCACCAGGGCGCTGTAGCCGAGCCAGCGGTGCCAGTCCTCGCCCGCCTCGGTGAAGAAGTAGTTGGCCACGAAGGCGGTGACCAGGGTCCAGTGGCCGATGCGTACCAGCGGGTCCCAGAGGCGGATGCGGGTGTCGCTCATGTCAGTCGTCGATCTCTTCCTTCACGGCCTTGCCGGAGACCGGGTCGTAGTAGATCTCGACCTTGCGCTTGTCCTTGTCCCAGCCGTAGATCTCGTAGCAGTTGCCATCGGTGACCTTGAACTTCTTGATCTCGTAGCCCTGGGCCTTGAGGGCCTCCTGGAACTTGCCCTGGTCCTGCCACTGGGCCTTGTCGGCGGTGGTGCACTGGGGCCCGGCGATGGCCAGGGGGCTGGCGAAGGCCAGGCAGAGCAGCAACGTGCGCATGGGAATGTCCTCGTGGTTCGGTTTGGGTCCAGCAGGTATAGGCCACGGCCGCCGTGGCTGCCAGGCGCGAAACCCTTGTAGCGCTTCGCGCCGGCCTCAGGCCCCCGCCGAGGACCCCGCGTGGATCGCCAGGCAGCCACGCCCCGAGCGCTTGGCCTGGTAGCAGGCCGCATCGGCCTGGCGCAGCAGCTGCTCGGGGTCGCTGTTGCCTGACCGGATACGCGACAGGCCCAGGCTGGCGCCGACGCTGAAGGGCTGGTCCTCCCACTCGAAGGGCATCTGGGTGATGCCCTCGATCAGCCGGTTGCCCAGCAACTGGGCGCGGTCCAGCGGGCAGTTGCGCAGGATCAGCGCGAACTCGTCGCCACCCAGTCGCGCCAACACATCGCCGCTGCGTACCAGGGACTGCATCAGCCGGGCGATGCGCCGCAGCATCTCGTCGCCGGCGGCATGCCCGGCGGTGTCGTTGACGTATTTGAAGCGGTCCAGGTCGATGAAGCAGAGCACGCTGTGGCGGTCGTTCTGCTCGGCGTCGTGGCAGCTCTCGGCCAGGGCGCTCTCGAAGGCGGAGCGGTTGAGCAGCGCGGTGAGGGCGTCGTGGGTGGCGGCGTAGCGCAGGTGCTTCTGCATCGCCCGCGCCTCGCTGACGTCGGTGAACACCAGCACGCTGCCCAGCAACTCGCCCTGGCCACTGCGGATCGGCGCGGCCTGGCCGCGCACCGCCACCAGGCCGCCGGCCGGGTGACGCAGGGAGGAAAGGCCGGGAATGCTGGCGTGGGTGCCCTGCTCCAGGCACTGCCGCACCGGGTTCTCCAGCACCTCGCCATGCTCGCCCTCCAGGGGCAGCACCGTCTCGATGGGCTGGCCCAGGGCACGCTCGTTGCTCCAGCCGCTGAGGCGCACCGCCACCGGGTTGAGGAAGTTGACCCGGCCCTGCAGGTCGGTGGTCACCACCCCGTCGCCGATGGAGTTCAGGGTCACCTGCAGGCGCTCGCGCTCGTCCCGCAGGCGCTCGGCCAGCTGGCGCAGTTCGGTCACGTCCCAGGCGGTGCCGACCATCCGTTCCGGCTCGCCCGAGGCGTCACGCACCAGGCTGCCGAGGGCGCGCAGCACGCGCACCTGGCCGTCCGGGTGGATGACGCGGAATTCGATGTCCGCCTGCTCCTGGCCCTGGCGCACCTGCTGCAGCTGGCAGTGGACGCCGGGGGCATCCGCCGGGTGCAGGTAGCGCGCCCAGTCGCCGTAGCTGACCGCGCCGGGCCGGGGCGCCAGGCCGTAGAGGCGGAACAGGCTGTCGTCCCACATGATGCGGTCGCTGGCCAGGTACCACTCCCACACGCCCACGCCACTGCTTTCGGTGGCCAGGGAATAGCGCCGCAGCAGGTCGGCCTCGCGGGCTTCGGCGCGCTTGCGGCGGTCGATGTCTTCGATCTGGGCGATGAAGTATTGCGGCCGCCCTTCGTCGTCGCGCACCAGCGACACCGCCAGCAGCGCCCAGACTTCGCGGCCGTCGCGGCGCAGGTAGCGTTTCTCCAGGCGATAGCTGGTGCGCTGCCCGGCCAGCAGTTCGTCCAGCAGGGCCAGGTCCCGGGGCAGGTCGTCGGGGTGGGAAATCTCGCGGAACGACAGCCGCAGCAGGTCGTCCCGGTTGTAGTCGAGCATCTCGCACAAGGCACGGTTGACGCGCTGCCAACGCCCGTCCAGGTCCACCAGGGCCATGCCGATGGCGGACTCGTCCATGGCCGAGCGGAAGCGCGCCTCGCTGGCCGCCAGGTCACGGCGACGCCGCCGGCCCTGCTCCACCGCCGCCGCCAGCAGCAGCGGCGGCAACAGCGACAGGAGCAACGGCAGGTAGATCGCCAGCTCGCGGGCCACGCCGTCGACCCGCGGCGCATCCAGCTCGCCGGCGGCGATCACCAGCCCGCCCAGCAGCGACATGCAGCCCACCAGCAGCGCGGTGCCACCGAAGCTCAGGCGCGCCGCCGCCAGCAGCAGCGGCAGGGACAGGTAGACGAAGGGGAACGGCACGTAGAGCAGCGTCACCGGTGTCATCACCAGCACCGCCAGGGAGTAGAGGCCGAACTCGCGGGGGCGGCGGCGGATATCCAGGGAGCGCAGGCCGTGGAGCTGCACCTGCACCATCAACGGCAGGATCGACACGGTGCCAAGCACCGCCCCCTCGAACCACGACAGCGCCGTGCGCCAGAAGCTGCCGTAATCGGCCCATTGCAGCAGGCCGGCCGCCAGCGGTGCGCTGAACAGCGGCGGCACCAGCACGCCGAGCAGGATGAAGCGCAGGAAGGCCAGGGGGCTGCGGTCCATGTACACCGCCACCCCGGTGCGCCGCAGCAGCCAGGCGGCCAGGCTCATCTCCAGCAGGTTGGCGGGGACGAAGCAGGCGGACATCTGCGGCGTGTCGCCGATCAGGCTGCCGGCCAGCACGTTGGCGCCCGCCATCACCCCCAGCAGGACGGGCCAGCGGCGCGGCGACTGGTTCCACAGGAAGGCGATGCCGAAGGCGTTGGCGTACCACAGGGTGGAGATGGTGCCCGGCTGGCGGGACAGCCACGCCGCCCCGAGGGCGAGCAGCAGGTAGCCGACGAAGAGCACCAGCAGGTGGAGACCGAGCCGGGGTGGCGTCAGGTCGAGCGGGAAACCTCGCGAGGGCGGGCGGGGATCGGGGGGCAGCAAGGAGGTCTCCCTGGGTGCAGTCGCGGCGCTGCAGGGCGCCTTTGAAAAGGTAGGCGAGCCGGTCAGCGCAAGATCAAACAAGCGAAAAAAATGCAGTTTACGCGGTGTCGATGAGCATGTTGATCGGACTCGCGCACGAGCCCGTGTTTCACCCGGCAAGCCACGTCTGGAAGTGCCCTACAGGCGCCCACGATAGCCGAAGCCGGGCCATGAGCAACCCTGCGGGCGCGCTTTCCGTCAGCGCGTCCAGGGCGCGCGGCGCAGCAACTCGTCGCAGCGCTCGCGGAGGAACTCCCGCAGCAGCTTCACCGGCTTGCCCAGCTGGTCGCGGTGGGCGCACACCAGGTTCAGCGGCGTGGGCTCGCCCCGGTAGCGCTCCAGGGCCAGTTGCAGGCGCCCGGCGGCCACGTCGCCGGCCACGTCCAGCCATGACTTGTAGGTCAGCCCGCGCCCGGCCACCGCCCAGCGCCGCACCACGTCGGCGTCGTCGCAGAGGCGGTCGCCCGCCACGCTGACCAGGTGGGTGCGGCGCCCGTCCTCGAAGCTCCAGCGGTCGTGGGCGCGGCCGCCCAGCAGGTAGAGCAGGCAGGTGTGCCCGGTCAGGTCCTCGGGCTGGGCCGGGCGGCCGTGGCGGGCGAAGTATTCAGGGGCGGCGCAGAGCACCCGGCGGTTGTCCGGGGCGATGGGCAGCGCGACGAGGCTGGAGTCCTCCGGCTCGCCGTAGCGCAGGGCGATGTCCACCGGCTGGCGGAACAGGTCGGCGGTGCGGTCGCTCAGGTACAGCCGTAGGGCCAGGCGCGGGTGCTCGGCCTGGAAGGCGTCGAGCCAGGGCAGCAGTGCGTTGCGGCCGAAGTCCGAGGGTGCCGACAGCTGCAGGGTGCCGCTGATGCCCTCGCGGCCGCCGGCCAGCTGCCGCCGCCCCTCCTCCAGGCTGCGCAGCGCCTCGCGGGCGTGGACCAGGAACTGCTCGCCCTCCGGGGTCAGGCGCAGGCTGCGGGTGGAGCGGATCAGCAGGCGCGTCTCCAGCTTGGCCTCCAGGCGCTTCAGGGCGGCGCTGGCCACGGCCGGGGAGATGTCCAGCTCGCGGGCCGCAGCGGAGAGGCTGCCCCGGGCGGCAGTGCAGACGAACAGGTTGAGGTCGTCGAGGCGCAGCATTTTCAAAATTCCTTTGAAAGACTGTCGCCTTCTAGCGGATTTCTCCACGCCGCGAAATAGCCCAACCTATGCGCCATCGTTCCCGGAGAGCCACCATGACCTCGCCCCTGCACCTGATCGCCCACATCGACGCCCAACCCGGCCAGGCCGAGGCCGTGGAAGCCGCGCTGCGGGAGCTGGTCGCCGCCAGCCGCAGCGAACCCGGCTGCCTGCAGTACGACCTGCACCGGGACCGTGCCGACGCCCTGCGCTTCGTCATGCTGGAGACCTGGCGCGACGACGCCGCACTCGCTGCGCACCAGGCCACCGCCCACTACCGCCACTTCGGCGATGCCCACGGCAGCCGCCTCAAGGGCATCACCCTCACCCTCCTCGAACACCTCGCCTGAACCCAGGAGCCCCCGATGAAAGCCGTTGCCTATTTCCAGAACCTGCCCATCGACCACCCCGACGCCCTGCAGGACATCGACCTGCCCGAGCCGACGCCGGGCCCGCGCGACCTGCTGGTGGAGGTCCGCGCCATTTCGGTGAACCCGGTGGACACCAAGATCCGCCGCAACGCCGCCCCCGAGAACGGCCAGCCCCGCGTGCTGGGCTGGGACGTTTCCGGCGTGGTGAAGGCGGTGGGCGGTGACGTCAGCCTGTTCCAGCCCGGTGACGAGGTGTTCTACGCCGGCGCCCTGACCCGCCCCGGCGGCAACGCCGAGCTGCACCTGGTGGACGAGCGCATCGTCGGCAAACGCCCGCAGAGCCTGGACTTCGCCAAGTCCGCCGCCCTGCCGCTGACCGCCATCACCGCCTGGGAGCTGCTGTTCGACCGCCTCGGCATCGCCGAGGGCCAGGCTGACCAGGGCCAGAGCCTGCTGGTGGTTGGCGCGGCCGGTGGCGTCGGTTCCATCCTCGTGCAGCTGGCTCGCCGGCTCACCGGGCTGACGGTGATCGGCACCGCCTCGCGCCCGGAAACCCAGGCCTGGGTCCGCGAGCTGGGCGCCCACCACGTCATCGACCACAGCCAGCCGCTGGCGGCCGAACTCAAGCGCATCGGCCTCGACAGCGTCACCCACGTCGCCAGCCTGACCCAGACCGACCAGCACCTGGAGCAACTGGTGGAAGCCCTGGCGCCCCAGGGCAAGCTGGCGCTGATCGACGACCCGGCCGGCCTCGACGTGCTCAAGCTCAAGCGCAAGAGCATCTCGCTGCACTGGGAGTTCATGTACACCCGCTCGATGTTCGAGACCGCCGACATGATCGAGCAGCACAAGCTGCTGAACCGCGTCAGCGAGCTGATCGACCAGGGCGTGCTGAAGACCACCTTCGGCGAGCACTACGGGCGCATCGAGGCGGCCAACCTCAAGCGCGCCCACGCCCTGCTGGAGAGCGGCAAGGCCAAGGGCAAGATCGTGCTCGAAGGCTTCTGAGGCCGCGCCGGGCACCCTGTCACCGGGGTGCCCGTCGGTCGCCTCGATGGGCAATGGCCCGACCGCCAGTCGGGCCATTGACCGATGTCATTTCCGGGCCATCTCCGCGCTCTACACTGGGTGCTCGAATTTTTCGAACCAGGGAGGTGACCACCATGAAAGTGCTCGTCCGTCCTACCCGTACCGCCCAGGGCCCCAGCTGGCAGGTGTGCATCGATCAGCACGCCGTCAGCTTCCGCACCGAGGCCGAGGCGCAACGCTTCGTCGCCGTGCTGGAGGCCCGCCTCAAGGCGCCCCACGTCCTGCCCGAACAGCCCCGACGAGCCGTCGGCTGACCCCTGAGACTGCTAGCCCAGCACTGAAGGCTGCCCGCGCGTCCGCCACCAGGTGAAGGTGGACGCGCTCACCGCCCCCGTTGCGCAGAGCGCGATGACGGTCGCCATGGGCACCGCCGTGCCGTCGTGCAGCACGCCCACCAGGGCCGCGGCACCGGCGGCGACGCTGAACTGCAGGCTGCCCATCAGCGCCGAGGCGCTGCCGGCATGGCGCCCCTGGCCGGCCATGGCCGAGGCCGAGGCGTTGGGGATGATGCAGCCCAGGCAGGCGGTGGCGCAGAACAGCGGCACCAGCAGCGGCCACAGCGCCTCGGTGTGGGCGTGGGCCACCACCAGCATCGCCACGGCGAAGCCCAGCAGCACCCAGACCATGCGCCGCAGCCAGTAGGCCGGGCCGTGGAAGCGCATCAGCCAGGCGTTGACCTGGGCCGCCAGGATGAAGCCCAGCGCGTTGCTGCCGAACAGCCAGCCGTAGTGCTCGGCCGGCACGCCATAGAGCTGGATGAAGACGAAGGGCGAACCGGCGATGTAGGCGAACATGCCGGCCATGGCCAGCCCGCCGGACAGCGCATAGCCGATGAACACCCCGTCCCCCAGCAGGCGCCGGTACTGCCCCAGGGCACCGCGCAACGGCGGGCGCTCGTCACCGTGGGTGAGGGTTTCCGGAAGCCAGGCGCAGACCCCGGCCAGCACCAGCGCACTGAACAGGGTCAACGCGTAGAAGATCGACGGCCAGCCGAAACTCTCCAGCAGCAACCCGCCGCCCAGGGGCGCGAGGATCGGCGCCAGCCCCATCACCAGCATCAGCTGGGAGAACACCTTGGCCGAGGACACCGGGTCACACAGGTCACGCACCACCGCCCGCGACACCACCATCCCCGCACAGCCGCCCAGGGCCTGGATGAAGCGCGCGGCGATCAGCCACTCCAGGCTCGGCGCCAGGGCGCAGGCCACCGAGGCCAGGGTGAACAGCGTCACCCCCGCCAGCAGCGGCGGACGCCGGCCGAAGCGGTCGGCGATGGGGCCGTAGAGCAGTTGGCCGATGGCCAGGCCGACGAAGTAGGCCGCCAGGCTCAGCTGGACGTGCTCGACGTCGGTCGCGAACGCCTTGGCCAGGGCCGGGAAGCTGGGCAGGTAGAAATCGATCGCCATGGGGCCGAAGGCACTCAGCGCCCCCAGGATCAGCAGGATGCGGAAATTCATGGATCACCTGAACGAGGCGCCGCCCCGGAGGGCGGCGCGCGACTTGTTGGACGACCCGGTCAGTGCACCGGGTCGGCCGGCGGGGCCTTCTTCCCGCGCCGCTGGGCGAGCTTGTCGGCAGCGGATTCCACCAGCAGGTAGAACATCGGGATGAGGAAGGTTGCCAGCACCGTGGCCGCTAGCATACCGCCAATCACCCCGGTGCCGATGGAATGTCGGCTCGCCGAGCCCGCACCGCTGCTGATCGCCAGGGGCACGCAGCCGAGGATGAAGGCCAGGGAGGTCATCACGATGGGCCGGAAGCGCAGGCGCGCCGCCTCCAGGGACGACTCGAAGATGCCCATGCCCTGCTCGCGGCAGAGCACGGCGAACTCAATGATGAGGATCGCGTTCTTCGCCGCCAGGCCGATCAGCGTCACCAGCCCCACCTGGAAGTACACGTCGTTGGACAGCCCGCGCAGCCACACCGCGAGGATGGCGCCGAACACCGCGAAGGGCACGGCGGTGACCACCGCGATGGGCAGCGTCCAGCGCTCGTACTGGGCGGCGAGGATGAGGAACACGATGATCAGCCCGAACAGGAAGGCGGTGCCCCCCGAGCCCTGGGTGGCCAGCTCCTGGTAGGCAGAGCCGACCCAGCCCAGGCTGTAGTCCTCGCCCAGCACCTCGTCCGCCACCGCCTGCATGGCCGCCAGGGCCTGCCCCGAGCTGTAGCCCGGCGCCGGGCCGCCGAGGATCTTGGCTGCCGGGTAGACGTTGAAGCGCGCGTAGGAGTCCGGCCCGAGGATGCGCTGCACCCGCACCAGGGACGACAGCGGCACCAGGTCGCCGGAGGCGGAGCGCACGTACACCTGGCTGAGGTCCTCGGGCTTGCGGCGGAAGTCCGCCTCGGCCTGCAGGCTCACCTGCCAGGTGCGCCCGTAGAGAGTGAAGTCGTTGACGTAGTAGCTGCCGAAGGTGGACTGCATGGCCGTGAACACATCGTTCACCGCCACCCCCAGGGCGCGGGCCTTGGTGCGGTCCAGGTCGAGGAAGTACTGCGGCACGTTGGCGTTGAAGGTGGTGCTCACGCCGGCCAGCTCGGGGCGCTTGGCGGCGGCGGCGACGAACTTGCCGACGATCGCCTGCAGCTGCGCGATGGAGCCGCCGGAGCGGTCCTGCAGGTAGGCCTCGAAGCCGCCGGTGGTGCTCATGCCGGTGATCGGCGGCGGGTTGAAGGTCATCACCACGCCGTCCTTCTGCCCGGCGCCCATGGCCATGAAGGCGCGCGGCAGGTTGCGCGCATCCAGCTCCTCGGTGGTGCGCTCCTTCCAGTCCTTCAGCGGGATGAACGACACCCCGGCGTTGCTGCGGGTGCCGAAGGTGAGCACGTCGAAGCCGGCGAAGGTGACCACGTCCTGCACCGCCGGGTGCTTCATGAGCTGCTCGGTGACGGCGCTGGTGACTTCCTCGGTACGGGTGAGGGAGGCGGCCGGCGGCAGGAAGTAGGCGTTGATCACGTAGCCCTGGTCCTCGTCGGGCACCAGGGAGCCGGGCACCCGCCCGAACAGCACCACCATCAGCGCGATCATCCCGCCGAACAGCAGCAAGCCGATGGCACTGCGCTTGAGGAAGAAGCGCACCCCGGCGGCGTAGCCGTCGGTGGCGCGGTCGAAGGCCCGGTTGAACCAGCGGAACGGCGCCGCCGGCTCCTCATGGGTGGGTTTGAGCAGCAGGGCGCAGAGTGCTGGCGAGAGGGTCAGCGCGACGATGCCGGAGATCACCACCGACACCGCGATGGTGATCGCGAACTGCTTGTACATCTGCCCCGCCAGGCCGCCGAGGAAGCCCACCGGGACGAATACCGCGCAGAGCACCAGCACGATGGCGATGATCGGCCCGGTCACCTCCTCCATGGCCTTGATCGCCGCCTCGCGCGGGCCGAGCTTCTCGGTGCGCATCACCCGCTCGACGTTCTCCAGCACCACGATGGCGTCGTCCACCACGATGCCGATGGCCAGCACCATGCCGAACAGGGTCAGCAGGTTGATGGAAAAGCCCAGCAGGTACATGCCGGCGAAGGTGCCGATCAGCGACACCGGGATGGCCAGCACCGGGATCAGCGTGGCGCGCCAGTTCTGCAGGAACAGGTAGACCACCAGCATCACCAGCACCAGGGCCTCGACGAAGGTGTGGATCACCTCCTCGATGGAGACCTTGACGAACTTGGTGGTGTCGTAGGGGATCTTGTAGTCGATGCCCTGGGGGAAGCGCTTGGCCAGGCGGTCCATGGTCTGGCGCACCGCCTCGGCGGTGTCCAGGGCGTTGGCACCGGGCTGCAGGTAGATGCCGAAGGCGGCGTTCTGCTGGCCGTTCAGCGAGGTCATCAGCGAGTAGTCCTGGGCCCCCAGCTCGACCCGCGCCACGTCCTTGAGCAACAGGCTGGCGCCGGTGGCGTCGGTGCGCAGGATGACGCTCTCGAACTCCTTCGGGTCGGTGAAGCGGCCCTGGGTGGTGACGGTGTAGGTGAAGTCCTGGGGCTGGTTGAGCGGCTGCTTGCCGAAGCTGCCGGCGGCGAACTGGGAGTTCTGCTCCTGGATCGCCTTGACCACGTCGGTGGGCGTCAGGTTGTACTGGGCCAGCTTGTCCGGCCGCAGCCAGATGCGCATGGAGTAGTTCTTCGAGCCGAACTGGCTGGCATCACCGACGCCGGGGATGCGCTTGAGCTCGTCGATCACGTTGATCAGCGCGTAGTTGCTGATGTAGATCGGGTCGCGGGAATTGTCCGGGGAGAACAGCGTCACCACCTGGAGGATGTCGGAGGACTTCTTCTCCACCTTCACGCCCTGCCGGCGCACCTCCTCGGGCAGCTTCGCCAGCGCCGCCTGGACCTTGTTGTTGACGTCGATGGTGGCCTGGTCCGGGTCGGTGCCCACCTGGAAGTACACGGTCAGGCTCATGGCGCCGTTGCTGTCGGAGTTGGACAGCTGGTAGATCATCCCCTGCACGCCGTTGATGCCCTGCTCCAGCGGCGCCGCCACCGTCTCGGCGATCACCTGGGAGCTGGCGCCGGGGTAGCTGGCGGTCACCGAGACCTGCGGCGGGAGGATCTCCGGGTACTGGGCGATGGGCAGCGCGCGCATGGCGGCCAGGCCGCCGAGCATGATGACGATGGAGATGACCGCGGCGAACACCGGCCGGTCGATGAAGAATCGCGAGATCACGGCGCGCCCTCCTCAGGACTGCTTCGGCGGGGTGCCGTCGGCGGGGGCTTCCACCGCCTTCACCGGCGCGTCCGGGCGCACCCGGGGCAGGCCCTCGACGATCACCCGGTCCCCGGCGGAGACGCCGGAGAGGATCACCCAGCGGCCCTCGGTGGTGTCGCCGGTCTTCACCTCGCGCATGCGCGCCACGCCGTCCTTGTCCACCACGAACACGAAGGTGCCGCGCGGCCCCTGGGACAGCGCGCGCTCCGGCACGGTGATGGTGCCGGGGCGGGTGATGCCCTTGATCAGCACCCGCACGAACTGGCCCGGCAGCAGCTTCTGCTCAGGGTTGGGCACCACCGCGCGGGCGCTGACGGTGCCGGTGCCGGTGTTGACGAAGCTGTCGGTGAAGTCCACCCGGCCCTCCAGCGGGTAGGTGGAGCTGTCGCCGAACTTCAGCACGGCGGTCAGCTTGCCGTCGGCCGGCAGGGTCAGGCGGCCACTCTGCACGCCCTCGCGCAGGCGCTCGGCCTCGGTGTCGGGGTAGCCGAAGTTGACGTACAGCGGGTCCAGCTGGGTGAGCTGGGTCAGCAGGCTGGAGTTGGGGTCGCCGGCCACCACCAGGCTGCCCTCGGAGCGCGTCTCCTTGCTGGTGATGCCGCTGATGGGCGCCTTCACCGTGGTGTAGTCGAGGTCGATCTGCTTGGCCTGGACGTTGGCCTCGGCGGCCTGCACGTTGGCCTTGCTCTGCTCGAAGTTGGAGATGGCGTTGTCCAGCTCGCTCTCGCTGGCGAAGCCCTTCTTCTGCAGCTCGCGCACGCGCCGGAGGTCGCGCTCGGTCTGCCGGTAGCGCGCCTGCTCCTGGGCCAGCGCGCCCTTGGCGCTGCCCAGGGCGGCCTGGTAGGTGCGCGGGTCGATGCGAAACAGCACCTGGCCCTTCTGCACCCGCGCGCCCTCCTGGTAGGTGCGCTCCTGGAGGATGCCGCTGACCTGCGCGCGCACCTCCACCTCGCGGTAGCCGGCGGTGCGCCCGGCGTACTCCAGCACCAGCGGCAGGGGCCCCTCGCGCACCGTCTCCACCAGTACCTCGGGCGCCGGTGCGCCCCCTCCGGCGGGAGCGTCCGCTGCGGCCAGGGGGCCGGACAGCAGGCAGGCGACGACCGGCAGGGCGTGGCGCAAGGGCAGGCGGCGAGCGAGCGGCATGGCGATTCTCCACGGCCATTCCTGCCAGGACGGGTGGAATGGCATTTCGATTGAGAGGACGAAAAGAGGGGAAGCCGAAGCGCCGGGGCGGCAGCAATGTCGCTAGAATCCGACTCCCGAGAAGAAGCCTAGACACTATTCACCTGACTGCTATGCGCAGAACCAAAGAAGAAGCGGAGAAAACCCGCGCCGACATCCTGGCCGCCGCCGAGCTGCTGTTCCTCGAGAACGGCGTGGCCCATACCTCCCTGGAACAGATCGCCCGGGCTGCGGGCGTGACCCGGGGCGCCGTCTACTGGCACTTCCAGAACAAGGCCCACCTGTTCCACGAGATGCTCAACCAGGTGCGCCTGCCCCCGGAGCAGATGACCGAACGCCTCTGCGGCTACAGCGGCCGCGACGCACTGCTGTCGCTGCGCAACCTGTCCATCGAGGCGATCACCTCACTGGCGGTGGATGCCCAGCGCAAGCGCATCTTCACCATCCTCCTGCACCGCTGCGAGTTCACCGAGGAACTGCGCGAGGCGGAGGACCGCCACAACGCCTTCGTCAACCAGTTCATCGACCTGTGCGAGGCACTGTTCGCCCTGCCCGGCTGCGTCGAACGCCTGCACCCGGGCCTCACCCCGCGCCTGGCCTCGCGCGGGCTGCATGCGCAGATCCTCGGCCTGTTCACCGACTGGACCCGCGACATCTCCCTGTTCGACCCGCAGCAGGACACCGCGCCGCTGCTGGACGCGGTGTTCCGTGGGCTGATCCGTGACTGGGATGAAGTGCTGCGCAGCGCGTCCTAGCGCCGTCACGGCTGGGGGAAGGATGCCTCCAGCGGGCTCGTCTGCCCGGCTTCAGGCACCGTTTCGCCGCTGATCAGCCAGAACGCGTAGTGCGGATACAGGCGCACCAGCACGGCCAGTTCCTCCGTGCCCATGCGGATGGCGCCCTTGCTGATGATCTTCCAGCGCTCGTGGTTGGTCTCGCCTAGCTGGCTGAGCCTCTTCGGCCCGGCCAGACGGAGGAGGTAGAGCGCTCTGTTTCTGATTTCGTCCATGTTTTCAAACGAATCTCTGGCGCCGTCAGGACTGGGAGGAGGATGCGTCCGTACGTGCGTCGTCATGGGCCGGGCTCGTCTGCCCAATCTCAGGTGCGACCTCTCCGCAGATCAGCCAAAGCCGATACTGCGGGTACATGCGTTGCAAGACTTCGAGCTCCTCCGTGCTCATCCGGATCTCCTTGAACCTGACGCTGTGCCAGCGCTGAAAGCCGATCTCGCTTTCTTTCACCAGCCGCTCCATGCCTGCCATAGCGATCAGTGCCCTGGCTCTTTTCCTGATTGACTCCATTTCCGCCTCGCCCAAGGCCTCTCTTGCGCTGTGCAGAGGCCGACACTCCGACCCCACGCATCTGTCTGGTGATGTCACGCCTGAGAGGAGGATGCATCGTCATGGGCCGGGCTCGTCTGCCCGGCTTCCGGGGCGACCGTCCCGGTCGCCAGCCATAGGCCATAGCGGGGGTACAGCCTGACCAGCACCTCCAGTTCCTCGGTGCTCATCCGAACCTTTCGATGACGGAGGTTCTTCCAGCGGCTGTAGTTGATCTCGGATGCTCGGACCAGATGGTCCAGGCCGGTCTTGTAGATCAGGGCTATTGCCCTTTCCTGAATGGATTCCATTTTTCAGTCACCCCATAAGGGCCCGCAAGGAGGGCAAAACAGGCGACATCCGCAGAACTCGGTCAGCAGCGTGTCACCGCAATACGGAACGGGGACGTAGCCGCCCCTTCGGCCATTCCAGCGTGGAGGCCGCTATTCCACACCCGGCGGGGCTCCATCGAAGTCGGGCGATACCTGCCCCTTGGCCGGGTCCACATCCCCCTTCAGAAGCCACAGCTCGTAGTGGGGGAATGCCTTCAGCACCTCCTCCAGATCCTCAACACGCGCCTTCACCTTTCGGTTTGTGGCAACCGTCTGCCAACGCTGGCGCTCCTTGATAGCGGTCGCATCGGCAAGTCGAGTCGCCCCGAGGTGGCGGACAAGCGTTCTAAGACGCTCCTCAATCATTCCTAAAAGCTCAATTAATTGATGAATTATTTATCAATCAGCTTTCCTGCAATCGCCGGATGGTGACGGAGCGAGCCTGGAACGGAAAGGGCTGCGCGTGCCTGCCAGGAAGCCAACCCAGCGCGTTGAGTCACACCATGGAAACCGCTTGATAGGAGATCGAGCATGGCCGACTTCACCTTCGACGCTGCCTGCGCACTGATTGGCCGCACGGCCTGGATAGAGCTGGACTGGCCCGATGCCCCGGAGCCCAGATTTATCTGCGTACGCATCGTCGGCGTGGTGATGGCGCTGGAGGGCGTCTACGACGCCCCGCACTTCCTCACCTTCCAGTACAACGGCTCGGAAATGTTCCCGGAAGAACTCTTCTGGTCCGACATCCGCGCATTGCATCCGGTCAGGACGGTAAAGAGCGAAGGAATAGAGCGGAAGGCAGTGGAAGTCGAACCCAGTAAGGAACGGCTGTCGTCCTCCACCGGGTTCGAAGCCCGGCCGCGTCGCCGGGCGTGATGGTCTTACAGAGAGGGGGCGCAGGGAGCTAGGCCAGCTCGGCCGGGTAGCCCTCCTCGCGGATGGCCTCCAGTACCTGCTCGGCCGCCAGGCGGCTGGCCACCCGCACTTCACCGGCGCCCAGGTCCACCTGGACCTCCGCCGCCGCGTCGCGGGCCTGCACCGCCTCGGTGACGGCGCGTACGCAATGACCACAGGACATGCCCTGGACCTTGAACACTTGCATGATCGACTCCTCGTGATGGCTGGATGAACGGCCCGCAGTGTCCGCCTTGCCACCGTGGCAAGGTCAAGCCCCGCGCACCTACACTTGCTCCACAGCCCCTCCGGAGCCCTGTCATGAAAGCCCTCACCCTGTTGCTCGCGGCCCTGCTCACCCTGCCCGGCCTGGCCCGCGCGGAAGCGCCGCTCAACTACGGCATGCTCGTGGTCTCCCGCGAGCGGATGCAGCTGGCCACCGGCTGCGACGTGGCCCTCTACGTTCAGGACCGTCTCATTGCGCGCCTGGTGCAGGGCCAGTCGGTGGAGCTGAACCTGCCTCCGGGCCGGGTCTCGGTGCGCCTCGGCCTGCTCGACGCCGCCCCCTGCCGTGCCGGCATGGGCGTGCAGGAGCCGCAGACCATCACCCTGCAGGCCGGGATGGTCAGCCGCTATGAACTGGGCATGAACGACCACGGGTTGTATCTGATTCCGTCGGTGCCGTTGCCCTGACACGTCTTTGGAAAGGGCACTCAACGACGTTCTGTTCCGCCGTTCTAGAACCAGACCTGCAGCCTGCTCTCGCTCGATGAGCAATTTTCGAGCGCACTCTGGATTCATGCTTGGTCGAGAAAGGTGAGGCGGGGAAAAAGCCGCCCCTTCAGGAGGCCGAGCGGAGTCATCGTGTAGGGGGTTGAGCGACATGGATGTCGCGAGAGCGCTGCCGGGCCATGGATGGCCCGTCAGCGCGGGCCCCTGGAACGATGATGGAGTGAGGGGAGTCCCGCAACGCGGGACCCGTATGCAGGGGCAAGCCCTTTTGGCTCCTTTTGGGGCGACTGCCAAAAGGGGCTCGCCCGGGAGGGCGAAACAAGAAACATCCGCAGAACTCGATAACCAGCTTGGCGTTGAAACAGCGCACTGGAACACCGCCATCGAAAACCCACCGGCGTTTCCTCAGCAGCCCTCTCCCCTCTTGACCTTGCCACGGGGTCAAGGTTGATCCTGTGCCCCACGAGGAGGATCAGCCATGACCGTATCGTTCGACCTGCCCATCACTGGAATGACCTGCGCCAGCTGCGCCGGCCGCGTGGAGCGCGCGTTGGCCAAGGTGCCTGGCGTGGAGTCCGCCAGCGTCAACCTGGCCCGCGAGCAGGCCCGGGTCCAGGCCCCCGCCGATGCCCTGCCCGCCCTGCGCGAGGCGGTGCAGCGGGCTGGCTACGAGGTGCCCCAGGGGCGCCTGGAGCTGGAGATCGGCGGCATGACCTGCGCCAGCTGCGCCGGTCGTGTGGAGCGTGCCCTGGCCAAGGTGCCGGGGGTGCTGGAGGTGAGCGTCAACCTGGCCAGCGAGCGGGCCAGCGTGCAGCGGCTGGACGGGGTGGACGACCAGGCGCTGATCCAGGCCGTGACCCGCGCCGGCTACCAGGCGCGGCTGCACCAGGCCGAGCACGCCGATGACAGCGAGGCCCGCGCCCGCCAGGCGCTGCAACGGGAGCGCCTGGCCCTGGCGCTGGCCCTGCTGCTGGCGGCCCCGCTGGTGCTGCCGATGCTGGTGGAACCCTTCGGCCTGCACTGGATGCTGCCGGCCTGGGTGCAGTTCGCCCTGGCCACGCCGGTGCAGTTCATCCTCGGCGCGCGCTTCTACCGCGCCGCCTGGAAGGCTGTGCGCGCCGGCGCCGGCAACATGGACCTGCTGGTGGCCATCGGCACCAGCGCCGGCTACGGCCTGAGCCTCTACCAGTGGGCCACCGCCCACCCCGGCCACGTGCCGCACCTGTATTTCGAAGCCTCGGCAGTGGTCATCGCCCTGGTGCTGCTGGGCAAGTACCTGGAGAGCCGCGCCAAGCGTCAGACCAGCGCCGCCATCCGCGCCCTGGAAGCCCTGCGCCCGGAGCGCGCCATCCGCCTGCGCGACGGCCGCGAGGAAGACGTGGCCATCGCCGAACTCCAGCTGGGCGACGAGGTGCTGGTGAAACCCGGCGAGCGCTTCCCGGTGGACGGCGAGGTGCTGGAGGGCCAGAGCCACGCCGACGAGGCGCTGATCAGCGGCGAGAGCCTGCCGGTGCCCAAGGCCCCGGGCGACCGTGTCACCGGCGGCGCCATCAACGGCGAGGGGCGCCTGCGGGTGCGCACCACCGCCCTCGGCGGCGAGACGGTGCTGGCACGGATCATCCGCCTGGTGGAAGACGCCCAGGCGGCCAAGGCGCCGATCCAGAAGCTGGTGGACCGGGTCAGCCAGGTGTTCGTCCCGGCAGTGCTGCTGATCGCCCTGGCCACCCTCGGCGGCTGGTTGCTGGCCGGCGCGGCGCTGGAGACGGCGCTGATCAACGCCGTCGCCGTGCTGGTGATCGCCTGCCCCTGCGCCCTCGGCCTGGCCACGCCAACGGCGATCATGGCGGGCACCGGCGTCGCGGCCCGCCACGGCATCCTCATCAAGGACGCCGAAGCCCTGGAGGTGGCCCACGCTGTCACCGCCGTGGCCTTCGACAAGACCGGCACCCTCACCTCCGGTACCCCGCGCATCACCCACCTGGCCGCTGCCGATGGCGACGACGCGCACCTGCTGGCCTGGGCCGGCGCCCTGCAGCGTGGCAGCGAGCACCCGCTGGCCAAGGCGGTGCTGGATGCCTGTGACGAACGCGGCCTGGCGGTGCCCGAGGTGGGCGACAGCCAGTCCCTCACCGGGCGTGGCATCCAGGGCGTGGTCGAGGGCCGCCTGCTGGCCCTGGGCAACCGCCGCCTGCTGGACGAGCACGGCCTCGACGGCGGCGCCCTGCTGGCCTCGGCGCAGGCCTGGGAAGCCGAGGGCCGCACCCTGTCCTGGCTGCTGGCGCTGCAGCCCCAGGCACAGGTACTCGGCCTGTTCGCCTTCGGCGACAGCCTCAAGGAGGGCGCCCGCGATGCCGTGCAGGCCCTGCGCGCACGCCACATCGCCAGCCACCTGATCACCGGCGACAACCGCGGCAGCGCCCGGGTGGTGGCCGAGGCGCTGGGCATCGACGACGTGCACGCCGAAGTGCTGCCCGCCGACAAGGCCGCCGAGGTGGCCCGGCTCAAGGCCGGCGGCGCGGTGGTGGCGATGGTCGGCGACGGCATCAACGACGCCCCCGCCCTGGCCGCCGCCGACGTGGGCATCGCCATGGGCGGTGGCACCGACGTGGCCATGCACGCCGCCGGCATCACCCTGATGCGCGGCGACCCGCGCCTGGTCCCCGCCGCCCTCGACATCGCCCGGCGCACCTACGGCAAGATCCGCCAGAACCTGTTCTGGGCCTTCATCTACAACCTGGTGGGCATCCCGCTCGCCGCCGCCGGCATGCTCAACCCGGTGGTCGCCGGCGCCGCGATGGCCCTCTCCAGCGTCAGCGTGGTGAGCAACGCCCTCCTGCTGAAGACCTGGAAACCGGCCGGGGAGAAACACACGGAAGACTGATGCCAGGACGCCGTTCTGGCAGGGGCGAACTCATGGGTTCTGTATGCGCTAGCTGTTGTGAACGTGATACGAAGATTCAAGCACGGTGTCTTCCGGGCATTTATGACGCCCTGTAATACCTGCCGCGTGGGTTTCGCTTCGCTCTACACCGCCCTACGGAGGCCGTTTCGCCTCGAGCGTGATGCGCACATCAAGATTCCGGCGAGGAAGTTGGGGCAGCCGCTAAACGCCCCTTTCAGGAGGCCGAGCGCAATCGTCGTGTAAGGGGTTGAGCGACATGGATGTCGCGAGAGCCGCGATGGGCCAGGGATGGCCCTTCGCGGCGTGCCCCTGAAAGGATGATGAAGCAAGGGGACCCGACGTAGTCGGGCCGCATGCAGGGGCAAGCGCTTTTGGTTACTTTTCTGGCGATTGAGAAAAGTGACTCGCCCGGCGAGGCGAAACAGAAACCAACAGCAAAGTTCGGCATTCGGCCTGGCCAAAAATGGCCTGGCAACACTTGAAAGCAGACAGAGCCAGTTCACTCGCCAAGCGCCCCACAAGGGGCGCCCGGACACCTCAACCCAAGAGGACAGCTGCATGAACATCGGCCAGGCCGCGAAGAAGAGCGGGCTCACCGCGAAGATGATCCGCTACTACGAATCCATCGGCCTGCTCCCCGAGGCCGGCCGCAGCGACAGCGGCTACCGGCAGTACAGCGAGCAGGACCTGCACAGCCTCGCCTTCATCCGCCGCTCGCGGGACCTGGGCTTTTCGCTGGAGGAAGTGGGCCGCCTGCTCACCCTGTGGCGCGACCGGGGCCGTGCCAGTGCCGACGTGAAGGCCCTGGCCAATGCCCACATCGACGAACTGAACCAGCGCATCGCCGAGCTGGTGGGCCTGCGCGACACCCTGCAGGAGCTGGTGGATCACTGCCAGGGCGATCACCGCCCCGACTGCCCGATCCTCAAGGACCTGGCATCGGGCGGTTGCTGCGGGGCAACAGGCGCCCCAGCAGGTCCTTCGGCAACACGGTGATCGCCAGGCCGACGAACACCAGGGCACAGGCCGCCAGCGCCGACGGGCTGAGGGCCTCGCCCAGCAGCAGCCAGCCGGACAGCAGCCCGGAAATCGGCACCGCCAGGGCGAAGGGCGTCACCAGGCTCGCCGGGTGGCGACTGAGCAGGAAGCTCCACAGGGCGAACCCCAGGGTGGTGGCACCGAAGGCCACGAACGCCAGGGACAGGTAGCCGGTGAGGCTGGCGTGGGCAAAGGCCGCCGCCATCGCCTGCGGCCCCTCGAACACCCAGGACAGCGCCAGCAGCGGCAAGGGCGGCACCAGGCTCACCCAGCAGATCAGCCGCAGCATGTCGCTGGCACCGGCGCGCTTGGTGGCGATGTTGGCGAAGGCCCAGGCCAGGGCCGCCACCAGCACCAGCACGAAGGCCAGCAGGCTATCGCCCAGGGGCCGTTCCAGGCCGATCAGCACCAGCCCCGAAGCCGCCAACGCCAGGCCCGCCAACGCCCGCAACGTGGGCCGCTCGCCCAGCACCAGCGCGGCGATCAGCACGGTGAAGAACACCTGGCTCTGCAGCACCAGCGAGGTCAGCCCGGCTGGCATGCCCAGCTTCATGCCGATGAACAGCACCCCGAACTTGAACACCCCCAGCAGCAGCCCGATCTGCACGATCCGCCACAACGGCGCCGGCAGCGGCCCGCGCAGGAACAGCAAGGGCGTCGCCGCCAGGGCAAAACGCAGGGCGCAGAACAGCAGCGGCGGGAACTCGCCGAGCCCGAGCTTGATGACGACGAAGTTCACGCCCCAGACCAGGGTGACCAGCAGGGCAAGGAGGATGTGCGGCAACGGCATGGCAGGGACTCCGGGAGCGGGTGGGCCACGCTAGCAGGTCACCGGGAGGCTGTATGGATACAGATTCCGGGGATTCGGGGGATACAGGGGCGGCTACAGGACCGTACAGGGCGGCAACAGAAGACCGGCACGCCGCCACGAAAAAGCCCCCGGAGAGGCATCTCTCCGGGGGCTTTTACATGAACGGTTGCGAGGCCGATCAGCTCTGGGATTGCAGGTAGTTCTGCAGGCCGACCCGGTCGATCAGCCCCAGTTGCTGTTCCAGCCAGTAGGCGTGGTCTTCCTCGGTGTCCTGCAGCTGCAGGGCGAGGATGTCGCGGCTGACGTAGTCGCCATGCTGCTCGCACAGGGTGATGCCCTTGCTCAGCGCGGCGCGCACTTCGTATTCGAGGTTGAGGTCCGAGCGCAGCATCTCCGGCACGGTGGCGCCGGGGTGGATGGCCTTGGGCGTCATGTCCGGGGTGCTTTCCAGGAAGAGGATGCGCTGCAACAGGGCATCGGCGTGTTCGGTCTCTTCCTCCATCTCGTGGTTGATGCGCTCGTAGAGCTTGGTGAAGCCCCAGTCGGCATACATGCGCGAGTGCAGGAAGTACTGGTCGCGTGCGGCCAGCTCACCTCGCAGCAGGTCCTTGAGGTATTCGACGACTTCCGCTTGCCCTTTCATCTGTGTTCTCCCCTGCAAACGCGGTGATCCGAGGGCGCAATGGTCGTCCTCGGGAACCGCCCGGTCAAGCAGCCCGATGCCACACCCTCACTCCTTCATCCAGGGCGGGGTCGGCGGTTCGTCGCTGGTGTCCTTCAGCAGTGCCTGGCGGCGCTCCTCCTCGGCGAGGGCGGCCTTGATCTCGCGCATCACCGCATCCACGTCGGCCGCTTCCTCGGGCTCGGTGAACTGACCGGTGAGCTGGGTATCCGGGGTCAGCTTGCCGTCCTCGTAGAGCGCCCACATTTCCTTGGCGTAACGGGTGTAGCGCAGCTCGGGGGCGAACTGGCCGAAGTACGCGGCCATGTTGCCGACGTCGCGCTCGAGCATGCGGAAGGCGTGGTTGTTGCCGGCGGCGTCCACCGCCTGGGGCAGGTCGATGATCACCGGGCCGTAGGGGTCGAGCAGCACGTTGAACTCGGACAGGTCGCCATGGACCAGGCCGGCGCAGAGCATCTTGACGATCTCGCCGATCATGAAGGCGTGGAATTCGCGGGCGTCCTCGGGGGTCAGGTCGACGTCGTTGAGGCGCGGGGCGGCGTCGCCGTAGCCGTCGGTGACCAGCTCCATCAGCAGCACGCCATCGAGGAAGTCGTAGGGCTTGGGCACCCGCACGCCGGCGTTGGCCAGACGGAACAGGGCGGCCACTTCGGCGTTCTGCCAGTTCTCTTCCTGCTCCTTGCGGCCGTACTTGGAACCCTTGGCCATGGCCCGGGCGTCGCGGCTGTTACGCACCTTGCGCCCTTCCTGGTACTCGGCCGCCTGGCGGAAGCCTCGCTTGTTGGCCTCCTTGTAGACCTTGGCGCAGCGCAACTCGCTGCCACAACGCACCACGTAGACGGATGCTTCCTTACCGCTCATCAGCGGCCTGACCACTTCGTCGATCAGGCCATCCTCCACCAGGGGTTCGATGCGCTTGGGTGTCTTCATGCCTTGCCGGCGTTCCTCGGGAAAATGGGTTGGGACTGGAATGGTCCGACTTTATACGGCATGCGCGCCGACAGGACCATCAGCGCCGCGACAGGCTGTGACGCAAGGCCTCGATGGCATAGCGCACCTTGGCCGGCTGCGCATCGCGCCGTGGTGTGACGATGTACAGCCCGATCTCCGGCGGGCGCCAGTCGGGCAGCACCCGCAGCAGCCGGCCGCTGGCCAGCTCTTCGCGGATCTCCGGTTCCGGCTGCAGGGACAGGCCGGCACCGGCCAGGGTGAAGCTGCGCGCGGAGAGGATGTTGTTGCAGCTGACGCGGCTCTCGATGCGCAGCCGCTGCACCTCGCCGCCGGGCCCGACCAGGGTGATCGGCCCCAGGGTTCGCTCGGCATGCAGGGTCACCCAGTCCAGCTCCAGCAGCTGCTCGGGACGGACGATGGCCGGCAGCCGCGCCAGGTAGCCGGGCGCGGCGCAGAGCAGCGACGGCCAGTCCCCCAGGTGCCGCGCCACCAGGCTGGAGTCGTCCTGGCGGCCGACGCGGATGGCCAGGTCGATGCGCCGCTCCACCAGGTCGATCTGCTCGTCGTCGAAGAACAGCCGCAGCGTCAGCCCGGGGTGGGCGGCCAGCAGGGGCGCCAGCGCCTCGGTGACCATGCGATCGGAGAAGCCCACCGGGGCGGCGATGCGCAGCTCCCCCACCGGCGCATCGCGCAGCTCCGCCAGGCGCTGTTCGGCCTGCTGCGCCAGCTCCAGCACCTGGGCGCAGTTGCGGTAGAACAGCGCGCCGGCCTCGGTGAGGGTGAGCTTGCGGGTGGTGCGGTGGAGCAGGCTGACCTGGGTGGCGTCCTCCAGCTTGCGGATCTGCTGGCTGACTGCGGACGCGCTCATGCCCAGGGCTTCGCCGGCGGCGACCATCGAGCCCTTCTCCACCACCGTGGCGAACACCGCCATGCGCTTGAGCTGCTCCATTCGTAAGCCCTGCTTAATTGTGAAAGCGGTTTTTGCCACTTTTTCCGCTGATTATCCAGCTGCAAGATGGCGACCGTCGCAAACGATTCTCAACAGGAGACAGCCATGAAGATCGCCATCCTCGGTGCCACCGGTTTCGTCGGCAGCGCCGTCGTCCAGGAAGCCCTGCAAAGCGGCCACCAGGTCACCGCCCTGGTCCGCCACCCGGAAAAACTGCCGGCCCATGAACGCCTGACCGCCGTGAAGGGCGATATCCACGACGTGGCCGCCACCGCCACCGTCCTCGCCGGGCACGACGCCGTGGTGCACGCCTTCAACCCCGGCTGGGGCAACCCCGACATCCGCGAGCAGTTCATCCAGGGCACCCGCGCCATCTTCGACGCCGTGCGCCAGGCCGGCGTCCGTCGCCTGCTGGTGGTGGGCGGAGCGGGCAGCCTGTACGTCGCGCCGGGCCTGCAACTGATCGACACCCCGCAGTTCCCCGCCGAGTACAAGGAAGGCGCCGAGGGCGCGCGCCAGGCGCTGAACCTGATCCAGGCCGAGACCGACCTGGACTGGACCTTCCTCTCCCCGCCGGCGCTGCTGGAGCCGGGCGCACGCACGGGCCGCTTCCGCATTGGCGGCAACGAGCTGCTGATGGACGGCGACCACCCGGCGCGCATCACCGTGGCCGACCTGGCGGTGGCCATCGTCGACGAGCTGGAGAACCCCCAACACCTGCACAAGCGCTTCACCGTCGGCTACTGAAGCCGCGTTACCCAATCAGGTCGCCGGTTTTTCCGGCGGCCTGCCCCCGTTTCCACCGTTCAGGAGTCCCTCAATGACCCTCTTCGCCTCCACCCACGTCGTCACCGAAACCCCGGCCCGCTACATCAGCCGGCTGTGCAAGCACTTCGCCCACCGCATCCCCGTCAGCCATGACGAACAGCAGGGGCGCATCCAGTTCGACATCGGCCTCGGCCTGCTGCAGGCCGAGGCCGGTGGCCTGACGCTTCGGGTGGAAGCCGAAGACGCTGTCAGCCTGGAACGACTCAAGGAGGTGATGGCCAGCCACTTCGAACGCTTCGCCTGGCAGGAAGCGCTGCAGCTGAACTGGCACTGAGGCGCTCTGGGACGGGCATCGCACGTGCCTTTCCGTGACCACGCCACCCGAAATTGACTGGGTGGCAATTTGCTGGCCCGTGAACCGGTCCACGTAATGGCTTGTTACGAAACGCTATAGTCGCGTCCCTGCATGACCCATGCAGCACCTGCCAGCCATGTCCAAACGCCTGGCATCAATCGATACGAACAGCCGCCAGGCGGCGAAGAAAGGGAGTTCCGCAATGGAATGGTATTTGAAGTGCCTGAAGCAGCATTACTTTGACTTCAACGGCCGTGCGCGCCGCAAGGAGTACTGGATGTTCACCCTGGTGAACATCGTCATCTCCATCGCCCTGACCGTGATCTTCGGCATGATCAGCGCCAAGCTGCTGCCGCTGGCCAACCTGTACAGCCTGGCTGTCCTGCTGCCGGCCCTGGGCGTCACCGTCCGCCGTCTGCACGACATCGGCAAGAGCGGCTGGATGATCCTGATCGGTCTCATCCCGCTGGTCGGCCTGTACCTGATCTACCTGCTGGCCAAGGACAGCGACCCGGGCCAGAACGCCTACGGTCCCAACCCGAAGGCCTGATCCAGGCCGGGGTTCCCGCCTGAACGGGAACCCTCGGGCGACGCGACTGTCCCACGGCAGTCGCTGCAACGGGCGGGCAACCGCCCGTTTTGCTTTCTTGCTTTCAGAAACGGACGTTCAGGAACCCACAGGATGTCGGAACCCCAGGTATCCCTCTTCAAGGGTGGTCTCTTCGCCCTCCTCGGCCTGGCCCTGCTGGCCGCCATGGCCATCAACGCCTCTTCCCGCATGGGTTTCCTGCAGTCGGCCCTGATCGCCGACGGCGCCGTGGTCGCCCTGAACGCCGGCGGCTCGCACCCGGAGATCGCCTTTACCGACAGCACCGGCGCCCGGGTTTCCTACCCCCAGGGCGGACTGATCTTCGGCTACCAGGTCGGCCAGCCGGTGAAGGTCCACTACCAGGCCAACGACCCCACCGGCAGTGCCGTGGTGGATGACTTCGGCGCGCTGTGGGGCACCGCCGCCCTGCTCGGCGTACTCGGTGCGGTGTTCACCGCCACCGGCCTGATGACCCTCTTCGGCCGCCGCCCCTGACCCACAAGGACGTACCCATGTCGCAGATGCCCATCCCCTTCCCCGCCAACCCCAGCCGCTGGCAGTACGTCACCGCCAGCGGCGGTGGCCTGACCATCGCCTTCGTTGCCGGGGGCGGCGGCTCCATCACCCTGCGCTCGCCCCAGGGCCAGGACCTGCCGTTCCGCTACGGCGGCATCGGCGCCGGCCTCGGTATCGGCGCCAAGCTGCCGCGCTTCGGCAAGGTGGACGTGAAGATCAAGGGCAAGAGCATCGGCGGTGCCGGGGCGGCGGAAGCCTTCCCCAGCGACGGCGCGGTGTTCGTCGCCGACGACATCAAGGACCGCGACCTGACCCGCGATGAGATCACCGGGCCCTGCCTGTACATGGAAGTGGGCGCCGGCGTGCTCGCCGGGGTCTCCGGCACGGCCATGCTGTTCGGCCTGGACGCCAAGCTGCTGGCGGCGGTGATGCTGATGAACGCCAGCCCGCTGACCAGCCTCTCGGTGTCGCCGATGCTGACCCAGCAACTGCTCAAGTCGGCCCGTGGCGCCCTGGTGATGGGCGGTGCCAACGTCGGCCTGCAGGCGGGCGCCGGCGGCGCGGCCTACCTCGGCGCGCTGTTCTGACGCGCCCTCAGCGCAACTGACTGTCCTTGCTGCCGCGCCGGTTGTAGCCGGCGTAGGCGGCGTTCTCGCGGTCGTGTTCGGCCTGGCAGTTCACGCACAGGCGCACGCCCGGCACCGCTTCGCGGCGTGCCTGGGGAATCACGGCGTCGCATTCTTCGCAATGGGTAAGGCTCTCGCCCTTGGGCAACTGGCTGCGTGCCCGCTGCACGGCGTCTTCGATGGTGCTGTCGATCTGCTCCTGCACCGCGCCGTCTCCCGCCCAGCCACTGGCCATCCCGACCTCCCGTTCTCGCTGTCGATGACCCTGGAGTTATGCGGGCGGCCGGCGGCCTTTTGCAAGGCCGTGGGCCGGTGGGCGACAAGTGGAGGTCGCTCCGGGCTATTCCTTCACGTTCATGTACTCCCGCGCCCAGACGATGTAGTCCTCGGGCAGCGTGTACTTGTGGGTCAGCTCGGTGGCGCTGAGCTCAGGGGCGCTGGTGTCGATGTGGCGCTGCTCGCGCAGGCAGTCGTAGGTGGCCTTGATGGCGGCGAAGTAGGCGGCGTGGCCGTTGACCACGATACGCACGCCCAGGTCGGCCAGGCGCTGGTTGTCGCGCAGCTTGGGGTTGCCGTAGGTGACCAGCATCAGCGGCACGTGGAGCCCGGCGGCGATGGCCTCCAGGTGCTCGAAGTCCTCCACCCCGACCATGCAGATGCCGTCGGCACCGGCGGCCTGATAGGCCTGGGTGCGGGCGATCACCTCGTCGGTGCCGAGCACCCCGGCGTGGGTGCGGGCGATGATCGCCAGGTCCGGGTCGACCCGCGCCTCGAGGGCCGCGCGGATCTTGCCGACGCCTTCCTCGACGCTGATCAGGTCGGTGGACTTGCGGCCGAACTGGGCCGGCAGCAGCGTGTCCTCGATGGTCAGCGCGGCGATGCCGGCGCGCTCCAGCTCCACCACCGTGCGCATCACGTTGAGGGCGTTGCCGTAGCCGTGGTCGGCGTCGGCGATCACCGGCAGGCGGGACACGCGGCCGATGCGCACGGCCTGCTCGACGAACTCGCTGAGGGTGATGAGGGCGAAGTCCGGCGCTGCCAGCACCTGCAGCGAGGCGACGGAGCCGCCGAGGATGCCCACCTCGAAACCGAGGTCGGCGGCGATGCGCGCGGACATGGGGTCGAACACCGAAGCGGTGTGGTAGCAGGCGGAGGAGTTCAGCAACGCACGGAACGCCGTGCGCAATTCATGGTGGGAGGCTCTTCTCATTGTGATGTCCAGACAGCAGGCAAGGTTGATCGACGAGAAGGATGCAAGTATCGCACCCCCAGGTCACACCGACCGGCGGATAGGCCGTGGGCGCATTCTACGCGCCTCCGTCTTTCAGCTTCCTTAACGGAAGCGATGCCCCCGCAGAAAGCAGTTCACCTGGGCCCCGCCGCTCCGCTAGATTGCGCATCCCAGCGAACGAATCGCCGGAGCCCAACCCAAGGAGATACCCGTGAAACACCGCATCAAGATGGCCGCAGGCCTGCTGTCCGCCCTGGTACTCGCCGGCTGCACCGGCACCCCGATGAAGACCCAGAACCTCGACAGCAGCCAGTACACCGTGATCGGCCATAGCCAGGCCAGCGCCACCGGCCTGCTGGTCGTGGGCTTCATCCCCGTGCAGCAGAACAACCGTTTCGTCCGCGCCCAGCAGGCCGCCATCAAGGCCAAGGGCGGCGACGCGATGATCAACACCCAGGTCCAGGAAGACTGGTTCTGGGCCTGGGTCCTGACCGGCTACACCACCACCGTTTCCGGTGACGTGGTGAAGCTGAACGGCACCCGCTGATCCCCCCGCGAGGGCCCGCCAGCCCTCGCTCCCCGCCCGCATGACCGACCTGCTCGCCTACACCAGCCTGTTCCTCGCCGCCTTCGGCGCCGCCACCCTGCTGCCCCTGCAGTCGGAGGCCGTGCTGCTCGGCCTGCTGCTCAACGGCGCGCAGCCGACCTGGGCGCTGCTGCTGGTGGCCACCGTCGGCAACGTGCTGGGTTCGCTGGTGAACTGGTTGCTGGGGCGCTACCTGGCGGATTTCCGCCAGAAGCGCTGGTTCCCCGTATCGGAATCCGCCATCGAGCGGGCCCGTCGGCACTACCTGCGCTACGGCCGCTGGACCCTGCTGCTGTCCTGGCTGCCGATCGTCGGCGACCCGCTCACCCTGGTGGCCGGGCTGATGCGCGAATCGCTCGGCGTGTTCCTGCTGCTGGTGCTGCTGGCCAAGGCCGGCCGCTACGCCGTGGTGGCGGCCCTGGCGCTGGGCTGGGGATAAGTCGTCGCGACGGGCCGTGAGCGGCCTACGGCTTCTTCAGGCATTCGCTCATGAAGGCCTTGCGTTCGTCCCCCTTGAGCGCCTTGTCCGAGGCCGTCTTGTTGCAATTGATCATGCGTTCCTGCTGGGTGATCTTCAGGCACTGCGACATGAACGCCTTGCGCTCGTCGCCCTTGAGCCCCTTGGCGGTGGCGTCGGCGTTGCAGGACTTCATCTTCTCCTGCGGGGTGGCGGCCAGGGTCGGCAGGCTGGCCAGCAGGGCGAGGACGAGCAGGGGCAGGCGGAGCGTCTTCATGGCGTGACTCCCAGGGCGGTGGTGCCGGCAAGTCTAGACGGTGCGACAGACTGCGCCGGGCCAGGCGCGCAACCCGCCCTCGCCTCGCGTATAGTGCGCGGCCGTTTTTCCACCCCCGGACCGTTCGTACCATGAGCACCACCCTCCCCGCCCGCGCCCTGGGCATCGACTTCGGCACCTCCAACTCCACCGTCGGCTGGTGGCGCCCGGACTGCGAGCCGCTGATCGTCCTGGAGGACGCCAAGGTCACCCTGCCGTCGGTGATCTTCTTCAACACCGAAGAGCGTCGCCCCGCCTTCGGCCGCCAGGCCCTGAACGAATACCTGGAAGGCTACGAGGGCCGCCTGATGCGCTCGCTCAAGAGCCTGCTGGGTTCGCCGCTGCTCAAGAGCGAGACCACCGTGCTGGGCAGCGCCCTGCCCTTCAAGGACCTGCTGGGCATCTTCATCGGCGAGCTGAAGAAGCGTGCCGAAGCCGCCGCCGACCGCCCCTTCGAGCAGGTGGTGCTGGGCCGCCCGGTGTTCTTCGTCGACGACGACCCCGAGGCCGACCGCGAAGCCCAGGACACCCTGGTGGCCGTCGCCCACAAGCTCGGCTTCAAGGACGTCTCCTTCCAGTACGAACCCATCGCTGCCGCCTTCGACTACGAGCGCGAGATCCAGCGCGAGGAGCTGGTGCTGATCGTCGACATCGGCGGCGGTACCTCCGACTTCTCCCTGGTGCGCCTGTCGCCTGCGCGCCGCGACGTGGCCGACCGCCAGGGCGACATCCTCGCCACCGGCGGCGTGCACATCGGCGGCACCGACTTCGACAAGCAGCTCTCCCTCGCCGGGGTGATGCCGCTGTTCGGCTACGGCAGCCGCATGAAGAGCGACGCGCTGATGCCCACCAGCGTGCACCTCAACCTGGCCACCTGGCACACCATCAACGCCGTCTACGCGCAGAAGTCCCAGCTGGCGCTGAAGAACATGCGCTACGACATCGTCGACACCACCGGCATCGACCGCCTGTTCCGCCTCATCGAGCAGCGTGCCGGCCACTGGCTGGCCATGCAGGTGGAAGACAGCAAGATCGAGCTGACCGAAGCCCTGGAACGCCCCATCGACCTCGGCCGCGTCGAGCCCGGGCTGGTGGCGCCGCTGGACCGCGCCGGCTTCGAGGAGGCCGTCGGCCCGCTGCTGGAGCGCATCCGCGCCAGCGTCACGGCCATGCTGGCCCAGGCCGGTGTCGCCCTGGAGCAGGTGGACACGCTGTTCTTCACCGGCGGCTCCAGCGGCATCCCCGCCCTGCGCCGCTGCGTCGCCGACCTGCTGCCCAACGCCCGCCATGTCGAAGGCAACGCCTTCGGCAGCATCGGCAGCGGCCTGGCCATCGAAGCGCGCAAACGCTACGGCTGACCGCAGGTCGGCCCCCGCGCCCATTCGCGCCGGCCCGGCTTGCCGGCGCCGGGCGGCGGGTGCACCTTGAGGGCCTCGTCACCGGAGACACCCTCATGCGCACACCGCTTCTCCTCACACTGGCTGCCCTGCTGCTCAGCGGCTGCGGCCTCGGCGAAACCGCCGCCACCGGCGCGGCCCAGGCCAAGGCACAGGCCGACCAGGCCCGCCAGCTGCAGCAGCAGGCCGACCAGCTCAAGCAGCAGATCGACCAGGCCAACGCCCAGAACCAGGCCCGCCTGGACGCCGCCGAAGACGCCACCCGCTGAACCCGCGCCGCCCCTGCCGATCCGCCGGGGCGCCTTGCAAATATTCCTCGAACTCTCCAAGCGAGCCCGTGCTCGAAAGTCCCGTAGGCCCACCGCGCCCCATACGAGGACACCTTCATGTACAAGCACATCCTGCCCGCCGCCCTGGCCCTGGCCGCCGTGACCGGTTGCGCCACCAAGCTGGAAAACCCCACCGACTACGTCACCTACCGCAACGAGCCACTGGTGAAGCAGGTGGAAGACGGCATGGACCGCCAGCAGGTGCTCACCCTCGGCGGCCCGCCCTCCAGCGAAGTGCGTCGCGTGGTGCACCCCGGCACCTGCAACAACTACGTGCTCAACAAGGAAGGCCACCAGCAGCCCTACTACGTCAGCTTCGACGCCAACGGCCGGGTCGATGGCAAGGGCTTCATGACCTGCGAACAGCACGAGCGCAACGAGGCCGAGGCCGCCAAGCGCTGATGCCACGCCTCCCGGGGCCTCGCCCCGGGATGGCCCCGTGCCGTATTTGCCGACTGACGCACACCCGCCGCCCCGATCCGGGCGAACCGCGGGCGCTCCCTGCTGTCCAAGCGCTGTTATCAACAGCCGAACATGACGGGGACTGTGCATGCATTCACGCGCGCTCCTGCTTGCAGCCGCTCTGGCCTCGGGGGCCGGCTGTGCGACGAAGATCGAGAACCCCACCGACTACCTCACCTTCCGCAACGAGCCCCTGGTGCGCCAGGTCAAGGAAGGCATGAGCAAGGAGCAGGTGCTGGCCATCGGCGGACGCCCGTCCTCCATCGTCCAGCGCAGCATCCACCCCGGCTCGTGCAACAACTACATCCTCAACCGCCAGGGCCACCAGCAGGCCTACCACGTCAGCTTCGGCGCCAATGGCCGCGTGCAACACAGCGGCTTCATGACCTGCGGCCAGCGCGAGACGGTGGAACGCGACGGGCTGTTCTGAGGCACAGATTTCCTAAACTTTTCCCGCTTCGCCGCACTCACACACCAGGGAGGCCGCTGCGCCTGCGACCCCAGAGTCGCGCCACGGCCCGAGAACCCGTGAAGGAGAACCGTGATGAGTGACGTGCAACTGACCGATGTGAACACCCTGCGCCAGCGCGCCCGCCAGAACGTGCTGGATGGCGCCGTGACCGAGGGTTACAACGCCGACCGCCCCACCGTGCTGCGCCTGCTGAACGAAGCCCTGGCCACCGAGCTGGTCTGCCACCTGCGCTACAAGCGCCACTACTACATGGCCACCGGCCTCAAGGCGAGCATCGCCGCCGCCGAGTTCCTCGAACATGCCCAGCAGGAGCTGCAGCACGCCGACCAGCTGGCCGAGCGCATCGTGCAGCTGGGCGGCGAGCCCGACTTCAACCCCGCCGGGCTGGAGGCGCGCTCCCACGCCCAGTACGTGGCCGGCCGCAATCTGCGCGAGATGGTCACCGAGGACCTGATCGCCGAGCGCATCGCCATCGACAGCTACCGCGAGATCGTGCAGTTCCTCGGCGACAAGGACCCCACCACCCGCCGCCTGTTCGAGGAGATCCTCGCCCAGGAGGAGGAACACGCCGACGACATGGCCGATATCCTCGAAGACCTCAAGGAATGATCGCCCGGGGCCATCATGCCCCTTGATCCCGGCGCGCGCTGGCCGCACAGTCTGCCGAGCAGACTGCCGAAGAGGACACGGCCATGCGCGCGCGCATCATCGAACGCCCCGCCTTTCAGGTCATCGGACTGGAACGTCCGGACGCCCCGCCCGAGGACATCGGCCAGCTGTGGGAGCGCTTCCTGCCCCGCAGCGAGGAAATCAGCGGCCGCGATGGCGTGCCCTGCGGGCTCTGCCTGCACCGCCCCAACGGCGAGCTGGGCTATCTGGCCGGCTACCCGGTCAAGCCCGGCACCCCGGTGCCGGACGGCATGACCCTGATCGAGGTCCCCGCCGGTCGCTACGCCGTGTTCACCCACGTCGGCAGCACGCCGGACATCGCCCTCAGCTTCCAGGTGATCCACGACTTCCTGCTCGCCGAGCGCGGGCTGGAGGCCAGCCCCGGCATCTGCTTCGAGGAATACGGCGACGGCTTCCACGGCCCCCACGACCCGAAGTCGGAAACCCTGCTCTGGGTGCCGGTGTTCTGACCCCGCCGCCCTCGCCTAGCGCGAGGGCTTGGCCAACAGGCCCTGGCAGGCGTTGCTGCCGCCCTCGCTGGGCGCCACCAGCGCCAGCAGCCCGGCCGCCGGAGCCACCACCGCCCCCAGCACCACCATGCCCGCACCCCGCGCCAGCAGCGGCACCGTCTTGACCCCGGCATCGGGCTTCCTGAAGGTGCCGCGCACGTAGAGCGGCGAGCGCAGGGAGAAGATGCGCAAGCCCTTGGACTCGGGGCTCACCGTCAGGTCCAGCCGTTCGCTGGCCAGGTTGGCGCTGCCGTCCACCTGCACCAGGGCGTTCTCGGTGTCCAGCAGGAACAGCCGGGGCGTCACCAGCCCCCGCGTCACCTGCAGGTCGGCGGCGGCGCAGTTGATCTTCACCTCGTCGTCACCGAACAGCTTGCCCACCAGGTAGTTGCCCAGGTTGAGGCCGGCGATCTCCATCAGCCCACGGCTGACCGCGCCGTCGTTCATCAACAGCTTGAGGTTGCCGTTGGCGCTGCCCAGCAACGCCGCCACGGAGTTGCCGCTGCCGGCCAGGTCGGCGTCGCCGTTCAGCTCGCCGAAGCTGGTGCGCATCGGCTCGAAGGTGGGGAACAGCTGCTTGAGCTTGAAGTGCCGCGCACTGAGGCGGGCGCGGCCTTGCAGGGGCACGCGGCCGCCCTCCAGGCGCACGGTGGACTCCAGGGTGCCGCCGGCCATGCCGAAGCGCAGGGGTTCCAGGCTCAGCGTGCCGTCGTCCAGCACCAGGTGAGCCTCGAGGTCGTTGAAGGGCAGCTTGTCGCTGTGGACGATGCGCTTGCCGGTGAAGCGCACATCGGCGTCCATCACCCGCCAGCGCTCGGTGCGGAATTCCTCCACCGGCAGCACCTTGTCCGCCGGCTGCTGGCGGGTGACGCCACGGGCCTTCTTCTCGGCGTTGGAATCGGCGCCGATCAGCGGCGCCAGGTCGGCGAAGCGCAGCTGGTTGGAGGTGAGCGCGCCGGAGAGCTTCGGCCGGGGCTGCCCTGCCAGGTAATGCAGGTCGCCGTGGATGTCGCTGTCGCCGATGGCGCCGTTGAAGCCCTGGTAGTGGAACTGCGCCCCACCGGCGTCGCGCAACTGCGCCACCAGGCGGCCATCGGTGGAATAGGCCGGGGTGTCCGGCAGGGTCACGCCGGTGAGCGGGTAGAGATTGCCCAGGCTGTCGCCGGACAGCGCCAGGCGCAGGTCCAACGCCCCCAGGTGGGTCGGATCGGTGAGGGTGCCGGCCACCGCGATACGGGTCGCGCCAATGCGCACATCGGCCTGCAGCGGGAACGGCCGCCGGGCATCCTTCAGCGCCAGCAGGCCGCCGACCTTGCCGGTGCCCGTCAGGGCCTGGCCCTTGTAGCGCCCCTTGGCACTCCAGCCGAAGGCGTAGTCCTGAGGCGTGGCGCCTTGCTCCGCCGCCTTGCCGGCGACCTGCTCGCCGACGATGTCGCTGAACGGAATGGGCTGGCCCAACGGGTCCACCTGCAGGGTGAGACGGGTCTGGGTGGGAGCGTCGTCCACCTTCACCTCGCCCTGGTCGAATCCGATGGCGCCGATGTCCAGCGTCCACGCCGACGGTGCGTCGCCGTCCTGCTGCGGGGTGTCGAAGGTCCAGTTGTTGCGCCCGTCGGCCTGGCGCCGTAGGTCCGCTCGGGGCTCGGTGAGGTCGATGCGGGAAATGCTCACGGTCTTCCACAGCAGGGGCAGCGGGGACAGGCTCAGCTCCACCCGCGCCAGGCTGGCGAAGGGGCCTTCGCCGGCCCAGTCCGGGTTGCCCAGCACCAGGTCCTCGGCCTTCACATGGGGCCAGGGCACCCAGGCGCGCAGGCCGGGCTCGGTGGGCTCGCGCTGCCAACTCACGCTCAGGTCCCCGCGAATGGCGAACGGCCGCCCAAGGGCTGCGGACACCCGCTCATTGAGGGGCGCCTTGATGCGGTTCCAGTCGAAGGTGGCGATGAACACCCCCAACCCGACCAGCACGGCCACCAGGCTGCCAAGGGTCCAAGCGAGGATTCTGCGTCCGCGCGTCATGCCTATCTCCCGTGTTCGGTATCAGCGAGCCACTACGGCCTTTTCCATCCGACTGGCAAACGCGCCGGATGACTCCGCAAACGAGCCGCCCCGTCACTCGGATCACGCTCGCAGCGCGCCGCCCAAGGGGCGCAAGGCACTGATTCGACAAGGTATTTCCAACCATCAGCGATGTCGATGGCGACTATCGCGGTTGTTCACTTCCTGACCAGCGTGCCGCTGCGGAACATAGGCCCCGTCGCCACAACGGCCCCCCACTTCCAGGAGAACCACCATGAAAAGCCAAGCCCTCGCCGTCCTCTTCCTCGCCGGTCTGTTCGCTGTACCGGTCGTCCAATCCGCTGTGTCCTACACCGTTGCCGAAGATGGCTCGGCCCGTACCCAGGGCTTCCGCGTTGCTGAGGACGGTTCGGCCCGCACCCAGGGCTTCCGTGTCGCCGAAGACGGCTCGGACCGTACCCAGGGCTTCCGCGTCGCTGAAGACGGTTCGGCTCGCACCCAAGGCTTCCGCGTCGCTGAAGACGGTTCGGCTCGTACCCAGGGCTTCCGCGTTGCTGAAGACGGCTCGGCTCGTACCCAGGGCTTCCGCGTCGCTGAAGACGGTTCGGCTCGCACCCAGGGCTTCCGCGTCGCCGAAGACGGTTCGGCCCGCACCCAAGGCTTCCGCGTCGCCGAGGACGGCTCGGACCGTACCCAGGGCTTCCGGGTTGCTGAAGGCGGTGCTGATCGCTCCAACCGCGTGGTCTGATGCGGGCCAGCGGTAACGGCAGTCAAAGCCCGGCACAGGCCGGGCTTTTTGTTGGCTGTGCCCAATCAGGTGTTACGGGGCCAAGCTGGTTATCAGGATCAATGCCATCACCTCCATCAATGACCACCATCGCCCACCTTCACTTCTCCCCCGGCGCCCGATCCGTACCCTAGGCAACGTGTCTTTCACCCCCTTGCAGAGGAGTCCGATCATGAAAGCCCACGCCCTCGCCGCCCTCTTCCTCAGCGTCCTGTCCAGCGCCGCCTTTGCCCTGCCCGCCGAACACCCGCCCGTGCTCGGTGAAGCCCGCGATGGCGAGGCCGAACGGCCGGTGGTGGAGCCGCTGGCCGGCAACCGGGTTCAGCACGCCCCCGACCAGTGGCTGGCCGAAGGCGGCTCGGACCGCCTGCTGCGCGCCGACGGCGTCGCCTGAGGTCAGGCCGCCGGCAGCGCGGTTTCCGGCCGGCGGTAGACCCAGATGCGCCGCAGCACGGTGGCGAACTGCCGGGACAGGCGCCCGGTGTTGTACTCCTGCCCGTAGCGCCGGGCGATCTCCCGCACTTCCACCGCGAGCTGGCCGTAGCGGCGGGCCGGGAGGTCGGGGAACAGGTGGTGCTCGATCTGGTGGCTGAGGTTGCCGGTCATGAAGTGCAGCAGCGGGCCGCCCTCCAGGTTGCTGGAGCCCCGCAGCTGACGCAGGTACCACTGGCCACGGGTCTCCCCTTCCAGCACTTCCGGCGGGAACACCGCCGCCCGCTCGGTGAAATGCCCGCAGAAGATCACCGTGAAGGTCCACAGGTTGCGGATCAGGTTCGCCAGCGCATTGCCCGCCAGCACCGCCCAGGCATTGGCCCCCAGCAACAGCGCCAGCAGCGGGAACACCCCGTAGTCCTTGACCAGCTGGCGCAGCACCTTGGCGTTGAAGGTGCGCAGGCGCGGGCGCAGTTCCTCCAGGGTCATGCGGCCCTTGAGGTACTTGTCCAGGCGCAGGTGCTGCACCGCCACGGCGAACTGGAACAGCAGCGCCTGCAGCGTCACCCACAGGGGCTGCCAGCGGAAGAACGGCTTCCAGCGCTGCTCGGGGAACAGCCGCACCAGCCCGTAGCCGACATCGTCGTCGTGCCCCAGCACGTTGGTGTAGGTGTGGTGGATGTGGTTGTGGGTGTGCCGCCAGAAGTCGGCCGGCCCGACGATGTCCCACTCGTAAGTGCGCCCGGCGAATTCCGGGTCGTTCATCCAGTCGTACTGGCCATGCATGACGTTATGGCCCAGCTCCATGTTCTCGATGATCTTGCCCAGCCCCAGCAGCAGGCTGCCCAGCAGCCAGGTGGGCGGGAACCAGCCCAGCATCAGCAGGGCCCGGCCGCTCCAGCAGCAGGCCCGAGCGATGCTGCGCACGCGGCGGATGTAGCGGGCGTCGGTCTCGCCCAGGTCGGCCAGGGTGCGCTGGCGCAGGGCGTCCAGTTCTTCGCCGAAGGCACGGGCGGCCTCGGCATCGAGGGGGCGGTCGTGGCGCATGGCAGTCCTCGTCACAGGTCGAGCGTCACGTCGCCCACCGGGGCGCTGACGCAGAGGCGGATGGGTTGGTCGGGCTCGTGCTGGATGGCGCCGCTGCGCAGGTCACGCACCGCGCCGCTGAGCAGCCGACAGGTGCATTGCGCGCAAACGCCCTGGCGGCAGCCGTGGGCCGGCCGCAGACCCAGGGCCTCGGCCTGTTCCAGCAGGCTGCCGTGGGTGTCGCCCTCACCGTCGATGCGGGAGCGGGCAAAGCCCAGGCGCACGGTCTGGCTGGCCGAAGACGGCGCCGTGCGCGGCAGGCTGAAGGCTTCCAGTTGCAGGCGACCAGCGCGGGGCGCGGCCTGCCACCACTGGCGCACCGTGTCGACGAAGCCGTGGGGGCCGCAGACCAACAGGTCCCGAGGCGCCAGCCCGGCCAGGTGCTCCGGCTGGAAGCGCCCGGCCAGTTCACCGGGCGCCGGCGCATCGCCGCTGAGGCCCCAGCGCACGTTGAAGTTCGGGTAGCGGCGGGCCAGGGCCAGCAGCTCATCGACGAAGGCCCGCTGGCCTCGTTCGCGCACGTAGTGCAGCAGCGTCACCGGTGCGGAGAAGCCCCGCGCCAGCGCCTCCCGCAGCAGGCCGAGCAGCGGCGTGATGCCGCTGCCGGCGGCCAGCAGGAGCACATCGCCCTGCCCCTCGGGCCAGCTCAGCTCGCCCTCGGCCTGGCCCAGCTCCAGCACCTGGCCCACCTCCACCCGCTCCAGCAGGTGGCCGGACAGGCGCCCGCCCGGCTGGCGACGCACCGCCAGCTCGACACGGCCATCGCCATGCACGGCAGTCAGGCTGTAGCTGCGCGCCAGGCGCACGCCGTCCAGCGCCAGGTGCAGCTGCACGTGCTGGCCGGCCCGCCAGTGGCGGGCGTTGCCGTTGCAGCGCAGGGTCAGCGCCAGCATGTCCTGGGCCACCCAGCGGCGCCCCTCGACGCGGGCGAACACCCGGTTCAGGCGCAGCACCGGGTGCAGCCGGGCGAGAAAGAAATCCACCTCCGACTCGCGCAGCCAGGCCCGGCGCACCAGCGCACGCAACGGAGCCAGCCACGCGCCGAGTCGGCGGGCCAGGGAAAAGGGGATGAGGGCCATGGATCTATCCAGTGAACAGTCGTGCACTAGGCTGCCTGAACGCGGGAATTCCAGTCAACAGTCGTTCACTGAAAAAACCGACACCCGCCCTCCAGCCCCACCGGGCGCCGCGCAACTTGCACCAATGCGGTGACAGCCCCTAGAGTGCGGCCCATTCTTCGGCCTCGACTTCGCTCCATGTCCACGACGCCCCGCTCGGAACAGAAACAGCAGACCCGCCACGCCCTGATGGACGCGGCGCGCCAGCTGATGGACAGCGGACGCGGCTTCGGCAGCCTGAGCCTGCGGGAAGTCGCCCGCACCGCCGGCATCGTGCCCACCGGCTTCTACCGCCACTTCGCCGACATGGACCAGCTCGGCCTGGCCCTGGTGGAGGAAGTGGGCGAGACCTTCCGCGCCACCATCCGCGTGGTGCGCCACAACGAATTCGAGATGGGCGGGATCATCGACGCCTCGGTGCGCATCTTCCTCGACGCCGTCGCCGCCAACCGTGGCCAGTTCCTGTTCCTCGCCCGCGAGCAGTACGGCGGCTCGCAACCGGTGCGCCAGGCCATCGCCGCCCTGCGCGAGCGCATCACCGACGACCTGGCCGCCGACCTCAAGCTGATCAACCGCATGCCGCACCTGGACGACGACGCCCTCGACGTGGTCTCCGACCTGGTGGTGAAGACCGTCTTCGCCACCCTGCCCGAGCTGATCGACCCGCCCGCCCGCGACTTGCCGGCGCACCTCACCCCGGCGGCGAAGATCACCCAGCAGCTGCGCTTCATCATGATCGGCGGCAAGCACTGGCACGGCCTCGGCCGGGCCTGAAGCTGACCGAAGCGTCAGCGCACCATTTCGACCCACGCCACGCACCATTAGCGCGCACCCGAGCGCCCCGTCCTTGCGCACCCACGCGCCACAGGCCCGCGCCCCGGGGGTTTCGCCGTCTTGGCAAGCCCCTTGCTCAGGCACCGGCATTGCACACTGCCGGAACTGCCCATGCTGGTCATCCAGGAACGCCTCCCGCCCCGCGAGCAGTGGGACGAAGAACTGCTGCTCACCTACGAAGCGCGAAGCAAGAGCCGCCTGCGCTGCTTCACCGTCGCCGGTGAAGACGTCGGGCTGTTTCTCGAACGGGGCCAGCCGCCCCTGCGCGATGGCGACTGCCTGCTGGCCGGGGATGGCCGCGTCGTGCGCGTCCGTGCCCGGCCCGAGGCCCTGCTCCACGTCACCTGCGCCAACGCCTTCGAACTGACCCGTGCCGCCTACCACCTGGGCAACCGCCACGTCGCCCTGCAGATCGGCGACGGCTGGCTGCGCCTGCTGGACGACTACGTGCTCAAGGCCATGCTCGAACAGCTCGGTGCCACGGTGACCGCCGTGGAAGCCGGCTTCCAGCCCGAGCACGGCGCCTACGGCGGCGGCCACCACCACTCCCACCAGCTGGAAGCCGACTTCAACTACGCCCCGCGCCTGCACCAGTTCGGAGTGCGCCCGTGAGCGAAGCCGGCCCCTCCCTGGGCGCCTGGCAACTGCTGCGCCTGGCCAGCCCCCAGCTGCCCATCGGCGGCTACAGCTATTCCCAGGGGCTGGAGATGGCCGTGGACCAGGGCCAGGTGCACGACACCGAGAGCGCCCGGCGCTGGCTGGACGACCAGTTGCGCCTCAACCTCGCCCGCTTCGAAGCGCCCATGCTGCTCGACCTCTGCCAGGCCGCCGCCGACGAGGACTGGGCGCGCCTGCTGCAACTGGGCGCCGAGCAACGCGCCAGCCGCGAGACCCGCGAACTGCACCTGGAATGCCGGCAGATGGGCTACTCCCTGCAACAGCTGCTGGAGGGCCTGCCCGAGCTGGATGCCCCGGCCCGCGACGCCCTGGCCCGCCAGGGCGAACCCACCCTCGGCGTCGCCTGGGCGCTGGCCGCCCGCGCCTGGCGCATCCGCCCCGACGAGGCCCTTGGCGCCTGGCTCTGGGGCTGGCTGGAGAACCAGCTGGCCGTGCTGATGAAGACCCTGCCCCTGGGCCAGCAGGCCGCCCAGCGCCTCACCTCGCACCTGCTGCCGAGCCTCCAGGCCGCGAGCCTGGCCGCCCGCACACCCCCTTCCCACCCACGGGGCAGCGCCGCCTTCGGCCTGGCCCTGGCGAGCATGGCGCACGAGCGCCAGTACAGCCGCCTGTTCCGTTCCTAGGAGAGCACCATGAACAGCCAACCCCTGCGCGTCGGCATCGGCGGCCCCGTCGGCTCCGGCAAGACCGCCCTCACCCTCGCCCTCTGCCGTGCCCTGCGCGAGCGCTACAACATCGCCGTGGTGACCAACGACATCTACACCCAGGAAGACGCCCAGTTCCTGGTGCGCAACGAGGCCCTGGAGCCCGAGCGCATCATCGGCGTGGAGACCGGCGGCTGCCCGCACACCGCCATCCGCGAGGACGCCTCCATCAACCTGGAGGCGGTGGACCAGCTCAACCGCCGCTTCCCGGGCCTGGACCTGATCCTGGTGGAATCCGGCGGCGACAACCTCTCCGCCACCTTCAGCCCCGAGCTGTCGGACCTGACCCTCTACGTGATCGACGTCTCCGCCGGCGACAAGCTGCCGCGCAAGGGCGGACCCGGCATCTGCAAGTCCGACCTGCTGGTGATCAACAAGATCGACCTCGCGCCCATGGTCGGTGCCTCGCTGGAGGTGATGGAGCGCGACGCCCGCAAGATGCGCGGCGAGCGGCCCTTCGTGTTCAGCAACCAGAAGGTCGGCCAGGGCCTGGACGACATCATCGCCTTCATCGAGAAACAGGGCCTGCTCGGCGCAGCCTGACCCCCACAAGGAGCCCCCATGAACCTGCGCAAATCCCTCTTCGCCCTCGCCCTGTTCTGCACCCCGGCACTGGCCTTCGCCCACGCCGGGCATGACCACTCCGGGCTGATGGCCGGCGTCGCCCACCCGGTCACCGGCCTCGACCACCTGCTGGCCATGCTCGCCGTCGGCCTCTGGGCCGCCCAGCAACAGGGCCGTGCCCGCTGGGCCCTGCCGCTGACCTTCGTCGCCACCCTGCTGCTCGGCGGCCTGCTGGGCTTCCAGGGCCTGCAGCTGCCCTTCATGGAGACCGGCATCGCCGCCTCCGTGCTCGCCCTCGGCCTGCTGGTGGCCGTGGCCGTGCGCCCGCCGATGGCCGTCGCCGTGACCATGACCGCCCTGTTCGCCCTGGCCCACGGCGTCGCCCACGGCCTGGAGCTGCCGGAGCTGGCCAGCCCCTGGGGCTACGCCGCCGGCTTCGTCACCGCCACCGCCGCCCTGCATGCCATCGGCTACGTCCTGGTGCGCACCCTGCCCCTGGCCGCCGCGCCCCTGGTGCGCATCGCCGGCGGCGCCTCGGCCGTCGCCGGGGCCTGGTTGCTGGCGGGCTGAAGCCGGTTCGATGGCCTGCGCATGACCCGGGCCTCCCCCGCTGGCGAAAAATCGTCCGGCGGGTGGAAGCCCACAGAACGCAAGGCCTGCAGCAATCTGCCCAGAAGATATCCACAGGCTGGCCCACCGTTTATGTGGGCAGTGCCGGCCCCGCACCCACACGCGGGGCCCCTGGGACACCTCGCCACTCGCGGCGCTTTCATGTCTTTGTCATAGTCGCCGGGTCTGATTCGGCACGCCCGTCTTCATCGAAATGGAAGCCCCATGAAACGCTTTGCCCGGTTCTGCCTCGTTCCGCTCTGCCTCCTGGCCATCGCCCTGCTGGGCATGGCGCTGACCAGCCGCCCGGTGGAGCGGCCGGCGGTGCTCGCCGGGCTGGGGGACCACCCGCTGGTGATCGCCCATCGCGGCGGCCGAGGGTTGTGGCCGGAGAACACCCTGTTCGCCTTCGAGCGCGCCGCCGCGCTGGGGGTGGACATGCTGGAGATGGACCTGCGCCTGACCGCCGACGGCCAGGTGGTGGTGGTGCATGACGCCACCGTGGACCGCACCACCGAGGGCAGCGGCGCGGTGGCCGCCCTCAGCCTCGCCCAGGTGCAGGCACTGGACGCCGGCTACCGCTGGACCGCCGACGGCGGCGAGAGCCACCCCTACCGGGGCCAGGGTGTGCGCATCCCCACCCTCGACGCGGTGCTGCAGGGCTTCCCGCAGGTGGCCAAGGTCATCGAGATCAAGGTGCCCGACGTGGGGCTGGAAGAACGCCTGTGCAGCGCCCTGCAGCAGGCCGGGCAGCGCGACCGGGTCATCGTCGGCAGCTTCTACGAGCGCAGCCTCACGCACTTCCGCAGCGTCTGCCCCGGTGTGGCCACCTCGGCCGGGCCGACCTCGGTGAAGCTGCTGGTGGTGCTGCAGAGCCTCGGCCTGGAACGCCTGCTGAGCCCCTCCTACGAAGCCCTGCAGATCCCCGAGGAACACGCCGGGATGCAGCTCGCCACGCCGTCGATGATGCGCAGCGCCCGCGAGCGCGGGCTGAACGTGCAGATGTGGACCATCAACGAACAACCGGTGATGCAGCGCCTGCTGGACATGGGCGCCCAGGCGCTGATCACCGACTACCCCGACCGCGCCCTTCAGCTGCTGGGGCGGTCGACCCGCCTCACTTCGCTGAACGATCGATAGCGAAGCCGGCCCAGGTCTGGCTCACCGGCATCAGCTCCAGGGTGTTGATGTTGATGTGGGCCGGCTGGTTCATCACCCAGAAGATGGTCTCGGCGATGTCCTGCGGCTGGATCGGCTCGGCCCCGGCATAGGTCGCGTCATAGCGTGCCTGGTCGCCGCCGAAGCGCACCAGGGAGAACTCGCTCTCGCACAAGCCCGGCTCGATGTCGGTGACGCGCACCCCGGTGCCCACCAGGTCGTTGCGCAGGTTCAGCGAGAACTGCCGGACGAAGGCCTTGGTGCCGCCGTACACGTGGCTGCCCGGATAGGGGTAGGTGCCGGCGATGGAGCCGAGGTTGACGATGCCGGCGCCCCGGCCGTGGGCGATCAGGCGCGGCAGCAGCAGGCGGGTGCTGTAGAGCAGGCCCTTGATGTTGGTGTCCACCATGGTGTCCCAGTCATCCAGGCTGCACTTGGGCGCCGGATCGGTGCCCAGGGCCAGGCCGGCGTTGTTGATCAGCCCCTGCAGGCGGTCGAACTGGGCGGGCAGGCCGGCGATGGCGGCTTCCATGGCCTGGCGGTCACGCACGTCCACGGTCAGCGGCAGCACTTCGGTGTGGGCCGAGAGTTCGGCGGCCAGGGCCTTCAAGCGGTCTTCGCGGCGACCGGTGATGACCAGCTTCCAGCCCGCCTGGGCGAAGCGACGGGCACAGGCTTCGCCGAACCCGGAGGTGGCGCCGGTGATGAACAGGGTGGATGTCATGGAATCTCTCCTCGCTGGGGCGGGCTATGTCACGGGGCGCCCACAGTGCCAGAAAGCGGGCGGGTTATCCTAGCCCGTGGCGGATTTCCAGGCGGCCGCCAACGGGCCCTTGCAGGGCGTGGGATAGCGCCATCCGCCCCCAGGTTTTCCACAGGCAGGCCACAGGCTGTTCCACAGATCATGGGGACAACTCCAGCGGGCCTGGGCGCGCCGGCCCGGCCGTTCGCCTTCATTCGTGAACGCCAGCAACCACGAGGCCTCCAGGGAATCCTGCCGGCGCTGGTGGTGATTTTTCGAGCAGCCTGCCCGGCGCCCCGACGGCAGGGGCTGCCGGCCAGGGCTCCAGAGCTTGCCCACACAGTTATCCACAGGCCACGGGGATAACTGCCAGGGCACTTCAAGGCCCGCGCGCAAGCAACTGTTCTGCTTAAAAAAAGCCTGGCTGTACGAATCCCGAGCAAGCGCCGCGGGCGACCGCCGGTCGGGCCCGGCAGCCAGCTGCCCACATGTTTTCAACAGCCCGGTCCACAGATTTTGTGAGCAGCGCGAGGCGCCCGCCTGCCGCCGGTAGGGGTGCATTCATTCGTCCAGGAAGCGTGCGGTGCCGTAGGGTGGGCTTCAGCCCACGTTGACCACCGCTGGTGGGCTGAAGCGGAACGCCGCCCGGCCCACCCTACATGGCCGCCACGTACGGGGCATCGATGCGGTTCGCCGAGCTCACCGCATCCTACGGACAGGCTCTGTGCGCCTTGGATGGCGCTTTTTCCATCCACCATTGGCGTTCGCCATGACCCCGCCTGGTGGGCCGGTGGAGCGCCTGGCTCAGGCGCTGGCCAGCAGCACCCGCGCGGCCACCAGGTCTTCCAGGGCGTAGCCCACCGACTTGAACAGGGTGATCTCCGTGGCATCGCGTCGGGCGCCGCGTCCGGCGAGCAGGTCGCGTAGCTCGGTGTCGAGGCGGTCGGCGTCGAAGGCGCCGTCGGCCATGGCGAACAGCAGGTCGCCGGCTTCCTCCAGCGCGCCTTCGCGGGTGTCCACCACCACCCGGGCGCGGCCCACGGCGGCGGAGTCGGTCTCTCGCATGCTCGGCAGGAAGGCGCCGACCAGGTCGAGGTGGGTGCCGGGGCGCAGCCATTCGCCCCGCACCAGCGGCTCGCGGGAGGTGGTGACGCAGCTGATGCAGTCCGCCGTGGCCACGGCGCTGGCCAGGTCGCCGACCGCCTGCACCGGGTAGCCCTCGTCGCGCAGTGCGGTGGCCAACGCCGCCGCCTTGCCCGCGTCACGGCCCCAGAGTTCGATGCGGCGGTAGCCGCGCACGCAGGCATGGGCACGCACCATGTGCCGCGCCAGGGTGCCGGTACCCACCACCAGCAAGCGCTCGGCGTCGGCGCGCACCAGGTGGTCGGCCGCCAAGGCGGAGGTGCAGGCGGTGCGCCGGGCGGTGAGTTCGGAGGCTTCGAGCAGGGCCAGGGGCTGCCCGGTGACGTCGTCGAACAGGGCGAACACCGCCGCCACGGCGGGCAGGCCCTGGGCGCCGTTGCCGGGGAACACCGTCACCAGCTTCACGCCGACGCCCTGCCCGGTGCGCCACACCGGCATGCACAGCAGCGAGGCGTCCTGCGGCAGGGCGTGGCAGGCGCGCACCGGCGCCTCGGCGGGCTGCGCCAGGCCCTGGCGCAGGGCTTCGATGAGTGCGGGATAGGCCAGGGTCGCCGCGACCTCGGCATTGGTGAAGAAACGGATGCTGGACATGACGCGCTCCTTTGCCGGCACGGCCACCCTGCCGGTGGCCGCGTTCCAGGGGCAGCCGCCCCCGGTGGCCCGGGTGGCGGCGTGGGTGACGGCGGGCTAGTGGCCGCCGAGGTAGGCGTTGCGCACCTCCTGGTTGCCCAGGAGTTCCTCGCCGGTGCCGCTCATGCGGATCTCCCCGGTGACCATCACGTAGGCGCGGTCGGAGAGCTTCAGCGCGTGGTTGGCGTTCTGCTCCACGAGGAAGATGGTCATGCCGCTCTTCGCCAGCTCCCGCAGGGTCTGGAAGATCTGCTTGACCACGATGGGCGCGAGCCCGAGGGACGGCTCGTCCAGCAGCAGCAGCCTGGGGCGGCTCATCAGCGCACGGGCGATGGCGAGCATCTGCTGCTCGCCGCCGGACATGGTCATGGCCCGCTGGTTGCGCCGCTCCTTGAGCCGGGGGAAGAGGTCGAACATGCGCTGCATGTCCTCGTCGGCGTGGGCGGTGCCGATGGGGATGGTGCCCATCAGCAGGTTCTCCTCCACGCTCATGTCGGGGAACACGCGGCGCCCCTCGGGGGACTGGGCGATGCCGTTGGAGGCCACGTAGTGCGGCGATTTGCGGGTGATGTCGACGCCCTGGTAGAGGATCTGCCCGGCAGCCGCGCGGGGCTGGCCGAAGATCGACATCAGCAGGGTGGACTTGCCGGCCCCGTTGGCGCCGATGAGGCTCACCGTCTCCCCTTCGTTGATGTGCAGGCTGACCTGGCGCAGGGCCTGGATGGGCCCGTAGAAGACGTCGACGTCCTTGAATTCGAGCAGGGGGGCACTCATGCGACCTCCTCCTCGTCGGCGCCCAGGTAGGCGGCGATCACCTTCGGGTCGTTGCGGATCGCGTCGGGGCCGCCCTGGGCGATCACCACGCCGTGGTCCAGCACCACGATGTGGTCGGAAATGCTCATCACCATGCCCATGTCGTGCTCGATCAACAGTACGGTCAGTTGGTGTTCGTCGCGCAGCGTGCGGATGATCCGGCTGAGCGCCTCGGTTTCCGCCGGGTTGAGGCCGGCGGCGGGTTCGTCCAGGCAGATCAGCTGCGGCCGGGTGCACATGGCGCGGGCGATCTCCAGGCGGCGCTGCTGGCCGTAGGAGAGTTCGCCGGCCAGGCGGTTGGCGCAGTCGGTGAGGTCCACCACCTCCAGCCAGTAGAAGGCGTGGTCCAGGGCCTCCTGCTCGGCGCGGCGGAAGCCCGGGGTGTTGAGCACACCGGCCAGCAGGTTGCGGTTGACCCACATGTGCTGGGCCACCAGCAGGTTCTCCACCACCGACATCTCCCGGAACAGGCGGATGTTCTGGAAGGTGCGCGCAAGCCCGGCGCGGTTCACCAGGTGGGTGCCGCCGAACATCTTGTAGTAGAGGCGGCTGCCGAAGCGCGCCGGGTTGACGAAGTCGGTGGGCTGGAAGGGCTCGCCGAGCACCTGGATGACGTCGGTGGAGGTGCCCCGGGCGTCCAGCAGGATGCTGCCGCCGGTGGCCTTGTAGAAGCCGGTGAGGCAGTTGAACACCGTGGTCTTGCCGGCGCCGTTGGGGCCGATCAGCGCCGAGATGGAATGGCGCTGGATGTCCAGGCTGACGTCGTTGAGGGCCTTGATGCCGCCGAAGTGCATCATCAGGTTGCGCACGCTGAGGATGGTGTCCTGGCTCATGGCGCGACTCCTTTGCGCGGGGCGAAACCGGCACGGCTGATGCGGATCAGCCCGCGCGGCCGCCACATCATCATCACCACCATGAGGATGCCGAACATCAGCACCCGGTAGTCGGCGAAACTGCGCAGCATCTCCGGGGCGATGGTCAGCACGAACGCGGCGATCACCACGCCGACGGTGGAACCCATGCCGCCGAGCACCACGATGGCGAGGATCAGCGCCGACTCGAAGAAGGTGAAGGACGAGGGGTTCACGAAGCCCTGGTAGCTGGCGAAGAACACCCCGGCCAGGCCCGCGGTGGAGGCGCCGAGCATGAAGGCGGAGAGCTTCACCAGCACGTGGTTGAGGCCCAGGGAGCGGCAGGCGATCTCATCCTCGCGCAGCGCCTCCCAGGCCCGCCCGACGGGCATGCGGGTGAGGCGGTGCTTGATGTAGAGCACCAGCAGCACCACCAGGAACAGCACCACGTAGATGAACAGGAACTTCAGGTTGGGGTTGTAGGCGATGCCGAGGAACTCGTGGATCGGCGTCCCCCCGTCCTTGGCCCGCCGGCCGAACTCCAGGCCGAAGAACGTCGGCGACGGCACCGACATGCCGTTGGGGCCGCCGGTGAAGCTCAGCCAGTTGTTCAGCACCAGGCGGATGATCTCACCGAAGCCGAGGGTGACGATGGCCAGGTAGTCGCCGTGCATGCGCAACACCGGGAAGCCGAGGATGGCCCCGGCCAGGGCGGCGGTCAGGGCGGCCAGCGGCAGCACGCTCCAGAAGCCCAGCCCCAGGTGCTCGTAGCCCAGCGCCAGGCCATAGGCGCCGATGGCGTAGAAGGCCACGTAGCCGAGGTCGAGCAGGCCGGCGAGGCCGACCACGATGTTCAGCCCCAGGCCCAGCAGCACGTAGATCAGCCCGAGGATGACCACGGTGAGCAGGTACTTGCTGGCGAAGAAGGGGAAGATCACCGCGGCGACGATCACCAGCGGCAGCACCCAGCGCATCGCGCTGCGGTGGTCTGGCGGCAGCACGTGGACGCCGGAGCCGCCGCGCTCGAAGCGCTCCAGCAGGCCGGCGCCGCCGGCGCTTTGCAGGTACAGGCTGAGGAGGAAGCGGCCGACCACCACGGCGCCGACCATCCAGGCGACGCGCTCCGGCTGCAGGTTGAAGCTGTAGCCGTCGAGCACCACCCCGACGATGGGGCCGAACACGATCAGCGCCAGCAGGCCGGCGACGATGGCGTCCACCAGGCTCTTCTTGATATCGATCTTGGAGGCAGAAGACATGCTTACACCTTGGCGACGTGCGGGCGGCCGAGCAGGCCCTGGGGACGGAAGATCAGGATCAGCACCAGCAGGGAGAAGCTGAAGACATCCTTGTAGTCGGTGTTGACCATCCCGGAGAACTGCGCCTCGGCGACCCCGAGGATGATCCCGCCGAGCATCGCCCCGGGCAGCGAGCCGATGCCGCCGAGCACTGCGGCGGTGAACGCCTTGATGCCGATGATGAAGCCCGCATAGAAGTCGAAGGTGCCGTAGTTCATGGTGATCAGCACACCGGCCAGCGCAGCCATGGCGGCGCCGATGACGAACACGTAGGAGATCACCCGGTCGGTGTTGATGCCGAGGATCGAGGCCATCTTGCGGTCCTGCTGGGTGGCGCGGCACATGCGCCCGAGCTTGGTGCGCTGGATCACGTAGGTGAGCACGCCCATGCCGATGAAGGCGGCCACCAGGATGAACACCTTGGTGTAGGTGAGCTGCACGAAGCCCTCGCCGACGTGGAACTTCAGCGCGCCGTCCAGCAGCGTGGGCACGCCCTGCTGGCGGGCGCCCTGGGCCAGCTGCACGTAGTTCTGCAGGATCAGTGACATGCCGATGGCGGAGATCAGCGGCGCCAGGCGCGTGGAGTTGCGCAGCGGCTTGTAGGCGATGCGCTCGATCACGAAGCCGTAGATGCCGGTCACCGCGATGGTGAACAGCAAGGTGCCGAGGATCAGCAGCGGGAAGGATTCGAGCCCGAAGAAGGCCAGCAGCGCGAGGCCGATGGCCGAGAGGTAGGCGGAGATCATGTACACCTCGCCGTGGGCGAAGTTGATCATGCCGATGATGCCGTAAACCATGGTGTAGCCGATAGCGATGAGCCCGTAGACCGACCCGAGGGTCAGGCCGTTGATCAGCTGTTGCAGGAAGATGCCGTCCATTGATCAGTCTCGTCTTCTGGAGGACGGGCCTTGGGTTCGGCCAGCCCCCGCGAGTGAAATCGGACGGGTGCCACTGAATCGCCGTGTTACGTCGGGCAGTCGCCTGCGCGGCACAAGCAGGTGGGATTCGAGCGGGACCCGGAACACACCGGCCGGCCAGGTGCGGGTGGCGCCTGGCGGGCCGGCCGAGCCATTACGCCGGGGATCGGTCGCTCGAAGGCCGGGCGGCGTCGTGGACACCGCCGGGCCGGCGCGCGGCCGTTCCCGGCCGGCGCTTACTGCTGGTGGTACTTCCCTTGGTCATCCCACTCGTAGATCACGTAGTCGGACACCTTCAGGTCGCCCTTGGTATCCCACTCCTTCTTGCCCATCACGGTCTGCACCGGGTGCGACTTCAGCCAGGCGGACGCCTTGGCCGCATCGTTGGCACCGGCCCCGTTGAAGGCCGCGGCCAGGGCCTGCAGGGAGGCGTAGGAGTAGAGGGTGTAGCCTTCCGGCTCGAAGCCGTTGGCGCGGAACTTCTCGATCACGGCAGCGCCGTCGGCGATCTTGCGCGGGTCGGCGCCGAAGGTCATCAGCACGCCCTTGACGTACTGCGGGCCGCCGGCGGTGGTGACCAGCTCGTCGGTGACGATGCCGTCGCCGGAGAGGAACTTGGCGGTCAGGCCCTGCTCGCGCATCTGCCGGACCAGCGGACCGGCCTCGGGGTGCAGGCCGCCGAAGTAGACCACTTCCGCCCCGCTGGCGCGGATCTTGGTGACCAGGGCGTTGAAGTCCTTCTCGCCACGGGTCAGGCCCTCGTACAGCACCTCCTTCACGCCGCGCTTGGCCAGCTGCGCCTTGGTGGCGTCGGCCAGGCCCTGGCCGTAGGTGTCCTTGTCGTGGACGATCGCCACCTTGGTGGCCTTGAGCACGTCGACGATGTAGTCGCCGGCGACGATGCCCTGCTGGTCGTCACGGCCGCACATGCGGAACATGCCGGACAGGCCGCGCTCGGTGACCTGCGGGTTGGTGGAGCCGGGGGTAATGGCGATGATGCCCGCCTCGTCGTAGACCTCCGACGCCGGGATGGTGGAGGAGGAGCAGAAGTGCCCGACCACGCCGATGGCCTTGTCCTGGTCCACCAGGCGGTTGGCCACGGCCACGGCCTGCTTCGGTTCGCAGGCGTCGTCCGCCTTGACCAGCTTGATCTTCTCGCCGTTGACCCCACCGGCGGCATTGATGTCCTCGGCGGCCTGGCTCGCGCCACGCCAGTACTGCTCGCCGAAGGAGGCGTTGGCGCCGGTGTGCGGACCGGCCACGCCGATCACCACGTCGGCGAACGCCAGGGAAGACAGACTCATAACACTGGAAACCGCAACAGCCAGAACACCTTTCTTGAAAGACTTGTGAGGCATGGGAGTTGTGCTCCTGAGGGGGGTTATGTGTTGGCAGCGGTTACTTCAGCAAGCGCCGTGCCACTCGTTTTTGCGCGTCCTGAAAAAACGTCGTACAGCCCTCCGAACCGTCTGGAACGGCAATGTGCAACCCGCCTCCGGACAAAGGTGCAACCCGGCAGCACCCCTCTTTCCGGGCACTCGCCAGGCAATAGCAACCCCCGGCGCCGCAAGCGCAACCCCTGGTAACTGCCACTGTCACCGAAGTGCACACGCCTGGTGCGCGGGCGGCGGGCTCGCGCACCAATACAGGCTAGTGCATGACCGCCCGGGCGGCGGTCCGGATTGCCGACAGTGTGATGGACACGGCGTCGCAGCCCGGGCGAAGACCCGGCTCGGCGCGCCGCTGTCGCGAAGGGGCCGCACCGCGCCCGGCCGGGCGGTCGGGGCGGTGGCCCATCAGATGACCACCCGCAGGCATTGCCCGGCGTGGTAGAGGGAGAAGCCCAGCTCGTACAGGCCGCTGCGCAGGCCCACGGCGGCCACCGGCGTCATCGGCTGGAAGGGCATCGGCAGGGCATCCGGCGAGGCGCCCAGCAGGTAGTCGGCGAAGGCGCGCCCCACCACGGTGCCGGTGGTGACGCCCCGGCCGTTGTAGCCGGTGACCGCCACCAGCCCGGGGGCCGGCTCGAACAGGCGCATCAGGTGGTCCGGGGTGAAGGCGATGCAGCCGGTCCAGGTGTGGGTCCACTCCACCTTGCCCAGGTAGGGGAAGTAGTGGCCCTGGATGCGGTCGGCCCAGGCCTTGAGAAACCACAGCGGCTTCTGCGCGCCATTGCCCAGGCTGCCCAGCAGCAGGCGGCCCTCGGCGTCGCGGCGGATGCTGCTGAGCACCTGGCGGGTGTCCCAGGAGCCCTGCCCGCCCGGCAGGATGCGCGCGGCGGCCTCGCCGGCCAGTGGCGCCGAGGCCACCTGGTAGTAGAAGCCGGGGAAGAAGTGGCGGCGCAGCTCGGTCCACTCCCCTTCGGTGTAGGCGTTGGAGGCGATGACCACCTGGGGCGCCATCACGGTGCCGCGCTCGGTGGCGACGCACCAGAGCGAGCCCTGGCGCTCCAGCCGGTTCACCGCGCTGTGGTGGAACAACTGGCCGCCCAGCCCCACCACCGCCCGCGCCAGCCCCCGGGTGTAGCCCATGGGGTTGAGGGTGCCGGCGCGGCGGTCCAGCAGCGCCGCGGCGATGCGGTCGGTGCCGGTGGCGTCGCGGCAGGCCTGGCCGGTGAGCAGTTCCACCGGGGCGCCACGCCGCTGCCACTGGGCACAGCGGCTGGCGAGGTCGGCCTGGCCACGGGCGTTGTGGGCCATGTGCAGGGTGCCTTCGCGGCGCAGCTGGCAGTCGATGCCGTAGCGTTCGATCACCTCGAACACCTGGGCCGGGGCGCCGCCGAGGGTGCGGTTGAGGCGCTCGCCAACCGCCTCACCGAGCCCGGCGACGATGTCGTCCGGCGGAATCCACAGGCCGGCGTTGACCAGCCCGACGTTGCGCCCGGAGCCGCCGTGGCCCGCTTCATGGGCCTCCAGCACGCACACCCGGCGCCCCGCCTCCAGCAGGCGCAGGGCGGCGTTCAGGCCGGTGATGCCGCCACCGATGACGCAGACGTCGGCCCGGACCTCGCCGGACAGCGCGGCGGCCTCGGGCAACGCCGGTGTCACGGACTCCCAGAGACAGGACGAACGCAGGGACATGCACGACTCCTCAGGGCCGGTGTAGCGACCCGCTCAATCGAAGGTGATGCCCTGGGCCAGCGGCAGCTCGTGGGAATAGTTCACGGTGTTGGTCTGCCGGCGCATGTAGGCCTTCCAGGCGTCGGAGCCGGATTCGCGGCCACCGCCGGTTTCCTTCTCGCCGCCGAAGGCGCCGCCGATCTCCGCCCCGCTGGGGCCGATGTTGACGTTGGCGATGCCGCAGTCGCTGCCCACCGCCGACTGGAAGCGTTCCGCCTCGCGCACGTCGGTGGTGAACAGGCAGGACGACAGGCCCTGGGGCACGGCGTTGTTCAGCGCCACCGCCTCGTCGAAGTCGCGGTAGCCGATGACGTAGAGGATCGGCGCGAAGGTCTCGTGGCACACCACCTCGGTCTGCCCCGGCATCTCGACGATGGCCGGCGACACGTAGTAGCCGCCGGGGTAGCGCTCGGCCAGCTGGCGCTCACCGCCGAACACCGTGCCGCCTTCGGCGCGGGCCTTGTCCAGCGCGGCCTGCATGGCCTCGAAGCTGCCCCGGTCGATCAGCGGGCCGACCAGGTTGCCCTCCAGCGGGTGGCCGATGCGCACGCGGGCATAGGCGACCTTGAGGCGCTCGACGATCTCGGCCTTCACCGACTCGTGGGCGATCAGCCGGCGCAGGGTGGTGCAGCGCTGGCCGGCGGTGCCGACGGCGCTGAAGAGGATGGCCCGCACCGCCAGGTCGAGGTCGGCGCTGGGGGCGAGGATCATGGCGTTGTTGCCGCCCAGTTCGAGGATGCTACGGCCGAAGCGCGCGGCCACCCGAGGCGCCACTTCGCGGCCCATGCGGGTGCTGCCGGTGGCGCTGACCAGCGCCACGCGACGGTCGTCCACCAGCGCCTCGCCGGCCTCGCGGGCGCCCAGCAGGACCTGGCAGAGGTGCGCCGGGGCCTCGGTGAACTCAGCGGCCACGCGCTCGAACAGCGCCTGGCAGGCCAGGGCGGTGAGCGGGGTCTTCTCCGAGGGCTTCCACACCACGCTGTTGCCGCACACCAGCGCCAGCGCGGCGTTCCACGACCACACCGCCACCGGGAAGTTGAAGGCGCTGATCACCCCGACCACGCCCAGCGGGTGCCAGGTCTCGCGCATGTGGTGGCCCGGCCGCTCGGAGGCGATGGTCAGGCCGTAGAGCTGGCGCGACAGGCCGACGGCGAAGTCGCAGATGTCGATCATCTCCTGCACCTCGCCCAGGCCTTCCTGGGCGATCTTGCCGGCCTCCCAGGAGACCAGCTCGCCGAGGTCCGCCTTGTGCGCCCGCAGCGCCTCGCCGAAGCGGCGCAGCAGCTCGCCCCGGCGCGGTGCCGGCACCTGGCGCCAGGCCTGGAAGGCGGCATCGGCCCGCTCGATGCAGGCCCGCGCCTCGTCACGGTCCTGCAGCCGCACCCGGCCGATGACGCTGCCGTCGATGGGGGTGTGCACGGCGTGATCGCCCTGCTGGTAGAGGCCGGGGGCGACGCCCAGGCGATCGAGCAATGCGGCAACCATGGGAACTCCTGGAAAGCACGGGATGAAAGGTCGGCGCCAGTATTAGCCGCTCCGGGGGCTTGCCAACAAACGACCTTTGCTCCACATATCATTCCGTTTGCTCATGAACCCCAGCCGCCCGGACCCGCCCATGCTCAAGCGCCACATGCCCTCCCTCACCGCCCTGCAATGCTTCGAGGCCGTGGCCCGACACCTGAGCTTCACCCGCGCTTCGGAAGAGCTGGCACTGACCCAGAGCGCCGTGAGCAAGCAGGTGGCGCAGCTGGAGGACATGCTCCAGCACCTGCTGTTCCGCCGCGTGCGCCGGCGCCTGCAGCTGACCCCGGCGGGTGCGCTGTACCTGGCCGAGGTGCGCAAGATCCTCACCCAGGTGGAGATGTCGACCCACTACATGCTGTCCTACGGCGGCGAGACCGAGGTGCTGCGGGTGGCGACGCCGCCCACCTTCGGCGCGCGCTGGCTGATCCCGCGCCTGAAGGGCTGGCGCCTGCGCCACCCGAACATCCACCTGGACGTGCGCAACGAGCTGGAGCCGGATGCACTGGTGCAGGGCCGCGCCGACGTGGCCCTGTTCTTCGGCCAGGGCGCGCTGCCCGGCGCCGAGTGCATCCGCCTGTTCAGCGAGGAAGTGGTGCCGGTGTGCGCCCCCTCCACCCTGCCCGAGGCACCCTTCACCGACCCCACCCAGCTCACCCGCCTGGTGCTGCTGCAGAACGCCACCCGCCCGGAAGCCTGGCACGAGTGGTTCCAGAGCCAGGGCCGGCACACCGAGCACAGCTACCACGGGCCACGCTTCGACACTTCCTACATGTGCATCCGCGCCGCCCAGGCCGGCTGCGGCGTGGCCCTGCTGCCGCGCTTCCTGGTGGAAGAGGAACTGGCCGAGGGCAAGCTGGCGATCCCCTGGGACCACGCCATGCCCAGCCGCAATGCCTACTACCTGGCCTACCCCGAGCACACCGCCGAGGTACCCAAGGTGCGCGACTTCGTGCGCTGGATGCGTGAGCAGCTGGAACCGCCCCATCAGGAAAAAACGGAATGAATGCAGCGGTTTTTTTCGTTTGCCGCGCCCCCGCCCGGCTGCTTGGATAACGCCATCGTCCTCGCCGCTGGAAGCCGCCGATGTCCACCGACCGCCTGTTCGACCTGGTTGCCCATGTGATCGGCCCCGACGCCGCCCATTGGGTGCGCACCCACGTGGAAGTGCCCGAGGGCCTGGCCGCCTTCCCCTTCGATGACCGGCAGGTGCACCGCGCCTGGCTGGCCGAGGCGCTCAACCTGTGCCTGTTCCACAAGCTGGTGGAGGCGGTGCCCATCGGCCGCACCTACGTCGAGGAACAGCGCGCCGCCGGGCGCCAGGTGTGCTTCGACCACGGCGCCATCCGCACCGTCGACTGGCCGGACAACGGCGCGCTGCCGCGCGGTCGCCAGGCCTTCAACCGCCTGCTGGAGCCCCTGGGCTTCACCGACGTGCGCACCTACCCGCTGACCCGCCTGAACATGACCGGGCACGCCTACCGCCACCTCGACCTGCCGGAGGACATCGCCCAGTTCTTCGTCTCCGAGCTGCACCCGGGACGCTTCAGCGAAGGCTTCCGCGAGGCCGTGAGCCGCGTGGTGGGCCAGAGCCGCGACCCGCTCTCGCCCACGCACCTGGCGGTGCTCGACCAGCTCTGGCGGGAGCGCCAGTGCAGCCCGGCCCAGGCCCGCGAACTGCTCCCGGCGCTCCACGCCGCCTTCGACCGCCAGCACCCGGCCCCGCACGAAGCGGACTACCTGCGCCTGCGGGAGGAAAGCGTGGAGATGGCCTGGATCGCCACCGAGGGCAACATGTTCAACCACCTGACCGACCGCGTCGCCGACCTGGAGGCCCTGGTGGCCGAGCAGAACGCCAAGGGCCGGCCGATGAAGCCGAGCATCGAGGTCTCCGCCTCCGGCCGCGTCCTGCAGACCGCCTACCGCGCCGTGCAGGTCCGGCGCGAACTGCTAGACGCCAGCGGCCGCCCGGTGCAGCGGGAAGTGCCGGGGTCCTTCGTGGAGTTCATCCAGCGCCGGGTGGACGACAGCACCGGCCGCCTGGACCTGGCCTTCGACAGCAGCAATGCCCAGGGCATCTTCAAGATGACGGCGGGGCAGGTCGGGGCCTGATACGGGCTCCCCTGCCCGGGAGTTCGCTCCTACGGGAAAGGTGCGAGGCTGAAGCACATGCCGTTCCCATTCCAAGGTCGGATGGTGGGGCAGCGAAACCTGCCCCTTCAGGAGGCCGAGTGGAATCGTCGTGGAAGGGGTTGAGCGACATGGATGTCGCGAGAGCGCTGCCGGGCCAGGGATGGCCCGTCAGCGCGGGCCCCTGGAACGACGATGGAGCGAGGGAAGTCCCGCGCAGCGGGACCCGTATGCAGGGGCGAGCCTTTTTGGTTTCTTTTTTGGCGACTGAAAAAAGAAACTTGTAAGTTGTTCCACACCTGCTTCAGACCGCCAGAAACTTGTAAGTTGTTCCACACCTGCTTCAGACCGCCAGAAACTAGATCTCCAGATCGTGGGCGAGCGAGGGTCGGAGCAGGTTCTTCTTGATTAACCCGAACGGTTGCCTGAGCTCAAAGCTCGTTTCTGCAAGTCAGGGTGAGAGAGGAATGCCATGAACCAAGAACTCCTCGTTGTCGGAATCGATATCTCGAAGAACTTTCTCGATGTCTTCGTCAGTGGCAGCGCCACGCTCCAGCGCTATGCCAACGACGCTTCAGGTAGGGCCCAACTGGCCACCGATATGCTGGCCTTGGCACCCAACCTCATCGTGGCTGAGGCAACGGGTGGCCTGGAGCGTCTCCTGATTGCGGAGCTGGCTGCACAGCAATTGCCGTTGGTACTGGCCAATCCAAGGCAGGTCCGTGACTTTGCCAAGGCATCGGGCCAACTGGCCAAGACTGACGCGTTGGATGCTCGGGTTCTCGCCACATTCGGGATCGCCATTCGTCCCACCGTACGGCCGCTACCCGAGGAGCAAGCGCTCGAACTGGCGGATCTAGTTGGGCGTCGACGTCAATTGGTCGACATGATGGTCGCCGAGAAGCTGCGCTTGCAGCAGGCAGCAGGCAAGGCCTTGCGGCGTGACATCAAGCTGCATATCCAGTGGCTGGAAAAGCGCCTCAGAGCCAGCGATGCAGGGTTGAATGATGCCATTCAAAAATCAGAGATCTGGCGGGCCAAGGATGACTTGCTGGCTGAAGTGAAAGGTATTGGGCCCGTATGTCGAATCACGTTGCTGGCTCTACTACCAGAGCTGGGCCACCTGAACCGCAAGCAGATTGCGGCATTGGTGGGTGTCGCGCCCTTCAACCGGGACAGCGGCTACTACCGGGGTACCCGGCGAGTTTGGGGTGGGCGGTCCGAGGTCAGGAAGGTGCTCTACATGGCCACGCTGTCGGCCATTCGCAGCCGCAACGAGGTCGTGCACAGCTTCTATCGGAGACTAAAAGAACAGGGGAAACCCGGCAAAGTAGCGGTCGTCGCCTGCATGCGGAAACTGCTCACCATCCTCAATGCGATGCTCCGTGATCAGGCACATTTCAGGCCTCAAGTGGCTTGACGCTGAACACGGTTGCTCGCCCGGCGGGGCGAAACCAGAGACGTCCGCGAACTCGATAACTGTCCAGAATCCATACACCCCAATGAAAAAGGCCGCTTCAATGAGCGGCCTTCTTGCCTTGCCTGAGTGATCAGTCGACCAGGGCCAGGTTGCCCTTCATCATCGCCACGTGGCCGGGGAACGAGCAGAAGAACTCGTAGCTTTCACCCGCAGCCAGCTTGGACACGTCGAAGGAGACGCTGGTGCTCTCGCCGCCACCGATCAGCTTGGTGTGGGCGATGATGCGGGCGTCGTCGGCCTTCAGGTAGTCCTTGTCGACACCGGCGGCCATGCCTTCGGTGGCAACCGGCTGGGCGTCGGCGGTCTTGGTCAGCACCCAGTTGTGACCCATCACGGCCTTGGGCAGCTTGCCCACGTGCTTGAGGTTCACGGTGAAGCTCTTGCAGCTCTTGCTGACCTTGATTTCCTTGGTATTGAAGGTCATCTGGTCGGTGGCCTCGACATCCACGGAGCATTCAGCAGCGAGCAGCGGAGCACTGGCCAGGGCCAGCACGGATGCAACGACGAGCTTGCGAATCATGGGTTTCTCCTTGGCAGGTTTGGGCAAAGCGCCCGACACGGAAGACTGCCTGACTCGAGCGCCAGTTCCCATAACCTGCGGCAACGGGCCGCACGATTGGCAACCGCCTATCAGGGCGATACAAAGCCTTGTCGTGCAGGCCACGGCGGGTGCCCCTAGGCTGTGCACGTCATCCCAACGGAGCCTTGCCATGAACTTCCTGCAGAGCCTGCTCGCCGCCTACGCTGCCGGCGCCAGCGGCACCTGCGCCGACTGAACCCGGCGCGTCCCTACCGTTCGGAAGCTGCGCCCATGCGCCGCTTCCGGGACGGGTGCGAAGTCGGTAATCTTGCGCGCTTTTTTTCGCCAGGAACCGATCATGACCTTGCGCTCCGTCTGCGTATTCTGCGGCGCCAGCCCCGGCGCCAACCCCATCTACCAACGCGCGGCCAGCGACCTGGGCCGTACCCTCGCCGAGCGCGGCATCACCCTGGTGTACGGCGGCGGTGCCGTGGGCCTGATGGGCACCGTGGCCGATGCGGCCCTGGCTGCTGGCGGCGAGGTGATCGGCATCATCCCGCGCAGCCTGGAAGAGGCGGAGATCGGCCACAAGGGCCTGAGCCGCCTGGAAGTGGTCGACGGCATGCACGCACGCAAGGCCCGCATGGCCGAACTGGCCGATGCCTTCATCGCCCTGCCCGGCGGCCTGGGCACCCTGGAGGAACTGTTCGAGGTGTGGACCTGGGGCCAGCTCGGCTACCACAGCAAGCCCCTGGGTCTGCTGGAGGTGAACAGCTTCTACGGCAAACTCACCGAGTTCCTCGACCACCTGGTGGAAGAGCGCTTCGTGCGTGACCAGCACCGCGGCATGCTGCAGGTCGGCGGCACCCCCGACCAGTTGCTCGGCCGCCTGGAAGCCTGGCAGCCCACCGTCGCGCCCAAGTGGGTGGACCGCAAGCCGCACTGACCGCTGGACAGCCCGAGGGGCGCTGCAGCACCCTGGCGCCCGGGCCGATCCGGCCCGCGCAGGGAGTGCCCCATGGCCGATGACCAGGACCGCATCAAGGTCTACTACAACAGCGCCTGCCCGGTGTGCCGGGCGGGCATCGAAGGGCAGAAGGACAAGACCACCGCCTGCCAGGTGCAATGGGCCGACATCCACCAGGACAACGACGCCGTCGCGGAGATCGGCGAATCGCTGGAATACGTGCGCGAGCGCCTGCACGTGGTGGATGAGCAGGGCGTGAAGCGCATGGGCGTGGACGCCTTCATCGTGCTCTGGCGCCACTCGCCGAAGGAGCGCTGGAAGGCCCGCCTGCTGTCACTGCCTCTTGTCCATTCGCTGGCGCAACTGGGCTACAAGGCCTTCGCCCGCCTGCTCTACCACTGGAACCGACGCAAAGGACACTGGTAACCCATGGACCTGGAAACCCTTTCCCCCCTCACCGACACCGACCGACAGCGCCTGGCAGCCATCTGGGAAGCCGCCGTGCGCGCCACCCATCACTTCCTTGGCGAGGACGACATCGACTTCTTCCGCCCCCTGGTGCGCGACACCTACCTGGACTGCGTACGGCTCACCGCCGCACGGGACGCGGCCGGCCAGTTGCACGGCTTCGTCGGCACCGCCGAGGGCAAGGTGGAGATGCTCTTCGTCGACCCGGCCTGCCACGGCCAGGGCCTGGGGCGCCGCCTGATGCAACACGCCATCGACGTGGACGGCGCCCGCGCGGTGGATGTGAACGAGCAGAACCCGCAGGCCGTGGGCTTCTACCACCACCTGGGCTTCGAGCTGGAGCAGCGCTCCGAGCTGGACGGCTCCGGCCGCCCCTTCCCCATCCTGCACCTGCGTCTGCCCGACTGAACCGCCGGGCGGCAGGCCCCTGAAAGAACTGGTTACACATTGTTTTTAGCACTATAGTGCCAATTCAATAAAAGCAATGACGGAGCCTGCCATGCGTATCGCCCCTCTCTCCCTTCTTGCGCTGTCACTCGTCCTGGCCGCCTGCGGCGAGCAGGACAAGGCACCCACCACCCACGCGGACTTCCAGAAGGACCTGCAGGCCAGACTGATCAAGGCCAAGCCGGGCACCGTCATCGAGATTCCCGCCGGCACCTACCAGCTCGACCGCAGCCTCAGCCTCAAGGTCAGCGGCGTGACCCTCAAGGGCGCCGGGATGGACAAGACCATCCTCAACTTCAAGGGCCAGAAGGCCGGCGCCGAAGGGCTGCTGGTGGATGCCTCGGACTTCACCATCGAAGACCTGGCCCTGGAGGACACCAAGGGCGATGCGCTCAAGGTGGTGGGCGGCAAGAACATCGTCATCCGCAACGTGCGCACCGAATGGACCAACGGCCCGGCCACCGAGAACGGCGCCTACGGCATCTACCCGGTGCAGACCGAGAACACCCTGATCGAAGGCGCGGTGGCCATCGGCGCCTCCGACGCCGGCATCTACGTCGGCCAGTCGCGCAACGTGGTGGTGCGCAACAGCCGGGCCGAGCGCAACGTCGCCGGCATCGAGATCGAGAACACCATCGGCGCCGACGTCTACGACAACGTCGCCACCGGCAACACCGGCGGCATCCTCGTGTTCAACATGCCCAACCTGCAGCAGCCGGGGCACGGCACCCGGGTCTACCGCAACCAGGTCAAGGACAACGACCACGACAACTTCGGCCACAAGGGCACCCCGGTGGCCAGCGTGCCGGCGGGCTCCGGCGTGGTGATCAACTCCAACGACGACGTGGAGATCTTCGACAACGACATCGGCGGCCACCGCACCGCCAACGTCATCGTCAGCAGCTACTTCAGCACCGGCTACACCAACCTCTCCACCTCGGAGAGCTTCGACCCCTACCCCGAGCGCATCTACATCCACGGCAACCGCTTCGGACCGGGCGGCGACAGCCCTGACAACCTCGAACTCAAGGCCCTCAAGCTGGCCAAGTTCGGCCTCAACGGCCGCCTACCGGACATCCTCTGGGACGGCTACGTGAACCCCGCCAAGCGGGTGGACGGCAAGCTGCCGGCGGAGCTGGGCATCTGCGTCGACAACGGCGAGGCCACGCTGATCAACGTCGACGGCCCCAACGGCTACAAGAACATCAGCACCGACATGAGCGCCCACCGCTGCACGCTGCCGCGCCTGCCGGAAATCGTCCTCGGCACCCCGGCCAAGGCGCCTGGCGCATGAAGGGGCGCGCGCTCCTGCTGGCGCTGCTGCTCCTCGTCGGTTGCGGCCGGGAGCAGGCGCCGCGCTTCATGCCCGAAGGCGATGCCTACCCGGAGACGCTCAGCCAGTGGGGCATGCTGCACCTGCGCGACGGGCACCTCACGCCCGCCGCCGAGGTGCTGCCCTACGACCTGAACACCCCGCTGTTCACCGACTACGCGCACAAGCTGCGCACCGTCTGGATGCCGGAGGGCCAGGCCGCGCAGTACGGCGAAGACCACTTCGACTACCCGGTGGGCACGGTGCTGACCAAGACCTTCTACTACCCGAAGGACGCCCAGGGCCGCCTGCTGAAGAACACCCGCGACGAGCGCGCCCCGGCCAAGGGCCTGGCCCTGGACCAGGTGCGCCTGGTGGAGACGCGCATCCTGCTGCGCCAGAAGGACGGCTGGGTGGCCCTGCCCTACGTGTGGGACGAAGCCCAGCGCGAAGCCACCCTGGAATGGGCCGGCGCCAGCCTGGACCTGACCCTGCAGGACGCCGCCGGGCAGCCCCTGGCGGTGGACTACCAGGTGCCCGACGCCAACCAGTGCGCCGGCTGCCACGAAGAGCGCCACGGCGAGGGCGTGCGCCCGCTCGGGCCCAAGGTTCGCCACCTGAACCGCGAGCTGGTGTACGCCGACGGCAACGCCAACCAGCTGGAGCGCTGGCAGGCCCGGGGCTTTCTCGCCGGTGTACCGGGGCCGGTCGCCGACCTGCCGCGCAACGCGCTGTTCGGCCACCCGCGCCCCGACGAGCCCTTTGAGCGCCAGGCCCGCAGCTACCTGGATGCCAACTGCGGCCACTGCCACAACCCCAAGGGACCGGCGCGCACCTCCGGGTTGTTCCTCGATGCGGCGGCCGCGATGGGCATCAACTACGGCCTGTGCAAGCAGCCGGTGGCGGCGGGCAAGGGCTCCGGCGACCGCCTGGTGGACATCCACCCCGGCCAGCCCGACGCCTCGGTGCTCACCTACCGCGTCGAAAGCACCGACCCCAGCGTGATGATGCCGGAGCTGGGTCGCTCCACCACCCACCGCGAGGGCCTGGACATCCTCCAACGCTGGATCGCCAGCCTGCCGGGCAACTGCCAGGGCTAGATCCGCGCCGCGTCGTCGGTAGACGTAAAGAGTGACGTCCGCCCTGCCGACTGGCTCGGGCCTCCCGGGCTGAAACCCGGGCTACCTATGCTGTGCCCTGTGGGAGCGGACTCATCCGCGATGGGTGGTGCAGGGTGGACCGCGCTTCACCGGTCCAACAGCGGAGTTCCCCGCCGCACCGTCGGTGGACGTAGAGAGCGACGTCCGGCCTACCGACTGGCTCGGGCCTCCCGGGCTGAAGCCCGGGCTACCTATGCCGCGCCCCTGTGGGAGCGGATTCATCCGCGATGGGGCGGGCACGGCTGCCTCCGCCTGCGCGCCGGTCATCTTCCCTGTCTAAGCTCACCCGCGGACCCGACCCGAGGGCGGCACGAACCATTTTCGTGCAGGTCGCTCGAAACGGTGCGGTTGCGGCCCCAATGCGGTGCTGCAAGCGCCGTCGACCACCCCAAAACAGGACCCTGGCCGCTGGCATGAGACTTGCGCAGCAGGCTCATCGCCCAGGCTCGCAGGAGGCACGCCGTGTCGATCCACGTCGCTCTGCATCACGTCACCCACTACCGCTACGACCGGGCCATCGCCCTCGGCCCGCAGGTGATCCGCCTGCGCCCGGCGCCCCACAGCCGCACCCGCATCCTCGGCTACAGCCTGAAGGTGCTGCCCGAGCAGCACTTCATCAACTGGCAGCAGGACCCCCAGGGCAACTACCTGGCGCGCCTGGTGTTCCCGGAGAAGACCGGCGAACTCAAGGTCGAAGTGGACCTGGTGGCCGAGATGGCGGTGTTCAACCCCTTCGACTTCTTCCTCGAGCCCTACGCCGAGCTGGCGCCCTTCGACTACACCGCCGACGAAGCCCGCGAACTGGCGCCCTACCTGATCCGCCTGCCGGCCACGCCGCTGTTCGCCGACTACCTGGCCGGCGTGGACCGCACGCCCCGGGGCACGGTGGATTTCCTGGTGGAGCTGAACCAGCGCCTGGCCAACGACATCCGCTACCTGATCCGCCTGGAGCCGGGGGTGCAGAGCCCGGAGGAGAGCCTGGAGAAGGGCTCCGGCTCCTGCCGCGACTCCGCCTGGCTGCTGGTGCAGTTGCTGCGCCACCTGGGCCTGGCGGCGCGCTTCGTCTCCGGCTACCTGATCCAGCTCACCGCCGACCAGAAGGCCCTCGACGGCCCCAGCGGCACCGAGGTGGACTTCACCGACCTGCACGCCTGGTGCGAGGTGTACCTGCCCGGCGCCGGCTGGATCGGCCTGGACCCCACCTCCGGGCTGTTCGCCGGTGAAGGCCACATCCCGCTCGCCTGCAGCCCCGAGCCCTCCTCCGCCGCGCCCATCAGCGGGATGCTGGAGGAATGCGAGTGCGAGTTCAGCCACAGCATGCGCGTGGAGCGGGTCTGGGAAGCGCCCCGGGTCACCCGCCCCTACAGCGACGCGCAATGGCAGGCCATCCAGCACCTCGGCCGGCGCATCGACCGCGACCTGCAGGCCCGCGACGTGCGCCTGACCATGGGCGGCGAGCCGACCTTCGTCGCCATCGACTACCCCGACGACCCGGAGTGGAACACCGCCGCCCTAGGCCCCAACAAGCGTCGCCTGGCCGCCGAGCTGTTCCACCGCCTGCGCGACCACTACGCGCCCCAGGGCCTGGTGCATTTCGGCCAGGGCAAGTGGTACCCCGGCGAACAATTGCCGCGCTGGTCGCTGAACTGCTTCTGGCGCAAGGACGGCGAGCCGGTCTGGCAGGACCGCGCCCTGCTGGCCGACGAACGCCGCGACTACGGTGCCGACGCCGAGCTGGCGGCGCGCTTCCTGGCCGGCGTGGCGCAGCAGCTGGGCCTGCCGGACTCGGCGCTGTTCCCGGCCTATGAAGACGCCCTCTACTACCTGTGGCGCGAGCGCCGCCTGCCGATCAACGTCACCCCGGACGACCCGCGCCTGGCCGACCCGCTGGAGCGTGAACGCCTGCGCCGGGTGTTCGAGCGCGGCCTGGGCAGCGTGGTCGGGCAGGTGCTGCCGCTGGCGCGCAGCCCGGCCGGCGACGCCTGGCAGACCGGCCCCTGGTTCCTGCGGGACGAACACTGCCGGCTGATCCCTGGCGACTCGCCGCTGGGCTATCGCCTGCCGCTGGACTCGCAGCCCTGGGTCAGCGAGGCGGACTACCCCTACGTGCAGGCCGCCGACCCCAGCCAGGCCTTCCCCCCGCTGCGCCGAGCCGCCGAGCTGCGCACCCAGCCGCGCCATGGGGCCGCCACGCCGACGCAGCAGCCGCCCGGCCCGCACCAATCCGCCGACGGCATCACCCGCACCGCGCTCTGTGCCGAGCCCCGCGAGGGCCGGCTGTACCTGTTCATGCCGCCGCTGGGGGAGCTGGAGGCCTACTTGGAACTGGTGGCCGCCATCGAGGCCACCGCCGGGGCCCTGGCCTGCCCGGTGCTGCTGGAGGGCTACGAGCCGCCGCGCGACCCGCGCCTGGAATGCTTCCGCGTCACCCCGGACCCGGGGGTGATCGAAGTGAACATCCACCCGGCCAGCAGCTGGGACGAGCTGGAGGAGCGCACCGAGTTCCTCTACGAGGCAGCCCGGCAGACGCGGCTGGCCAGCGAGAAGTTCATGGTCGACGGCCGCCACGTCGGCACCGGCGGCGGCAACCATTTCGTCCTCGGCGGCGCCACCCCGGCGGACTCGCCCTTCCTGCGCCGCCCGGACCTGCTGCGCAGCCTGGTGAGCTACTGGCACAACCACCCGTCGCTGTCGTACCTGTTCTCCGGCCTGTTCATCGGCCCCACCTCCCAGGCACCCCGAGTGGACGAGGCGCGCAACGATGCGCTCTACGAGCTGGAAGTGGCCTTCTCGCAGATGCCCGCACCCGGCAGCGACTGCCCGCCCTGGCTGGTGGACCGGCTGCTGCGCAACCTGCTGGTGGACGTGACCGGCAACACCCACCGTGCCGAGTTCTGCATCGACAAGCTCTATTCCCCCGACAGCGCCAGCGGCCGCCTGGGCCTGCTGGAGCTGCGCGCCTTCGAGATGCCGCCCCACGCGCGCATGAGCCTGGCCCAGCAGCTCCTGCTGCGCGGGCTGGTGGCGCGCTTCTGGGAGGCGCCCTACGCGCCGCCGAAGCTGGCCCGCTGGGGCACCGACCTGCATGACCGCTTCATGCTGCCGCACGTCGTCCGCCAGGACTTCGAGGACGTGGTGCAGGAGCTGAACGAGGCCGGCTACCCGGTGCGCAGCGACTGGTTCGACCCGCACTTCGAGTTCCGCTTCCCGCGGTACGGCGACTTCGCCGTGAAGGGCATCGAGCTGGAGCTGCGCCAGGCCCTGGAGCCCTGGCACGTGCTCGGCGAGGAAGGCGCCATCGGCGGCACCGTGCGCTACGTCGACTCCTCCCTGGAGCGGGTGCAGGTGCGCCTCGGCGGCCTGGCCCCGGACCGCTACGTGCTGACCTGCAACGGCGAGCCGGTGCCGCTGCAGAACACCGGCCGGGTCGGCGAGTACATCGGCGCCGTGCGCTACCGCGCCTGGCAGCCAGCCGCGTGCCTGCAGCCCACCATCGGCGTGCACGCGCCCTTGGTGTTCGACCTGGTCGACACCTGGATGCAGCGCTCCCTGGGCGGCTGCCAGTACCATGTGGCCCACCCGGGCGGGCGCAACTACGAGCGCGTGCCGGTCAACGCCTACGAGGCGGAAAGCCGGCGCCTGGCGCGGTTCTTCCGCCACGGGCACACCCCCGGCACGCTGGAGGTCACCGCCCCGGCGAGGAGCGACGAACTGCCCATGACCCTGGACCTGCGCCGCCGCTGATCCGGGCCACCCTGAACCGAGTCCCCGATGCCTGACCTGCTCGCCCACTACCCCTACAGCCCCACCGCCTACCACGAGCTGCTGGAGGCGGAGGGCCGTGTGCGTCCCCACTGGCAGCGCCTGCACCAGCAACTGGCGCGCAGCGGCGCGGCCCAGCTGCGCCAGCGCCAGGAGCTGCTGGTGCGGCAGATCCAGGAGAACGGCGTCACCTACAACGTCTACGCCGACCCCAAGGGCACCGACCGCCCCTGGGAGCTGGACCTGCTGCCGAACCTGCTCAGCGCGGCGGAATGGGCGCCCATCGCCGCCGGCGTGGCCCAGCGCGCACGCCTGCTGGACGCGGTGCTGGCCGACCTCTACGGCGAGCAGCGCCTGGTCGGCGAGGGCCTGCTGCCCAGCGAGCTGGTGTTCGGCCACACCAGCTTCCTCTGGCCCTGCCAGGGCATCCGCCCGGCGGGCGGGCGCTTCCTGCACAGCTACGCGGTGGACCTGGCGCGCGATGCCGACGGCCAGTGGCACGTGCTGGCCGACCGCACCCAGGCCCCTTCCGGCGCGGGCTATGCGCTGGAGAACCGGCAGATCGTCTCCCGCGCCCTGCCGGAGCTGTACCGCGACCTGCGGGTGCAGTACCTGGCCGGCTACTTCCGCGCCCTGCAGGACACCCTGCTGCGCCAGGCCCCCAGCGATGGCGAGACGCCGCTGGTGGTGCTGCTGACCCCCGGACGCTTCAACGAGACCTACTTCGAGCACCTGTACCTGGCCCGCCAGCTGGGCTTCCCCCTGGTGGAAGGCAGCGACCTGACGGTGCGCGACGCCACCCTCTACCTGAAGACCCTGGGCGGCCTGAAGCGCGTGCACGCCGTGCTGCGCCGCCTGGACGACGATTTCTGCGACCCGCTGGAGCTGCGCACCGACTCGGCCCTGGGCGTGCCCGGCCTGCTGGAGGCGGTGCGCCAGGGCCGGGTGCTGGTGGCCAATGCTTTGGGCAGCGGCGTGCTGGAGTCGCCGGGGCTGCTGGGCTTCCTGCCGGGGGTGAACCGCCGCCTGTTCGGCGAGGAGCTGCTGCTGCCCACCGTGGGCACCCGCTGGTGCGGCGAGCCGGGCGCGCTGGGGGACATCCTCACCGGGCTGGAGGGGCTGGTGATCAAGCCGGCCTTCCCTTCCCAGAGTTTCGAGCCGGTCTTCGGCCACACCCTCTCGGCCTCCGAGCGCGAGGCCCTGCACCAGCGCCTGCGGGCCCGCCCCCACGCCTACGTGGCGCAGCACCAGGCGCAGCTGTCGCTGGCCCCGGTGTGGCAGCCGGACCACGGCGGCACCCTGCAGGCCCGCGCCATCGGCATGCGGGTGTTCGCGGTGGCCACGGCCGACGGCGGCTACTGGGTGATGCCCGGCGGGTTGACGCGGGTGGCCTCGGAGGCGGATGCCGAGGTGGTGTCCATGCAGCGTGGCGGCGCCAGCAAGGACACCTGGGTGCTGGCCGACCGCCCGGTGAGCGGGGAGCCGCTGCGTCCGCGCGAACTGGGGGTGCGCGACCTGGTACGCCAGGACCCGTACCTGCCCTCGCGGCTGGTGGAGAACCTGTTCTGGTTCGGCCGCTACGCCGAGCGCTGCGACGACTCGGCGCGCTTGCTGCGGGTGGTGCTGACCCGCTACGTGGACGCCGACGGCGACGAGCAGGCGCTGCACAGCGCATTGCACCTGGCCGGCCAGCTGGGGCAGTTGCCAGCCGGCGACGCGCCCCTGGAGCGGCGCCTGCTGGACGCTTTGCTGAGCGAGGACTGGCCCTTCAGCCTGCGCGCCAACCTGCGCCGGCTGCACTGGTCGGCCGCCCAGGTGCGCGGGCGCCTGTCGCGGGAGAACTGGCACGCACTGCTGGAGCTGCAACGCGAGGTGAATGCCCTCGACCCGCGCCAGGTGGACCTGGGCGATGCCCTGGACTTCCTCGGGCGGTTGCTGATGTCGATGGCGGCGCTGTCGGGCTTCGCCCTGGACGACATGACCCGCGACGACGGCTGGCGCTTCCTGATGATCGGCCGGCGCATCGAGCGGGTGCAGTTCTTCGCCGAGGCCATCGCCGGCGTCCTGCGCGGCGGCGCGGCCTGGGAGGCCGGCACCCTGGACTGGCTGCTGGAGCTGGGCAACAGCACCATCACCTACCGCTCGCGCTACCTGGCCTCGCCGCAGCTGATCCCGGTGCTGGACCTGCTGCTGCTGCACGAACAGAACCCCCACGCCCTGCGCTTCCAGCTGCAGGCGCTGGAACGCTCACTGGCGCGCGTCCACGAGACCTTCGGGGCGCCCCAGGAGCTGGTGCTCAGCGGGCTGATCGGGCGCCTGCTGGCCTTCGACCTGGGCAGCCTGGAGAACCCGCTGTTCGGCGCCGACAGCGTCGAGGAGGTGCTGGAGGGGCTGGCCGGCCTGCTGCAGGAGATCGCCACCCTCGCCGGCCAGCTCTCCGACCGCCTCGGGCTGCGCTATTTTGCCCATGTCGATGACGTCAGCCAGCAAACGGTGTCCACCTGATGCACGCCCCCGCCCTCTCCCTCGCGCCCCAGGGCGCGCGCTACCAGGTGTTCCACGACACCCTCTACCGCTATGCCTCGCCGGTATCGCTGTCGCAGCAGCAGGTGCACCTGTGGCCCCGGGAATGCCCCTGGCAGCGCTGCCATGGCCAGTCCCTGGAGATCCACCCCGCGCCCTCGACCCGCAGCGACGGGCTGGACGTGTTCGGCAACCCGCTGACCCGGCTGGCCTTCGAGCGCCCCCACGACGAACTGCAGGTCAACGCGCGGCTGCTGGTGGAGGTGCTGCCCCGCGGCCCCTTCGACCTCGACGCCTCGCCGGCCTGGGAACAGGTGCTGGCCGGCCTGGCCTACACCGGGCGGCCGCTGCCGGCGGACACGCTGGAGGCCTGCCGCTTTCGCAGCGAGTCGCCCTACGTGCGCCTGAAGCGCCAGTTCGCCGACTACGCCGAGGACTGCTTCCCCCTCGGCCGACCGCTACTGCGGGGCGTGGCGGCGCTGATGGAGAAGATCTTCCGCGAGTTCGACTTCGACGGCGATGCGACCCAGGTGGCGACGCCCCTGGTGGAAGTGCTGGAGCGCCGCCGTGGCGTGTGCCAGGACTTCGCCCACCTGATGCTGGCCTGCCTGCGCTCGCGGGGCCTGGCCGCACGCTACGTCAGCGGCTACCTGCTGACCCAGCCACCACCGGGGCAACCCCGGCTGATCGGCGCCGACGCCTCCCACGCCTGGGTGTCGGTGTACTGCCCCCGGCACGGCTGGGTGGACTTCGACCCGACCAACAACATGCTGCCGGACCTGGAGCACATCACCCTCGGCTGGGGCCGGGACTTCTCGGACGTATCCCCGCTGCGGGGGGTGATCCTCGGAGGCGGCAGCCATGACCCGGAGGTGCGGGTGACGGTGATGCCGTTGTGGGAGATGGCGGTCTAGTCTCCACGCCCGGCAGCCGGGAGGCTCATCCGCTGGAGCGCACACACAAAAACGCCAGCCCGAAGGCTGGCGTTTTCATCTAGCGCGGCGCGACGGGGCGCTTTGCGGGCTTCTTGCCACCGCCCTTGCCGGGCCCGGCGGCCTTCTCCTCGGCGCGCTTGCGGGCCTGGGCTGCCGCCTTGGCCTGCTCGCGCTTGTCCCAGGGCTTGCTGCCATCGCTGCCACGGGGCGGCAGGCCGGTGTGCTGGGTGAGCACCTTGCCGGTGCTGCCGGCCTTGCGTGTGCCGGCCGTGGTGGAGTTCTTGCGGCGGGCGCTGTGGTACTCGTCGGCCTGGGGCTGGAAGGTGGGGATCAGCTGGTGCTTGGCGTTGCCGATCAGGTCGGCGCGGCCCATGCGCTGCAGGGCCTCGCGCAGCAGCGGCCAGTTCTTCGGGTCGTGGTAGCGCAGGAAGGCCTTGTGCAGGCGGCGCTGCTCCTCGCTCTTGACGATGGTGACGCCGTCGCTCTTGTAGGTGACCTTGCGCAGGGGGTTCTTGCCCGAGTGGTACATGGCCGTGGCGGTGGCCATGGGCGAGGGGTAGAAGGCCTGCACCTGGTCGGCGCGGAAGCCGTTGCGCTTGAGCCACAGGGCGAGGTTCATCATGTCTTCGTCGGTGGTGCCGGGGTGGGCGGCGATGAAGTACGGGATGAGGTACTGCTCCTTGCCCGCTTCCTTCGAGTACTTCTCGAACATCTGCTTGAAGCGGTCGTAGCTGCCGATGCCGGGCTTCATCATCTTGTCCAGCGGGCCGCGCTCGGTGTGCTCCGGGGCGATCTTGAGGTAGCCGCCGACGTGGTGGGTGACCAGCTCCTTGACGTACTCGGGGGACTCCACGGCCAGGTCGTAGCGCAGGCCGGAGGCGATGAGGATCTTCTTCACGCCGGGCAGTGCGCGCGCCTTCCGGTACAGCTCGATGAGCGAGCTGTGGTCGGTGTTGAGGTTCTCGCAGATGCCGGGGAAGACGCAGGACGGCTTGCGGCAGTGACGCTCGATCTCCGGGTCCTTGCAGGCGATGCGGTACATGTTGGCGGTCGGGCCGCCGAGGTCGGAGACCACGCCGGTGAAGCCCGGCACCTTGTCACGCATTTCCTCGATCTCGCGGATGATCGAGTCGTGGGAGCGGTTCTGGATGATGCGGCCTTCGTGCTCGGTGATGGAGCAGAAGGTGCAGCCACCGAAGCAGCCACGCATGATGTTCACCGAGAAACGGATCATCTCGTAGGCGGGGATCTTCTCCTTGCCATAGGCCGGGTGCGGCACGCGCGCGTAGGGCATGCCGAACACGTAGTCCATTTCCTCGGTGGTCATGGGGATGGGTGGCGGGTTGAACCACACGTCCACCTCGCCATGCTTCTGCACCAGTGCGCGGGCGTTGCCCGGGTTGGTCTCCAGGTGCAGCACGCGGTTGGCGTGGGCGTAGAGGACCGGGTCGTTGCGCACCTTCTCGAAGGACGGCAGGCGGATCACCGTCTTGTCGCGGGTCATGCGCGGGCTGTCGAGGATCTGCACGACCTTGGCTTCGTTCGGGTCCTCGATCTCCCCCTTGGCCTGCTCGATGGCACAGGCTTCGGTGTCCTGGGTGTTGACGTAGGGGTTGATGATCTTGTCGACGCGGCCCGGGCGGTCGATGCGGGTGGAGTCCACCTCGTACCAGCCTTCGGGGGTGTCGCGGCGGACGAAGGCGGTGCCGCGCACGTCGGTGATGCGTTCGATGGCCTCGCCACGGGACAGGCGCTGGGCAATCTCGACCACGGCGCGCTCGGCGTTGCCGTAGAGGAGGATGTCGGCGGTGGCGTCCATGAGGATGGAGCGGCGCACCTTGTCCTGCCAGTAGTCGTAGTGGGCGATGCGGCGCAGGGAGGCTTCGATGCCACCGAGCACCACCGGGACGTGGGTGTAGGCTTCCTTGCAGCGCTGGCTGTAGACCAGGCTGGCGCGGTCGGGGCGCTTGCCGGCGACGCCGCCGGGGGTGTAGGCGTCGTCGGAACGGATCTTACGGTCGGCGGTGTAGCGGTTGATCATGGAGTCCATGTTGCCGGCGGCGACCCCGAAGAACAGGTTCGGCTCGCCGAGCTTCATGAAGTCGTCCTTCGAGCGCCAGTCAGGCTGGGCGATGATCCCCACGCGGAAGCCCTGGGCCTCCAGCAGGCGGCCGATGATGGCCATGCCGAACGAAGGATGATCGACGTAGGCATCGCCGGTGACGATGATGATGTCGCAGGAATCCCAGCCCAGCTGATCCATCTCTTCCCGGCTCATGGGCAGGAAGGGGGCGGGCCCGAAGCACTCGGCCCAGTACTTGGGGTAGTCGAACAGCGGCTTGGCGGCTTGCATGTTTTTTGATCAGCTGGCTTTCACGGGGGCGCGGAATATAGCACAAAAAATGTACAAGCCCGACTCCCACGCTTGGTTTTTTGAGGGTGCTTCGGACAGATGACGGCACGATTCGTGCTCCTGTCATGAAGCGTTGATGTCCAATGGCTATACTCCCGCCGATAACAAGATCGCCCGCTTCCACCGGTAACGGGCACACAGGAGCGTGCGGTGTTATCTCGACTCATCCCCCTGATGGTTCTGCTGGGTGTTCTTGGCCTGTGCACGCACGCCGGCGCAGCCCCCTTCACCCTGCAACCCGATAGCAGCGGCCGCACCCTCAACGGCTCCATCGAACTCCTCGAAGACCCCAGCGGCCAACTGACCATCGCCGACATGGCCGACCCGGCGGTGCAGGCGCGCTTCGTGCCGGCCGAGGGGCGTGCTTCGGTGGGGCAGAGCCGCAGCCAGTGGTGGGTGAAGGTGCAACTGGCCCGCGCGCCGGGGGCTCCGGCGCAGTGGTGGCTGGAGAACTCGGGCATCACCGTGTACCGGGTGAGCCTGTTCCTGCCGGACGGCCAGGGCGGCTGGCAGGAGCGCGTCACCAGCGAGAGCGTGCCCTTCGCCGAGGGCCGCGACCATGACTACCGGCGCATGGTGTTCCGCCTGCCGCCCATCGACGAGCAGGGGCTGACCTTCTACTTCCGCAGCTACGACCCGGCCGGCAACTCCTTCCCGCTGAAGGTCTGGCAGCTGCAGGACCTGCAGGACCTGCGCGCCACCGAGAACATGGGCTTCGGCATCATCTACGGGGTGATCCTGGCGCTGTTCCTCTACAACCTGTTCATCCTCGTCGCGCTGCGGGACAAGGCCTACTTCTGGTACGTGCTGGCCACCGGCTGCGCGCTGGTGTTCATCCTCAGCATGACCGGCCACGGCTTCCAGTACTTCTGGGGGGACTGGCCGGTGCCGTTCTGGCTGGACCGCATCACCCTGCCCTCGCTGTGGGGCATCTTCGTCATGCGCTTCACCCAGGAGCTGCTCTACACCCGGCGCGGGCTGGTGTGGGCGGATCGGGCGTTCAACACCGGCGGCGTGCTCTATGCCATCGCCATCCTGATCAACGCCTTCGGCTACCGCGCCGAGGGCGCCCTGCTGATCGCCCTGACGCCCATCGTCACGGTGCCCACTGCGCTGGTCAGCGCGGGGGTGCGCTGTTACCAGGGCTTCTTCCCGGCGCGCTTCTACCTGGTGGGCTACGGCACGGTACTGATCAGCACCGCCGTGCTGGTGATGCGTGCGGCGGGAATCGTGCAGCCCACCAATTTCACGGCCTACATGTTCCCCATCGCGGTGGCGGCCGAGTCCATCCTGTTCTCCTTCGCCCTGGCCTACCGCATCCAGATGCTCAAGCAGGAGAAGGCGGCCGCGCTGGAGCTGGCCGACCGCGAGAAGACCGCGCGGCTGGCGCAGATGCAGGCCAGCTCGGACGAGCTGCAGGCGGCAGTGACCCGGCGCACGGCGGAGCTGGCGGCGGCCAACCAGCGCCTCAGCGAGCGGGAGCGCGAGCTGGAGCACGCGGCCTTCCACGACAGCCTCACGGACCTGCCCAACCGCCGCCACCTGATCGACCGCGCCGAGCAGGCCCTGGCCAATGCGGGACGCCGCGAGGAGACGGTGGCGCTGATGCTGATCGACCTGGACCACTTCAAGCCGATCAACGACCGCCATGGCCACGACGCCGGGGACGCGATGCTGCGGGCCATCGGCCACCGCCTGCGCGAGCACGTGCGCGGCGGCGACAGCGTAGCGCGGCTGGGCGGGGACGAGTTCGCGGTGCTGATCTGCGGGCCGGATGCCGAACCCCACGCGCGCGAGATCGCCGAGCGCCTGCTGGCGGAGCTGTCCAAGCCGGTGAGCTACGGCCAGCACGAGCTGACGGTGACCATCAGCATCGGCGTGGCGCTCTACCCGAACCACGCCCGGCAGTTCGCCGGCCTGTACAAGACGGCGGACCAGGCGCTCTACCAGGTGAAGGACCGGGGGCGTTCGGGCTTCGCCATCTTCGGCGACAACGGTGAGTTGTCCGGCGAGGCCTGCCTGCGCCTGGACGTGCTGAAGGTGCCCACCGGGCTGACCTGAGCCTGTGTGCCCTCCCCGTCAGCTGAGGTAGCGACGGGGAACGCGGGCGGTGACCTTGGTCAGCAGCTCGTAGCCGATGGTGCGGCAGGCGGCGGCCACTTCATCCACCGGCAATTGCGCCCCCCAGAGTTCCACGGCATCCCCTTCGCGGGCCTCCGGCAGGTCGGTGAGGTCCACTGCGAGCATGTCCATCGACACCCGCCCGGCCAGCGGGACGCGCTGGCCGTGGATCACCACGGGGGTGCCGCTGGGGGCGTGGCGCGGGTAGCCGTCGGCGTAGCCGCAGCTGACGGTGCCGATCCGCGAGGGGCGCTGGGCGACCCAGGTGGCGCCGTAGCCAACGCTCTCGCCGGCGGCCACGTCGCGCACGGCGATCAGTTCGGCGGTCAGGCTCATGGCCGGCTTGAGCCCCAGTTCGCGGGCGCTGAGGTCGCTGATGGCGCTGGCGCCGTAGAGCATGATGCCGGGGCGGACCCAGTCCATGTGGGCGGCCGGGACGCTGAGCACGGCAGCCGAGTTGGCCAGGCTGCGCTGGTGGAAATCCAGGTCGAGGACGTCGAGGAAGCGCTCCAGTTGCACTTCGGTGAGGCTGTGGCCGCGCTCGTCGGCACAGGCGAAGTGGCTGATGAGGTTGAGCTCGGTGATGCGCGCATCGCCCTGGAGGCGGGCATGCCAGGCGCGCAGGCTGTCACCGTCGAAGCCCAGGCGGTGCATGCCGGTGTCGAGCTTGAGCCAGACGTTCAGCGGGCGGCCGATGTCCGACGCCAGCAGGGCGCGGGCCTGGCGCTCGCTCTGGATCACCAGGTCGAGGCCGAGCTGGGCGGCGATCATCACTTCACGCGCTTCGAAGCAGCCTTCCAGCAGCAGGATGCGGGCGCGGTCGTCCAGGGCGCGGACTTCGGCAGCCTCCTCCAGGCAGGCGACGGCGAAACCGTCGGCAACGCCACGCAGCACGCTCACCACTTCGCGCACGCCGTGGCCGTAGGCGTTGGCCTTGACCACCGCGAACACCTGGCGTCCGGGCGCGCAGCGCTGGGCGACGGCGAGGTTGTGGCGGATGGCGGAGAGGTCGACGGCGGCGATCAGCGGGCGCATGGGCGTGGCTCATGAACGAAAACGGGCGCCCATGATACCTGCAGGGCGCCCGTGTTCATTGATCCACGACGGATGTTGCGAGCCGGTCTACTCGTCTTCGAAGTTGTAGCTGCCGGGGGCGAGGTTCTCGAAGCGCGAGTACTTGCCGAGGAAGGCCAGGCGCACGGTGCCGATGGGGCCGTTACGCTGCTTGCCGATGATGATCTCGGCGACGCCCTTGTACTCGGTCTCGGGGTGATACACCTCGTCGCGGTACACGAACATGATGATGTCGGCGTCCTGCTCGATGGCCCCGGATTCGCGGAGGTCGGAGTTGACCGGGCGTTTGTTGGGGCGCTGTTCCAGGGAGCGGTTGAGCTGGGACAGGGCGATCACCGGGCAGTTGAATTCCTTGGCCAGGGCCTTGAGCGAGCGGGAGATCTCGGAGATCTCGTTCACCCGGCTGTCGCCGCTGGAACCGGGGATCTGCATGAGCTGCAGGTAGTCGACCATGATCAGGCCGATCTCGCCGTGTTCGCGGGCCAGGCGGCGGGTACGGGCGCGCATTTCCGAGGGGGAGATGCCGGCGGTGTCGTCGATGAACAGCTTGCGGTCGTTGAGCAGGTTCACCGCGGAGGTGAGGCGCGGCCAGTCGTCGTCGTCCAGGCGGCCGGCACGGACCTTGGTCTGGTCGATACGGCCGAGGGAAGCGAGCATACGGATCACGATGGATTCCGAGGGCATCTCCAGGGAGTACACCAGGATCGCCTTGTCGCTACGCATCAGGGCGTTCTCCACCAGGTTCATGGCGAAGGTGGTCTTACCCATGGAGGGACGGCCGGCGACGATGATCAGGTCCGCCGGCTGCAGGCCGCTGGTCTGCTGGTCGAGGTCGTCGAAGCCGGTGGTCAGGCCGGTGATGGCATCGCCGTTGTTGAACAGTTCGTCGATGCGGTCGATGGCCCTGACCAGGATGTCGTTGATGCCTACCGGGCCGCCGGTCTTGGGACGGGCTTCGGCGATCTCGAAGATCTTGCGCTCGGCCTCGTCGAGGATCTCCTCGCCGGTACGGCCCTGGGGGGCGTAGGCGCTGTCGGCGATCTCGTTGCTGATGCCGATCAGCTGCCGCAGGGTGGCGCGCTCGCGGATGATCTGCGCGTAGGCCTTGATGTTGGCCACCGAGGGGGTGTTCTTGGCCAGTTCGCCGAGGTACGCCAGGCCACCGACCTGGGACAGCTGCCCTTCCTTGTCCAGTTGCTCGGACAGGGTGACGACGTCGAAGGGCATGTTGCGCTCGGCGAGCTTGAAGATGGAGCGGAAGATCAGTCGGTGGTCGTGACGGTAGAAGTCGCCATCAGACACCTGGTCCAGCACCCGCTCCCAGGCGTTGTTGTCCAGCATGAGGCCACCCAGAACCGCCTGCTCGGCCTCGATGGAGTGCGGCGGCACCTTGAGGGCTGAGGTTTCCAGGTCGAACTGCTCGGGAATGCTGATCTCGTTCATGGGCTCGGAATGGAAGGGGGTAGAAAGACAACGGGCACGTCACCGCTTGCGCAATGACGTGCCCGATTGTTGAGCCGGCCGCACCGGAGTGCAAGCCTGCTCCGCCTGGATGGCCCTCAAGCGAGGACCCACCGGGCGCGTCGCTTAGGCGGCTACGACGATCAGCTTGACCGCGGCTTCGACGTCGGTGTGCAGGTGCACGGCCACGTCGTATTCGCCGGTCTGGCGGATGGTGCCGTTCGGCAGGCGGACTTCGGCCTTGGCAACCGGAACGCCAGCGGCGGTCAGGGCGTCAGCGATGTCGTGGGTACCGATGGAACCGAACAGCTTGCCTTCATCACCAGCGGTGGCAGTGATGGTCACTTCCAGCTCGGACAGTTGGGCAGCGCGGGCTTCGGCAGAAGCCTTCTTGTCGGCAGCCAGTTTTTCCAGTTCAGCGCGGCGGGCTTCGAACGCAGCAACGTTCTCGGCGGTAGCAGCGGTGGCCTTGCCCTGCGGCAGCAGGTAGTTACGGCCGTAACCGGACTTTACGTTCACCTTGTCGCCCAGGTTGCCCAGGTTGGCGATTTTTTCCAGCAGGATGACTTCCATTTGGCATTAACCTCTTAACTTTTAACCTTCACCGTTCGCGGGGCCGGCGCCGTTCTTGCGCGCAAGGCGGCCGCGAAAATCAAACAGGCTGTCGATCACAGCCAACAGACAGATCAAGTTCCCGAGCATCAGCACGGCGGCGTACAACACCACCAGCCAACCGCCCGACAGCTGTTTCTGGGCGATCAGGCCATGCCCCAATGCGATACCGGCGACCAGCAGCGGCACGCTGCACAGCGGGCCGAACATCGCCGCCTCGGGCGACAGTTGCGGTGCCAGCATGGCACCCAGCAACAGCAACACCGCGACGACGGGCGACAGGCGCAGACTCCGGAATTCGCGGCCGAAACCGCCCGGGTTGTACAGCGCCGCCTGCCAGTAACGCGCAAGCACCAGGCAGAGCAGGCTGGTCATCTGCAGCGAGGAGGCCATCACTCCGGTAAGGAGCGGCAACATCATCGCCTGCAACGCGTCGGCCTCTTCGCCCGACGCGGGACTGCCACTCTTGAACTGCGCCATGACCTTGGAAATCTCGGTCGAGAGGGCGCTGATCAATTCGCCATGGGTATGGCCCAGCACCAGGGCGAACACCACCCCGATCACTAGGCTGCCCAGCAGTACATGGTTCCAGGAAGTGGTGGCGCGCAGGATCTGCGCCAGCACCAGCGTCCCGAGCAGGACCAGAAGGGTGCTCGGTTCGCCCAGGTACCACCAGCAGAACGCCGGCAGGACCGCCCAGGCCAGGATGCCGAAGGCATCGCTGAAGCCGCGCCGCAGCAGCACGAGGCCACCTGCGGCCGCACTCAGCCAGAACAACAGTGGAACAGCGGCGGAACCGGCTACGGCCAGTGTCGCCTGCATGCGGCCCCGCATGGTGAATTCAGCCAGTGCGCGCATGCGATCTATCTCTCAGCTTGCCGGCAGTCCGGGATCAACGGCCGTGGCTGTCGGTGTAGGGCAGCAGGGCCAGGTAGCGGGCGCGCTTGATAGCGGTGGCCAGCTGACGCTGGTACTTGGCCTTGGTACCGGTGATACGGCTGGGAACGATCTTGCCGGTTTCGGAGATGTAGGCCTTCAGGGTGTTGAGATCCTTGAAGTCGATCTCTTTCACGCCTTCAGCGGTGAAACGGCAGAACTTACGACGACGGAAGAAACGTGCCATGAACTTGGCTCCTCAATAAGGTCCGGGGATTACTCGTCAGCGTTGTCGCTGTCGTTGTCGCTGTCATCGCCTTCAGCGGCGCTTTCAGTCTCAACGCGCTCACGACGCTCACGGCGCTCGTTGCGGTTTTCCTCGGCCTTGAGCATCTCGGACTGGCCGGTAACGGCTTCATCGCGACGGATGACCAGGTTGCGCAGGACGGCGTCGTTGTAGCGGAAGTTGTCTTCCAGCTCGGCCAGGGCCTTGCCGCTGCACTCGACGTTCAGCATCACGTAGTGAGCCTTGTGAACGTTGTTGATGGCGTAGGCCAGTTGACGACGGCCCCAATCTTCCAGACGGTGGATCTTGCCGCCGTCTTCTTCGATCAGCTTGGTGTAGCGCTCGACCATGCCACCAACCTGCTCGCTCTGGTCCGGGTGAACCAGGAAGATGATTTCGTAATGACGCATAAATGCTCCTTACGGGTTGTAGCCTGCCAACATCGTGGTCAGGCAAGGAGTGAATGTTTCGTTTTGGCTTGCTGGACATCGGGCGTACGAACACCTGCCGTCGCGGCAAGGGGCGCCATTCTAGAGAAGGGCGCAGGGCCACGCAAGAAAAACTGGTGAATATTTGAACAGCCGCGAAGGACGCGCCGGGACGGCCGAAGTGGCACGCCCCGGCGCGGTTCGCTAGCGGCCGCTGGCGGCGGAAGGCTTGCCGGCGGTGCGCTGGCGCACCGCCTCGAACAGGCAGATGCCGGTGGCGACGGAGACGTTGAGGCTGCTGACGCTGCCGCCCATGGGCAGCTTGACGAGGTAGTCGCAATGCTCGCGGGTCAGGCGGCGCATGCCCTTGCCTTCAGCACCCATGATCAGAACGGTGGGGCCGGTGAGGTCCTGCTGGTAGATGACCTGCTCGGCCTCGCCGGCAGTGCCGACCGTCCACAGGCCCTTCTTCTGCAGTTTCTCCAGGGTGCGGGCCAGGTTGGTGACGGCCACCAGGGGCACCACCTCCGCCGCACCGCAGGCGACTTTGCGCACCGTGGCGTTGAGGGTGGCGGACTTGTCCTTCGGCACGATGACCGCCTGCACGCCGGCGGCATCGGCGGTGCGCAGACAGGCGCCGAGGTTGTGCGGATCGGTGACGCCGTCCAGTACCAGCAGCAAGGGCGGGCCCTCGCTGCGCTCCAGCAGTTCGTCGAGCATGTTCTCGCCCCACACCTGGCTGGGGCTGACTTCGGCGACGACGCCCTGGTGGACACCCTCGGCCCATTCATCCAGCTCGCGCCGGTCCTTGTTGCCGACCGGTACGCGGGCCTGCCCGGCCAGGCCCAGCAGGGCCTGGATGCGCGGGTCCTGCCGGCTCTCGGCCAGCCACAACTGCTTCACGCGCTTGGGGTGGTGACGCAACAACGCTTCCACGGCGTGCACGCCGTAGACCTTTTCCAACTCACTCATGACTTGACCTTGTTCTTGCCGCTACCGGCGGCCTTGGGCTTGGGCGGCCCCTTGCGATGCTTGCCTGGCTTGCTCGCCTTGGCGGCGGGCTTGGCCTTCTTCGACTTGTCACCCCCCGCCTTGGCAGGCCGGGCCTTGCCGGTCGGGTCCTGGCCGTCGGCGCCGAAGGGCGCGGCGCGGGACGAACCCTTGCCGGCCTTGCCCTTGCCTTCGCGCGGTTTCTCGCCGCCCTGCCGGGCCTCGCTGAGCAACGCCTGCTTCAGGGCGCGACTGCGCTTGACGTCGGTATTGCCAAGCATCTCCTCGGCCTGGGCGAGGATTTCGGGTGCCACCGGCGGCAGCGCCTGGACCTTGCCGGCCTTGGCACGACGGGGTGCCACGGCGACGCCGGGGGCCATCTGCTCGGGCTGAGGCGCTCGCGCAGCCTTCTTCGCCTGGGCAGAGGGCTTGCTTCCGCGGCTGCGGGTCTTGGCCCCCTTGGCGGTACGAGGCTCAGCAACCGGCGCGGCCTTGTCGGCCCCGCGCTTCTTGCGGCCGACCGGCGCGGTCAGCACGTTCTCGGACAGCTCGAAGTCGATCTTGCGCTCGTCCAGGTCGACCCGGGCGATGACCACTTCCACCTGATCCCCCAGGCGGAAGCTGCGGCCGCTGCGCTCACCGGCGAGGCGGTGATGGATTGCGTCGAAGTGGTAGTAGTCGCCAGGCAGGGCGGTGACGTGCACCAGGCCTTCCACATAGATGTCGGTGAGCTCGACGAACAGACCGAAGCCGGTGACGGCGGAGATGACGCCGGGGAAGGTCTCGCCCACCCGCTCGCGCATGTACTCGCACTTCAGCCAGTTGGTGACATCGCGGGTGGCTTCGTCGGCACGGCGCTCGGTCATGGAGCACTGCTCGCCGAGGCGCTCGAGAGCCGCTTCGTCGTACGGGTAGATGCGTGCCTTGGGCATGGCGGCGGCGCCGGCACGACGGACGTGCTCGGTTTCGCGCTTGGAGCGGATCACGCTGCGGATGGCGCGGTGCACCAGCAGGTCCGGGTAGCGACGGATCGGCGAGGTGAAGTGGGTGTAGGCGTCGTAGTTGAGACCGAAGTGGCCCTGGTTGTCGGCGCTGTACACCGCCTGACTGAGGGAGCGCAGCATGACCGTCTGGATCAGGTGGTAGTCCGGGCGATCGCGGATGGTTTCCAGCAGCGCCTGGTAGTCGCTCGGCGTCGGTTCGCCCTTGCCTTTATTGAGGGTCAGGCCCAGTTCGCCAAGGAACAGGCGCAGCTTCTCCAGGCGCTCGGCCGGCGGGCCATCGTGCACGCGGTAGAGCGAGGGAATGTCATGGTCCTGCATGAAACGCGCGGTGGCGACGTTCGCGCAGAGCATGCATTCCTCGATCAGCTTGTGGGCATCGTTGCGCTGGGTCGGACGGATCTCGGCGATCTTGCGATCAGCGCCGAAGACGATGCGCGTCTCCTGGGTTTCGAAGTCGATGGCGCCACGCTTGTGGCGTGCGGCCAGGAGCACCTTGTAGAGCTTGTAGAGCTGCTGCAGGTGGGGGACCAGGTGCGGCATCTGCTCGGCGAGTTGCTGCCCTTCCGGGGAGTCGGGCGTCTCCAGCAACTGGCTGACCTTGGTGTAGGTGAGCCGTGCATGGGAGTGGATAACGGCTTCGTAGAATTCGTAGCCGGTCATCTTGCCAGCCCGGGACAGGGTGACCTCGCAGACCATGGCCAGCCGGTCGACCTGGGGGTTCAGCGAACAGAGGCCGTTGGAGAGGACCTCCGGCAGCATCGGCACGACCTTCTCGGGGAAGTAGACGGAGTTGCCACGCTTGGCGGCCTCTTCATCCAGTGCCGAACCGACCTTCACATAGTGGGAAACGTCGGCGATGGCGACGAACAGACGCCAGCCGCCGCCCTTGCGAGCCTCGGCGTAGACCGCATCGTCGAAGTCGCGGGCGTCCTCGCCGTCGATGGTGACCAGGGGCAGGTCGCGCAGGTCGACGCGCCTCTGCTTGTCCTTCTCAGCCACTTCGGGCTTGAGCTTGGCGGCCTCCTTCTCGACGGCCTCGGGCCACTCGTGGGGGATGTCGTAGCTGCGCAGGGCGACTTCGATCTCCATGCCGGGCGCCATGTAGTCGCCCAGCACGTCCACCACTTCACCCTGGGCCAGGCGGAAGGCGCTCGGCCATTGCTCGATGCGCACCTGGACGAACTGGCCGTGGCGTGCACCGCCCCGCTTGTCGGGAGCCACCAGCACTTCCTGCTGGATCTTGGGATTGTCGGCAACCACGCGGCCGATGCCGCTCTCTTCGAAGAAGCGGCCTACCAGGGTCTCGTGGGCGCGCTCGATGACTTCCACCAGCGCACCTTCACGGCGGCCACGGCGGTCGTGGCCGGAAACGCGCGCGAGGGCGCGGTCGCCGTCGAACACGAGGCGCATCTGGGCGGGGCTGAGGAAAAGGTCGTCGCTGCCGTCGTCGGGGATCAGGAAGCCGAAGCCGTCCCGGTGGCCGCTGATGCGGCCGCGTATGAGGTCGAGCTTGTCCACCGGTGCATAGGCGCCACGGCGCGTATAGATAAGCTGGCCATCACGTTCCATGGCACGCAGCCGGCGCCGCAGGGCTTCCAGCTCGTCGTCCGTGGTCAGGCCGAACTCTTCCACCAGCTGCTCGCGGCTGGCGGGCGCGCCACGTTCGTCGAGGCGCTGCAGGATGAGTTCACGGCTGGGAATGGGGTTGTCGTATTTTTCCGCTTCGCGTGCGGCCTCGGGATCGAGGTTTTGCCAATCGGCCATCAGTTGGGAATCACCTTTTCATTCATAGGTCGGCTTGTCATGTAGCTATTGAAGCGCGAAATCCAATCGTCGGTCAGCTTTCGCCAGAGAATAATTTTTTTCGGGGTCAGGGGTTTACAAGCAAAAACCCGAACCGTATAGTTCGCGCCCACAACGTTGCTGACGTTGTAGTGTGAAGACGGTGAGCAATCATCGCACGCAGTGCCCAGGTGGCGGAATTGGTAGACGCACTAGGTTCAGGTCCTAGCGGTGGCAACACCGTGGAAGTTCGAGTCTTCTCCTGGGCACCACTCTTCAGAAACACGACAATGCGTCGGGTTTCAAAATAGGGATGCAGCACTCCCTGTCGACACCGTCGATCAAGTGCAGCAAAAGTCGATGAGCGATCATCGCAATGTGCCCAGGTGGCGGAATTGGTAGACGCACTAGGTTCAGGTCCTAGCGGTGGCAACACCGTGGAAGTTCGAGTCTTCTCCTGGGCACCACTCTTCAAGACAAAGCCGAGCAATGCTCGGCTTTGTGCTTTCTGGCATTCCCTCATCACGCCTTGAACTGCCCGAGACTGGACTTGAGCTGAGCCGCCAGGCCATCCAGCACGCGCCCGCTGCTGGCCGTGGCCGCGACAGCCTCGGCTGCAAGGCGCGCCTCGGCGTGGATGACATCGACCCGCCCGCGTACCGCCCCCGCTCCCTCGGCCTGATGCTCAGCCGCGCGCGCCGCAGTCCGTACCGCCTCGTGCACACCTTCGACCGCCTGCTGGACGCTCTGCTGCAGGCGCTCGCTGTCCCGCAGGGCGTCGATCCCTTCGGCGGCCCGCGCACGGGCCTGGGAGATGGCAGCCACCGCCTCCTGCGCACCTTTCTGCAGCGCACCGATATGAGCCTGGATGTCACCGGTGGATTGCTGGGTCTTGCTGGCCAGCGCCCGGACCTCATCGGCGACCACGGCGAATCCGCGACCGCTTTCCCCTGCGCGCGCCGCCTCGATCGCGGCGTTGAGCGCGAGCAGGTTGGTCTGCTCGGCAATACCGTGGATCACCGAGAGCACGACTTCGATCTGCTCGCTTTGCCGCGCCAGGCGCTCGATGACTTCGGAACCGTTCTGGACCCGCTCCTCCAGGGTTTCGATCAGCCCACCTACCTTGCGGGCGATCGCTGCACTGTCCTGGGTGGCTTGGCGAATCTCGCCGACCTGCTGGAGCGCGCTCTGCATGGCATGGCTCTCGGCCTGGGCCTCGGCCGCCATCTGGCCCAGAGCCTCCAGGCTGCCGGCGACTTCGTTGCGCTGCCGATCAGCGGCAGCCTCGGCCACCCTACTGCGCTCCGCCAGGGAGCGGATCTCCGAACCGGTGCGCACCGCCACCTCGCCCGCTTCACGGACGATCGGCTGGAGCTTGTCGATGAAGCGGTTAACCGCACCCGCCATCTCCCCCACCTCGTCACGGCTGTCGATCTGCACGCGCCGGGTCAGGTCGCCCTCGCCCGCCGCCAGGTCATTCAACGCGGATATGAGCAGGCGCAGGCGATTGACCACCCGATGCCCCAGCACCACCGCCAGGACCAGCAGCACGCCCAGACCGACCAGCACGAGCGCCAGACCGATGCGCCAGCGCAACTCGTGGGCGGCGCCCTCGACGGTGTTCTGGGCACCGGTGCTCATGCTGCTGGCTGCGTCCTGGGCAGACTTCAAGCGCGCCGTGAGCACGGCGGTGCTGCCGGTAGCCGCCCCCGCAAGGCTCTGGGCCACGAGGTCACCGCTGCTGGCGATGAGGGCACTGAAGCGGCTGTCCAGGGCTTTCAACTGGGTTTCGACGGAGGCGGTGGAAACGCCTAGGCGTACCTTGCCGATCTCCACTCCGTTGGGACTGATGGAGGCCTCCACCAAGTAGACAGAGGGGTCGTGGGCCGCTGCATCCAGGACCTTGTCCAGCGCGCGCTCACCCTGACCTTTGTCCAGCAGGGCCTTGATGACTTCGTTCTCGCGATTGAGGTAGCGGGTCAGGTGCTGGCCCTGGGCATCGTCGTAGATCACGAACAGCACATTGGGGTTGCGCTGGGCGCGCCGAGCGAATTCGGAAAGGGTGGGGATATCGCTGTCCCACATGGCGCGGGGTGCTACGGCCGCCAGCAGTTGGGCCAGGTCGTTGGCGGATGCCTTCAGGCTCTGCTCAAGGGATTCGCGCAGCTGCCCCTGCTCGGCCTTCAACCGCTCGGAAAGGGAGGCGCTCAGGCGTTCACGGGTCTGGGTGGAGAGACTGGAAAGACTTCCCGACACCTCCTGCCCCGCCTGGGCCAGCTCTCCGGACAGGCGCTGGGTGTCATCCCCCAGACGCTTGCCAAGGTCCGTGACCAAGGCATCGACCGTGCCCCGAGTCAGTGCAACAGCCACCACCACCTGCACCAGCAGGGCGATTCCGAGGGCGATGAATACAGGCCGCAACAGGCGGCTCTGCAGGAGGGAAAGGATGGCGGACACGACGATTACTCCTCAACGACCGTTCTGGGTTAACGGCGACTTCCGGGATTTATATAGGTCCTCAGCAAGGGGCATGCCGCAAATTTTTGAAACCCGGCCCATGGAGTGTGGCTGCGACGGGGCGGACGCGCGGAGGGGAAGGAGAAGGGGTCGACGAACGGTCGCTGTCTCGCAAAGAAAAAGGGCCGCATCAGCGGCCCTTTCTCGTTCATCGCACTCAGGCGTAGGGATGGCGCAGGACGATGGTCTCGTTGCGATCCGGGCCAGTGGAGATGATGTCGATGGGCGCCCCCACCAGCTCTTCCACGCGCTTGATGTAGGCGCGGGCGTTAGCGGGCAGCTCTTCGAGGGACTTGGCCCCGACGGTGGACTCGGTCCAGCCCGGCATTTCCTCGTACAGCGGCTGCAGGCCGATGTAGCTGTCGGCATCGGTCGGTGCGTCGTCCAGCAGGTTGCCATTCTGGTCCTTGTAGCCGGTGCAGATGCGGATGGTTTCGAGGCCATCCAGCACATCCAGCTTGGTCAGGCACAGGCCGGAGATGCTGTTGATCTCGATGGCGCGGCGCAGGATGACGGCATCGAACCAGCCACAACGACGGGCACGACCGGTGGTGGAACCGAACTCGTGGCCACGCTTGGCCAGGTATGCACCGGTGTCGTCGAACAGCTCGGTGGGGAACGGGCCGGAGCCGACACGGGTGGTGTAGGCCTTGGTGATACCGAGAATGTAGTCCAGGTACAGCGGGCCGAAGCCGGAGCCGGTGGCGGTACCGCCAGCGGTGGTGCTGGAGCTGGTCACGTAGGGGTAGGTGCCGTGGTCGATGTCCAGCAGGGAGCCCTGGGCGCCCTCGAACATGATGTAGGCGCCCTGCTTGCGCAATTCGTGCAGGCGGGCGGCGACGTCGGTGATCATCGGCTTCAGCAGCTCGGCATAGCCCAGGGCTTCGTCGAGGGTCTTCTGGAAGTCGACGGCCGGCTCCTTGTAGTAGTTCTGCAGGACGAAGTTGTGGTAGTCCAGCAGCTCACCCAACTTGGCGGCGAAACGCTCGCGGTGGAACAGGTCGCCGATCCGCAGGCCACGGCGAGCAACCTTGTCTTCGTAAGCAGGGCCGATGCCACGACCGGTGGTGCCGATCTTGGCGTCACCACGCGCCTTCTCGCGCGCCTGGTCGAGGGCCACGTGGTACGGGAGGATCAGGGTGCAGGAGGGGCTGATGCGCAGGCGCTCGCGAACCGGTACGCCTTTCTCCTCAAGCTTGGTGATCTCGCGCATCAGCGCGTCCGGCGCCACAACCACGCCGTTGCCGATCATGCACTGCACGTTCTCGCGCAGGATGCCGGACGGAATCAGGTGCAGGACGGTCTTCTCGCCATCGATCACCAGGGTGTGACCTGCGTTGTGGCCGCCCTGGTAGCGCACGACAGCTGCAGCCTGGTCGGTCAGCAGGTCGACGATCTTGCCTTTGCCCTCATCACCCCACTGGGTGCCCAGGACCACGACATTCTTACCCATAACACTTGTCCTCTTCGGAAGCTCGATGCCGGCGCGCGCCGGCGGGAAAACCTTAAACCAGGGGCGCAACCTGCCAGCGCCCATCCTGCAGGATCAGCTGGCGATCGCATGCCACTTCCTGCGCACTGCCTACATCCTGGCCCGGCAGCGCCTGAACGACACGCTGGCCTTCGCCACGCAGGCGCTTGATTGCCTGCCAGAGGTAGACGTCATGGACATCCGGCGCCCAGATTCCGGCGGGCGCATCATCCAGCTGCATGCGCCCCAGGGTCACCAGGGTCTTCAAGTCGGTAGAGAAGCCGGTTGCTGGACGCGCACGCCCGAAGTCGGCGCCGATGTCGTCGTAGCGGCCACCCTGGGCGATGGACTGCCCTTCACCCGGTACGAATGCCGCGAAGACCACGCCCGTGTGGTAGTGGTAGCCACGCAGCTCACCCAGGTCGAAGTACAGCGGAAGCTCCGGATAACGCAGCTCCAGCTCATCCGCGATGGCGACGAGTTCATCGAGCGCGACATGGACCTCTTCGGGCGCATCCACCAGGACGCCCTGGGCAAGCTCAAGAACCTGGCGATCACCGCAGAGCTCGGCTAGGGAGCGAAGCATCCCGGCCAGGTGTGCAGGGAGGCCTTCGGTCAGCTCGGCCACCTCATCGACCGCCTTGCGTTGCAGGGCGTCGAAAAGACGCTGCTCAGCTTCGCCGGACAGCTCGGCAGCACGGGCAAGACCACGGTAGATACCGACATGACCAAGGTCCATGTGCACGTCCGGCACATCGGCCAGCTCGAGCATCTCCAGCATCAGGCTGATGACCTCGACATCGCTGGCCGGGCTGGCATCGCCATACAGCTCGGCACCCAGCTGGATCGGGCTGCGGGAGGTGGAAAGTGCGCGCGGCTTGGCATGCAGGACACTGCCCGCATAGCACAGCCGGTTAGGCCCTTCTCGACGCAAGGTATGGGCGTCCAGACGCGCAACCTGGGGCGTGATGTCGGCGCGGAAGCCCATCTGCCGTCCCGATTGCGGGTCCGTGACCTTGAACGTACGTAATTCAAGATCCTGCCCGGCGCCCGTGAGCAGGGATTCGAGAAATTCGATGTGCGGGGTTACCACGAAGTCGTAGCCCCAGCGCTGGAACAGGTCCAGTACCTGGCGGCGGGCTGCCTCGATGCGCGCCGCGTCGGGCGGCAGTACTTCTTCGATTCCGTCTGGCAGCAGCCAGCGATCTACCGTTGCCATTTCGCCACTCCCCTCTTAGCTGGGCGGCAAGCCTTCAGTGAAGCAGATACAGGAGGCCGGTCCCCAGCAACATGCTGGCGAGGCCCATGAGGCGGAGATGGCGATCCTTCAGACTCGCCAACCCAAGCACCGCGGCGCGCCAACGGCGCGGATAGAGGAAGGGCAGGATGCCTTCCAGCACCAGCACAAAACAGATCGCTATGCCGATTTCCTGCCACATGATTCCCGCGGACGCAAAAAAGCCGGGATTTCCCGGCTGGCCCATCATAACACGTTTTCCCGGAGGGTCACCCCGGCGGTCAGGTTCGTCCGCCGGGGTGCATCCTCACTTGGCCTTGTTCAGAAACTGGAAGAACTCGCTGTGCGGGTCCAGCACCATCACATCGCTCTTCTTGGCGAAGCTCTCGCGGTAAGCCTGCAGGCTCCGGTAGAAGGAATAGAACTCCGGGTCCTGGCTGTAGGCCTTGGCATAGATGGCAGCCGCCTGGGCATCACCATCACCGCGAAGCTCTTCGGATTCCCGGTAGGCCTCGGCCAGCAGTACACGGCGCTGACGGTCGGCATCCGCGCGGATACCTTCTGCCAGCTCGCTACCCTTGGCGCGATGCTCACGCGCTTCCCGCTCGCGCTCGGTGCTCATGCGCTCGAAAACGCTGCGGTTCACCTCGCGAGGCAGATCAATGGCCTTCACGCGAACGTCCACGACCTCGATACCCAACTCCTTGCTGGCCATGGTGTTCAGCGAACGCGTGATATCGGCCATCAGGCCATCGCGCTCACCGGATACCACTTCATGCAGGGTGCGCTTGCCAAACTGGTCGCGCAGGCCGGCCTCGAGACGACGAGAGAGTCGCTCGTCCGCAATCTGCTTGAGGCCGGATGTGGCGGTGTAGAAGCGCTCGGCATCGGAGACCCGCCACTTGGCATAGGCATCCACCATCACCGCTTTCTTCTCCTGGGTCAGGAAACGCTGGGTAGGCGAATCCAAGGTCAGCAGGCGCGCATCGAACTTCCGCACCTGGTTGACGTAGGGGATCTTCACGTGAAGGCCGGGCTGGACATCCGCCTCGACGATACGGCCGAACTGGAGGAGAACCGCTCGTTCGGTCTGGGCCACGATGTAGAAGCTGCTCCAGGCTACCAGCCCGAGCACGACAGCCCCGATCAGGGCGATCAGCGACTTGTTACCCATCAGCGACTCTCCCTAGAACGCAGATCGCGCTGCTGCAGATCGGTGGTGACGCGCGAACCCAGGTCGCTGGCCGCGCCGCTCGAGGTGGCCGGCGCCGGTATTGCCGCACTGGCACCACCGCGGTTGTCGATCATCTTATCCAGCGGCAGATACAGCAGGTTGTTCTGCCCCTTGTCACCCGTTACCAGGACCTTGCTGGTGTTGCTGAAGACTTCCTGCATGGTGTCGAGGTACAGGCGCTGGCGCGTGACATCAGGCGCCTTGCGGTATTCAGCCACGAGCTTGGTGAAGCGATCAGCCTCACCCTTGGCACGGGAGATGACCTCTTCACGGTAACCGTTGGCCTCTTCGATGATGCGCTGGGCCTGACCACGGGCCTCAGGGATCACGCCATTGGCGTAGGCCTCTGCCTGGTTCTTGGCACGCTGTTCATCTTCACGGGCACGGATCACGTCATCGAATGCTTCCTGCACCTCACGGGGGGCGGCCGCACTCTGGACGTTGACCTGGGTGACGGTGATGCCGGTGCCATAGGTGTCGAGGAAGCGCTGCAGGCGCTCCTTGATCTCACTAGCCATCAGCTCACGGCCTTCGGTCAGCACCTGGTCCATCTCGGTCGAGCCCACCACATGACGAAGGGCGCTCTCGGTGGCGTGCTGCAAGCTCACTTCAGGCTGATCGACGTTCAGCACGAACTTCTGCAGGTCACTGATCTTGTACTGCACAGTGAGCGGCACTTCGACGATGTTCTCGTCCTCGGTGAGCATCTGCCCCTGCTTGCTATAGGCGCGCTCGCGGGTGACGTTCTCCTGGAACTTGCGATCGATCGGCGGGAAATAGATGTTCAGGCCAGGCCCAACGGTGTCGTAGTACTTGCCGAAGCGAAGTACCACCGCCTGCTCCTGTTCATCGACCACGTACACCGCGCTGTAGAGCCAGCCCAGTACAAGGATGAACAGGGCGATACCCAGCAAACCGAAGCCACCGCCACGGTTTTCATCGCCGCCTCGTTTCTTGCCGCCCCCGAACAGGCCATTAAGACTGTCCTGCAGCTTGCGGAAGGCTTCGTCCAGATCCGGCGGTCCCTTGCGGTCACCGCCACGGCGGCCACCCCAGGGATCCTGATTGTTCGAGTTGCCACCCGGCTCGTTCCAAGCCATAGCGCTCTCCATACTGATAAAGCAAAGACGCGCCCAAGGCACGTCCGCCAATGCTACCGAAAGCCCGCTATCTGCGGCAAAAAGCCATTCCGCGGCCTTATTGCAAAGTGTGTTGCTCGATGAACGCCTGGGGTTGCCAGCCTTCGCGACTGACAAGCCGGTTCAGCTCGACACGTGGCAACCTGACTGCCAGCAATGTATCGCCAGCCTCGTCGTGCTGCTCGCTCTGCACGGCCCCCAGTGCGAAGAACTGCGCCCGCAGTCGCCCCAAACGCTGCGGTAGCTTCAGGGTCCCCACGAAGAGGTCCTCCCCCAACAACTCGGCAATCGCCTGCTCAAGCAGCTCAAGCCCTTTGCCCTCACGGGCAGACAACCAGACACGCTCGGGCTTGCCATGCTCGTCTCGCTGGATCTGCGGCTCCATGGATTCCAGCAGGTCGATCTTGTTGTAGACCTCCAGCATCGGCAATCCATCGGCACCGATCTCCCCCAGTACCGCCAGCACTTGCTCGATCTGCGCCATCCGCTCAGGCTCATGAGCATCGATAACGTGCAGCAGCAGGTCGGAGTTGCTGGACTCCTCAAGGGTAGCCCGGAAAGCCTCGACGAGCTTGTGCGGAAGATGGCGGATAAAACCCACGGTATCTGCCAGCACGATCGGTCCCAGATCGGCCAGTTCGAGCCGGCGCAGCGTGGGATCCAGCGTGGCGAACAGCTGGTCTGCCGCATAGACCTCGGACGTGGTCAGGGCATTGAAAAGCGTGGATTTACCCGCGTTGGTATACCCCACGAGTGACACGGAAGGGATATCCGCTCGCTTGCGGCCACGCCGGGCCTGCTCACGCTGGCTGCGGACCTTTTCGAGGCGCTGCTTGATCTGGCGGATGCGCACGCGCAGGAGGCGACGGTCCGTTTCCAGCTGGGTTTCACCGGGACCACGCAGGCCAATACCGCCCTTCTGGCGCTCCAGGTGGGTCCAGCCGCGAACCAGACGGGTGCTCATGTGTTCGAGCTGCGCGAGCTCCACTTGCAGCTTGCCTTCATGGGTCCTGGCGCGCTGGGCGAAGATATCGAGGATCAGACCGGTGCGGTCCAGCACCCGGCACTCGAAGGCGCGCTCGAGGTTGCGCTCCTGGCTGGGTGTGAGGGTGTGATTGAAGATGACAAGCTCAGCCTGCTCAGCCTTGACCAGATCGTGAAGCTCCTCGACCTTGCCGCTGCCGATCAGGTATTTGGCGGTCGGCTGGTGACGGGAAACGGAGATGAAGGCCACCGTATCCGCACCAGCCGATCGAGCCAGCTCCTGGAATTCCTGCGGGTCTTCTCGCGCCTCAGGATCATGGCCTTCCAAATGAACAAGGACGGCACGCTCACCACCACCTGGGCGTTCGAAAAACAAAGCAGACTCCTATCAGGCGTTACCGGGCTCAGGCTGCTCTTGTTCGCTGGCGCTGGGCAGGCGGACGGGGCGGCTCGGTACAACGGTGGAAATGGCGTGTTTGTAGACCATCTGGCTGACGGTGTTCTTCAGCAGGATCACGAACTGGTCGAAGGATTCGATCTGGCCCTGCAGCTTGATGCCGTTGACCAGGTAGATGGAAACCGGTACGCGTTCCTTACGCAAGGTATTCAGGTAAGGGTCTTGTAGCGAATGCCCTTTTGACATATGCCGCACTCCTGTAGGGATCTAATTCGTATGAGTTGTCAAATGACGAGAAAGTTGGCCGCCCTACCCCCAAGGATAGACGGTAACTGGCGAGGTCTTAGCCCAATATGGAGACCGACTCCAGGTATTTCAAGGCGCGCGGCAGATTGTCGCAAGCCAGGCTGTCGAGCCAGTGCAAATCGGCCCAACTGCGTAACCAGGTGAACTGTCGCTTGGCCAACTGGCGCGTGGCAATGATGCCTCGCTCCTCCATTTCGGCCCGGGTCAGGTTGCCCTCGAGGTATTCCCATACCTGGCGGTAACCCACAGCCCTTATAGACGGCAATCCTGCGTGCAAGTCACGTCTTTCGCGCAGGTTTTCGACCTCTTGGACGAACCCCTGTTCCAGCATCAGACGAAATCGTTGCGCAATTCGTGCATGCAAAACCTGGCGATTCGCAGGAGCAATCGCCAGCTGCGCGACAGTATAAGGCAAATGCCCCGCCCCAGCGGGGCCGGCGTCGTGATTTTGCGACGCCTGTCGACGTCGCAGCTCACTCATGGAAACACCGCCAGAGAGGTACACCTCCAGCGCCCGGGTCAGGCGCTGGGGATCATTGGGATGGATGCGCGCCGCCGACTCGGGATCGACCGCTGCCAGCTCCTGATGCAAGACTTCCCATCCCTCCCGCGCGGCACGGGCTTCCAGCCCAGCCCGTATGGCCGGATCCGCGCTGGGCATGTCCGCCAACCCCTCCAGCAACGCCTTGTAGTAGAGCATCGTGCCGCCAACCAGCAGCGGTATGCGTCCGCGGGCGGTGGCATCCGCCATGGCCGCCAGCGCATCCGCGCGAAAATCCGCAGCTGAATAGGCGTCGGCAGGGTCGAGGATATCGATCAATTGATGCGGGTAGGCTTCCAGTGTGGCGCGATCCGGCTTGGCGGTGCCGATATCCATGCCGCGATACACCAGGGCGGAATCAACGCTGATCAACTCGCAGGGCAGCACCTGGGCCAACTCGATGGCCAGATCGGTCTTCCCCGCAGCAGTCGGCCCCATCAGGAAGATGGCGGGCGGTAAACGCTCCCCCATCTCAACGGCCCCGCAGGAAGAGCTTGTCGAGGTCGTCCATGCCCAGCTGGGTCCAGGTGGGGCGTCCGTGGTTGCACTGGCCGCTGCGCTCGGTCTGCTCCATGTCGCGGAGCAGGCCATTCATCTCCGGCACGGTCAGCCGGCGATTGGCACGCACCGCGCCATGGCAGGCCATGGTCGCCAGCAGTTCGTTCAGGTGCGCCTGAATGCGGTCGCTGGTCCCGTATTCGAGAAGATCCGACAGCACGTCCCGCACCAGCTGGGAGGCTTCGGCTTGCTTCAGCAATGCCGGTGTCTGGCGGATCGCCAGGGTCTCCGGCCCCAGTCGTTGCAGCTCGAAGCCAAGCCGCTGAAACCAGGTCGCATGCTCTTCGGCGCAGTCCGCTTCACGCTGGCTTACCGCCAGGGATTCCGGCACCAGCAATGGCTGCCCTTTGAGCCCCTCGCTGGCCATGGCGATTTTCAGGCGCTCATAGGTGATGCGCTCGTGAGCCGCATGCATGTCGACCAGCACAAGCCCCTGTGCGTTTTCCGCAAGGATGTAGATGCCCTTGAGCTGTGCCAGAGCATAGCCCAGCGGCGGAATATCGCCCTGGCTTTCCGGCAGGCTCACGGGCGCCGAATCCGGCAACGGCGCGAAATACTCGCGGTAAGCCGCCTGGGCCTCGGCCGTCCCTACAGGACCGGTAGACCGGGACGGCGGCGCATAACCGCCAGACGAGACTGTCGGTCGCCAGGCAGGCTCGGCCACAGGGCGTTCCAGCACATTGGCGGCCAGGCTCATCTCGCCCTGGGGACCGAACTCGCCCGCTTCCAGCCCGGTAGGGCGAACCATGGGCGCGACCGCCGCAGGCGCGGCGAGCTGGTCTTCGGGACGCACCTCGCCCAGGGCGCGATGCAAGGTTCCGTAGAGAAAGTCATGGACGGTGCGCCCCTCACGGAAACGCACCTCGTGCTTGGTGGGGTGCACGTTCACGTCCACCGCAGCAGGGTCCAGCTCCAGAAACAGCACGAAGGTCGGATGGCGACCGTTGTACAGCACATCGCGATACGCCTGGCGCACCGCATGCACCACCAGCTTGTCCCGCACCATCCGACCGTTCACGTAGAAATACTGCAGGTCCGCCTGGCTGCGGGAGAACGTAGGCAGCCCCACCCACCCCCACAGGTGCAGGCCATTGCGCTCCACCTGGATGGGCAGTGCCTGTTCCAGGAACGCCGAGCCGCACACGCTGGCAACACGCCGCGCGCGGGAAATTTCGTCACGGGCCTCGTGCAGCGCGAATACCGTCTTGCCGTTGTGGCGAAGGTGGAAGGCCACATCGAACCGTGCCAGGGCGAGGCGCCGGATGACCTCCTGCAGATGCTCGAACTCGGTCTTCTCGGCCCGCAGGAACTTGCGCCGCGCCGGCGTGTTGAAGAACAGGTCGCGCACCTCCACCGAGGTTCCCACCGGGTGGGCGGCAGGCTGAACGCGCGCTTCCATGTCGCGCCCTTCGGTCTCCACCTGCCAGGCCTGGTCGGCATCCGCCGTGCGCGAGGTCATGGTCAGCCGTGCCACGGAGCTGATGGAGGCCAGTGCTTCGCCCCGGAAACCCAGGCTCATGACCCGCTCCAGGTCATCCAGGTCGCGGATCTTGCTGGTGGCGTGGCGCGCCAGGGCCAAGGGAAGGTCATCGGAGGGGATGCCGCAACCGTCATCACGGACCCGCAGCAGCTTCACACCGCCCTGTTCGACCTCCACATCGATCCGACGCGCACCGGCATCCAGGCTGTTTTCCAGCAGCTCCTTGATTACCGAAGCCGGGCGCTCGACCACCTCGCCGGCGGCAATCTGGTTGGCCAGGCGCGGGCTGAGCAGGTGGATGCGGCGCAGTTCTGCCATGTCGCTCATGGCTGGGCCGCCAGAGCCGTGGTGGCCGGAATGCTCAGGGTCTGGCCAACCTTGATGGTGTCACTCTTCAAACCGTTGGCGTTGCGCAACGCCACCAGGCTGACCTGGTAGCGCTGGGCGATGAGCGCGAGGCTCTCGCCGGACGTGACGATGTGCTCACGCGGGCCGGCGGCGATCTTGCCCGCATCACGCAGGGAGGCAATGTAGGTTCCCGGCGGCGGGTTCTGCACGAAGAACTGCTTGATGCCGCTCTGGATGGAGCGCGCCAGCGCCTGCTGATGCCCTGCTGAGGCCAGCTTCTGGGATTCCTGGTGGTTGGAGATGAAACCTGTCTCCACCAGGATCGACGGGATGTCAGGGGACTTAAGCACCATGAAGCCCGCCTGCTCGACCCGGCGCTTGTGCAACGGCGTGACGCGCCCGATGTTGGTCAGCACCTTGTGCCCGACGTTCAGGCTGGAGGACAGCGTGGCCGTCATCGACAAGTCCAGCAGCACGCCAGCCAGCATGCGGTCCTTGTCATCCAGGCTGACGCTGCCCACACCGCCGATGAGGTCGGAACGGTTTTCGTTGTCCGCCAGCCAGCGGGCTGTCTCGGACGTAGCGCCCCGGTCGGACAAGGCGAAGACCGAAGCACCAAACGCGCTGCGGCTCGGCGCCGCGTCGGCGTGGATCGAGACGAACAGGTCGGCGCCCTTCTTGCGGGCGATCTCGGTGCGCTTGCGCAGCGGAATGAAGTAATCGCCGGTACGCACCAGCTCGGCGCGGAAGCCCCGCTCCTGGTTGATCTGGCGCTGCAACTCCTTGGCGATGGCCAGCGTCACATCCTTCTCGTGCTGCCCCTTGGGCCCGAGGGCGCCCGGGTCCTCGCCGCCGTGACCGGCGTCGATGGCAACGATGATGTCGCGCTTGCCACCGGAAACCGGCGGCAGCTTGCCGGTGGACGGCTGAGTGGGGGAAACCGGCGGCTGCGGCGTGCTGGGCGCCGTCGCTACCTGCGGGGCGCTGGCCTCTTCGGCGGCAGAGGGCTGGTCGTACAGGTCGACCACCAGGCGATTGCCATATTGCTGGTTGGGCGCCAGGGTGAAGCTCTTGGGCGTGACGCCGGGCGCCACGTCGATCACCACCCGCAGGTCGGTCGGCGAGCGCTGGGCCGAGCGGACGCTCTTGATCGGCGTATTGGCGATGGACAGCTTGTCCAGCTGAGTGCCCAACTGGGCGCCATTGATGTCGATGACGATGCGATCCGGCGCGGTCAGCGTGAACACGCTGTGCTGCACCGGGCCGGACAGGTCGAAGACCAGGCGGGTGTTGTCGGGAGCACGCCAGAGCCGCACACTGCGGACCTCGGTGGCAGCCAGGATATTGGTGGCAAAGGCTGCCAGCAGCAGACCGATCCCGGCAAACAGTGCGCGCGAGCGCATACTCCACCCCATACTCGTCTTCATTCTCCCGTGGCCAAGGCGGCACACCAGGCTTCGCCGCGCGCGGTATGCGGCGAGAAATGCAGCGAGCGGCCGCCTGCATGGGCGCTAATGGTAATGTCAAGGTCCGCCTTTGGCAAAACGCCCTGACCCCGCTCGGGCCACTCGATCAGGCACAGCGCATCGCCCTCGAAATAGTCGCGGATACCGAGGAATTCCAGCTCCTCGGGGTCGACCAGGCGGTACAGGTCGAAGTGATAGACCGCGACCCCATCGATCTCATAGGGCTCCACCAGGGTGAAGGTCGGGCTCTTGACCGCACCGGCGTGCCCAAGTCCCCGCAGCAAGCCGCGCGAAAGGGTCGTCTTGCCCGCGCCCAGATCGCCATGAAGGTAGATCACCCCCCGCCCACCGCTGACATGCCCCAACCGGGCCCCAAGGGCGGTCATGGCGTCTTCTCCCTGGGCGAACAGCTTCAGCTCAGGCACGGCGAATACTCCTCGATCAACTGACGAATGGTAGGTATCAGGTCGCTGGCCGCCAGGCCGCGTCCTTTGAGCCCCTGGCGTTCCCCGGCCACGGCATGTAGCCAGGTGGCCAGGGCAGCGGCCTCGAAGGGTGACAGGTGCTGTGCCAGCAAGGCGCCAACCAGCCCCGCCAGCACATCCCCGAGCCCGGCGGTGGCCATGGCCGGATGCCCCCGATCACAGAGCACCAGGCGGCCATCGGGCGAGGCCACCAGGCTGCCAGCCCCCTTGAGTACCACCACGACCCCGTAACGCTGGGCCAACGCCAAGGCAGCGGCGGGTCGATCAGCCTGAACCTGCCCGACCTCCACACCCAGCAGGCGTGCCGCCTCGCCGGGATGGGGCGTGATCACGCAACCGGGCGGCAATTGAACAGCACCCGCAGCCAGCAGATTCAGTGCGTCGGCATCCCAGACCTGGGGCAGTGCAGCGGCCGACAAAACGCTCAGCAAGGCCCGCCCCCAGGGCCCCTGCCCGAGCCCCGGCCCCACCACCAGCACATCGGCACGTTCCACAAGCGGCCGCAGCGTACCCATCGACTCGACGGCCACGCTCATCACTTCAGGCACCCGCGCCAGGGCAGCGGCCAGGTGTTCGCCCCGGGTCGCCAGGGAGACCATCCCCGCCCCACTGCGCAAAGCACTCTCGGCACTCAGCAACGCTGCGCCGCCGGTACCACGCTCGCCGCCTACGACCAGCACCTGCCCGTAGCGCCCCTTGTGAGCCGTGCGCGGCCTCGGCAGCAGGGATGGGAGGCCACCGGGCGCCAGCCTGCGGGCCAGGACCGGATGAGCGGCGACCACTTCCGGATCCGCCTTGAGGTCATCGAAAACCAACGCCCCCACATGATCAGGAGCCTGGCCGGTAAACAGGCCGAGCTTGAGGCCGATGAACGTCACCGTCATCGTCGCGACAACCGCCACCCCAAGCACCTGGCCGGTGTCCGCACTGAGTCCCGAGGGAATATCAACGGCCAGCACCGGCAGGCCGCTGCCATTGATCTGGCGGATGGCTGCTTCATAGGGCGCGCGCACCGGTCCGGAGAGGCCGGTGCCGAGCAATGCATCCACCAGCACGCCGCGCAGGGGTTCCTCGGCGTGCCAGGCAATGATCGGAACACCTGCTGCCTGGGCCTCGTCCCGGGCCAGCGCCGCATCACCCGCCAGCGCTTGGGGCTCCCCAACCGCCAGGACGCGCACCTGCCAACCTGCGCGAGCCGCCAGGGCCGCCAGCAGGTAGCCATCCCCGGCGTTGTTGCCGCGACCGGCCAGCACCGTCACTTCGCCAGCCTCTGGCCAACGGCGACGCAGGGCCCGCCAGGCGGCATGGGCAGCCCGCTGCATCAGTTCGAAGCCGGGGGTACCCGCGGCGATCAGGCGGGCATCGAGTGCGCGCACCTGCTCGGCGGAATAAAGCGACAGCGGCAGATCATCGACAGGATCGGACATGCGATTCGGTAGTTCAGGCAGGGGTCTGGCAGAATTATACGCACCTCGCCACTGTTTCCCTCTCTCCCGATGCCCCTTTCCCCGCAGCAACTCGACGAACTGGCCGACGCCATCAAGACATGGGGGCGCGAGCTCGGCTTCCAGCAAGTGGGCATCAGCGATGTCGACCTCGGCGAGCACGAGGCGCACCTGCAACGCTGGCTGGAGGCAGGCCACCACGGCGAGATGGACTACATGGCCGCCCACGGCAGCAAACGCTCGCACCCGGACGAGCTGGTGCCCGGCACCCTGCGGGTGGTGTCGTTGCGCATGGACTACCTGCCCGGCGACACGCGCATGGCCCAGGTGCTGGCCGAGCCCGAAAAGGCCTACGTCTCCCGCTATGCCCTGGGCCGGGACTACCACAAGCTGATCCGCAAGCGCCTGCAGCAACTGGCCGACCGCATCCAGGCGGCCATCGGCCCCTTCGGTCATCGCGCCTTCGTCGACAGCGCCCCCGTGCTGGAGAAAGCCATCGCCGAGCAGGCAGGCCTCGGCTGGATCGGCAAGAACACCCTGGTGCTCAACCGCAAGGCCGGCAGCTACTTCTTTCTCGGCGAACTGTTCGTCGACCTGCCGCTGCCCGTGGACGCGCCCCACGGCAGCGAGCATTGCGGTCGCTGCACGGCCTGCATGGACATCTGCCCCACCGCCGCCTTCGTCGCGCCCTACCAGTTGGACGCGCGCCGCTGCATCTCCTACCTGACCATCGAGCTGAAAGGCCCGATCCCGGAAGCGTTGCGCCCGCTGATCGGCAACCGCGTGTTCGGCTGCGACGACTGCCAGATCGTCTGCCCCTGGAACCGCTTCGCCCGCCCCAGCGACCAGGGCGACTTCCAGCCGCGGCACAACCTGGACAACACCGAACTGGCCAGCCTGTTCGCCTGGACGGAAGAGGAGTTCCTCAGCCGTACGGAAGGCTCCCCGCTACGCCGGGCCGGCTACGAGCGCTGGCTGCGCAACCTGGCCGTGGGCCTGGGCAATGCCCCGAGCACCGTACCGGTCCTGGAGGCGCTGCGCGCCCGGCGGGATCACCCGTCCGAGCTGGTGCGCGAGCACGTGAGGTGGGCCCTCGCCCGCCACGGTGCGAGCGAGGCCTGAGGGATCACAGCTTGATGAAGTGATCGCGGTAGTGACGCAGCTCCGCGATGGAGTCGCGGATATCGTCCAGGGCCAGGTGGCTGCTGCTCTTCTTCACCCCATCGCGAACGTGAGGCGCCCAGCGCGCGGCCAGCTCCTTGAGGGTGGAGACATCGAGGTTGCGGTAGTGGAAGTAGGCCTCCAGGCTCGGCATCTGCCGATAGAGGAAGCGGCGATCCTGGCAGATGCTGTTGCCGCAGATCGGCGACTTGCCCTTGGGCACCCAGTGTTCGAGGAAGGCCAGGGTCTGCGCCTCCGCCTCGGCGGTGCTGATGCGGCTCTCGCGAACCCGCTGGGTGAGGCCGCTCTGGCCGTGCTGGCGGGTGTTCCACTCGTCCATGCCGGCCAGGATCTCGTCGCTCTGGTGAATGGCCAGCACCGGCCCCTCGGCCAGCACATTGAGGTGGCTGTCGGTGACGATGGTGGCCATTTCGATGATGACGTCGTTGTCCGGATCCAGCCCGGTCATTTCCAGGTCGATCCAGATGAGGTTCTGAGGGTTCTGCATGTCGGAAATGCTCTCTAGGGACAGAGCGCAATTCTAGCGGATTACGCACGCCCCATCGGCCAGAAAAGCAGCGCCGTCTGGCGCCCGACCATCACGGGCAGGGAATGCCGCGGCGCCACGCCCGGCACCTCGAAGGTGTTGCTGACCAGCCAGCTGCCGCTGCGCATCTCCCCAAGGGCCTTCTCCCACAGGCGCGGCATGGGCTCTGGCGAGAGAAAGCAGTAGGCCAGGTCAAATGTCGCCAGGTCGATGCGCCACAGGCTCTGGTAGTGCACGCTGCAATTGCGCAGCGGCAGGCAGCGCAGCCAGGCGAGCAGGAACAGCAGCGGCGCGGTCTCCACGCCGACGAAGTGTCGCTCCGGGAAGCGCCGCGCCAAACGTACCAGCAGGCCGCCGGTGCCACAGCCTAGGTCGACGAAGCGCAGTGCCTGTGGCTGCCCATCCAGCCAGTCGCCCAACAGCTGAACAGCCCGGTCGCCACTGAGGTAGAGCGGCACGCGCTCGAACACGCTGTTCCAGTTCACCAGCGCTACCAGAACGAAACCCAGCAGGAACAGCCAGGGCGGCAGCGCCAGGTACTGGACCAGCAACAGCGCCGGCAGGAACGCCAGATTGATCCACACCCACCAGCGGGACAGCCCGAGCCTTTGGCCAATGCCCGCCGCCAAGCCGCCTTCCAGCAGCGCCAGCGCCCATAAAGGCAGGCGCTGCCCCAACAGCCAGGCGAGCGCATACACCAGCAGCGCCAGCAGCACGACCGCCGCCCCGTGTGCCAGGAGCGCACGCCCCAACGGCCGACCGAACAGGCCCAACCCCGACTTCATCCACCTCTCCCAACCGTGTTCAGCAGCCGCCCATGCTAGACTCGCCGCGCCCAACCCGCACGAAACTCTACCGACCCGGAAGCCCATGGCCAAACGCCACCTCAGCCGCCGTCAAAGCTGGCGCATCGAAAAAATCCAGGAAGAACGCGCCGCCCGCGCTGCCAAGCGCGAATCGCGCCTGGTCGATGAATTGGAAGGCGGCGACCTCGGCCCCGAGCAGACCGGATTGGTCATCGCCCACTTCGGCGTCCAGGTAGAAGTCGAAGCCTTGGAAGGCGAGCTCGCCGGCCAGGTCGTCCGCTGCCACCTGCGCGCCAACCTGCCCGCCCTGGTAACCGGCGACCGCGTGGTCTGGCGCCCCGGCAACCAGGGCAGCGGCGTGATCGTCGCGCAACTGCCGCGCACCAGCGAGCTGTGCCGTCCGGACATGCGTGGCCTGCTCAAGCCGGTGGCGGCAAACGTCGACCTGATCGTCATCGTCTTCGCGCCGCTGCCCACGCCCCACGCCAACCTGATCGACCGCTACCTGGTGGCTGCCGAGCACGCCGGCATCCAGCCGCTGCTGCTGCTGAACAAGTGTGACCTGGTGGATGACCAGAACGGCGCGATGCTCGACAGCCTGCTGGAGGCCTATCGGCAACTGGGCTACGCGTTGCTGGAGGTCTCGGCCCATGGCGGAGGCGGCATGGATGACCTGCGTGCGCGCCTGGATGGCCACACCAGCGTCTTCGTCGGCCAGTCCGGCGTGGGTAAATCGTCCCTGGTGAACAGCCTGCTGCCCGGCGTGGATACCCGCGTCGGCGCGCTGTCGGAACTCACCGGCAAGGGCACCCACACCACCACCACCGCCCGGCTGTTCCACTTCCCCGGGGGCGGCAACCTCATCGACTCCCCCGGCATCCGCGAGTTCGGCCTCGGCCACGTCAGCCGTGATGACGTGGAAGCCGGCTTCATCGAATTCCGCGACCTGCTCGGCCATTGCCGCTTCCGCGACTGCAAGCACGACCGCGAGCCGGGCTGCGCCCTGCTCCAGGCACTGGAGGAAGGCCGCATCCATCCACAGCGGATGGGCAGCTACCGGCACATCATCGCCAGCCTCCCCGAGCCGGAGTACTGATGCAGAAAGGCCACGCAACGCGTGGCCTTTCTCGTTCAAGCAGCGAGCCCGGTCAGGGCTGCTTCTGCGAATCCATCTTCAGCACCCCATCCTCGAAGATGTTCAGCTTCTGCTGCAGCTCCTTGGGCTGCATGGGCTCCGTCCCTGAAGCCGGCTGCCCACCGGCGGGTGCAGCAGCGCCGGGCGCTGATGCCGGAGCATTGGCGGGCGCGCCCTCTTTGCTTTGCTGGGGTTCGCCCTCGATATCGCGCTGTGCACGCTTGGTCAGGACGATGATGTCGATGCGACGGTTCACCGGGTTGAGCGGGTCCTTGCGGTCGAACAGGGCCGACGAGGCATAACCCACCACACGCGCCACCTGCTCATCCGGGTAACCGCCCGCAACCAGGGTGCGCCGCGCCGCATTGGCACGGTTGGCGGACAGCTCCCAGTTGCCGAACTCGCCATTGCCGGCGAACGGCTTGGCGTCGGTGTGGCCGCTGACGCTGATCTTGTTCGGCACGGCCTTGATGGTCTCGGCCAGGATCAACAGGATGTCCTCGAAGTACGGCTGCAGCCGCGCACTGCCCAGGTCGAACATCGGCCGGTTGGCAGCGTCCATGATCTGGATGCGCAGGCCGTCCTGAGTGATCTCGAAGAGGATCTGGTCCTTGAACTTGCGCAGTTCGGGGTTCTCCTCGACCTTGTTCTGCAGCTCCTGCAGCAGCATCTCGAGGCGCTCGCGCTCAACCTGCTCGGCCAGGTTCTCGGCCTGGGTCGGGTCGACCTGGCGGGTCTGGATCTGCTCGTTGCTGGAGGAGTCGACGGACTGTTCCTGGGCGTCGGGGGCGTCCTTCAGCTCGGGGTTCAGGGTGCGGTCGGGTGCGGGAGTCGGGGTACCGCCCAAATCGATGACGTAGGGGCTGGCGCTCTCAGTGAAGCCGATCGGGTCCTGGAAGTAGCCGGAGATCGCCTTCTTCTGTTCAGGCGTGGCTGACGACATCAGCCAGAGCACCAGGAAGAACGCCATCATCGCCGTGGCGAAGTCGGCGAAGGCGATCTTCCAGGCGCCCCCATGGTGGCCGGCCGCGCTCTTCTTGACGCGTTTGACGATGATCGGCTGATTGTTGTCCATGCTCGGTCTTCAATCAGCTGCCGCGGACGGCCTGTTCGAGCTCGCTGAAGCTCGGGCGGTGCGCCGGGAACAGGACCTTGCGCCCGAATTCGACGGCCAGGGACGGCGGCATCCCCGACGCGGAAGCCACCAGGGTGGCCTTGATCGCCTCATACAGGTTCAGTTCTTCCTTCGCGTCGTGCTCAAGGCTGACCGCCAGCGGGCCGAAGAAACCGTACGCCGCGAGAATACCGAGGAAGGTCCCCACAAGGGCCGCCGCCACGTGCTTACCGAGTTCTGCCTGGGCAACCTGCCCCAACAACGCCATGGTCACCACGATGCCGAGCACCGCCGCCACGATGCCGAAGCCCGGCAGACCGTCGGCAACCCGGTTGACGGCATGGGCCGGGTGCTCCAGCTCTTCCTTCAGGCTGTTCAGCTCCATGTCGAACAGGCCTTCCAGTTCGTGGGGGGCCATGTTCCCGGAAGACATGATGCGCAGGTAGTCGCTGATGTAGGCCACCATCCCCGCATCCTTGAGGATGGCCGGGTACTTGCTGAAGATCGGGCTCGCGTTGGGGTCCTCGATGTCGGCCTCGATGGCCATCATCCCTTCACGGCGGCTCTTGTTGAGGATTTCGTAGAGCAGGCGCAGCACTTCGAGGTAGAACGCATGGGTGAAGCGCGAGCTGAACATCTTCAGCGACTTCTTCAGCACGTGCATGAAGGTGCTGCCGGGGTTGGCCTGGAGGAACGCCCCCAGCGCCGCACCGCCGATGATCAACACCTCGAAGGGCTGGATCAACGCGGCGATCTGGCCGTGTGAAAGAACGTAGCCACCGAGCACGGCGGCGAAGACGACGATGATGCCGATTATCTTTGCCATAGAGAGAAGGGAGTTTCCGGGTGAAAACAGGGCCGCGAATACAGCCCTTCTAATTATCGGAACTTATGCGCCAGACTATAGCCAGTTAAGGCGAAAAGCCAGTTCGGCACAAACCTCATGAAGACCTCAAAGCCCGTCCCCACAAGCCTCGAAGGCTGGATCAAGCAGCTCGACAGTGTTCGCCTGCCGATCCCTGCCGCCAGCCACGAGCGGGTGCGTCGGGCCCTGGGGGACAGCCGCCGTTCGTTGCGCGACATCGCCGACATGATCCAGGACAGCCCCGCCCTTGCCCTCAGCCTGATGCGCGAGGCGAACCGCACGGCGACAGCACTGGGCGGCCCGGCGGAAAGCCTCGAGGTAGCCCTGACCCGCCTTGGCCTGAAGCGCTCCGAAGAGTTGCTCAACCGCCTGCCCGCCGTTGCCGAACACGACATTCCCCTGCCCCTCCGTCAGATCCTGTTGATCAGCCAGCACGCATCCCAGCAGGCCAACGGCCTGTTCGCCGCCCGACTGGCCAGGCTGTGGCAGGAGATCCACTGGAACAGCCTGCTCTTCCTCTCGCCGCTCTGGCCGCTGCTGGCGCTCTATCCCGAGCTGTTCAGCGCCTGGGAAAAGCGCGTACTGGTGCGCGGCGAGCCCGCCCGCAAGGTCGAGCGCGACCTGCTCGGGGTTCCCGTCCTGCGCCTGTGCCAGGCCCTTGCAGAGCATTGGCGACTGCCGGAGTGGATCACTGAAGGCTACCGCCTGCTGAATACCCAGCAGCGCATGCTGGTCAAGGCGCTGCACATTGCGCGCGACAACGAGCATCCGCTGCACCAGCAGCAATTACTGGATGCCGATACCGACCTGCGCCGCTGGCTGACCCAGCCCGCCAACACCGTGCTGCTGGCCAACGGCCTGGCCATCTCGGCCCACAACTCCTGGACCTGCGACCACAGCCTGCGCTGGCAGCGACTGACAGGGCTCTACATGCAATTGCCCCTGGCAGACGTGCAGCAGCTCGTCCACCAGCAGGCCGTGGAAAGCGCCCGCCACCACGCCACGCCCGAGCTCTGGCATCCGGCGCAAGGCCTCATCTGGCCGTGGGGCACCAGCCGCTGGCCGGCCGACGCGGCCAAACCGGCACCGCCGCCCCCGGCCGCCCTGCAGGAATGGCGCACCCTCTGCACCCAGCTGCTGCAAGAGCCGAGTACCTTCGCCAATATCGTCCAGCTCACCGCCTGTGCCCGCGATGCGCTTGCCGCCTGCGGCATGCGCCGCAGCCTGCTCCTGCTGGTGGACAAGACCCAGACGCGCCTGATGGTCCAGCAGAGCGGCGGCCTGCCCAAGGAGGCAGCCGGCCTGCAGCTGGACCCGGCCCAGAGCCAGGTCCTCAAGCGCCTGCTTGCCCAGCCGGGTCAGCTGCGCCTGAGCCCGGAGAACGCGGCGCAGTACTCCGCCTTCATCCCCGGCAACCTCAAGGCCCTGTTCCCGGCCGATCACCTGTTGCTGCGCTCCGTGGCGGCCAATGGCCGGGTGGTGCTGCTGGTGGTCGCCGACCAGGGCGGCCAGCCGTTCTCCGACATCGGGTTGCAGGCCTTCGGAAAGACCATGCAATGCATCGAGCGCGCCCTGCTTGGCTTTGCCAGTCGCGGGCGCTGACCTTTCCGCTACAATCTCCCGCTTTCCGCCCTTACCGGAGCCCGTCATGCCTGCCTTTGCCGGCCTGCCATTGGTCATCGAGCCCGCCGACCTGGCCGCACGCCTGGATGCCCCTGAGCTGATCCTGGTGGACCTCACCAGCGCCGCTCGCTATGCCGAGGGCCACATCCCCGGCGCCCGCTTCGTCGACCCCAAGCGCACCCAGTTGGGCCAGCCACCTGCCCCCGGCCTGCTGCCGGCCAAGGCTGACCTCGAGGCACTGTTCGGTGAACTGGGCCATCGTCCCGACGCGGTCTACGTGGTCTATGACGACGAAGGCGGCGGCTGGGCCGGGCGCTTCATCTGGTTGCTGGATGTGATCGGCCACCCGCATTACCACTACGTCGATGGTGGCCTGCATGCCTGGCTCGGCGACGGCCACGCCACATCCAGCGATACCCCCACACCCGCCGGCGGCCCGCTGCCCCTGGTGCTTCACGACGCCCCGACCGCCACCCGCGAGTACCTGCAGAGCCGCCTCGGCGCAGCCGACCTGGCGATCTGGGATGCCCGCAACCCCGCCGAGTACGCCGGCACCAAGGTGCTGGCTGCCAAGGGCGGACACATCCCCGGCGCGGTCAATTTCGAATGGACCGCCGGCATGGACCCGTCGCGCGCGCTGCGTATTCGCCGCGACATGCCTGAAATCCTCAACCGGCTGGGCATCACCCCCGACAAGGAAGTGATCACCCACTGCCAGACCCACCACCGCTCCGGCTTCACCTACCTGGTGGCCAAGGCGCTCGGCTACCCCCGCGTGAAGGGCTACGCCGGCTCCTGGTCGGAGTGGGGCAACCACCCAGACACGCCCGTCGAGGCCTGAGGCCCCGGAACCCAAGGAAAGACCATGAAAGAACGCCTGTTCATCATCAGCCAGTACCTGCTCCCCCATCACCTGCTCTCGCGCCTGGCCGGGTGCGTGGCCGAATGCCGCATCCGCTGGTTCAAGAACGCCTTCACCGCCTGGTTCGCCCGCCGCTACCAGGTGAACATGAACGAAGCGCTGGTCGAGGACCTCACCGCCTACGAGCATTTCAACGCCTTCTTCACCCGCGCACTCAAGGACGGCGCCCGCCCGCTGGATAGCACCCCCGGCGCCATCCTCTGCCCCGCCGACGGCGCGGTCAGCCAGCTCGGCCCGATTGAGCACGGCCGCATCTTCCAGGCCAAGGGCCACAGCTTCAGCGTGCTGGAGCTGCTGGGCGGCGATGCCGAACGCGCTGCGCCCTTCATGGGCGGTGACTTCGCCACCATCTACCTGTCGCCCCGCGACTACCACCGCGTGCACGCCCCGCTGGCCGGCACCCTCCGCGAAATGGTCTACGTGCCGGGGCGCCTGTTCTCCGTGAACCAGAGCACCGCCGAGAACGTGCCGGAGCTGTTCGCCCGCAACGAGCGCGTGGTCTGCCTGTTCGACACCGAGCGCGGGCCGATGGCCGTGGTACTGGTGGGTGCGATGATCGTCGCCTCCATCGAAACCGTCTGGGCCGGCCTGGTGACACCGCCCAAGCGTGAACTCAAGACCTTCCGCTACGACGAAGCCGCACGGGCACCGATCAGCCTGGAAAAAGGCGCCGAACTGGGTCGCTTCAAGCTCGGCTCCACCGCCATCGTGCTCTTCGGGCCCGAGCAGATCCGCTGGGCCGAAGGCCTGGCCGCCGGTAGCGCGGTGAGCATGGGCCAGCTCCTGGCACTGCCGAAGGAAGCCTGACCGCCAGGCCCTGGGACGTTGAACGCGCGGCCACCCGGCCTGGTCCAACGTCCCATAAGCCCGCTCGACACGCCTGTCCGCGCGATACCGCCACCGGCCTCTCGTTAGGCTGCGGCGACCCGATGATGCTGCTAGAGTGCGAGAGACCGTTCCCACACGCCTGGCCCGTTGCTGTTGGAGTACCCGAGTTACATGGACAAGCAGAGTCCCCACCTGTTATTGCGTGTTCCGACTCCGAGCAAGCAGAGCCTGTCCCTCTGTGAAGCCACGCCCCGCGATATCAAGCGCTGGATCTCCCTGCTGCCCAAGGCCAACATCGGCGAGACTGCTCGTCAGCTCTACCAGGCGCTGGTGGAGCTGAACCAGCTCATCACCCCCAGCGACAACCGCCTGCACCTGCTGGAACTGATCCGCCCCGAGGTGTACTTCGTCTGCCAGCACCTCGAACGCCACTTCCTCAACCAGGCCATCGTCCTCGACGAACGTCCGCGCAAGGTGGCCAACCTGTGCCAGGCCCTGCAGAACCACCTGGCCATCGGCTACAAGCAGATCGTCGTACAGGAAGCCCAGCGCCAGGCCCGTGACGGCCAGCAACTGCTGACCATCGCCCTGCAGCGCGCCATGCACAGCCTCAACTCCGCCCTGATCCGCGCCAGCCAGCTGTACTGCCCGGTGCCGGAAGGCCTGTGGCTGGAACTGCACCAGCTCTACCAACTGGCCAGCAGCCGGCAGGTTCACCGCGTCGTCGTGCGCGACGGCCTGGCCCGCCACACCGAAGGCCTGAGCGTCGAACAGACCTACCTGGTCGCCCTGCTGCTGGGCTGCGCCCGCTGCAACCAGATGCGCCAGAACAACATCGCAAAGCTCGCCGAAGTGCTGGAGCCCTGGAGCGCACTGGTGCGCCTGCAAGGCGCCGAACTGGCCTCCAGCCTGTTCGCCGTCGCGCCGCAGGTCGACGGTCCGCCCCGCTACAAATCGCTGTTCCAGGCCAGTGAAATGGCAGGCCTGCTGGGCATCGACCCGCTGCCGCTGGTGGATGCGATCAAGCACTACCTGACCCTCGCTACCGAAGACCGCGCCCAAGCGCGCCTGCTGGTACCGGAAGGCATCAGCGTCGACCTCCTGCAGCACCTCAGTTCCGCCTGGGGCGACATCTCCGAGCGCACCTTCCAGCGCACGCCTGGGCGCGGCGCGCTGACCCTCTGCATCGGCATGAGCGCCCTGCACTTCTTCCTCTCCGGCAAGCAGCCGTTCGGCGCGATCCTGAAGATCAAGGAAGCCGGCCAAGCGGTCTTCAAGCCGATCAACAAGGACGAAGGCGACGTCTGGAACACCGCCTTCGACGCCCAGCCGCAGAACTGGGACGAAGGCCTGCCCTACGAGGAAATCCAGTACAGCAAGCCGGTCACACCCGGCGATACCAGCACCCAGCCAGAACCCACGGCCAGCGGCGAGAACTACCCGACCTTCGAACTGACCATCGTCAACCACAGCCCCGGCGGCTACTGCCTCAGCTGGCCCAAGGAGGTCCCCAGCCAGCTCCAGGCCGGCGAACTGCTCGGCGTGCAGGACGCCCCCAGCCAGGGCTGGAGCGTTGCCGTGGTGCGCTGGATCCGCCAGGTACGCGGCGGCGGCACCCAGATGGGCATCGAGCTGATCGCTCCCCACGCCCAGCCGTGCGGCCTGCAGCTGCTGCGCAAGGCCGACCAGCACAGCCAGTACCTGCGGGCACTGCTGCTCCCCGAGATCTCGGCCATCTCCCGCCCGGCGACCCTGATCACGCCGCGCCTGCCGTTCCAGGAAGGCAACAAGGTGCAGATCAACATCCACGGCGACGAACGCCGTGCCGTCCTCACCAGCCGACAGACCTCGACCGGCAGCTTCAGCCAGTTCGAATACCGTCCGTTCGAGCAGCCGACGGAGCAGCACGGGAAGCCTGTCACAGCTTCGGGAGAGCGCGGATCGGGTGGGGACGAAGACTTTGACTCGCTCTGGAAGTCGCTGTAGATTCCCCAGCCACTCCCATTTGTCGCCATTTAGCGCCCGTTCGGCGCGGTCTAAGCACACGCCATGGCAATCGAGAAGAAAACCATCCGTCTGCTGATCCTGGAAGACTCGCAGAACGAAGCCGAGCGCCTGGTCAGCCTTTTCCGTAACGCCGGACGCGCCACCCGTGTCCATCGCCTGGTGTCCAGCGAAGACCTCGCCGAAGCCCTCCAGCAGACCTGGGACCTGCTCATCGCAGCCCCCGAGAGCGAGAACCTCTCCCCCGGCGAAGCCCTCGGTGCGATCCGCCGCCAGTCCAAGGACATCCCCTTCATCCAGCTGGTGCAGGACAACGACCCGGACCTCGTCACCGAAGCCCTGGCCCTCGGCGCCCAGGATGCGGTGCCCCAGGGCGAGGACGAGCGCCTGGTGCTGGTGGCCAATCGCGAACTGGCGAACCTTGAGGAACGTCGTGCCCGCCGCGCCGCCGAGGTGAGCCTGCGCGAAGCCGAGAAGCGCTGCCAGCTGCTGCTGGACAGCTCCGTGGACGCCATCACCTACGTCCACGACGGCATGCACATCTATGCCAACCGCGCCTACGTCGAGATGTTCGGCTATGAAGATGCCGACGAACTCGAAGGCATGCCGATGATCGACCTGATCACCGGCGACGACCAGGCCGCGTTCAAGGACTTCCTCAAGAACTACCGAGACGGCGAAGGCCACAGCGAGCTCACCTGCTCCGGCTGCAAGGTCGACGGCCAGGCGTTCCAGGCCCGCATGAGCTTCTCCCCCGCCACCTACGATGGCGAACCCTGCATTCAGGTGGTGATCCGCGCTGAAGTCGCCAGCGCCGAACTGGAAGAGAAGCTGCGCGAGATCAGCAGCCAGGACCTGGTCACCGGCCTGTTCAACCGCAACCACTTCACCGAGCTGATGGATGCCGCCGCCGAGCGCGCCGTCAACGCCGGGCAGCCCGCGAGCCTCGCCTACATCCGTGTCGACCGCTACTCCGCCCTGCAGGCGGACATCGGCATCGGCGGCAGCGACCTGGTGCTGACCGACCTGGCCAACCTGCTGCGCACCCACTTCCCGGCCGACGCCCAGCTCGCCCGCTTCAGCGACGACGTCTTCAGCGTGCTGCAGCCCGGCCTCAGCCCGGAGCAAGCTCGCGATGGCCTCCAGGCCTTGCGCAAGAAGGTGGAAGGCCACCTGTTCGACGTCAGCGGCCGCACTGCCCAGCTGACCCTGTCCATCGGCGTCGCCGGCCTCAACGAGACCACGCCGCGTGCGGAAGAAGTCATCGACCGCGCCCACCGGTGTGCCGACGAAATCACCGACGGCAACGACGTGCGCCTGTACGACCCCGCCAGCGAACTGGCCGCTGCCGCCAGCCGCGGCAACCTGGTGGCCATGGTCCAGCAAGCGCTGGAAACCAACAGCTTCCGCCTGCTGTTCCAGCCCATCATCAGCCTGCGTGGCGACAGCCACGAGCACTACGAAGTGCTGCTGCGCCTGCTCAGCCCCCAGGGCGAGGAAGTGCCGCCGGCCGAGTTCCTCGGCGCCGCGCGGGAAGCCGGCCTGGCCGAGAAGATCGACCGCTGGGTGATCCTCAACTCGGTCAAGCTGCTGTCCGAGCACCGCGCCAAGGGTCACAGCACCCGCCTGTTCGTGCACCTGTCCGGCTCCAGCCTGCAGGACCAGACCCTGCTGCCCTGGCTGAGCGTCGCCCTCAAGGCCGCACGCCTGCCTTCCGACGCATTGATCTTCCAGTTCAGCGAGCCCGACGCCATCGCCTACCTGAAGCAGGCCAAGGCCCTGACCCAGGGCCTGGCAGAGCTGCACTGCAAGGTGGCGCTGAGCCAGTTCGGCTGCGCGTTGAACCCCTTCAACACCCTCAAGCACCTGAACATCGACTTCGTGAAGGTCGACGGCTCCTTCACCCAGGACCTGGGCAAGGCCGAGAACCAGGAAGCGCTGAAGACCCTGCTGGCCAGCCTGCACGCCCAGGCCAAGCTGACCATCGTTCCCTTCGTCGAGAGCGCCAGCGTGCTGGCCACCCTCTGGCAGGCTGGGGTCAACTACATCCAGGGCTACTACCTGCAGGGCCCCAGCCAGTCGATGGATTACGACTTCTCCTCCGGAGACGAATAAGCCTTCAGCCACACACGAAAAAGCCGCCCTCGGGCGGCTTTTTCATGCCTGGATAGCGAGGCTCAGTCCTGGCCGTCGCGGTCGCGGAACCCCAGCAGGTAGAGGATGCCGTCCAGCCCCAGGGTGGAGATGGCCTGCTTGGCCGACTGCTTGACCAGCGGCTTGGCACGGAAGGCCACGCCCAGGCCGGCCAGGCCCAGCATCGGCAGGTCGTTGGCGCCGTCGCCCACGGCGATGGTCTGCTCCAGGCGCAACCCCTCGCGCTCGGCCAGCTCGCGCAACAGGTCGGCCTTGCGCTGGGCGTCGACGATGGGCTCCACCGCCACGCCGGTCAGCTTGCCGTCGACGATCTGCAGCTCGTTGGCGAACACGTAGTCGATGCCCAGCTTGGCCTGCAGCTGCTTGGCGAAATAGGTGAAGCCCCCGGAGAGGATCGCGGTCTTGTAGCCCAGGCGCTTGAGCTCGGCGAACAGCGTCTCGGCCCCCTCGGTCAGGCGCAGGGAGGCACCGATTTCCTGCAGCACGTCTTCGGAAAGCCCCTTGAGCAGCCCCAGGCGCTCCTTGAAGCTGGCGCGGAAATCCAGCTCGCCACGCATCGCACGCTCGGTGATCTCGGCCACCTGATCACCCACCCCGGCCGCCTTGGCCAGTTCGTCGATGACCTCCGCCTCGATCAGCGTCGAGTCCATGTCGAACACCGCCAGGCGGCGGTTGCGGCGGAACACCGAATCGCGCTGGAAGGCGATGTCGACGTTCAGCTCCTGGGCCACGCTGAGGAACTCGGCCCGTAGCGCTGCCGGGTCGGCCGGCTCACCGCGCACGGAAAACTCGATACAGCCCTTGCCCTGGCTGTCGGGCATGTCCAGCGGCATGCGCCCGGACAGGCGGTCGATGTGGTCGATGTTCAGGCCGTACTTCGCGGTGATGGCGCTGACACGCTGCAGCTGTTCGGCGGTGACCTTGCGGGTCAGCAGGGTGACGATGTGGCGGGCCTTGCCCTGGCCGCCGACCCAGGTCTGGTAGTCGGCTTCCGACACCGGCGTGAAGCGCACCTGCTGGTCCAGCTTGTAGGCGGTGAACAGCACGTCCTTCAGCACCGACGAGGCCTGCTCGGTCCCGGGGATCTCCACCAGGATGCCGAACGACAGGGTGTCGTGGATGACGGCCTGGCCGATGTCGAGGATGTTGACGCCGCCCTGCGCCAGGACGCCGGTGATCGCCGCGGTCAGACCGGGCCGATCCTCACCGGTGATGTTGATCAGGACTATTTCGCGCAAGGCGCACCTCCTGCAGTGGAAAAGGCGCACATTCTACCCACTTTCCCGGCCCGGCGAGCATGCCGGCCGCTTTGCCCTGCGGGGGGCGCTCGCTATACTGCGCCCCAATTCCGTCCGAGAAGAGCCGAGCTCTGTGAACCGGCCCACGTCCGTCAAACCCGACAACTTCTTCCTGCTGATCTTCAACGCCCTGCGCCAGCGCCGTGTGCCGATCGCCTTGCGCATCGCCAGCCACAGCCTGCTCCTGGTTGCCCTGGCGCTGGTGATCTACGCCTGGGTGATGGGCATGCAGTTCCGCCAGGCCATGCAGCAGCAGGCCGACGCCCTCGGCCAGAGCCTCACCGCGCAGACTGCCGCGTCCGCCACCGAGCTGCTGGTGTCCAACGACATCCTCAGCCTCAACGTCCTGCTCAACAACCTGGTGAAGAACCCGCTGGTGGCCCACGCCGCCATCTACAGCGTGGACAACCGCATCCTCGCCGAGGCCGGCTCGCGGCCCAAGCAGGGCCTGCTGGGCGAAACCACCGGGCTGTATTCCACCCCCATCACCTTCCAGGAAGTCATCGCCGGGCACCTGCGCCTGAGCCTGGACATGCAGCAGTTCCAGCAGCCGATGACCATCAGCCTGCAGAGCATGGGCCTGTTGAGCCTCATCCTGCTGGCCCTGACGCTGTCCCTCAGCCTGCGCCTGGGTCGCCACCTGTCCACGCCGCTGCTGCAACTGCGGGTATGGCTGCGTGACCCGGACGACCCCGCCCCCGGTGCCGGCCGCCAGGATGAGCTGGGCGACCTCGCTCGCCAGTTGCAGGCCCGCCTGGTGCCGGAGAAGCCCGAGCCGGAGCCCGAGCCCGAACCGGACTACCCGGAACTCGAAGATGAAGACCTCCAGCCCGAGCCGGGCCTGGAAGACGAAGAAGACGGCTTCGAGGTCCGCGACCTGCGCGACACCCGCTACGACGTCGAGGACGAGCTGCCCAGTCGCCTGTTCACCCCGGACGATGACGACCCCTTCGCCGAGCTGCGCCCGGTGGAGGAGCCGCCCCGTGCGCCGGCCGTCGAGCCCCCAGCACCGGTGCAACCCAGCGTGCCCCAGCGCAGCGCCGTGCTCGCCGTGCAACTGGGCGCCCAGGACCAGCTGCGCCGCCTGCCGCGCTCGCGCCTGCTGGACCTGCTGCAACGCTACCGCGACTGCCTCGACCAGGCCGCCACCCTCTACCAGGGCGAGCTGCACACCCTCAACGACGGCAGCAGCCTGATGCTGTTCCACAGCCTCGACAGCGGCGAGGACCACCTCACCCATGCGCTGTGCTGCGGCGAGCTGCTGCGTGCCCTGGGCCACGCACTGCAGATCGAGGTGGCCGACAGCGGCATCACCCTCCAGTTGCAGCTGGGCCTGACCCTCGGCGACAGCCTGGCCGGCATGAGCCAAGGCGACCTGCTGCTGGACGACGTGACCCAGGCCGCCCTCGCCCTCAGCCAGCACAGCCGCAACCTGCTGCTGGTGGACCGCGCCATCGCCGACGACCCGCTGGTGCGCCAGCGAGCGCGTGTGCGCGCCATCGCCAGCCCCGAAGGCGCCTGCTGCGTCGAGCGCCTGCTGGAACCCTACCCCTCGCTGCTGGAACGCCAGCTGGCCCGCATGCACGAAGCCCGGCACTGAGCCGGGCGCCACGGAACGGCAACATGACCACACTGATCACTCATCCCCTGCCGGTGCTTGCCGTGGGCATCGCCCTGGGCAGCCGGGTCATTCCCCCGCGCCTGCTGCTGGCCGGCCTGATTGCCGCCTGCCTGCCGGACGCCGACGTGCTCGCCTTCAAGCTGGGCATCGCCTATGCCGATGCCTTCGGCCACCGGGGATTCAGCCATTCGCTGCTGTTCGCCGCGCTCTGCGCCGCACTGGCCGCCCCGCTCTATCGCCCACTGCGCTGCGGCCCCCTGAAGGCGGGCCTGTTCGTCGGCCTGGCGGCCCTCAGCCACAGCGCCCTGGACGCACTCACCAACGGCGGTCTGGGTGTCGCCTGGTTCTGGCCATGGAGCCAGGAGCGCTACTTCCTGCCCTGGCGCCCCATCGAGGTCTCGCCCTTCATCAAGGGCTTCTTCAGCGCCCGCGGCCTGGCCGTGCTGGCCTCGGAAGCCCGCTGGGTCTGGCTGCCCTGCCTGGCTGTCGCGCTGTCCGGCTTCACCCTGCGCCACCTGCTGCTGCGCTCGCCGCAACGCGACCACGCCTGAACGCCGGGCTGAAATGAAAAACGCCGCGCTCCCTGGGGATGCGCGGCGTTTTCACAGGTGGACGGCACACCGCTAGAAGCGGAACACCTCCACATCGGTACGCACCGGAGCCGCCATCGGGATCTTCGGTTGCGCCGGCTCCCGGCTGTTGCGCGCGGGCGCGGGACTGGGCTTGCGCGTCTCCCCGGCAGCGGGCGCGGAGGCCTGGCCCTCCAGGGGTTTCACGGCACCCGCGAGTTGCTCGGCCAGTTGCTGCAGCAGCTGGCTCTGGGCGCGAACCTGATCGCCCGCCGAACCATCATGGGGCTGCTCCAGGCGCACAAGGCGGCTGTCACGCAATTGGCCGGCCTTGTCCAGCACCCGCCACTGGGCTTCCAGCACCGCCGGGCGCTGGGGGCCGGAGTCCAGGCGGTTGATGCTCAGCAGCACCTGGGCATCCGGGGTGAAACCCGGGTTGGCAGGGGCCAGCACCAGGCGCTGGCTGTCCAGGCGCCAGGCCAGTTGGCGCAGCAGGAGCTGGTCGATGTCACCGGCCAGGCTGCCGGCCCAGCGCCCCTCGGTGGAGGCGGTCAGGCTGCCGTCGGGCTGGCGTTGCAGGAGGGTTTCGCGCTGCAGGTAGTCCGCCACGGACACCGGGCCCAGCAGCACGGCCATGCCGGCAGCCTGGGAGGGCAGTTCGGAGTTGCCGGTCTCCAGCTGGTAGAGCGGTGCGGGTGGGGTGTGGACGCAACCCGCCAGCCCCAGGAGGCTGGTCAGCAGCGCCAGGAGTGGAAGTCGTACGACGTTCATCTGTCTGCTCTTCCGGGCCACACACGGCGGCCCTGTTCGAATTCATCTCGGGGCGCCCGCCATGGCGGGGCCGTCAGGGGGCACTATCATCCGCCAATGCGGCGGACGACTCCAGCCTCGCGCGTCGAATGGCAGGCGCCAAGGCGCCGCCGGGCGGTCAGCCCGGCAGCTCCACCTGCAGTGCATCGACCCGCTGGAAGCCACGGGGCAGCTTGTTGCCACGCCGTCCGCGCTCGCCCTTGTAGTGCTCCAGGTCGTCAGCCTTGAGCGACAGCGTGCGCTTGCCGGCCTGCAACACCAGGGTGGCGCCGGCGGGCAGCACGGCCAGGTCGGCCAGGTATTCCTCGCGGCTGGCAACGCGCTCGCCGGGGATGCCGATGATCTTGTTGCCCTTGCCCTTGGCCAGCTGCGGCAGGTCCGCAACCTTGAACAGCAACAGGCGCCCTTCGGTGGTCACAGCGGCGAGGCAGTCCTCCTCCAGGCTGCCGAGAGGACGCGGCGCCATCACTCGCGAACCCTCCGGCAGGCTGACCAGCGCCTTGCCGGCCTTGTTCTTGGCCTGCAGGTCGGCGCCCTTGACCACGAAGCCGTAGCCCGCGTCCGAGGCGATCACGTAGAGCGCGTCGTCGTCCGGCAGCAGCACGCATTCGAAGGTGGCCCCCGGCGGCGGCGTCAGGCGGCCGGTGAGCGGCTCGCCCTGGCCACGGGCGGACGGCAGCGAATGCGCCGCCAGAGAGTAGCTGCGGCCGGTGGAGTCGATGAACACCGCGAACTGGTTGGAGCGGCCCGGCGCAGAGGCCTTGAAGCCGTCGCCCGCCTTGTAGGAAAGCCCGGTGGCGTCGATGTCGTGGCCCTTGGCGCAGCGCACCCAGCCCTTCTCCGAGAGCACCACGGTGACCGGCTCGGTGGGCATCAGCTCGGTTTCCGACAGGGCGCGGGCCTCGGCGCGGGCGACGATCGGCGAGCGGCGCGCATCGCCGTAGGTCTCGGCATCCTTGATCAGCTCCTCGCGCACCAGCTTCTTCAGCTTGGCGTCGCTGCCCAGCAGGGCCAGCAGCTTCTTCTGTTCCTTCAGCAGCTCGTCCTGCTCGCCACGGATCTTCATCTCTTCCAGGCGGGCCAGTTGGCGCAGGCGGGTGTCGAGGATGTAGTCGGCCTGGGCTTCGCTGAGCTGGAAGCGCTCCATCAGCACCGGCTTGGGCTGGTCCTCGGTGCGGATGATGTGGATCACCTCGTCGAGGTTGAGGAAGGCGATCAGCAAGCCATCCAACAGGTGCAGGCGCTTCTCCACCTTGTCCAGGCGGAACTGCAGGCGGCGGCGCACGGTGCCGACGCGGTAGGTCAGCCACTCGGTGAGCAGGGTGCGCAGGTCCTTGACCTGGGGACGCCCGTCGAGGCCGATCACGTTCATGTTGACCCGGTAGCTGGACTCCAGGTCGGTGGTGGCGAACAGGTGCTGCATCAGCTCGTCGGCGTCCACGCGGTTGGAGCGCGGGATGATGACGATGCGGGTGGGGTTTTCGTGGTCCGACTCGTCGCGCAGGTCGGCCACCATGGGCAGCTTCTTGGCCTGCATCTGGGCGGCGATCTGCTCCAGCACCTTGGCGCCGGAGACCTGGTGGGGCAGCGCGGTGACGACGATGTCACCGTCCTCGACGCGGTACACGGCGCGCATGCGCACCGAACCACGGCCCGTTTCGTAAATCTTCAGCAGGTCGGCACGCGGGGTGATGACCTCCGCCTCGGTGGGGAAGTCCGGGCCGAGCACGTGTTCGCAGAGCTGCTCGACCGTGGCCGAGGGCTCGTCCAGCAGGTGCACGCAGGCACTGGCCACTTCCCGCAGGTTGTGCGGCGGCACGTCGGTGGCCATGCCCACGGCGATGCCGGTGGTGCCGTTGAGCAGCAGGTTGGGCAGGCGCGCCGGCAGGGTCAGGGGCTCCTGCATGGTGCCGTCGAAGTTGGGGCCCCAGTCCACGGTGCCCTGGCCCAGTTCGGAGAGCAGCACCTCGGCATAGCGGGACAGCCGCGCTTCGGTGTAGCGCATAGCGGCGAAGGACTTGGGATCGTCCGGCGCACCCCAGTTGCCCTGGCCGTCTACCAGCGTGTAGCGGTAGCTGAAGGGCTGGGCCATCAGCACCATGGCCTCGTAGCAGGCGGAGTCGCCGTGGGGGTGGTACTTGCCGAGCACATCGCCCACGGTACGGGCGGACTTCTTGTGCTTGGAGTCGGCATCCAGGCCCAGCTCGCTCATGGCGTAGATGATGCGCCGCTGCACGGGCTTCAGGCCGTCGCCGATGTGCGGCAGGGCGCGGTCCATGATCACGTACATGGAGTAGTTCAGGTAGGCCTGCTCGGTGAACTCGGCCAGGGAACGGCGTTCCACGCCTTCCAGGGAGAGATCGAGGGTTTCGCTCATGCGTGCCTCACGGTGTCAGGTGTTGGCGCAGCACCAGGGTGCCGTCGCGCTGTGTGAATTCGAGTTGCTTGAGGGCGCTCATGCCGAGCAGCACCTCGTCGCCATCCATGCCGGGAGCGATGATGGCGGGCACCTGGGCAAGGTGGATGTCGCCCAGTTGCAGCTCGTCCAGATGGGTGCGATGGCCAGTGGTGCGGCCATTCGCGGTACTCAGGGTGATGGGCTCGCCGCGCTTGAGCGCCAGGCGCCGGGCCAGCGCTTCAGGCACGGCAACGGCGGTGGCGCCGGTGTCCAGCAGGAAGGTCACGGCCTGCCCATCGATACGGCCATTGGCGAGGTAATGCCCCTGGCTGCCACTGGCCAGGCGCACTTCCACATAGCCATCGCCACGGGTGGAGGTGGGCGCCTGGTTGGGATTGCGCTTGCCGTCTTCCCAGCGGCCGAAGAAGTGTGTGGCCAGGAGCATGGCAGTGCCCCAGGCGAGCACCAGCATCACCCGGCCCGCACGCTTGCCCGGCGCCTGCTGGGTCATGGTGCTTCCCAGCCTCCGGTCGGCTTGGCAAAGCGCCACACGATCGGGCGCGACTCGCCGTCGGCGCGCACGCTGGAGCCGTTGTCGACGCCGATCCAGGCGCCGTCGGCGTCGACCACCAGCGCCTCGGCCATGCCCCAGTCCACGTCGTAGCGACGGGGCTCGGTGAGGGCTTCGGCGGCGAACGACCAGCAGCGCTCCACCAGGCCCTTGGCCGGATCGCGGCGACAGACCTTGTGAGCATGGCGCTCCAGGGTGAACAGCTTGCCCTTGTACAACGACAGGTCGGCGAAGTCCTTGGCCATCGGTACCGCACGCCCCAGGGTCGGCGGCGGGGTGTCCTCGCCGGCCTCGCTGAAGATCACGCAGCCCCCGGAGCACGACCAGGTAGACTGCTTGCGGTGCACCACCATCAGCCCACGGCGCTCGCGTTCGGCGGCCAGCCACAGGCGCTCCCCGGCGGGGTCGATGGCAATGCCTTCGAGCAGCGCATTGAAGTGCAGCAGCATGCCACTGGCGCGGGCCTGGCGGACCAGGCTGTCCGGCAGGCGCAGCCAGTCGGCGGTGCCTTCCGGGCGAACCTGCAGCACGGCGGCATGGGCTTCGCTGAGCAGGTAGCGGTTGCCGGCGGCATCACAGGTGATGCCTTCCAGGTCCAGTTCGTTGCCACGGAACAGGTTCATGAACCAGGTGCGCGTGCGCACGCCCCAGGGCAGCCCGCTGGGAGGCGGCGGCGGTGCCTCGAAGGCCTCCGCACGCGCCTGCAGGACGCCGTCCACCGGCTCCAGCACGAACAGGCGGTCATCCACCCGGTCGGACACGCTCTGCAGCGCCTTGCCACAGACTGCCAGGCCGGACAGGTTGCCGCCGTCCATGCCCGCCACCGGGTACTCGGCCACCAGCCGCAGCTCTTCCACCGGGGCCGCAGCCCATAGCGACGGGGCGGACAGCAGCAGGGCGAGGTACAGGCCCGCCCTCACACCTGGACCTCGACCAGGTTGCCCTTGGATTCGAGCCAGCTCTTGCGGTCGCTGGCGCGTTTCTTGGCCAGCAGCATGTCCATCATCTCGTGGGTCAGGCTGCCGTCATCGAGGGTCAGCTGCACCAGGCGCCGGGTGTTCGGGTCCATGGTGGTTTCGCGCAGCTGCAGCGGGTTCATCTCGCCCAGGCCCTTGAAGCGGGTGACCTGGGGCTTGCCGCGCTTCTTCTCGGCCGCCATGCGGTCGAGGATGCCGTCGCGCTCGGCGTCGTCGAGGGCGTAGTGGACCTCCTTGCCCAGGTCGATGCGGTACAGCGGTGGCATGGCGACGTAGACGTGGCCGGCCTCCACCAGCGGGCGGAAGTGACGCACGAACAGGGCGCAGAGCAGCGTGGCGATGTGCAGGCCGTCGGAGTCGGCGTCGGCGAGGATGCAGACCTTGCCGTAGCGCAGCTGGGACAGGTCGCTGGAGCCGGGGTCGATGCCGATGGCCACGGCGATGTCGTGGACCTCCTGGCTGGCGAGCACTTCGCCGCCGTCGACTTCCCAGGTGTTCAGGATCTTCCCGCGCAGCGGCATGATCGCCTGGAACTCCTTGTCCCGGGCCTGCTTGGCGGAGCCGCCGGCGGAGTCACCTTCCACCAGGAACAGCTCGGCGCGCATCGGGTCCTGGCCGGCGCAGTCGGCCAGCTTGCCGGGCAGCGCCGGGCCCTGGGTGATCTTCTTGCGCTCGACCTTCTTGCCCGCCTTGAGGCGGCGGCCGGCGTTGCTGATGGCCAGTTCGGCCAGTTGCAGGCCCAGCTCGGGGTGGGCGTTGAGCCAGAGGCTGAAGGCGTCCTTGGCGACGCCGGAGACGAAGGCGGCCGCCTCGCGGGAAGACAGGCGTTCCTTGGTCTGCCCGGAAAACTGCGGGTCCTGCATCTTCATCGAGAGGACGAAGGCGATGCGCTCCCAGATGTCCTCGGGGGCCAGCTTGACCCCGCGTGGCAGCAGGTTGCGGAACTCGCAGAACTCGCGCATGGCGTCCAGCAGGCCCTGGCGCAGGCCGTTGACGTGGGTCCCGCCCTGGGCCGTGGGAATCAGGTTGACGTAGCTCTCCTGCAGCGACTCGCCGCCCTCGGGCAGCCACAGCAGGGCCCAGTCCACCGCTTCCTTGTCACCGGCCAGGCTGCCGACGAACGGCTCGTCGGGCAGGCGCAGGTATTCGCTGACGGCGTCCACCAGGTAGGAGCGCAGGCCGTCCTCGTAGTGCCATTCGACGCGCTCGCCGGCGGCCTTGTCCTCGAAGGTGACCAGAAGGCCCGGGCAGAGCACGGCCTTGGCCTTGAGCACGTGCTTCAGCCGGCTGACGGAGAAGCGGTGGGAGTCGAAGTACTTGGCGTCCGGCCAGAAGTGCACGCTGGTGCCGGTGTTGCGCTTGCCGACGGTGCCGATGACCTCCAGGTCGCTGGCCTTGAAGCCATCGGCGAAGGCCATGCGGTATTCGTTGCCCTCGCGCTTGACGCGCACCTCCACACGGGTGGACAGGGCGTTCACCACCGAGATGCCCACGCCGTGGAGGCCACCGGAGAACTGGTAGTTCTTGTTGCTGAACTTGCCGCCGGCGTGGAGCTTGGTGAGGATCAGCTCGACGCCGGGCACCCCTTCCTCGGGGTGGATGTCGACGGGCATGCCGCGGCCGTCGTCGATCACTTCCAGGGAGTTGTCCTCGTGGAGGATCACCTGGACGCTCTTGGCATGGCCGGCCAGGGCTTCGTCGACGCTGTTGTCGATGACTTCCTGGGCCAGGTGGTTGGGCCGGCTGGTGTCGGTGTACATGCCCGGGCGCTTGCGCACCGGGTCCAGGCCGGAGAGGACTTCAATGGCATCCGCGTTGTAAGTGGCCATGGATTCCCTTTCGTTCAAAGGTCGGAAAAATCGATGTCCCGCCACTGCTGGGCGGGGAAACCGGCATACGCCAGCAGGGCCGGCAAATGGGCGGGGAAGCGCTGGAACCCATGGTCGCCGCCGGCCTCGATGCGCAGGGCACAGGCACGGTAGAAGCGCTCGGCTTCGCGGTAGTCCAGGGTTTCGTCGGCGGTCTGCAGCCAGACCTGATAGCGGCTGGCGTCCTGCGGAGGTGCCACTTCCAGCGCTGCCAGGGCGTCCACATGGGCCTGGGTCAGCTCCCATTCCTCGCCGCTGTAATAGTTCTTCTGCGGCCCGAGGCGGCCCTCGAACAGCCGGTGCGGGTTCACCGCCGGGTTGATCAGGATGGCCTTGAGCCCGTGCCGCTCCGCAAGGTGGGTCGCATAGTAGCCGCCCAGTGAGCTGCCGACCAGCACCGGCCGGCCCAGCTCGGCGAGGGCCGCCTCCAGCTGCTCGATGGCCTGGCGCGGGTCATGGTGCAGGGCCGGCACGCGCAGCCGCTCGGCCTGCCCCATGCGCTGCATCAGGGCAGTGAGCTGGAGGGCCTTGCGGGAGTCGGGTGAGCTGTTGAAGCCGTGGATATAGAGGATGGCGGGGGCGGCGGTGGGCACGTGGCGTCCTGGGGTGTGTGGCTGGCAGTCGTACTTCTTGCCGTGCCTCGGCGCCAAGGTCAATAACCTTTGACGCTGTAGTCCACTTCGAAATCGATTCCGGTGACCCGCGACACGCCGGTCTCCAAGCGGCCATCGCCGTGCAGCCTGAGCCAGCGATAGCCCGGGGCCTCGCCGCCGACCTGGAACTCCTCGCTCCCCGGCGCGAACTGCACGCAGGTGGAGGGCGAGGCCAGCAGGCGCACGCCGTCGCGCAGCTGGTCGAACTCCTGGTGCACATGGCCCCAGAGCACGCCGCGCACATTGCTGAAGCGCGCCAGCACCTCGAACAGGGCGTCCGGGTTGCGGATGCCGATCGGGTCCATCCAGCGGCAGCCGATGGGCACCGGGTGGTGGTGGAAGCTCACCAGCACATGGCGATCGCCGGCTTCGCTCAGCGCCTGCTCCAGCAGGGCCAGCTGGGCGGGCGGGAAATGCCCGGGCACGGCACCGCCGATGGTGGAATCCAGCAGCACCACGCGCCAGGCGGGGAAGTCGATCACCGGTTGCAGCAGGTCGCTGTCGCGGCACACCTGCTCCATCACCTGGACCTCGTCGTGATTGCCGGGGAACCAGCGGCACGGCGCGGGAATGCGGGCACAGAGATCACGGAAATGGACGTAGGACTCGGGACTGCCGTCCTGGGACAGGTCACCCGTGGCCAGCACCAGGTCAATGGCGGGCTGTTCCTCCAGCACCTGGTCGATGACGCGGCTCAGGCTGTCGTGCGTATTCATGCCCAGCAGCCGTCCTTCTTCTTCGGCGAAGAGGTGGCTGTCGGACAACTGCACGAGCAGGACCGAAGGAGCAGCGGCGTGGCGGTTCGCGCTGGACAAGACAGTCTCCTGGGGGTGAATGCCACGAATTATGGTGGCACAAGCGTGACGCGGTAAACCCGAGAACCGGGAATGGTTCACAGTTAGCGCGCCCCGGGAGATGGGCGGAAAGAAGTCTCCTACAAGACGACAGGTTCGACTTCGTGACCACAGGCCAGGCAGTGGGACAGCCACTCACCCAGGAAGAGGTTCAGCTGGCTCTTCTCGTCCGGCTGGTGCATGTCGACATTGGGGTAGGGGTAGAAGCTGCGCAGGCGCCGTGCGTTCTCGGCGGCAACCACCTCGGCCATGCGCGCATCGTGGTACACGCGGACCTCCAGCTGCGGGGACGGCAGCCAGGGCAGCGGCAGCTCCTGGCGCACCTTCAGCGTGGTGGTGTAGGGGCATGCCTCCACCACGTCCAGCGCCAGCACCCCCAGCAGGTGCTCGCCCTGGCTCAGGGCCACGCGGCGCGAGGCCTGGGCCTCGCGCATCTGGGGCAGCAACCGCATCAGCCGGGCGTAGTTGGCCTCACAGGCGGCTTGCAGCCCGGCCAGGTCCACCCGGTAGCGGTCGCGCAACAGGTTCACGTCCACATCCCCCGTACTTCGTCGCGGTTCAGCGCCAGCCATTGCAGGGCAATGATGGCGGCAGCGTTGATGATGCGCCCCTCGCGCAGGGCGGCCAGGGCATCGGCGAAGGACAGCACGTGGACACGGATGTCCTCCCCCTCCTCCGCCAGGCCGTGTACGCCACCGGCACCCTCTGCGGTGCAACGGCCTACGTACAAATGCACGAATTCGTCGGAGCCACCGGGTGAAGGATAGTAGGCGGTGATGGGCCAGAGGGAAGTCAATGTCAGGTCAGCCTCTTCGACGGCTTCGCGTCGGGCCACCTCTTCCGGTTCCTCGGCCTTGTCGATGAGGCCGGCCACCAGTTCGAGCATCCAGGGGTTCTGGCTCTTCTCCATGGCGCCGACACGGAACTGCTCGATGAGCACCACCTCGTCGCGTTGCGGATCGTAGGGCAGCACGCAGACGGCATCGTGGCGCACGAACAGCTCGCGGCTGAGTTCCGGGCCCATCTGCCCGGAGAACTGCCGATGACGCAGGCGCAGGCGGTCCAGGCGGTAAAAGCCGCGGAAACACACCTCGCGCTCAATCACGTCGATCGCATCAGGGCCGGGTTTGAAGGTGTCTGTCATTGCATCTCGCTCTTTCGGGTGGTTCTGCGTCCGCGCATCCTACTCCGCCGTTTCGGCTTTGCGCAGCCTCTTTGCAGGCGGGCCGGGGACTGGGATCATGCGTCCCCTCCTGCCCGGCGCCGCGAACTCATGGCGCCGGGAACAGTCGAAAACCGCACCGTCCAGCAGACAGCCGATCCGATGACCGATTCCCTCTCCCTGCGCAAAAAACTGGCGCTCGCCGCCTTCACCCTCCTGCTCGGCGCCTGCCAGAGCCTTGCGCCCGACACGGGCATGAAGGTCGAACGCCAGGCCTGGGAACACCTCAAGCCCGGCTGCCACGGCGAGAGCTGCCCGCTGGTGAACATCGACGTGGTGCACTTCCCCGACGCACCGGCACTGGAAAGCCTGGTCACCCGCCGCCTGCTGCAGATGACCCAGGACGCCCCCGGCACGCCGCTGCCGGCCTCGCTGGCCTCCTACGAACGGGACTTCCTCGCCCGCGCCGAGCCCGGCTGGGCCAGCTACCTGCAGGCCAAGGTACGCGAGCAGCATGACCAACTGACGATCATCGAGCTCTCCAGCTACCTGGCCACCGGCGGTGCCCACGGCATGCCAGGGCGCGGCCTCATCACCTACGACCGCAAGCGCGAGCAGGCGCTGACCCTGCGCGACATGCTGCTGCCCGGCCAGGAAGAAGCCTTCTGGAAACTGGCGGAAACGGCACACCAGCGCTGGCTGGCGGCCAACAAGCTGGACCAGGATGCCGACTTCGCCAGCACCTGGCCCTTCCAGCGCACCGAGCACGTGGCCCTGACCCGTGGCGCGCTGCTGCTGAAGTACGACGTCTACAGCATCGCCCCCTACGCCAGCGGGCACCCGGAGCTGACCATCCCCTACCCGCAGCTCAACGGCATCCTCAAGCCGGAGTATTTCCCCGGCCGAGGCTGATCCGCCCGAGCCCCCACTGCAGCACGCCGGCCGCCAGCAGCGCCGGCAGGGTCGCCCCCTGCTCCGGCCAGCGGGCGGCCAGCAGGTGGTACAGCGCCACACCGCAGCCCCAGGCCACCAGGGTGTCCCAGCGCAGCACACGGCGCGGCGCCAGCTCCGCACGGCGCTGGCGCAGGATGAAGTGATCCACCAGCACCACGCCGAACAACGGCGCGAACACCGAGCCGATCAGCAGCAGGAAGTTCTGGTACTCCGCCAGCGGCGCAAAGGCCGCGATCAGGGTGCACAGCACACCGATGGCCAGCGCCAGCTGCTCCACCTTCAGCGGCAGCAGGATGCCCGCCGAAACGGCCGCCGAATGGATGTCGGCAAAGGCCTTCTCCGACTCGTCCAGCAGCACCAGCAACAGCGGAATGCCCATCCCGGCACCGGCCAGGGCCAGCAGCAGGGCGTTGGCATCGCTGCCCTCGGCGAACGCCAGGGTGTAGGCCACGCCCAGGCTCATCAGCCACAGGCAGCCGACGAAGAAGCCCAGGGCCGAACCGACGAACACTCCCGAGCCCCGCCGCCCGAAGCGCGTGTAGTCGGCGATCAGCGGCAGCCAGGAGAGCGGCATGGCGATGGCGATGTCGAAGCCCAGGGCAAAGCCCATCGAACCGTCGCCAGCCTTGGCCAGGATCGCGCCCAGGTCCGCACGGCGCAGCAGGTCCCAGGTCAGCCACAGGCAGGCCCCCAGCAGCAGCCAGATGCCCCAGCGCCGCAAGATACGCCGCACGAAAGCCAACGGGCCGGCCACTGCCAGCAAGGTCGCCAGGCCGCCGAAGACCAGCGTCCAGAGCAGCGGCGAGGTCCAGGCGCCCTGCTCGCCGAAGCTGCGGCTGGCCAGCAGGCTCGCAGCATCGCGCATGACGATGATCTCGAAGGCGCCCCAGCCCACCAGTTGCAGAAGGTTGAGCAACGCCGGCAGGGACGCGCCGGCCGAGTCGAGGCTGAGCTTCATCGCCGCCATGCTCGACAGCCCGGTGTCGCTGCCGATCAGCGCCGCAGCCCCCAGCAGCAGCACGCCGACGCCGGTGCCCAGGAGGATCGCCAGCAGCGCATCGCCCCCACCCAGGCCGGGCGCCAGCAGCGCACCGGTCTGCAGCACCATCAGGCCGAGGCCCAGGGAGAACCAGAAGGAAAACAGGTCGCGCGTGCCGAGAACGCGCTGGTCGAAAGCGACCGGAATGGACGGCGAGTAGCGAGGCGAGGTGTTCACGTGGCGGATGCCCTGGTTGGACGGTGGCAAGGATTGGCCCACAAACCGCGAAGCCGGGCATCAGGCCCGGCTTGCGAAAGAGGGTGGATCGGGGCGCCGGCGATGCCTGGGGCACGCCGGGCCCGGCTCGGTCAGACCTGCTTGTAGATCACCGAGCCTTCTTCGCGGAACCGCCCGGACTGCTCGGCGAACCCGGCCTGGATGGCCTTCTGTTCGTCGGTCAGCCCGTTCTCCTTGGCGTAGTCGCGCACTTCCTGGGTGATCTTCATGGAGCAGAACTTCGGCCCGCACATGGAGCAGAAGTGCGCCACCTTGGCCGACTCCTTGGGCAGCGTCTCGTCGTGGAACGCGCGGGCGGTGTCCGGGTCCAGGCCGAGGTTGAACTGGTCCTCCCAGCGGAACTCGAAGCGCGCCTTGCTCAGGGCGTTGTCGCGGATCTGCGCCCCGGGGTGGCCCTTGGCGAGGTCGGCGGCGTGGGCGGCGATCTTGTAGGTGATGATCCCGGTCTTCACGTCATCCTTGTTCGGCAGGCCCAGGTGCTCCTTGGGCGTGACGTAGCAGAGCATGGCGCAACCGAACCAGCCGATCATCGCAGCGCCGATGCCGCTGGTGATGTGGTCGTAGCCGGGGGCGATGTCGGTGGTCAGCGGGCCGAGGGTGTAGAACGGCGCCTCGTCGCAGCATTCCAGCTGCTTGTCCATGTTCTCCTTGATCAGGTGCATGGGCACGTGGCCGGGGCCTTCGATCATGGTCTGCACGTCGTGCTTCCAGGCCACCTTGGTCAGCTCGCCGAGGGTCTCCAGCTCACCGAACTGGGCCGCGTCGTTGGCGTCGGCGATGGAGCCGGGGCGCAGGCCGTCACCCAGCGAGAAGGACACGTCGTAGGCCTTCATGATTTCGCAGATTTCCTCGAAGTGGGTGTAGAGGAAATTCTCCTGGTGATGCGCCAGGCACCACTTGGCCATGATCGAACCGCCACGGGAAACGATGCCGGTGACGCGCTTGGCGGTCAGCGGCACATAGCGCAGCAGCACGCCGGCGTGGATGGTGAAGTAGTCCACACCCTGCTCCGCCTGCTCGATCAGGGTGTCGCGGAACAGGTCCCAGGTCAGGTCCTCGGCGATGCCGCCGACCTTCTCCAGGGCCTGGTAGATCGGCACGGTGCCGATGGGCACCGGCGAGTTGCGGATGATCCACTCGCGGGTCTCGTGGATGTGCTTGCCGGTGGACAGGTCCATCACCGTATCCGAGCCCCAGCGGATGCCCCAGGTCAGCTTGGCCACCTCTTCCTCGATGGAGGAACCCAGGGCCGAGTTGCCGATGTTGCCGTTGATCTTCACCAGGAAGTTGCGGCCGATGATCATCGGCTCCAACTCCACGTGGTTGATGTTGGCGGGGATGATGGCGCGGCCGCGGGCGACTTCCTCGCGAACGAACTCGGGGGTGATCTCCTTCGGAATGGCAGCGCCGAAGCTGTGCCCCGGGTGCTGCTCCTTCAGCAGGCCGGCCTCGCGGGCCTCGGCCAGCTTCATGTTCTCGCGGATGGCGACGAACTCCATCTCCGGCGTGATGATGCCCTTCTTCGCGTAGTGCATCTGCGTGACGTTGTGCCCGGCCTTGGCCCGACGCGGGTTGCGCACGTGGGCGAAGCGCATGGCCGACAGCTCGGCGTCCGCCAGGCGGCGCTGGCCGAACTCGGAGGTCAGGCCCGGCAGGCGTTCGGTGTCGTTGCGGTCATCGATCCAGGGGCTGCGGATGTCTGCCAGGCCCTTGCGCACGTCGATCTGCACGGCGGGGTCGGTGTAGGGGCCGGAGGTGTCGTAGACGGTCACCGGCGCGTTGATCTCGCCACCGAAGGCGGTGGGGGTCACGTCCAGGGCGATCTCGCGCATGGGCACGCGGATATCGGGGCGCGAGCCCTGAACATAGACCTTGTGGGAACGGGGAAACGGCTGGACGGATTGCTGATCGACCTGGGCGCTCTCGCTCAGGTTTCGTTGTTGTTTTGCGGTCATCGGCAGGCTCCTGGGTGATGTCGGAGCGAACCTGAAAGGCAGAGTGCACCGGGGCCGGTGCCGAGAGGGACCTCTCCGGAGTGCAAGGCGGGAGAGGCACATCTTGTTCCCTACGCAGGCCTTAACCTGATCAGGTTCAACGGGATCCGGAACTTTCCGATCTCAGCCTCCGATTCGAGGCACCCCGACAAGAACTCGCGCAGTCTAATCAAGCCCGCCGCCACAAACCAAGCCCGCACCGGTAAATAAATGACCCGCGCGTCAGGAAATCCGCTGAAAACAGTATTGTTCCGGGCAGGCAACATAACGTCCGGCAAACTACACTCAGCCCGCCTGGCGGTTGTCTTGACCGCGTACCACGGCACCCGTAGCCTTGCCCGACCCCACTGAATCCAGGATTGATCATGCTGCGCAGACTCTCACTGGCTGTTGCCGTGGCCTCCGCATTCGCCGGAACCGCCTGGGCAGCCAACGCCCCGCTGTCAGCCAAGACGGACCTTGTAACCGTGTACAAGGATGCGGTCGACAACAACGCCGACCTCGCCGCCGCCCGCGCCAACTTCGAAGCCCAGCGCGAGGCCGTGCCCCAGGCACGTGCCGGCCTGCTGCCGCAGATCAATGGCGGCGCCAGCGCCAACGACACCCGCACCAAGCTGGACCAGCCCTCGGCCACCAGCTCGCGCAGCGGCATCGTCTACCAGGCCAGCCTCAGCCAGCCGATCTTCCGCGCTGACCGCTGGTTCCAGCTCAAGGCCGCCGAGGCCAGCACCGAGCAGGCCTCCCTGGAGTTCTCCGCGACCCAGCAGAACCTGATCCTGCAGACCGCCGAAGGCTACTTCGCCGTGCTCCGCGCCCAGGACAACCTCGCCTCCACCAAGGCCGAGGAAGCTGCCTTCAAGCGCCAGCTCGACCAGGCCAACGAGCGCTTTGACGTGGGCCTCTCGGACAAGACCGACGTGCTCGAGGCCCAGGCCGGCTACGACACCGCCCGCGCCAACCGGATGATCGCCGAGCGCAACGTGGAAGACGCCTTCCAGGCGCTGACCACCCTGACCAACCGTGAATACGGCGCCATCGAAGGCATCCAGCACACCCTGCCGGTGGTGGTGCCCAGCCCGAACGACGCCAAGGCCTGGGTCGACACCGCCGCCCAGCAGAACCTCAACCTGCAGGCCAGCAACCACGCCGTGGACGCCGCCGAGGAAACCCTGCGCCAGCGCAAGTCTGGCCACGCCCCGACCCTGGATGCCGTCGCCCAGTACCAGAAGGGTGACAACGACAGCCTCGGCTTCACCAACAGCGGCAACAGCCCCGTGCGCTACGGCAGCGATGTCGAGCAGCGCACCATCGGCCTGCAGCTGAACATCCCGATCTACAGCGGCGGCCTGACCAGCTCCCAGGTGCGCGAGTCCTACCAGCGCCTGAGCCAGACCGAGCAGCAGCGCGAAAGCCTGCGCCGCCAGGTGGTGCAGAACACCCGCAACTACCACCGCGCAGTGAATACCGACGTCGAGCAGGTCAAGGCCCGCAAGCAGTCGATCATCTCCAACCAGAGCGCCCTGGAAGCCACCGAAATCGGCTACCAGGTCGGCACCCGCAACATCGTCGACGTGCTGGACGCCCAGCGCCAGCTGTACAGCTCGGTGCGCGACTACAACAACGCCCGCTACGACTACATCCTCGACAACCTGCGCCTGAAGCAGGCCGCCGGCACCCTCAGCCCGGCCGACCTGGAAGCCCTGGCCGGCTTCCTCAAGGCGGACTACGACCCGGACAAGGACTTCCTGCCCCCGGACCTGGCCAAGGCGGCGGAAGCCAGCCTGCGCAACAAGGCCAACTGACAGGCCCCATGAAAAAGCCCGGCACATGCCGGGCTTTTTCGTTCCTGGGCCGCTCAACCCTCTGCGGGCAACGGGTACAGCCGCGAATCGAACTGGTCGAGACGGGGGAAGGCCAGCGGTGTGTCCTGCTCGATCCCGGCGAGCCGCGCCTGGTACGCCTGCAGGTAGCCGGCCCGCACGTCGTCGCTCACATAGGGCACGTGCCAGGCGACGAAAGGCGGCAGCACCGTCATGCCGGTGTAGGCCAGCGTGCCGCGCAAGACCGGTCGCAGCATGTCCTCCAGCGGGCCGTGGATCGCCCCCGGGCCGAACATGTGGTCGCGCCCGCCCAGGGTCAGGGTCAGCAAGGCGCGCTTGCCCGCCAGCCCGCCCTGGTCGTAGAAGCGCTTGCCGCCGTAGCAGATGCCGGAGACCAGCACCCGGTCGAACCAGCCCTTGAGGATGGCCGGCACGGAGAACCAGTAGACCGGGAAGTTGAAGATCACCAGGTCCGCCCACAGCAGCTTGTTCAGCTCCTCGCGGATGTCGGCGGCCAGGGTCTGGGCCGTCACCGCCTCGCGCTGCTCCAGGGCGTACACCAGGTAGTCCGGGTTGCACCGTTCGAGGAAGTCCGCCTCGCTGGCCACCGGGTTCCAGTTCATCCCATAAAGGTCCGACACCTTCACCGCGTGCCCCTGCTCCCGCAGCGTCTGCTCGGCGAGCCGGCACAGCGCGGTGCAGAAGGAGCGCGGTTCGTTGTGGGCGTGGACGATCAATACATTCATGCGAACTCCCGTCGCGCCGGGTCATTGGAAGAGGACGCGCCCTGCTCAAGCACCTCGGCCGCGCACCGTGCGATGCGGCGGCAGGCCTCGCGCAGGGGCTCGGCGCCCAGCACCAGGCCCAGGCGGATGTGCCCGGCCGCACTGGGGCCGAAGGCCTCGCCGGCCAGCACCGAGACCCCGTGGCCGTCCAGCAGCCGGTCGGCAAAGGCCTGGGCGGAGAGCCCGGTGGCGCGGATGTCCACCATCACGAACATGCCCCCGTCCGGCCGCAGGGCGCGCACGCCGGGGCAGTCGGCCAGGCAATCGAGCACCAGGTCGCGGCGCTGGCGGTAGGCCTCGCGCATGGCCTCCAGATCCGGCAAGCGGGCCTCCAGCGCGGTGCAGGCGGCGTCCTGGATGAAGTCCGGCGAGCCGTAGAGCATGCACAGGGCCAGGTTCTCCAGGTGCCCGCAGAGCGCGCGCGGGCCCACTACCCAGCCCACGCGCCAGCCGGTCATGGCGTGGGACTTCGACAGGCTGTTGAGGGTCGCCGTGCGCTCGGCCATGCCCGGCAGGCTGGCGGGGCTGACGTGCTCGCCCTCGAACAACAGCTCGCTGTAGACCTCGTCGGAGATCATCCACAGGTCGTGCTGCACGCACAGCTTGGCGAGTGCTTCCCAGGTGGTGCGCGGCAGGCTGGCGCCGGAGGGGTTGTGCGGGCTGTTGATCGCCAGGGCGCGGGTACGCGGGGTGATCCGCGCGGCCACGTCCTCGGCCTGCACGCGGAAGCCGTGCTCGGAGCGCACCGGGACCGGCACGACGGTGGCGCCACAGGCCCCGAACACCGCCTCGTAGGTGACGTACATCGGCTCGGCGACGATCACTTCATCACCGGGGTTGAGCACGCATTGCGCCACGGCGTAGAGCGCGCACTGGGCGCCGGCCAGCACTACCACCTCATCGCCGGTGACGGCCTGGCCGCTGCGCTGGCTGTGACGACGGGCGATGGCTTCGCGCAGCGAACGCTTGCCGCGCACGTCGGCGTAATGGGTGTTGCCGGCCAGCAGGCTGTCGATGGCCGACTGCACGATGGGCACCGGCGTGTCGAAGTCCGGATCGCCCACCGACAGCAGCAGGATGTCGTCGCCCTGCTCCATACGCGCCAGGGCGCGGTAGTGGATGTCCCAGGCGGCGGCACCGTCGCCGGCGATGCGTTGGGTGAAGTTCGAGTAGCGCATGGGCAGCTCCTTGGGTCAGCGGGCCTGTTGGGCGCAGGCGTGTTTCAGCTCGATCAGGGTCACCCCTGGATGGCGGAAGCCCTCGCGCAGGTCCTGCTCCAGCGCATCCAGGCTCTGCGGCTGGCGTACTTCGCAGCCGTAGGCGCGGCCGAGCAGGGCGAAATCCGGGTTGCGTGGCAGCACGCCGATGGGCTCGATGTCCAGATCGAGCATGTCGTCGCGGATCTGCCCCAGCGCATCGTTGTTCCACAGCAGCACCACCAGCGGGCTGTCCAGCTCCTCGGTGGCGGTGGCCAGCTCCTGGGCGGTGTAGAGGAAGCCGCCGTCGCCCACCAGCACCAGGCCGGGGCGCTCCGGCGCGCCGAACTTGGCGCCGATGCCGGCCGGCACGCCGTAGCCGAGGGTGCCGTAGCCGGTGGGGTGCAGCCAGCTGCGCGGCGCCCGGCTGGGGAACAGGTAGTTGCCGCTGTAGGCCAGCTGGGTCATGTCGCTGGCGATGAAGGCGGTGTCCGGCAGCGCCTGGGCGATGCGTTCGAGGATCGCCAGGTGGATGCGCTGCAGCGGGGCGTGACTGGCCTCCAGTTGCTCACGCAGCCGGCCGATGCGCTCACGGGCGCTGGCCGCATCCCGCGCGGCAGCCGGCAGCGCGGCGAGCAACGCCTCGGCGGTGGCCTTCGCGTCCCCCAGCAGCGCCACGGCGCTGGGGTAGAAGTCGTTGAACTTACGCGAATCGATGTCGACGCGGATCACCTCGCCGGTCAGCGGCAGGCGCTCGCGCCAGTAATCGGTATCGGCCATCTCGGTGCCGATGGCCAGCACCACATCGGCCTCGGCGATCATGTCCCAACCGGCCTGGGTGCACAGGGTGGCGCCCGCGGCGAGCGGCGCTTCCGGCGCCAGCAGGCCCTTGCCGGCGACGCTGGTGAACAGCGGCGCGGCCAGGCGCTCGCTCAGCGCGGCCAGGGCATCGGCGGCCTGCAGCGCACCGCCGCCGGCGATGATCATCGGGCGCCGGGCGGCCTGGAGTTTATCCACAGCCTGCCGCAGCGCGATGGCGCAGGGCTGGCCACGGCCGGCACGGCGCACCACCTCATGGGTCCAGTCGCGGGCGACCGGGTTGGCGAGCACGTCCAGCGGCACAGAGATGTGCACCGGGCGCGGGCGCTCGCTGTCGAACACGGCGTAGGCGCGGGCGATCAGCTCGGGCAAATCCTCGGCACTCAGGGCGACGGCGGAAAACGCAGTGATCGGCGCGGTCATCGCGCGCTGGTCCTGGGTCTCGTGCAGGCAGCCCCAGCCTTTGCCGAGGCTGGCGGTGTGGTTGACGCTGGAGATCACCAGCAGCGGGATGGAGTCGGCGTAGGCCTGGCCGATGGCGGTGGCGGCGTTGGTCACCCCCGGCCCGGTGATGATGAAGGCCACGCCCGGCTTGCCGCTGACCCGCGCATAGCCGTCGGCCATGAAGCCGGCGCCCTGCTCGTGGCGGGTCAGCACGTGGCGGATGCCGCTGCCGGGCAGGCCCCGGTACAGCTCCAGGGTGTGTACACCGGGAATGCCGAACACGGTGTCGACCCCGTAGTTGGCCAGCAGGCGGACCAGGGCCTGGCCGCCGGTGAGAGGTGTGGTCTGTTGCATGGGTGGTCTCCCCAAGGGCTGAAGCGTGACGGTCATTCGGCGAAGCGGATCAGTGCATCCACCGCCACGGCGCCTTCGGCGTCCGCCAGCAGCGGGTTCACGTCCAGTTCCAGCAGGCTGTCCACGTGTTCGCAGGCGTAGTCGGCGACGGCGCGGATGGCCTCCACCAGCGCCCCCAGGTCCACCGCCGGGCGGCCACGGAAGCCGGTGAGCAGCGGCGCACTGCGCAGGCTGAGCAAGGCATCGCGGATCGCCGCATCGGTGGTGGGCAGCAGCAGGCTGCGGCTGTCCTTGAGCAGCTCGACGAGGATGCCGCCGGCCCCCAGCACCAGCGCCAGGCCGAAGCCGTTCTCGCGCTTGATGCCGACGATCAGCTCGGCCAACGGCGGGTTGGCCATGCGCTCCAGCAGCACCTGCTCGAAGGGCACGCCGGGCGCGTGGCGGGCGATGTTCGCGCGCATGTCGAACAGCGCGGCTTCCAGCGCTGCCTCATTGCGCAGGTTGAGCGCCACGCCGCCGGCTTCGGTCTTGTGCGGCAGCTGCGCGCTGACCACTTTCAGCGCCAATGGGAAACCGACATCGGCGGCCGCTTCGCGGGCTTGCATCGGGGTGCTCAACGCCGCGCGCGGCAGCGGCAGGCCGAAGGCCTTCAGCGCCTGTTTGGATTGCCACTCGTCCAGCAAGCGGCCTTCGCCTTCCAGCGCCTGTGGGCAGAGCGGCACCAGCGCCGCTTCGCCACGGGCCAGCAGCGCGTCGCGGCGCTGGCGGTAATGGGCGATGCGCCCCCAGGCGGCGAGGGCGTCTTCCACGCCTTGCAGCGCGGCGACGCCGTGGGCATGCAGCTGTTCACGGGCCTGCCTGGGCAGCAGCTCCGGCAACGCAGAGGCGATGAAGCCCACCTTGCCGTGGCGCTCCAGCGCCGCGCAGTAAAGCGCCAGCAGCAGGTCGCACTGCGGGCGCTCGCCGGTCTCCTCGCCGGGGTAGTCCAGCACCAGCAGTGCGGCATCGGCGTCGGTCTGCAGGGCGCTGTCGAGCATGCGTTCCAGCGCCGGGCCGTCGCCCCAGATGGCCGTGGTGAAGTCCAACGGGTTGGCGATGTTGGCGTAGTCCGGCAGCACCTGGGCCAGCTCGGCGCGCTGGGCGTCGACCAGCTTGGGCAGGGCCAGGCCGTTGCGTTCGGCGTAGTCGGCGATCAGCCCGGCGTCGCCACCGGAGCAGGCCAGCGCCGCCAGGCGCGGACCGCCCGGCAGGTTGCCGCAGGCGGCCGCCTTGAGGGTTTCGATGAAGCTCACCGGGCCGCTGACGCGGATCACCCCGAGGCGCTCGAACAGCGAGTCGTACAGGGCGTCGGAGCCGGCCAGGGAGCTGGTGTGGCTGAGCGCCAGTTCGGCGCCGATCTGCGACACGCCGGTCTTCAGCGCGATCACCGGGATGCCTTTCTGCAACGCCTTGTAGGCCGCGCGGGCAAAGCCGGGAACGTTCCTCAGCCCTTCCAGGTGCAGGCCGATGGCGGTCACGCGCGGCTCGTCCAGCAGCACGTCCATCAGTTCGGCCACGCCCAGCTGCGCCTGGTTGCCCACCGAGGCCATGTAGGCGATGGGCAGCGAGCGGTCGCTCATGGACAGGTTGTAGGCGAAGTTGCCGCTCTGGGTGAGCACCGCCACGCCCTTCTCCACCCGCTGCCCGCCGTGGGCCACCGGCCACAGCGCGGCGCCGTGCAGGTAGTCGAGCAGGCCGTAGCAGTTGGGGCCGAGCAGGGCCATGTCACCGGCGCTGGCGAGCAGGCGGCGCTGCAGGGCTTCGCCTTCGGCGCCGGTCTCGGCGAAGCCGGAGGCGTAGCAGATGACACCACCGGCCTCCTTGGCGGCCAGCTCGGCGACGGCCTGCAGGGTCAGCTCGCGATTGGTGGCGACGAACACTGCGTCCGGCCCTTCGGGCAATTCGGCGATGGTGCGCACGCAGGGCACGCCTTCGAGTTCGTCGTGTTGCGGGTTGACCAGCCACATCGCACCCGGGAAGCCGCCTTCGGCGCAGCGCTTGAGCGCGCGCGCCATGCTGCGGCCACCGATGAAGGCGAGGTGACGGGGCGCCAGCAGTCGCTGGAGGTTTTCGCGTTTCATGGCACGGGCCTCAGCGCAGCAGCGGACGCAGCAGTTCGCGGGAAATGATGTGGCGCTGGATCTCCGAGGTGCCTTCCCAGATGCGCTCGATGCGCGCGTTGCGCCAGATGCGCTCCACCGGCCCTTCGTCCATCAGGCCCATGCCGCCGAAGATCTGCACCGTCTCGTCGGCCACCTTGCCCAGCACTTCACTGGCGAACAGCTTGGCCATGCCGGCCTCGCCGTCGCTCATGGTGCCGCAGTCCATCTTCCAGGCGGTGTGCAGGGTCATCAGCTCGGCGGCGCGGATCTGCGTGGCCATGTCGGCGAGCTTGAACGAGATGCCCTGGTAGCTGCCGATGGGCTGGCCGAACTGCTTGCGGTCGGCGGACCACTGCAGCGCCAGGTCCAGCGCGCGCTGGGCCTGGCCGACGCAGTTGGCAGCCACCATCACGCGGCCAGCGGTGAGCCAGGCGTTGGCCACTTCCCAGCCCTTGTCCACTTCGCCGAGGACCTTGGAGGCCGGCACGCGGCAGTCGTCGAAGAAGATCTCGTAGGTGTGGTAGCCCTTGTTGCTCACGCACTTCGGCCCCCGGCGCACGGTCATGCCGGCGGTGCCCTTGTCCACCAGGAAGGCGGTCACGGCGTTGCGCTTCTTGCCGTTGCGCTCGAAGGTGTCGGTCACCGCGAAGACGATGGCGAAATCGGCATGCCCGGCGTGGCTGATGAAGTGCTTGGCGCCGTTGATGATGAAGTCGTCGCCGTCACGCACGGCGCGGGTCTTGATGGCGTTGGCGTCGGAACCGGCGCCCGGCTCGGTGAGGGCGAAGCAGTCGATCTTCTCGCCCTGCACGCACGGCAGCAGGTAGTCGCCGATCTGCGCGCCGGTGCAGGCCATGAGGATCTTCGACGGCCGCGCAACGAACACGTGCAGCGCCCAGGACACCTTGGACAGCTCGCGCTCGACCAGCGCCTGGGACAGGTAGTCCAGGCCACCGCCGCCGACGTCCTCGGGCATGTTGAAGGCGTAGAAACCAGCGGCGATGGCTTTGCCGCGAATCTGCGCGGCCAGCTCCGGGGATACGGCGTCGGCGCGGTCCACTGCTTCTTCGTGGGGCAGCAGCTCTTTCTCGACGAAGGCCTTGACCGCCTCGACGAGCATGTCCTGTTCCTGGGTCAGTTGAAAATCCATGGCATCACCTGCAGCCGTCAGCGGCCGTTGAATTGGGGGGAACGTTTCTCGGCCACGGCGCGCAGCGCCTCGGCGGCATCGTCACTGCGGCCGCAGAGCAGCCCGGCGGCCTGCTCGGCCTCCAGCTGCTGGGCCAGGGTGCGGCTGGCGCCGTCGCGCATCAGGCGCTTGGTCTGGGCAAAGGCGAAGGTCGGGCCGGCGGCCAGGCGCGCGGCGAATTCGCCGACCTGTGCCAGCAGGTGTTCATCGGCAACCACCTCGCCGACCAGGCCGGCGCTCAGCGCACGCTCGGCATCCCACAGCTCGTCGAGGAACAGCAGGCGCTTGGCCGCTTCGCTGCCGATCAGGCGCGGCAGGTGCCAGCTGGCGCCGGCGTCCGGGCAGTAGGCCATGCCGGTGTAGCCGGCCTTGAAGCGCGCGGAGGCGCCAGCGATGCGGAAGTCGCAGCACAGCGCCAGGTCCATCCCCGCGCCCACGGCGGTGCCGTTGACGGCGGCGATGGTCGGCTTGCCCAGGCCATGCAGGCGGCGCATCAGAGCGTGGGCGGTTTCGGTCCAGCCGTAGGTTTCCAGCTCGCCCCGGGCTTCGGCCTCGGCCCATTCGGCAAGGTCGGCACCGGCGCAGAAGCTGCGGCCTTCACCGGTGAGCACGATGACGCGCACCGCCGGGTCGGCCTCATGGGCGTCCAGCTGGGCCAGCAGGTGCTTGAGCGTGGGGATGTCCAGCGCGTTGCGCTGTGCAGGTCGGTTCAGGGTGATCCAGGCGATACCGCCCTGGACCCGGCTGAGCGGGGATGGCTGAGTCATGCGGCCCTCGTTCTTGTCGTTGATTGTGCGGAGGCGAATGCGTGGCCTCATGCTAAACAGTCGTTCAACAAGACCACAATCCACCCCGGAAGCCGCCTGTAACGAAGCGTGCAAAGCCGCCGGAACGCGCCAGCCCTGGCCCCGAAGGGCGCGCGTACGGCGTCGGCATCCGGCAGCGTTACAACTTCGAACAAAGATCCCTACGCCATGAAAAAGGCCCCGCAGTGCGGGGCCTTGGTCGTGACACGGGGTTCAACCGATGCTGGGGACGATCTCCTCCCCCACATCACCGCCACGCCTGCGGCGGATCAGGAAGTAGGCGCCGTAGCACACAGCGATGAAGCCGAAGCCCCAGTACAGCGACGGCCGCTGGGTGGGGTCCAGGGCGAGGAAGACGAACAACGAGCAGCAGATGGCGATGCAGGCCAACGGCACCAGCGGGAACAACGGCGCCGAGTACTTCAGGTCGGCCCGGGTGCCGCCCTTGGCCATGTGCTCGCGGCGGAAGCGGTACTGGGCGTAGGCGATGACGATCCAGGTCACGGTGCCGGCCATGCCGCTCACCGCCATCAGCACCATGAACAGGGTGTCGGCGGCGACGATGCTGGTCAGCAGCGACAGCAGGGCGAAGCACAGGGTGATAAGCAGCGCGTACAGCGGCACGCCCCGGGCGCTCAGTTTCGACAGCTGGCGCGGCGCCATGCCGGTCTTGGACATGGCCCAGAGGATGCGGGTGGAGGCATAGAGCCCGGAGTTGCCCACGGAAAGGATCGCCGTGAGGATCACGAAGTTCATCAGGTCGGCGGCATAGGGAATGCCCACCTTGTCGAACACCTGAACGAACGGGCTCTCCATCAGCCCCGCCTCACGCCAGGGGACGATGGCGGCCAGCACGCCGATGGCCAGCACGTAGAAGATCAGCACGCGGAAGACCACGTTGCGCACGGCCTGGGGGATGCTCTTCTCCGGCTGGTCGGTCTCGCCGGCGGCGACGCCCATGATCTCGCAGCCCTGAAAGGCGTAGACCACCGTCATCATCACCGCGAACACGGCGGCCAGCCCGTTGGGGAACAGGCCATCCCCCACCAGGTTGGCCAGGCCCGGCGCCGCTGACTGGCCTTCGAGGGGAATGGCGCCGAACACCGCCAGCAGCCCCACCAGGATGAACACCAGGATGGCCGCCACCTTGATGCCGGAGAACCAGTACTCGGCCTCGCCGAAGGCCCGGGTCGCCAGGGCGTTGAGGGAGAACAGCACCACCACGAACAACCCTGACCAGACCCAGATGGGGACATCCGGGAACCAGCGCGTCATCAGCATCCCGGCGGCGGTGAACTCCAGGCCCACCGTGGAGGCCCAGCTCATCCAGTAGACCCAGCCGATCATGAAGCCGGTGGCCGGGCCGATGAAGCGCGTGGCGTGGGCCTGGAACGAGCCGGAGACCGGCATCTGCACCGACAGCTCGCCGAGGCAGACCATCACCAGGTACATCAGCAGGCCGGCGACCAGGTAGGCGAGGATGGCGCCCACCGGGCCGCCGGAGCCGATGGTGACGCCCGAGCCCATGAACAGGCCGGTGCCGATCACCCCACCGAGCGAGAGCATGAAGATGTGCCGACTCTTGAGCGCCCGGGTGAGCTGGATTTTCTCGCCGCTGCCGGCGTGATGGGTCTCAGACATGGCGCACCTCCGGGGAGCGGCGGGTGCGGGTGAGCGGAACTCTACGTTGGGTCATTGTTGTTATCTCCAATCGATCAGAGGCCGTGGCTCGAGCACGGATACCGCTGGATTATTCGAAGGAGATGTAAGGCGCCGTTGATCGCCGGGATCGAAGTTGTAAAAAGCTGTAATGAAGCTGTCTCGCTTCAGGGCGCTTTTAAAAACGTAGGCGAGGCAGTCAGCGCAAGGCAAAAACAGGCGAAAAAGCGCAGTTTACGTGCGGTAAATGAGCATTTTGATCGGACTCGCGCACGAGCCTGTTTTTAACGCCGCGATGACAACGCAGGTAGTTTTTATAAGTGTCCTTCAGGCGGGCTGTTGCATCTGCGCCTCGGCCGCCGCCCGCTCCCGGTCCAGGCGCTCGCTCCAGCCCTGCAGCGCCTCGCCCGCCAGGGCGGCGGCTTCCAGGGCCGCCAGGCAGTTCCCGAGGCCACGCCAGCCCAGCGACCGGCAACTGCCGGCAAGGCGGTGGGCCAGGCCGGCGACTTCGTCCCGGTCGTCGGCGCGGATGGCTTCGTGCAGCAGCGGCATCTGCTCGGCCAGCAGTTGGCGCAGGGCGCCGACCAGCGCGGCGAGGCGGTTCTCCCCCAGCAGTTCGCGGTGGGTGGCCAGCAGCCGGGTGTCGAGCGCGGTTCCGTCGTCTGCCTCGTCCGGCGGCGGGCTGCCGGGCATGGCCAGTGCACGACGCAGGGCGTCCAGGCGCAGGGGCTTGGCCAGCACACCCTGCATGCCCGCCTCGAAGTAGCGGCGGACGCTGGCCGGTTCGACGCTGGCGGTGAAGGCGAGGATGGTCGTCGCCCGGTTGAGCCCGTCCGCCTGCTGGCGGATCGCCCGGCACAGCTCGATGCCGTCCATGCCCGGCAGGTGCATGTCCAGCAGGATCAAGTCGAACGCCTGCTGGCGGCAGGCGTCCAGCGCGGGCTGGGCATCGTCCACGGCCTGCACGTGGTGGCAGTCCCGTTCCAGCAGCCCCAGGGCCACGTCGCGGTTCAGCGCCACGTCTTCCACCAGCAGGACCTGCAGGGCACGCCCCTTAGGTACGTTGCCCACCGACCGGGCAGCCGGGAGCGCCGCCGGTTGCAGTTCGATGTCGAACCAGAAACGGCTGCCCTCGCCTTCCCGGCTGTGCAGGCCGATCTGCCCGCCCATGGCGTCCACCAGCCGCTTGCTGATGGCCAGCCCCAGGCCGCTGCCGCCGTAGCGGCGGGTGACGGCGTCGCTGGCCTGGACGAAGCGCTCGAAGATCCGCGCCTGGGCCGCCTCGGGGATGCCGATGCCGTTGTCGCTGACCACGAAGCGCACGCGCTGAGCCGCGCCCTGGGCCGGGGTGGCGGTCACTTCCACCCGCACGTCGCCGTCGGCGGTGAACTTCACGGCGTTGGCCACCAGGTTGCTCAGCACCTGGCGGAGGAACTGCTCGGCCCCTCGGCAGCGGCGGTTCACCGACGGGTCCAGGCGCAGCGAGAGCACGGTGCCGTTGTCCTCGGCGCGGGGCTCCAGCAGCGTCAGCACCTCGTCCAGCAGTTCGCCCAGGTCGAACTCGACGGCTTCCGGCAGGCTCACCCCGTCTTCCAGGCGGGCGAACAGCAGGACTTCGTCGAGCACTGCCAGCAGGCCTTCCCCGGCCTTGTGCAGGGCGTGCAGGCGCTTGCGCTCCAGCGTGCCCAGGTCGGCGTCGCGCAGCAGTTCGGCCATGCCGAGGATGCCGTTGAGCGGGGTGCGGATCTCGTGGCTCATGGTCGCCAGGAAGCGCATCTTCGCCTCGTTCGCGGCCTCGGCCTCCTCCTTGGCCCGCTGCAGGCTGGCGGTACGCCGTTCGACCTGGCGCTGCAGCTCGCTGCGCTCGCGCCCCAGGGCCTGGCGCATGGTGTCCAGGGCCTGGGCCACGGTGTCGAGCTCGTCCGGCCGGGGCCGGGCGCGCTTGTCCAGGTGCAGCGGCTGCTGCAGGTCGCCTTCGGCCATGCGCTGGGCAAAGCCGGCCATGCGCTCCAGGTGCCGCGTCACCAGGCTGTGGAACAGCAGGCTCAGGGCCACCGCCAGGCCGCAGAGGAAGGCGCCCATCCACAGCAGGCCGTCCAGCCCGCTCTGCCAGAGGCGCCGATGAACGGCCCCGAGGTCGATGGCCAGGGTCAGTTCACCGAGGGCGCGCCGCTCGCCGTCGGGCGGCTGGTAGCCGAGGGGGAAATGCTCGACCCGCACCGGGCCGGGCACCTGGATGTCGCCCTGGACCAGGGTGAAGTCTTCGCTGGCGAGGCTCGCCCAGGCGACGTCTGGGAAGTCCACCAGGCCGTGCAGCTGCACCCGCAACTGGGCCTGGTCGAGGTCCCAGAGGCTGCGCTCGAAGCTGGCCAGGTAACCGCTGCGGATCAGCTCCAGGCGCTGTTCGATGGCCTGCATCTCGCGCCGGTACTCCAGGCCCAGCTGCACCGCGCCGGCCAGCAGGGTGACGCACAAGCTGAAGCCGAGGACCCGCTGCAGCAGGCGCCGGGCCAGCGGTCCGGGGGCGTGCAGGGCCTTCATGGCGTCTCCAGGGGACGCCCCTGGGTGCGGTAGTCGCGCTCGCTCTCTTCCAGCCAGCGCTGCAGGCTGCCGTCGGCCTGCAGCGCCAGCAGGATGCGGTCGATGTCGTCGAGCCGCGCCAGGAGCGGTGAGCGCCGCGACACGGCCAGCCGCAGGGAGTCCACCGCCAGGGGTTCGGGCGCGTCGACGATGGCCTCGCCGCCCGGCATGCCCGCCACGAACAGCCGCCCGGTGCGCCGCTCGTAGGGGATGAAGTCGATGCGCTGGCGGATCAGCTTGCCGAAGTTCTGCCGGCTGTCCGAGACGTATTCGATGCGCCCCTGGCGGGTGACGAAGCGGTCGAACTCGGTACCGTAGCTTTCCCCGAACAGCAGCCCGCCGCGGTAACCGGCGAGGTCGGCCAGGTGCTTCACCGCCAGGGGCTTGTGGCGGTTGTAGAAGAGCGCGACCTCCTCCCGCAGCACCGGTGCCTCGGCGAACGCCAGGTATTGCTGGCGCTCCCCGGTGCGATAGGCCAGCACCAGGTCGACGCGGCCGCTGGCGGCATCCATCAGGCAGCGTTTCCAGTTGCCGAGCACCACTACCTGCATCTCGTAGCCCAGCTCCTGGAGCACCCGTTTCACCACCTGGGGCGCCAGGCCGCGCACGGCCTGGCCATCGCTCCAGGACACGGGCGGGTACACCGGGTAGTCGCAATAGCGCATGGTCCCGGCCGCCAGCCCGAGGCTGCACCAGCCCCAGGCCAGGAGTGCCAGCCAGCGCATGTTCAGGCCTCGCTGGGGGTGGCGGTGAACAGGTAGCCGGCGCCGTGGATGGTGATGATCAGCTGCGGGTCGGCGGGGTCGTCGCGCAACTTGCGGCGCAGGCGCCCGACCAGCACGTCGATGGAGCGGTCGTTGGGCAGCCATTCGCGGTTGCGGATCTGGTCCATCAACTGGTCACGGCTGAGGGTGTGGCCGCTGTTGCGCAGGAAGGTGCTGAGCAACTGGAACTCGCCCTGGGTGAGCAGCGTTTCATGGCCGGTGGAATCGATGATGCGGCGCCGGTCGGTGTCCAGCAGCCAGTCGCCGAACTGCTTGAGCACCTGGCGCACGGGGCCGGGCTCGGCCTGGGCATGGCGGACGCGGCGCACCAGGTTCTTCGCCCGGGACACCAGCTCGCGGGGGTTGAGGGGCTTGATCACGTAGTCGTCGGCGCCGCATTCGAGGCCGACGATGCGGTCGATCTCGTCGTTGCGCCCGGTGATCAGGATGATCCCGATCTCGGAGCGCACCCGCAGCTCGCGGGTCAGGGTCAGGCCGTCCTTGCCGGGCAGGCGGACGTCCAGCAGCACCAGCTCCACGGGCTGGCCGAGGTGGGAGGTCTTGGCCAGCACGGCTTCGGCCTGCTCGGCATCGGCCGCGCAGAACACCTCGTAGCCCTCATCGCCCAGGTAGCTCTGCAGCAGCTCACGAATCACCGGATCGTCATCGACGACCAATACGCGGGGAACCATCGCCATCACCTTTCACCTCCGGCGTGCCGGGGCGTTTCTTGTTCTGGTTGTCGGACGGTGACACCCGGGCGGAGGCTCGGGTGAAAGCAGCAGCCTAGCCACTGCTGAACAAACGATCAATAAGCGGACGTATCCTCCTGGAAACGCTGATACGCGCCGGCCTGCAGGCCATCGACCCAGGCTTCGCAGATCACCACGCCCTGCTCGGGGGTGAAGGTGGCGGGGTTGAGGCCGGACTCCAGCCACAGCCCGTCCAGCAGCGCGCTGAGGCTGATGGCCGCGAGGCCGGCGTCGAAGGCGGGCCAGCCCTCCTCGTCCGCCAGCAGGGCGAGGGCGTCGGCCAGCAGGCTGCGGTAGTTGCCGTAGGACTGGTCATGGACCCGGCGGATGGATTCGATGTGGGTCACCGCGCCCCAGAACACCAGCCAGGCGTCGAGCAGCTGGGGGTCGAGCATCTCGGCCGAGAACGAGGCCTGGAAGAAGGCCGAGAGGCGCCGCCGGGCAGGCCCCGGGGCGGACTCCACGGCGCAACGCAGCAGGCCCATGACCCGCTCGCTGACCGCCAGGTAGGCCTCGGCCACCAGCGCGTCCTTGCCCTCGTAGTGGTGGTTGATGAGGCCGACGGAGACACCCGCCTCGGCGCAGATCTTGCGCACGGAGGCGCCCTGGAAACCGTAGCGCTTGAGGCAGACCAGGGTGGCGTCCACCAGCAGGGCCTTGCGCTGCTCCGGCTCCAGCCGGGAAAACCGCACTTCCGTATTCATCACCACGCTCCTGTTCGTTCAACCGCACGGGGCCGGGAAGCGGCCTCACTCCTCGCTGTGCACCACCACCAGCAACTCGGCCTGCTCCTCGCCCAGGGAGCGCAGGCGGTGCGGCTTCTGGGCGTTGAAGTGCAGCGCGTCGCCGGTTTCCAGGGTCAGGCGCTCGGACAGGAAGTCGACCTCCACCCGCCCCCGGTGGACGAAGATGAACTCCTCGCCCAGGTGCTCCTTGAAGGTCGAATGGCTGAAGTCCCGGGGGGGGTGGACGATGAACGGCAGCAGCGCGCGGTCGCCGATCTGCCGGGCGAGGGAGGCGTAGGCCGGGCCCTCGTCGTCCCGCGCCAGTGGCTGTCGCTCGTCGTGGCGCACCAGGCTGTAGCCCTCGCTGGCGGCCCCCTCCTCGGCGAACAGCTCCTCCACCGGCACGCTGAGCGCCTTCGACAGCTTCAGCGCGGTGGCGATGGAGGGCGTGCTCAGGCCCCGCTCCACCTTGGACAGGTAGCTCTTGGTCATGCCGGTCTTCTCGGCCAGCGTTTCCAGGGTCATCCCCAGTTTTTTTCTCAACAATTTCAATCGCATGGACATGCAGAACGCCCCTTTGGCGTCGGTGCGGGAAACTTTTCTCTTGCCAATGACACTTTGTGTCATTTAGCTTTATTTGTGTCATTCGCTTCGACATGACCGCGAGCCCCACTCGCGTCACCCGGCTAAGGATGCTCACATGGCAACTACCATGCACCTCCCCAAAGACCAACTGATCCAGCATGCCGAACGGCAGATGCAGACCAGCCTGCTGGATAATACGTGGACGGCCCGGCAAAAACTGGCCCTGACCTGCCGAATCCTCTTCGAGGGCGGCCATGATTCCGGCCTGGCCGGACAGATCACCTGCCGTGCCGAGGAGCCCGGCACCTACTACACCCAGCAACTGGGGCTGGGCTTCGACGAGATTTCCGCCAGCAACCTGCTGCGGGTCGACGAGGACCTCAAGGTGCTCCAGGGCCAGGGCATGGCCAACCCGGCCAACCGTTTCCACAGCTGGGTGTACCGCGCCCGCCCGGACGTGAACTGCATCATCCACACCCACCCGCTGCACGCCGCCGCCCTGTCGATGCTGGAAGTGCCGCTGGCGGTCTCGCACATGGACCTCTGCCCGCTGTACGACGACTGCGCCTTCCTCAAGGAGTGGCCGGGGGTGCCGGTGGGCAACGAAGAGGGCGAGATCATCTCCGCCGCCCTGGGCGACAAGCGCGCCATCCTGCTCTCCCACCACGGCCTGCTGGTGACCGGTGCCAGCATCGAGGAAGCCTGCGTGCTGGCGCTGCTGTTCGAGCGTGCCGCGAAGATGCAGCTGCTGGCCATGTCCGCCGGCGAGATCCGCCCCATCCCGCCGGCCCTCGGCCGTGAGGCTCATGACTGGATCTCCACGCCCAAGCGCCACGGCGCGGCCTTCAGCTACTACGCACGGCGCAGCCTGCGTCAGCACGGCGACTGCCTGAGCTGACCGCGCGCCACCACACAAGACCTTTCGTTCATTGCCCCAGGTGCACCCATGTCCTCTTCCATCCTCCACGGCATCATCGGCTACACCATCACCCCCTTCGGCGCGGACGGCGCCCTCGACCTGCCGGCCCTCGGCCACTCCATCGAACGCCTGCTGGACGGCGGCGTGCACGCCATCGCGCCCCTGGGCAGCACCGGCGAAGGCGCCTACCTCAGCGACCCGGAATGGGACGCGGTGGCGGAGTTCAGCCTGAGCACCATCGCCGGCCGCGTGCCGAGCATCGTCAGCGTGTCCGACCTGACCACCGCGCGCACCGTGCGCCGCGCCCGCCTGGCCGAGCAGCTGGGCGCCAGCGCGGTGATGGTGCTGCCGGTGTCCTACTGGAAGCTCAGCGAGGCGGAGATCCTCGCCCACTACCGTGCGGTGGGCGAGGCCATCGGCGTCCCGGTGATGCTCTACAACAACCCGGGCACCAGCGGCACGGACCTGCCGGTGGAGCTGATCCTGCGGATCGTCCGGGAGGTGGAGAACGTCACGATGGTCAAGGAGAGCACCGGCGACATCCAGCGCATGCACCGGCTGCACCTGCTTTCCGACGGCCAGGTGGCTTTCTACAACGGCTGCAACCCGCTGGCGCTGGAGGCTCTGGTGGCCGGGGCGAAAGGCTGGTGCACCGCCGCGCCCAACCTCATCCCCCGGCACAACCTGGCGCTCTACGAGGCGGTGCGCGAGGGGCGCCTGGACGAGGCGCGGGAGTCGTTCTATCGCCAGCTGGCGCTGCTGGACTACATCACCCGCCGGGGCCTGCCCACCACCGTGAAGGCCGGCCTGCGCCTGACCGGGCTGGACGTGGGCGTCCCGCGCCTGCCCCTGCAGGCGCTGGATGACGAAGGTCAGCGCTACCTGAGCGGCCTGCTGGCCGAGCTGCGCTGACCGGCGGCCCCGCCCGTCGCACGGCGGGCGGGGCGGCTCAGTCGCGGTAGTCCGGTGCCACCCGGTCCAGCAGGCGCAGCAGCGCCTGCCAGGCCAGCTCGTTGGCATCCGGGTCGCTCAACTCGCCGTCCGCCAGCGGGCGCGCGGGTTCGTTGAACTGGCGCTGGGTGTGTTCGCAGACCTCGTGGGACGGCAGCAGCAGCTCGCCGCCGGCCTGGGCGGCCAGCTGGATGTCGCAGGCCTTCTCCAGGTAGTACATGCGCAGGAAGGCCTGGGCCACCGTCTCCCCCACCGTCAGCAGGCCGTGGTTGCGCAGGATCATCACCGGCTTGTCGCCGAGGTCGGCCACCAGGCGCTTCTGCTCGTCGAGGTTCAGCGCCACGCCCTCGTAGCCGTGGTAGGCCACGCGGCCATAGAACTCCATGGAGATCTGGTTCACCGGCAGCAGCCCCGCCGGCTGGGCGGCCACCGCGCACCCGGCGCGGGTGTGGGTGTGCAGCACGCAGCGGGCGTCCTCGCGGGCGGCATGGATGGCGCTGTGGATGACGAAGCCCGCCGGGTTGACCTTGTGGCGGGTCGGCTCCACCGGGCGGCCCTGCAGGTCGATCTTCACCAGGTCGCTGGCGCGGATCTCGTCGAACATCAGCCCGTAGGGGTTGATCAGGAAGTGGTGCTCGGGCCCCGGCAGGCGCACCGAGATGTGGGTGAAGATCAGGTCGGTCATGCGGAAGTGCGCCACCAGCCGGTAGCAGGCGGCCAGCTCCTGGCGCAGGGTACGCTCCTCGGGGGAGCAGGACGAAGGGGGCAGCGGGGCGTGCAGCGGCGTCATGGAAGGCTCCGGGGTCGGTGGAAGGTGGAGTGGCCCACCGCGAGGGCGGGCCGGGTAGCGGCACCCTATCAGCGCACCGCCCAGGCGTTGAAGCGCTCCTCCAGCACCTCGCCGTGGTCGACCCAAAACTCCACGTCCATGGGCAGGGCGTCCGCCAGGGCCTGGGGCGTGGCCGGAATCCAGCGCGCCTGCTCGGCGTCCAGCGCGGCGGCGGCCTCACGGTTGGTCGGGCCGTAGGGGATGCGACCGATGTAGTCCAGCTGCGGCGCCTTGCGGTTCATGTAGGCGACCAGCCGTTCGGCCTGGGGCAGGTGCCGGGAGCCCTTGATCACCGCCCAGTAGTCCATGCCGTAGAGGCTGCCGGGCAGCACCAGGGCGAAGTTGCGCCCGCCCTGGTGCGCGGCGGCCACGCGTCCGGAGTAGGAGGAGGTCATCACCACATCGCCTGCCGCCAGCCACTGGGTGGGCTGGGCACCGGCCTCCCACCACTGGATCTGCGGCTTGATCTGGTCGAGCTTGGCGAAGGCGCGGTCCACCCCGGCCGGCGTTGCCAGCACCTTGTACACCTCGCCGACCGGCACGCCGTCGGCCAGCAGGGCGAATTCCAGGTTGTACACGGCGCGCTTGCGCAGGCCGCGCTTGCCGGGGAATTTCTCCAGGTCCCAGAAATCCGCCCAGGAGGTGGGCGCCGTCTTCAGGCGGTCGGCGTCGTAGCTCAGGGCCACGCCCCACACCATCGCGGCCGAGCCGCAGTCCTGGGCGGCCTGGTCGATCAGTGCCTCGCGGCCCCCAAGGCGCGACCAGTCCAGCGTCTCGAACAGGCCGCTCTCGCAGCCGCGCACCAGGTCGGGCCCCTCGATCTGCACCAGGTCCCAGTCCACGTGGCCGGTCTCGGCCATCACCCGGATGCGCGCCATCTCGCCGTTGTATTCAGTCTGGATCAGCCGGTGGCCATCCTCGGCCGCGAAGGGTTTGAAGAAGGCTTCGTCCTGGGCCTTCTGACCGTCGCCACCGTAGCCGACCACCACCATGTCGGGCGCCGCCTGGGCACCCAGGGCGGGCAGCAGCAGGGCCAGGCAGGTGAGCAGGCGGGGCAGGAACGGCGCGCTGCGCCGGTGGAACGGAGATGAGGTGTGGTTTCGCATGAACGTGCTCCCAGTCTTGTTGTTGTTCAGGGATGCCCCGTCGAGGGGGACTTTCACGCTAGGGCCATGTCATTAAAAAAACAAGTTGATTTTTTACTGAAAACAAACAAGTAATGAATTTATAAGAAACGACCTCGCCGAGGCCCCCATGTCTGCCTTCCCCCACCTGTTCGAGCCCCTGCACCTGCGCGGCAAGCGCCTGAAGAACCGCATCATGTCCAGCGGGCACGACACCAGCATGCCCACCGACAACCGCGTCAACGACACCCTCATCGCCTACCAGCGCGCCCGCGCCGAAGGGGGCGTGGGGCTGATCGTGCTGCAGGTGGCCGGCGTCCACGACAGCGCGCGCTACACCTCCCACGTGCTGATGGCCACGGACGACTCCTGCATCGAGGGCTACCGCGAACTGGCCGAGGCCTGCCACGCCCACGGCACGCTGGTGCTGTCGCAGCTGTTCCACCCCGGGCGGGAGATCATGGAGACCGCCAACGGCCTGCTGGCGGTGGCCTACGCGCCGTCCGTCACGCCCAACGAGCGCTTCCGGGTCATGCCCCGGGCCCTCGACCAGGCCATGATCGACGAGATCGTCACCGGCTACGGCGCCGCCACCCGGCGCCTGCGCGAGGCCGGGCTGGATGGTGTGGAGGTGGTGGCCAGCCACGGCTACCTGCCGGCGCAGTTCCTCAACCCCCGGGTCAACCTGCGCGAGGACGGCTACAACGGCGACCTCGACGCCCGCCTGCGCTTCCTCCGCGAGGTGCTCGAGGCGGTGCGTGAAGCCGGCGGCGAAGACTTCATCGTCGGCCTGCGCATCTCCGCCGACGAGCGCGATCCCCAGGGGCTGACCGAGGACGAATCCCTCAGCGCCGTGCTCGCCCTGCAGCCGCAGCTGGACTACGTGCACCTGGTGGCCGGCACCTCCGCGTCCTTCGGCGGCGCCGTGCACATCGTGCCGCCGATGGCGGTGGCGCCGGCCTACCTGGCCGAAACCGCCGGGCATTTCAAGGCCCGGCTGGGCATCCCGCTGTTCGTCACCGGGCGCATCAACCAGCCCCAGGAAGCGGAGCAGATCATCGCCAGCGGCCAGGCGGACGTGTGCGGCATGACCCGGGCGCTGATCTGCGACCCGCAGATGCCGGAGAAGACCGCCAGCGGCCGGGTGGACGACGTGCGCGCCTGCATCGCCTGCAACCAGGCGTGCATCGGCCACTTCCACAAGGGCTACCCCATCTCCTGCATCCAGCACCCGGAAACCGGCCGCGAGCAGCAGTTCGGGCGCCTCGTCCCCACCGATCGCCCGCAGCGGGTGATGGTGGTCGGCGGCGGCCCGGCCGGCATGAAGGCGGCCGCCGTGGCGGCCCGCCGTGGCCACCAGGTCACCCTCTACGAAGCCGGCGCCCAGCTCGGCGGGCAGGTGCTGCTGGCCCAACTGCTGCCCCGGCGCAGCGAATTCGGCGGCGCGGCCACCAACCTGCAGCGCGAGCTGGAGCTGGCCGGCGTGCAGGTGCAGCGCAACACCCGGGTGGACCTGGCCCTGGTGGAGCGGGAGCGCCCGGACCGGGTCATCCTCGCCACCGGCGCCCGCCCCTACTGGCCGGCGTTCGAACGCGGCGGCGACCTGCAGGTGGTGGATGCCTGGCAGGTGCTGCGCGGCGAGGTGAAGGTCGGTCGCTCGGTGCTGGTGGCCGACTGGCGCTGCGACTGGATCGGCCCCGGCATCGCCGAGCACCTGGTGCGCCAGGGGCATACGGTGCGGCTGGCGGTGAACGGCACCCACTGCGGCGAGAGCCTGCCGCTGTACGTGCGCGACCAGATGGCCGGCGAGCTGCATCGCCTGGGCATCCCGGTCACCCCCTACGCGCGTCTGTATGGCTGCGACGACGACACGGTGTACATGCTGCACAGCGCCAGCGGCGAGCCGATGCTGTTCGAGCAGGTGGACACCCTGGTGCTGTGCCAGGGCCATGCGCCGTTCGATGAGCTGGGCAGCGCCCTGGAAGGCCGGGTGCCGTTCCAGCGCATTGGCGATTGCCTGGCGGCCCGCACGGCGGAAGAGGCGATCTTCGAGGGGCTGCAGGCAGCCTGGACGCTCTGAAACCGGGGCGCGCGGCAAGGGTCGAACCTGCCTTACAATGCCGCGCCCGACACACCGGGCCGCCGGCCTACAAGGACAGCCAGACCATGAGCCCACTGCCGCCCTCGCCCCAGGCCGTACCGCCTGAAAGCCAGTTCCTCGGCACCCGCATCCGCGGCCTGCGCAAGCGCCGCGGCATGACCCTGAGCGAGCTGGCCGAGCAGAGTTCGCTCACCGCCGGCTACATCAGCCAGCTGGAACGCAACCTCGCCTACCCCTCGATCCCGGCGCTGTTCAACATCGCCCGCAGCCTGGGGGTGACCATCCAGTGGTTCTTCGGCAGCGAAGCCCCCGTGGCCGAGGCCGACCGGGGCTACGTGGTGCGGCGCAACGCCCGCATGAGCCTGCATTACGAGGACGGCATCACCGACGAGCTGCTCAGCCCGCAGCCCAGCCGTTCGCTGGAGGTCCTCCATTCGCGCTTTCCGCCCGGCACCTACAGCGAGGAGAGCTACAGCCACGAAGGCGAGGAAGCCGGCTACGTACTGAGCGGGCAGTTCGAGCTGTGGGTCGGCGAACGCCACTTCCTGCTGAACGAAGGCGACAGCTTCGCCTTCTCCAGCCAGGAGCCGCACCGCTACGGCAACCCCGGCGAGCGGGATGCCCTGGTGCTGTGGATCGTGACCCCGCCGACTTTCTGATCCCGCGCCGCCTCGGCGACGCTCCTCACTTCTTGATTCGGGCAGCCAGGCCAGCCAACAGGCGCTCCAGCGCGCCCTGGTTCGCCCGCAGCACGCCGAGCCCGGCATCGCGCATGGCAGCGGCGCGTGCGGCGTCGGCCCAGAGCCCTTCGACGTCGCGGGCCAGGGCCTCGGCGCCGTCCACCTCCAGCAGGGCGCCGGCATCGCGCAGTTGCGCGGCGATTTCGAGGAAGTTGAACAGGTGCGGGCCGGACAGCACCGGCTTGCCCAGGGCCGCCGGCTCCAGCAGGTTGTGCCCGCCGTTGGGCACCAGGCTGCCACCGACGAAGGCGCTGTCGGCCAGGGCGTAGAGGAACAGCAGCTCACCCATGGTGTCGCCCACCAGCACCTGGGTCTGCGCCGCCACCGACTCGCCGCTGGAGCGGCGCTGGCTGGCGAAGCCGGACTGGCGGCTCAGCTCGTACACCGAGGTGAAGCGCTCCGGGTGGCGCGGCACCAGGATCAGCAGGGCATCCGGACGCCGGGCCAGCACGGCGCGATGGGCCGCGAGGATGATCTCGTCCTCGCCGGCATGGGTGCTGGCGGCGATCCACACCGGTCGCCCGCTGGCGCCCCAGGCGGCGCGCAGCTCGGCGGCACGGGCCGGCAGGGCCGGGTCGATGGTGAGGTCGTACTTGATCGAGCCGGTCACCCCCACGCATTCCGGACGCGCACCCAGTTGGCGGAAGCGCTCGGCTTCGGCCTCGGTCTGCACGGCGATCCAGTCCAGCTCGGCCAGCATCGGCGCGGTGAGCTTGGCGAAACGCGCATAGCCCCGGGCGGAGCGGGCCGACAGCCGTGCGTTGGCCAGCACCACCGGGATCCGGCGCCGCGCGCACTGGTGGATGTGGTTGGGCCAGAGTTCGGTTTCCATGATCACCGCCAGCTTCGGCCGCACCCGGTTGAGGAAGCGCGACGCGGCCCAGGGCAGGTCGTAGGGCAGGTAGCAGTGCTGCACGCGGTCACCGAACAGCGCCTGGATGCGCTCGGAGCCGGTGGGGGTCATGCAGGTGAGGGTGATGGGCAGGTCCGGGTGGCGCGCCATCAGCTCACGCACCATGGGCGCGGCGGCGATGCTCTCCCCCACCGACACGGCGTGCACCCAGATGCCCCCCGGCTTGAGCGGCGGCAGGCCGAGGGCGAAACGCTCGCCGATGCGCCGGGCATAGGCCGGCGCCCGCCAGGCGCGCCAGGCCAGGCGCAGGGCCACCAGGGGCAGGCCGAGATGGAACAGCAGAGTGTAGAGGGTGCGATTCATGGTGAGGCCAGTGATGCGGACAGGGGGCGGATGATAACTGAGCGGTCCGCCAACCGAAGCGTTTTCGGGCGCCAGCGGCTGGGCCTCAACCCAGGGCCTGCAGGTGCTCCGCCAGTTGGTCGGCCAGCCACAGCGCGGCGGGACCGAGGGCTTCATCGCGCCGGCAGACCAGTTCCACCACCAGCGAGGGCGGCGTCCAGTCGCTGCGCAGCTCCACCAGGTGGCCCTGATAGGCCGGGTACTGCGCCACGTGCCGGGGCAGCCAGGCCCAGCCCAGCCCGCGCATCACCAGCTCGGCCATGACGTAGAAGCTGTCGGCGCGCCACACCTGCGGCCCGAGCTGCTCGCCGCCGGGGTAGTGGCTGTCCTGCGGGGCCATGAGGATCTGCCGGTGGCGCACCAGCTCGCGGCGGTCGGCGTAGCCGCTGGCGGCCAGGGCATGAGTCGCGCCACAGACGGTGACCATCTCGATGGTGCCGAGGCGCTGGCGCTCCAGGGCGTCGGGCATGTGTTCGTGGTGGAACAGCAGGCCGAGGTCGGCGCGGCGCTCCAGCAGCTTGCGCGCCACGTCGCCCTGGGCGCTGCTGGCCAGCTGCACCTCCAGCAGCGGGAAGGCCGCCCCCAGTGCCTCCAGGCTGGCCAGCACCGGCTGGTAGGGCATGGCCTCGTCCTGGGCCAGGCGCAGGCGCGCTTCCTCGCCACGGTACAGCCCCTGGGCGCGGCCCTCCAGGCGCTGGCACTGGCGCAGCACTTCGCGGGCCTCCTCCAGCAGGGCCGCCCCTTCCAGCGTCAACCTGGGCTGGCGCCCGCTGCTGCGGTCGAACAGCGCCACCCCCAGGTCCTCTTCCAGCAGGGCAATGGCGGTGCTGACGGCGGACTGGGCGCGGCGCAGGTCCCGTGCGACGGAGGAAAACGAGCGCCCCTCGGCCACGGCGACGAAGACGCGGATCTGTTCGAGGTTCCAGTGCATGGCGGCTCAACCTATCTCTGATTCAGATGGGTAATGACTTTATCCCATCATGGAAAACTCTAGAATCCGCCCACCTGACAGGAGGGCCCCGACCATGACCGGCTATATCTACCTTGCCATCGCCATCGCCGCCGAAGTGGTCGCCACCACCTCGATGAAGGCCATCGACGGCTTCAACAAACCCCTGCCGCTGGTGCTGGTCATCGGCGGCTACGCCATCGCCTTCTGGATGCTGACGATGGTGGTGAAGAGCATCCCGGTGGGCATCGCCTACGCCATCTGGGCCGGGCTCGGCATCGTCCTGGTGAGCATCGCCGCGCTGGTGATCTACCAGCAGAAGCTCGACCTGCCGGCCGTGGTGGGCATGGGGATGATCGTCTCGGGGGTGGTGGTGATCCAGCTGTTCTCCAGCAGCACGGGGCACTGATCCAGCGGCGAACGGCCACGCACGGCACACGCGACAGGGGCGCTATACTGCGCCCCTGTTTTTTCCCAGGCGTCGTCTCCCATGGCCGAACCCCTCAGCACCGACATCCTCATCCTCGGCGGCGGCATCGCCGGCCTCTGGCTCAACGCCCGCCTGCGCCAGCTGGGCTACGCCACGCTGCTGGTGGAATCCGCCAGTCTGGGCGGCGCCCAGAGCGTGAAGTCCCAGGGCATCATCCATGGCGGCACCAAGTACGCCCTGCACGGCGCCCTCACCGGCGCCTCCGAAGCCATCTCCGACATGCCGCGCCGCTGGCGCGAAGCCGTGGCCGGCAGCGGCGAGCTGGACCTCTCCGGCGTGCGCCTGCTCTCCGACGCCCACTACCTGTGGTCGCCGGGCAGCCTGTTCGGCAACGTCACCAGCTTCTTCGCCAGCAAGGCCATGCGCGGCCGGGTCGACCCGGTCAGCGGCAGCGATCTGCCCCCGGCGCTGCAACACCCGAAATTCAAGGGCAAGGTCTACCGCCTGGCCGAGCTGGTGCTGGACGTGCCCAGCGTGATCGCCCGCCTGGCCGGGCTGGCCGGCGACAGCCTGCTGGCCGGTCACCAGGTGGAGCCGCTGCGCGACGGCGAGGCCCTGGTGGGCCTGCGCGTGGACGGCCGCGAGATCCGCGCCCAGCGCATCGTGCTCAGTGCTGGTGCCGGCAACGAGGCGCTGCTGCAGGCGCTGGGCATCCAGCAGCCGGCCATGCAGCGCCGCCCGCTGCACATGGTCATGGCCAAGGGGCCGGGGCTGAAGCCGCTGTATGCCCACTGCCTGGGCGGCGGGCCGAAGCCGCGGGTCACCGTCACCAGCCACCCGGCGGCCGATGGCCAGTGGGTCTGGTACCTGGGCGGCGACCTGGCGGAAGCCGATGGCGTGGCCCGCAACGAGGCCGAGCAGATCGCCGCTGCCGAACAGGAGATGCAGCAGTTGCTGCCGTGGATCGACTACACCGGCACCCAGTGGGCGACCCTGCGGGTGGAGCGCGCGGAGCCGGCGCAATCCGGCCTGGTGCGCCCGGACAACGCCTTCCTCGCCGAGCAGGGCAACCTGCTGGTGGGCTGGCCGACCAAGCTGGCCCTGGCGCCGGACTTCACCGACCGCGTGCTGGCCAGCCTGGACCGCGACGGCATCCGCCCCGGCCAGCACGCACCGCTGCCCACCCTGCCCCGCCCGCCGGTGGCCCAACCGGCCTGGGAGGAACTGCTGGGATGAACAGCCTGCACCACCTGCACCGCCCCCTCGGCGACACCGGCCTGCGGGTCTCCCCCCTGGGGCTCGGCACCGTCAAGCTGGGCCGCGACCAGGGCGTGAAGTACCCCTCCGGCTTCACCATCCCCGACGATACGGAAGCCCGCCAGTTGCTGGCACTGGCCCGTGACCTGGGCATCAACCTGATCGACACCGCGCCGGCCTACGGCCGCAGCGAGGAGCGCCTCGGCCCGCTGCTGCGTGGCCAGCGCCAGGACTGGGTGATCGTCAGCAAGGTGGGCGAGGAGTTCGAAGCCGGCCAGTCGCACTTCGACTTCAGCCCGGCCCACACCCGCCGCTCCGTGGAGCGCAGCCTCCAGCGCCTGGAGACCGACGTGATCGACCTGGTGCTGGTGCATTCCGACGGCAACGACGTGGCGGTGCTACGGGACAGCGGCGTCTACGAGACCCTCGCCGAGCTGAAGCAGGCCGGCAAGATCCGCGCCTTCGGCCTCTCCGGCAAGACGGTGGACGGCGGCCTGCTGGCGCTGGAGCGCGGCGACTGCGCGATGGTCACCTACAACCTCAACGAGCAGGGCGAGCGCCCGGTGCTGGACTATGCTGCCCAACACGCCAAAGGCCTGCTGGTGAAGAAGGGCCTGGCCAGCGGCCATGCCTGCCTGGCACCCGGGGTGGACCCGGTGCGGGCCAGCTTCGAGCTGATCTTCGGTCACCCGGGGGTGACCAGCGCCATCATCGGAACCATCAATCCGCTGCACCTGTCCCATAATGTCGCGACGGCCGCCGCGGTACTGGGTGGGCCAGCCTGACGCCGCGCCCGCGGCCGACCCCGACGCAAGGAGGAGCCGCCATGCCGCGCACCCTGGCACGCAAGGACCCGACCCTCTTCAAGACCCTGCCCCTGCAGGTGGACGCCAGCCCGGACGGGCTGGCCTACCGCAGCCTCGGCCTGCCGATGAACTTCGCGCAGATGCTCGAACGGCGTCGCCAGCCCCTGGTGATCGACGACAACCAGCACTTCTCGGTGCAACTGGCCAACCTCGGGGTTTCGGTGCGCCTGACCCTGACCCTGCACGGCCAGACCTACTGGGTGGTGGTGCGCCAGCGCCGCCAGGACCGGGGCGACACCGTGCTCAAGCTGATTTCCGGCTATGTGCCGGCCCATGAACTGAACCTGCCGCTGCTGACCGCCATCCAGGAAGTGGCCGAGGAATGCCTGATCGAGACGCCGGACGGCTGGCTCGCCGGCCGCTTCGCCGACACCTGGCTGCCGACGCCCTACCCCAAGGCCCTGCATTACCTGGAGCACGCCTACTTCCGCCTCAGCCCGCTGTCCGGCGCGGCACGGCCGGTGCAGAGCGGCAGCCTGACGCTGCTGGAGCGCCCCCACGCCTACGTGCACCTGCCCACCGCTTCCCTGCAGCTGGTCTACGACCTGGCCCTGGAGCTGCCCCGCGAGGCGCGCCAGCCGAGCCTGTTCCACGTCGATGAAGTGCTGCAGGGCGAAGCCCTGGTGGCCAGCCTGGAGCGCCGCCGGCCGGACATCTACCTGCTGCCCTGCCAGGACGGCCAGCCCACCGGCGAGCTGTTCACCCTGCTGGACGGCGAACTGAAGCCGGCCAGCACCCGGGGGCTGTGGCTGTCGGAAGGGTTTGCAGAGCAGGACGGCTGGCTGGTGCGGGACGAGCGGGTGCGCTGGAAGGACTGGCTGGCACGGGTCGGCACCGCGCCGATGAGCCGGCGGCGACTGGCGGGCTGAGCCCGCCAGCCGCACTCGCGGCCTACTTCAGCTCGCTGGAGCTCTTGCCCAGCAGGCGCCGGGCCACGATCAGCAACTGGATCTGCTGGGTGCCTTCGAAGATGTCGAGGATCTTCGAGTCCCGCGCCCATTTCTCCAGCAGTTCGTCTTCCCCGTAGCCCAGCGCGCCACACAGCTCGACGCACTTGAGGGTGACCTCGTTGGCGACGCGCCCGGCCTTGGCCTTGGCGATGGACGCTTCCTTGGAGTTGGGCAGCTTGTTGTCGGCCATCCAGGCGGCCTTAAGGGTCAGCAGCCGCGCCGCTTCCCACTCGGCCTCCAGGCGATAGAGGGTGGCTTCGGCGTGGCTCACGCTGAGCAGCGGCTTGCGGTAGTCGAAGCGGCAGCCGGCCTTCTTCAGCAGCTCGCGGGTCCTGTCCAGCGCGGCCTTGGCGACGCCGATGGCCATGCCGGCCACCAGGGGTCGGGTGTTGTCGAAGGTCTCCATCACCCCGGCAAAGCCCTTCTGCACGTCGATCTCGGGGTTGCCCAGCAGGTTGGCCGCCGGGACGCGGCAGTCGTTGAAGCTGATGGAGGCGGTGTCGGAGGCCTTGATGCCGAGCTTCTTCTCCAGGCGGGTGACGGTCATGCCCGGGGTGCCCTTCTCCACCACGAAGGACTTGATCGCGGCGCGGCCGAGGCTCCTGTCCAGGGTGGCCCAGACCACCACCGCATCGGCACGCTCGCCGGAGGTGACGTAGATCTTCTCGCCGTTGAGCACATAGTGATCACCGTCCTTCACCGCCGTGGTGCGGATGGCGGCGGAGTCCGAGCCGCAGCCCGGTTCGGTGATGGCCATGGCCGCCCAGGTGCTGCCGAAGCGCTTGAGCTGCTCCTCGTTGGCCACGGCGGCGATGGCGGCGTTGCCCAGGCCCTGGCGGGGCATGCCCAGCAGCAGGCCGACGTCGCCCCAGCACAGCTCGATGACACCCAGCAGGGCCGAGAGGTTGCCACCGTTGCGCACGCCCTCCTCCGCCTGGCCACTGCCGCGCTTGCTGGCGGAGGTGGCGCCGACGGCATCGGGGGAGCCGGCGTTCATGCCGTCCAGCAGGGCGGCCAGCAGGTCCAGCTCCTTGGGGTAGGCGTGCTCGGCCTTGTCGTACTTGCGGGAGATGGGGCGGAAGTAGTTCGCCGCCACCTGGTGGGCCTGGTTGGCCAGGCCGCGGAATTTCTTCGGGGTTTCCAGGTTCATCACAAAGTCCTCAGGACCGGATTTCGACCGTTCGAGCTAGACGCGCAATCGGTAGAAAACGGTTCTCACAAGTGCAGGCCGCCGGCCATGACGGCCACGGCACACAGGTCGCGGTACCAGCGCTCGGCCGGGTGTTCCTTGGTGAAGCCGTGGCCACCGAGCAGTTGCACGGCGTCGGTGCCGATCTTCATGGCCTTCTCGGCGCACAGCAGGCGCGCCAGGTAGGCCTCGCGACGGAAGTCCTCGCCGCGCTCGGCACGGGCGCAGGCCCGCCAGACCATCAGGCGCATGGCATCCAGCTCGATGCCGATGTCGGCCACCATGAAGGCCACGCCCTGGCGATGGCTGATGGGTTCGCCGAAGGCGACGCGCTCGTTGCAGTAGGTCACCACGTAGTCCAGCGCGGCCTGGGCGGTGCCCACGGCGAGGGCACACCAGGCCAGGGTGGTGTAGGCGAGGAAGCGCTCCAGATCGAAGGCACTGCCGGCCAGGCGGTCCTCCACCGGCACCCGCACGCCCTTCAGGCTCAGTCGGGCGGTGGCGCAGGCCTTGAGGCCCATGGCCGGTTCGGGGCGCAGGTTCAGGCCCTTGGCACCGACATCCACACGGAACAGTGCCGGGCCGTCGGCCGTCTGGGCGGCGACCAGGATGGCACTGGCGTTGAGGCCTTCGAGCACGAGGCATTTCTCGCCATCGAGCTGGTAGTGACGCCCCTTGCGCTTGGCCCGGGTGGCCAGGCGCAGCGGGTCGACCAGCAGCCCCGGTTCGCTGACGGCGATGGCCATGGCCGGCGGGCGCGCAGCCCCGACGAAGGCGGGCAGCCAGCGGGCCTGCTGCTCCTGGGAGGCCCAGCGGCGGATGCAGTTGGCCACCGACAGCGGCACCAGCAGCGAGGCCGCCAGGGACAGGTCGCCCCCGCCGAGGGCTTCGGCGATCAGGGCGTTGGTGACGACGGTGCGCTCGCCGGCCATGCCGCCCAGCGCTTCGCTGACGCCGTAGTGGGCCAGGCCCAGCTCCAGGGCCTGGTTGATCAGCTCGGCGGAGACGCAGCCCTGGGCATCCGCTGCTTCCGCAGCCGGGCGCAGGACCTCGCTGGCGAAGGCGCCGAGCATTTCCACGAGCATCTGCTGCTCGTCGCTGAGGGACAGGTCGAAGAGGCCGTCCGGGTCCGCCGGGCGCGGGGCCTTGGCAGATTTGGCGGGCTTGGCCGCCATCCGGAAGCCGGCACGGCTGCCGGTGTACAGGAGGCGTTCGAAGGGTTTGCGCAGCTTGAACCGGTCCGGCCAGTCGGCCTGGGCCACGCGGTTCAGCACGGACAGGGCACGGCCCTGCACATCGGTACTCATGGCATCGCTCCACGCGGGGTGAGGATGCCGGGATGATGCGCGCGCGCCGCCAGGGGCGCCTATGACCGGGCCGACGCGCCGCTGTGGCGCCTCGGCCAGTGGGAACCCCGTTCAGCGGCTGCGGATCTTCTCGACGATGGCGGTGGTGGAGCTGTTCTCCACCAGGCCGAGCACCCGTACTTCACCGCCGTACGCACGGACCAGGTCGGCGCCGACCACCTGCTCGACGCCGTAGTCGCCACCCTTGACCAGGATGTCCGGCTTGACCTCGCCCAGCAGGCGCTCGGGGGTGTCTTCGCTGAAGCTCACTACCCAGTCCACGGCGCCGAGACCGGCGAGCACGGCCATGCGCCGGTCCACCGAGTTGATCGGCCGACCGGGGCCCTTGAGGCGGCTGACGGAGGCGTCGTCGTTGATCGCCACCACCAGGCGGTCGCCCTGGGCGCGGGCCTGCTCCAGGTAGGTCACGTGGCCGGCGTGGAGGATGTCGAAACAGCCGTTGGTGAAGACGATCTTCTCGCCGTGGGCGCGGGCATCTTCGATGGCCAGCAGCAGTTGCTCCAGGCTCAGCACGCCGCGCTCGGAGCCCTGCTCGCGCTGCACCGCGCGGCGCAGCTCGGGAGCGCTGATGGCGGCGGTACCCAGCTTGCCGACCACGATGCCGGCGGCCAGGTTGGCCAGGGCGACGGCCTGGGGCAGGTCTTCACCGGCCGCCAGGCTGGCGGCCAGGGTGGAGATGACGGTGTCGCCGGCGCCGGTGACGTCGAACACTTCGCGGGCACGGGCCGGCAGGTGCAGGGCCGGGTGGCCGGGGCGCAGCAGGGTCATGCCGTGCTCGCCACGGGTCACCAGCAAGGCGCCGAGGTCCAGCTCCTGCATGAGCCGGGCGCCCTTGGCGACCAGCTCGGCCTCGTCGGCGCAGCGGCCGACGATGGTCTCGAATTCATTGAGGTTGGGGGTGATCAGGCTGGCGCCCCGGTAGATGCCGAAGTCCTTGCCCTTGGGGTCGGCCAGCACCGGAATGCCCTTGCGCCGGGCTGCCTGGATCAGCGCCTGGTGGTTCTTCAGGGCGCCCTTGCCATAGTCGGACAGCACCAGCACCTTGACGCCGGTGAGCAGGCGTTCGACCTCGGCGGCCAGGGCCTCGGCATCGGTGTCGAAGGGCTCTTCGAAGTCCATGCGCAGCAGTTGCTGGTGGCGGCTCATGACCCGCAGCTTGACGATGGTGGGCTGCCCGGCGATGCGCTGGAAGCGGGCATCCACGCCGGCGGCGCCGAGGCTGGCGAGCAGGCTCTCGGCGGCTTCGTCCTCACCGGTGACGCCGACCAGGGCCGCCGGTGCACCCAGGGCGGCGATGTTCAGCGCCACGTTGGCGGCGCCGCCCGGACGGTCTTCGATCTGGTCCACACGCACCACCGGAACCGGCGCCTCGGGGGAGATGCGCGAGGTGCCGCCATGCCAGTAACGGTCGAGCATGACATCGCCCACCACCAGAACGGGGGCCAGATCGAAACGGGGCATGGTGAGCTTCATGAAGACTCCAGGGCATGGAAAAACGGCGCGGATCATACCATAGCAGTCGATCCACCCCGGCGAAGGCGCCCGTCAATCGGAAAGCCGGCGGACCCAGAACAGCTCGTGGCGACGCACGGCCTTGCGGAAGAATTCGTCCTCGCCGGTGGCTGGCCAGCGGCGGCCTGCGAGGCAGCGCTGGATCAGCCGGCGCAGGCGTTTCTTGGTGGGCAGCGGCCCCTGCAGGTCATGCTGCATGGCCAGGGCCTGGGCCTTGTCACGCTGTTGCGCGGCATCCAGGCAGAGGCTCCACAGCGGGTCGGCCGGAAGCGGCTCGATGGCCGGCGGCAGCGCGATGCCCTGGCCGGCGGGGCCCATGGGCCAGCGGTCGTTGTCGTGCAGGTGGTTGGCGTAGAGCAGCAGGCTGGCGGGCTGCCAGTCGGCTTGCTGGATGGCCGCGAGCAATGCCTGGGTCGCGGCGACGTGGTCGCTGTGAGGGTCCAGCTCGGGATGGGGCGTGACCACCACCTCGGGGCGGAAATGCTCCAGCAGGCGCGCCAGGTCAGCCACCAGATTGGTCCAGCTGGGCACGCCGTCGGCGTCGCCTGGCAGCTCGATGGGGTTGTGCTGGCGCACGGTGCGGACGTCGGCATCCCTGGAAACCTTCGAGCCGAAGCCCTGGTCGGGTGCCTGGGCCATGGCCGGGAGCTGCAGGCAGTAGTAGCCGAGCTGCACACAGCGGGATTGCGGGACACCGCCCCAGAGCGGGATGGCCAGGCTGTCCCAGCTGCGCAGGCGCCCTTTGAGGCGGGCGGCATCGGCGGCATCCAGGTCGAGCCGCTGGTAGTGCTCGGCTTCGATCTCGCCCTGGGTGAGGGTGACGATGCTGGCCTCGGCGGCCTGGCTGTACAGCCCGAATGCGGCCAGTTCGGCGTCGTCGGCGTGGGGGGCGATGACCATCACCCGCTGTTGGCGGAAGTCCGGCTGGGCGAGGGCGTAAAGAGTGGCTTCGGCGGCAACCTGGCAGAAGCGCCCACGAATGACGAGGGTGCCGGCCTGCAGCGCGTCGTGCTGGCCGGTCAGGTTGAGGTAGCGCCAGCCATCGACGCCGCGCTCGAAGTCCTGGCGGTCGTCCGCCACGCAGACCGCCGGGTCCAGCCAGCGGCCCAGCCAGGACGCGCGCAGGCGCACCCGCAGGATCAGCGTGTCTGCAGCGCCTGCGCCCTCGGGCAGGTGGACACGGCCGGTGGCCAGGTCGAGCGGCCACTCGGGCGTACCAGCCGGGAAGGCGTAGCGGTAGTCATCGCTCGGGGCGTAGAAAAGGTGGTCGGCGAACCAGGCCTCATGGGCGATCCAGCCCAGCACCAGGGCCAGCGGCACTAGCCACCAGGCCACGCCGATGCCCAGTGCTACCAGCAGGACGAGGGCCACCAGCAGCGCGATGCGCTTCTGCCGGCGGTGGCGTTTCAGCAGTTGCTGCTTGCGTCCGCTCATGGGTTCACACCTGGTAGACGGGCACGCGATGACACCAGCGGTCCTTGTATTCGCGGTCGGCACGCCCGAAGGAGTAGCGCAGCGGCTTGTCCAGGGCGCGGGCCTCGGCCCAGGCGGCCTGGGTGTTGACGAAGCTGAGGACGCTGCCGGGGCTGAAAGCGCGCTCCTGAGGGTCGACGCCGCCGTTGATGTATTCGAGGCTGACCCAGCGCGGGGCCTCGACCCGGTAGAGCACCTGGATGGCCACGGGGCGGTCCTCCAGGTAGATCAGCGAGCCGGTCATGAACTCGCGCATCAGGCCGAACACCTCGGCCAGGTGCGCCTTGCCGGTGGCGTCGAAGCCCCAACGGCGGTGGAAGAGGTCGGCATAGATGGCCGCCTGCTCCGCCGGTTCCAGCTCCAGCATGGGGCGGATCACGCCGCCCGCCTCTTCCAGCAGGCGTTGCTCGCGGCGCTGGTTGTAGCGGAACTTCTTGCTGTAGTCCTCCGGCTCGCGGGCCAGGGCCAGGCCCTCGGGCTGCTCGCGCAGGCCGGTGATGCCGCCGAGGTTGAGGGCCGAGACATAGCGGGCCCGATGACGCAGGGCTACGCCGGCCTGCTCGGCGATGGGCAGGATGATTTCGGCGTTGCCCAGGTCGAACAGGCCGCGCTTGCCCTGTTGCTTGAGCACGTCCTTGGACAGCGCCAGGTGTCGGCCCCAGGTGGGCAGCGCAGCGACCAGACGGCCGCCCTGGCTCCAACCCAGGTAGCGCACGGGGATGCCGGCCAGGCCGGCCAGGCGCTCGACCACCTCGGGGTGGGTGGCGACGCTGCCGCCGAACTCATGCCAGGCACGGGCATAGGTGGCGGCGTCGATGGGCTCCCAGCCCCGCTCACGCCAGGCGCGCAGGTAGCTGAGCATCAGGCGTCCTGCTCCACCGCGTCCTTGCCGTCGTCCTCGAACTGCTTGGCGTGCAGGCGGGCGTAGTAGCCGTTGAGGGACAGCAGCTCGCGGTGGGTGCCGCGCTCGACGATGCGGCCCTGGTCCATCACCAGGATCAGGTCGGCCTTCTCGATGGTGGAGAGGCGGTGGGCGATCACCAGGGTGGTGCGGCCCTTCATCACTTCGTCCAGCGCGGCCTGGATGTGCCGCTCGGACTCGGTGTCCAGGGCGGAGGTGGCCTCGTCGAGGATCAGCAGCGGGGCGTTCTTCAGCAGGGCGCGGGCAATGGCCAGGCGCTGGCGTTGACCGCCGGACAGCAGCACGCCGTTCTCGCCCACCAGGGTGTCGTAGCCCTGGGGCATCTTCTCGATGAACTCGGCGGCGAAGGCGGCTTCGGCGGCGGCCTTGACGTCTTCCAGCGGGGCGCCGGCGAGGTCGCCGTAGGCGATGTTGTTGGTCACCGTGTCGTTGAACAGGGTGACGTGCTGGGTGACCAAGGCGATGTGCCGACGCAGGTTGCGCAGGCGGTAGTCCTCGATCTCGACGCCATCCAGCAGGACCTCGCCGTTCTCGTGGTGGTAGAAGCGCGGGATGAGGTTCGCCAGGGTCGACTTGCCGCTGCCGGAGCGCCCCACCAGGGCCACCATCTGGCCGGGTTCGGCGACGAAGGAGATGTCGTCCAGGACGGGCTTCTCGCTGCCCGGGTACTGGAAGTTCAGGTGGCGGACCTCCAGGCGGCCTTCGACGCGCTCGCGCTCGACGGTGCCGCGGTCGATCTCGGGCTCTTCGTCGAGCTGCTCGAAGATGCTCTCGGCACCGGCGACACCGCGCTGGATGGTGGAGCTGACTTCGGACAGCTGGCGGATCGGCTTGGGCAACAGGCCGGCCAGGGTGATGTAGGCCACCAGGTCACCGGCCGAGGAATCACCACGCATATAGAGGACGAGGAACATCAGCACAGCCATGGCGCTGTAGATCACCAGCTGCAGCATGGGGGTGTAGACCGCCGAGGTCTTGGTCATCTTCAGCTGGCGGTCGGTGTTGCTGGTGCTGGCGTCGAGGAAGCGGCTCGACTCGTAGGACTCGCCGCCGAAGCTGCGAACCACCCGGTAGCCCTGGATGGTCTCGGAGGCGACGTGGGTGACATCCCCCATGGCGACCTGGATCTTCTTGCTCTGCTTGCGGAACTTGCGGCTGGCGCTGCTCACCATGAAGGCGATCAACGGCAGGATGGCCACCATCACGAGCGTCAGCTGCCAGTTCATCCAGAGCAGGGAGGCGAACAGGAAGACCACCGTCATGCCTTCGCGGATCACCACCTTGATGGCGTCGGTAGCGGCGCCGGTCACCATGGTGACGTTGAAGGTGATGCGGGAGATGAGGTGCCCCGAGTTGTGGTTGTCGAAGTAGCGGTTCGGCAACACCAGCAGGTTGTTGAACAGTGCCAGGCGCAGGTCATGGACCAGGCCGAGCGAAACCTTGGCCAGGAAGTAGTTGCCCAGGTAAGAGCCGATCCCCTGCCAGAGCGCGATGAACACGATCAGCAGCGGCACGGCCTGCAGCAGTTGCAGGCGCGCCAGCCAGGGGTGGTCCTGCACGAAGGGCACGCCAGCGAAGAAGCTGGCCTCGGGGTTGTTCAGCCCGTCGACGAAGTACTTCAGCACATAGCCGAACATGGGCTGGGTCGAGGCGAAGATCAGGAACCCGACGATGCTGATGAGGAAGAGGCCGATGTAGGGCTTTACGTAGGAGAGCAGCCGGAAATAGATCTTCAGGCTCGAGGTCGATCGCGAGTCTGCAGAGTTGTCGGTCATGGAAGTGCGCCATGGGCAGAGCGGGCGCATATGCTATCACAGCCCCTCGGCCCCGCCAGACACGCGAAATATCCGGCTGTATCCCGTAGAATCGCGCCTCGATTCGACATCAGGGATGCGGGTTCAATGTCTCTCGCTTCACGCGCCTGGCAGCGCAATGCGTTCAACTTCATCAGCGACTGGGTACTACCAGCCGGTCTGTTCTGCCTGCTGACCGGTCTTGCCTGGTTGGGTGAGCGCAACCAGTACCACAAGCTCTTCTACGCGCTCATGGCCGCCCCTGCGCTTATTGCCTTCCTGTTGCAGCCTGCCCAGGCGCTGCGTGTGCTTCGGACTCCCGTCACGCTTGCCTTCATAGCATTCTCCGCCTGGGCATTGCTCAGCATCGCCTGGTCGGACACAGATGAGTCAGTGAATACCCTCTTAAAGAGGCCGCTGTACATAATCATGCTGTTTGTCGCCTGCGCCTTGATGGCGCGGAACAACTGTTCTCGGCTCCTCGCTGCTATTTATCTAGCAGCCCTAGTGATGATCCCAATTACGGGCTATTCGCTGTTCGACTTCGCTCATAACTATTCCGAAGGGGCCCGCCTGATCGGGAGTGGTGCACTGGATAACCCCCTACTCAGCTCGCACCTGTTTGGCTTCTTCTGCATCCTATGGCTCGGCTGGGCAATGACCGCCTCCCCCAAAAACAGCCTTTTTGCACTTCCCGCACTAGCTCTTTTGTTCATAGCTCTGCTCGCAACAGGCTCTCGAACGCCGCTGGTTGCCACCGCACTTGCCTGTATGTGGATGGTGGCGTGTTGCTGGGACAAGCGCGCATTGCTGCTCTCAGCCATCAGCGTAGGCATCGTTTCTTGCCTGCTGTTGCTTTACCCGGAAAGCCTTTTGAGTCGCGGCACCTCCTATCGCCTTGATATCTGGCACTTGGCACTTGAGCAAATCTGGCTTCATCCAATGATTGGACACGGATTTGACGCTTCTCATTCATTTTTCACGCCAGCGCTTGGTTACGCCTTACGCGAGCCCCACAGCTTTTTCCTGGGAGTACTCTTCTATACCGGCTTTGTGGGGGGGCTGTGCTGGCTGTTCATGCACGCCAGCGCACTTTGGATTTGCTGGCGACGCCGCAGTGACGTCTGTTTCATCATCGCAGGGGCACTGGTGCTCTACGGGCTGGGGGCAGGACTGACCGAGGGAGGGGGCATCCTGCCACGCCCCAAAGAGCACTGGCTGCTGACGTGGATCCCCTTGGCATGGGTCGCCACACTGAGCATTGGACGCCAAGAGGAGAAATCAACCTGATGCTCTTTCTTTCCAACGAGCAGCTGCAGGCGCTAAGTCACGACTCGACCGTTCTGGAGCAGGACGGGCTGGGCCCGAAGGTTCTGCGACTGAGCGACGGCAGCTTCCTCAAGCTATTTCGCAAACGCCGCATGCTATCCAGCGAAACACTGAAACCCTACGCTCAGCGTTTCGCCGACAACGCCAAGCGCCTGCAAAGACTCGGCTTCGCCACACCGGAGATCGTTGAGGTCTATCGCCTCGAAGATCCTGTCAATCGCACAGCCGTGCGCTATCGCCCCCTCCCCGGTGAAACCCTGAGACACGCCCTGGGGCAATCCGGGCCTTCGCAGCAACAGCCTTTGGTCAAGCAGTTCGGCCAACTGCTGGGCCTATTGCATGAGAAGGGCGTTTACTTCCGCTCCATTCACCTGGGCAACGTACTGCTGCTGCCAAGCTCCGAACTCGGCTTGATTGATCTTGCCGACATGAAAATTGGCCGTCGGCCACTGAGCCTGCGCCTAAGGCTACGCAACCTCAAACATATGCGCCGCTACGACAAGGACCGGTCTTGGCTGTTCGAGCAATTCAACGACGCACTGGCTGAGGGCTATGCCCAGCACGCAGGGCATTACGCCAAGGCAGTTCTGGCAAACGATCAGTCAGCATGAAGCTGCCGGTCACTGCTTCTCCAAGGGAGAGAAAAGCAGTCGACCCAATCCACGCCAGGTTTTCTTGTTCCAGGAGCGGAACGGAATCTGGCGGAGCAGTTGGCGAGCATACTGACGATCACGATTGGAGCACTTCAGGAACATCGAGCTGAGGAAGCGCGTTCTGACGAACTCATATTGGGGATGGGCGCTGAACAAGGCATAGGTGCGCAAGATACTGTCCACCATGAACGGCGTGTTCTTGGATGAGTTGCTGCCGTGTTTCCGGTACTGCGCCAATACCTCGCCAAGGCAATCGATAAAATACCCCGCATGGGTGATCTTGAGTTCAATCAGCAGGTCTTCCAAGCGTATCTGCGGATCGAACCCCCCGACGAGCTCCAGCGCTTCCTTGCGGAAAAGCAGCGTAGGCGCCGGAGGGTAAGGTTTGCGTTCCATGAATACATCATCGAAATCCAGCCGGCGGAACGCAGTGTCACGACGTTGACGTGACTCTGGAAACAGCTGGCCAGCCGAATCGATCAGCTCGATGTTCCCGGCACAGATCCCGACCTCCGGTTTGTCCTGCATGTAAGCGACTTGCTTGGCGATACGCTCGGGAACCATGATGTCGTCCGAGCCGAACGGGGCAATCAGGCTTCCCTGGGCTCGTGCCACAGCTTCGTTAAGAGTATGGGTCAACCCCTTGTTCTGCTGCACACGGAAATCAAATCCGTATTGCTGTTGCAAGCGCTGGATACGCACAACACTGTCGTCAGTGGAGCCATCGTCGATAACCAGCAGCTCAATGTTCGGATAGGTCTGCTGGACGACACTCAAGATGCACTGTTCGATGTAAGGCGCATGGTTATAGGACGCGACGATGACAGTCACCAAAGGCTGTTGCTGGGTCATTTCGCTACCTCTTCCAAAGCCGTTTCAATCAGTTCCAGATACTGCTGGCGAAAAACATCTATGTCGTGCTGCTCCTGCAGATAGCGATAAGCGTTTTCGCCTTTCTCTGCGAGTTGGACATCGCTTAGCGCGAGGTATTGGGACAATGCCTCTTTCAAGGCAGGCACATTGGCCGGCGGCACAGCCAAGCCGCCGGCCCCCTGGATCAATGGCAGCATGGCGGGTACATCGCTCGCGATAACCGGCAGACGCCCACTCATGCCCTCGAGCAGCGCTAGGCCCAATCCTTCAGCCAATGAAGGCATTGCCCAGATGTCGAACGCACGGACATAGCGCAAGGCGTTATCGCGGAATCCGAGCAAGTGAACTCGTCCCGCCAACCCCAGACGTTCGATCTCCTGTTGCAGACGATCATGCTCTCGCCCGGCGCCGATGATTGCCAGGTGGGCATCAGGAAATTGTCCCGCAACTTGCGAGAACGCCTGCACCAGATATATGTGCCCCTTTACCGGAACCAGACGCCCCAGCGCCCCCACCAAACGTGCATGCATGGGAAGCCCCAGCTTCTCACGCGCAACCTCACGAGGCAGTTGCAGCGCTTCCGCCTGGACAATATCGATGGCATTGGTGATCGCAACCGTGTTGCGCTCAGTAAAACCACAGCGACACTCCAATAGATACTGCCGCACAGCTGGAGAAACCCCGACGAAGCGCCAGGATGCGCTGACCAGCCGAGCGGTCTGGCGCCGCCTGTAAGCGCGGTCATACTCTCCAAAACCATGTGCGATACCGATGCAAAGCGGAATCTTCAACCAGCGGTTGAGCATCAGCATCATGTTCACTGGTTTGAAACGATTACAGATCACCACATCGAAGCGCTCGCTTCGGCAGTACTGGTAAAGACGCCACATGGCGCGAATTCGCATGCCTTTGAGCTGGCTGTCGGAAAAGCCGAAGTAAACCGAGCGTTCGGCTCGACTCGCAGGCTGTCCAGCAGCCGGGCGCCCCCGCAGAAAGGCGTTGACAGTTTCGAATCGCTCCGACGGCAAGGCCCGGAAAATCTGTTCCCCCAGATCTGCAAAGTCATGCGCCTTGATGTTGTAGTCAGGGTGCAACTGCAGGACCTTGATGCGGCGTCCTTTGTTCATTTCCACTCTGCGAATCCTTTTTCGTCGATCACCCAGGCGTGCGTTTCAGCAAGCGCTTGCGTCGCCTGCAAGGCGGGTTCCGACTGAGTATTCCATGCATCCCGCTTCCAAATAGCGAAATGGAAATAGGGGAATTGGCGGTCACCATCCATGTCGTTGGTCAAGCTACCGCTTTGCCAGAACCAGCGCTGAGGAAAACGGAAACTGCCATCAATCCATGGAATGCACCCATTAGGTGTACTGAACGCCTCGGTGAATTCACTGCGTCGACGCAATGGATTGAATCGACCGACCAAGTTGAAAAGCGGTTCGGGGAAGTTCTTGCGCCACAGGAATAGGCGGCTGTATGCCCCCTCGTCGAGCGCATGATGCAACTGGTCACTCAGTCGCCTCTGCCATTCCGGCATTTGCATGAAAACTTCACGCATCGCTGCGGTGTTGCGCAGCAGGCATAAATGGCCCGAAACGCGACGAGCGTGAGTGGAATAAAGGTCATAGCGCGCCAGTCGCTCGGGGGTGAAGTATTCGCGCAAGCGCCCGTAAAGAACATCAAGATCACCGAAGGCCCAAAAATCGTAGCCCCGCAGCCTGTCCTCATGGATGTAGCCGAGGGCCGGCTTGAGATCACAGAGCTTGTACGGATTTGCCGGCGCGAATGGAATGCCGAGGCGCTGAGACACCCATGCGCAGTAGCTTGCGTAGTCAATAGGCTCGATACGGACATTCGGCGGCAGATGCTCGGGCTCACCACAATCACTGAAGAGCAGCCAATCAATGTCGGAATTGAGCCGGCAGCTTTCCAGAAACAACGGCATCCAGAATGGCCAGCGCCCGAAATAGGGGATGACAAAGCAAATGCTCGGGGACACGGCCACGCTTCCAAACCTCAACTAAAAGAGAACCAATCCTCTATGGGCGCCCCATTCAACACACCAACGCGCGAGAACCAGACACACCCTGCATTCATGTGCGAAACGCCAGGCACAATTCCACTTAGATAGAGGAACAAGGCAAACCCGGGTGTGTTATCTCAACACAACTTTCTCGCCTGTTCGAGCAGATCGCCCAATCGTTGCGCCTGGGAAGCCGTAAGGAGTTTCCGCCAACTTGGCGGCAAATCCTGCTCACCCTCCTCAGATTTGAGAGCGTTCAGGCAATCAAGAGCGTAGGCAGGCGCACACGACCGGGAATATCGATCACCGGGCACTTGCAACGCAAAAAAAGCCGCACGCGCGCCCTTGCGAGCTTGTTTATCCAGCCCAATTGCAAGCAGGCGGAACATGAGCCGTTTCAGCAATGAAGGCTTGGGCCGTTGCGAAGGCAATTCGGCGGAAACAGCAACTAGACGCTCGGAAAACTCTTCCCCGTGAATCGAGAAGAACTCAGCGATCATCAGGCGCCAGAAAAGCTTGTCGCCATAGTAGTGGTTGACAATTCCCTGGGCATTCGCGGGCGCACCCAGCCTTCTTAAGTATGCGGCACACCCGACAGCGAACTGCTCGACAACATGGACATCAGGTGCCAGCGGGTAGATCTCGTCAATCAGACGGATCGCCAGATCCATACAAGCATCCGGCTCGTTTCTGAGAGCCAATACGCCAGAGTTGATCAGCGGCATATCGCCCTTGATCTGGTATTCACGCTCCAGCACTTCGGCTGCGGCGTCATGGAGACGCTCGCCCCGCCAGTCATCCCAACGCGCCTCGACTTCATCCACCAACCAATCGGCCTTTTCCAGGCGCTCGAACAATCTGCTCGCAGAGCCCACAAAAAAAGTATCGGTATCGATGAAGATACTGGCGCCTGGGAGGTTGAAAGCATCGTGCATCACTGCTGCTTTCAACCGGTGCATATAACCCTGGCTACCACGCCATTGCTTGAGCCGGTTGTCATCAAGCACTTCCAGATCGACGGGCCAGCCATGGAAATCCTCAGGCCTATCGGTGTACACGAGGATCTGAGGAAACTCTTCTCGCGGAGTCTGCCGCAGCAGTGAAAGCAGACTGTACTTCGCCTCCCACCGGTACTCCGCCTGCCCGCCGTACAGGAGATACACGAGACGACGCTGACAGGCGCTCATTCTGCCTCACTCCAGCGCGATACCATTGGTAACTCCCAGAAGCGTCTTTTCGCTGCAGAGTCAGAAAACACATGCTCAAGGCAAGCAGGTATAGCACTGCAAGGACTCTGAGCGGATTCAATGAGAACGGCAGACAACATAGATGAGTTCGGATAGTTGAATAATCGCCCAGCGCCTTGAACAACCTCGCAAGCCCCTCCGTTGTCGCTGGAAACTACGGGGACTTCCGCCGCCATCGCCTCCAGCAGCACCATGCCGAAGGGCTCCTGATCGGACGAGAGCACGAACAGGTCGAACGCACGGAAATAACGCCGCCCCTCCGGGACCTGCCCAAGGAAGCGTACCCGTGCAGTAACGCCCAATTGCTCGGCCAGCGCTTTCAGGGAAGCCTCAAGCCGTCCACTGCCCATGATGGCCAGCAGGCTGCCAGTTGGCAGTTGCGGTAACGCTTCGGCGAATCCACGGATCAGCGTGGCCTGGTCCTTGTCCGGGTGCAGGCGGCCGACATTACCGACCACCCAGGCATCCTGGGGCAGGCCCAGCGCCTCGCGCGCCTCTTCGCGAGATTTGAGCCCAGCCTGGACCGCCGCGATATCGATCCGGTTGTAGAGGGTCTCGATCCGCTCAGCAGGCCAGTCGGGCAGGCAACGGCGCATGTCGTCACGCACCGCGTTGGACACCCCCAGCAACGCCAGGCGCTTGCGGAAGAAGTTGGCGAACACCCGGCGCGACAACCGCTGGTAGTCACCGAAGGCATGGTGCACGCCGATCACAGGCAGCGATGTACCCAGCAAGGCGATGTAGATCGGCTTGAAACGGTGGGCAATGCAGAAACGGAAATCGCGAGCTGCCACGATCTTACGGATCGCACGGATCGCGCCGAGCTTGAGCCCCCTCACGTCACGACTGCTCTGGCCGAGGAAGATCACTTCATCAGAAGCCGATCCCAGCACCACGGCCTCACTCGGCTCGCCCGTGAGGTAGACGGTCGTCACCTTGTAAGGGGTGCCCTCGAACAGCACGGCGTACTGACGGGCGCAATCCAGAAAGGGCCCGTCATAGCCGTGGCAGAACTGCAGGACGCGCGGTTCAGAGCTGCTCATACCACTCGGCGCCTTCCTTGACCACGAGGATGTCTTCCATGATCAGGTACTGCAGGTCCGACCCGTAGAACATGTTCAAGGCATCGGTCGGCGAGCAGATCATCGGCTCGCCGCGACGGTTCAAGGAGGTGTTCAGCGACACGCCGTTGCCGGTCAGCTTCTCCAGCTCGAGCATCAGGTCGTACCAGCGCGGGTTATGCCGACGCTCCAGCACCTGGGCCCGAGAGGTGCCGTCCTCGTGCACCACCTCTGAGACACGCTCCTTCCACTCCTCGTTGACCTCGAAGGTGAAGGTCATGAAGGGGCTCGGGTGGTCCACCTTGAGCATCTTCGGGGCAACGGTATCGAGCATCGACGGGCAGAAGGGCCTCCAGCGCTCGCGGAACTTGATCTGTTCGTTGATGCGATCGGCAACGCCCGGAACGCTCGGGCAACCGATGATGGAACGACCGCCCAGGGCACGCGGGCCGAACTCCATGCGTCCCTGGAACCAGGCCACTGGGTTGCCGTCGACCATGATGCGGGCGATGCGCTCCGGGGTGTTCTCGATACGTTTGAACACCGGCTTGTTCGGGTGCTTGGCGCAGGCGGCGATGACCTCCTCGTTGGAGTAGGACGGGCCGAGGTAGACGTGCTCCATCTTCTCCACCGGCACGCCGCGCTTGTGGGAGACATAGGCCGCAGCGCCCACGGCGGTGCCAGCGTCGCCGGAGGCCGGCTGCACGAACAGCTCCTTCACCTCCGGGCGGGCGATGATCTTCTGGTTCAGCTTGACGTTGAGCGCGCAGCCGCCGGCGAAAGCGATCTTGCCGGTGTCACGGATGATGTCGCCCAGGTAGTAGTCCATCATCTCCAGCGCCAGCTTCTCGAACAGCGCCTGCATGCTGGCGGCGTAGTGGATGTAGGGGTCGTCGGCGATGTCGCCCTGGCGCTTCGGTCCAAGCCATTCGATCAGCTTGGGCGAGAAGTAGTAGCCCTTGCCGTTTTCCTTGTAGCGGCGGAAGCCGATAACGTTGGCGTAGTCGGTGTTGATCACCAGCTCGCCATTCTCGAACTTGGCCAGGCGGGAGAAATCGTACTTGGCGGCGTCACCATAGGGCGCCATACCCATGACCTTGAACTCACCGTCGAGCATCTCGAAGCCGAGGTACTCGGTGATCGCGCCATAGAGGCCGCCGAGGGAGTCCGGGTCGAAGAACTCCTTGATCTTGTGGATCTTGCCGTTCTCGCCCCAGCCGAAGAAGGTGGTGGCGTACTCGCCCTTGCCGTCGATCCCGAGGATCGCGGTCTTCTCCTTGAAGCCGGAGCAATGATAGGCACTGGAAGCGTGGGCCAAGTGGTGCTCCACCGGCTCGATCTTCACTTTCTTGGCGTCGAAGCCCAGTTGCTCCAGGCACCAGACGATCTTGTTGCGGTAGCGCTTGTAGCGGCGGTTGCCCATGAGGATCGCGTCCAGGGCGCGATCCGGTGCGTACCAGTAGCGCTTGGCGTATTGCCAACGGGCCTTGCCGAAGAGGCTGATGGGGGCGAAGGGGATGGCCACCACATCCACTTCGGACGGCTTGATGCCCGCCTGCTCCAGGCAGAACTTGGCCGACTCGTAGGGCATGCGATTCTTCGCGTGCTTGTCGCGCACGAAGCGTTCTTCTTCGGCGGCCGCGATCAGCTTGCCGTCGATGTAGAGCGCGGCGGAAGGATCATGGCTGAGGGCGCCGGAAAGGCCGAGGATCGTCAGTGCCACAGTGTTAAGCCTCTATCAAAGCGGCCGGGCGTCGTGACGCCCGGCAAGTTGTCCAGTACACAGCCCCTCGGGGCTCATTCCCAGCTTCAAGCCTCGGGCTTCAAGCTGGCCTTGGGTAAACGTTCATCCAGGTGGCGGTACAGCGCCGAATCCGCCGGCCAGTTGCGCAGGAAGCGCTCGCGATCCCGGGCATAGGCCCTGGCGAAGCCGCGCTCGCTGCCATGTTGCCGGACCGCATCCAGGTCGATCAAAGACCAGTGCCCGTCCTGCCAGAACAGGTTGTGCCCCTTCAGGTCGCCGTGGCTGATGCGCTCGCGGATCAGCGCGGCAAACAGGCGATCCAGGGCTTCCAGCTCGGTTTCCGGCGGCAGCCCCTGGTTCGCACCGTCCGCCTGGGCGTCTCGAAAACGGGCGATTATATCTTGACCCGGCAGATATTCGGTAATCAGGTACGCGCGTCCGCGCAGGCCCAGCCAACGGTGTTCCACCACCGCCAGCGGACGCGGCGTGGCGATGCCGAGGAAAGCCAGGCGATGACCCTCGCGCCAGCTGTGCCAGGCACGGGACGGCCGCCAGAAGCGTTTTAGCCAGTGCAGAAGGTTCTTGATGTTGTAGCGCTTGACCAGCAGCGTCTCGCCGCCTTGCTCCACCCGTGCCACCGTTGCCGCGCCGCCGTCCTTGAAGCGATGACCGGCGGCGATGGCGGCATCCGGCGCAGCCAGCAGCGGCGCCACGCGCGCCTCGGCATCCCGACGAATGGCACGCAGGCCGAACAGCGAGCGCCGGACGCTGAACAGGCTGCATTCGCGGCCGACCTTCTCGAGGAAGTCACGCAGGCGCCAGCGGCGGACCCGGGCGATCTCCTTCTCCAGCATTTCCAGCGGCAAAGCGTGCTCGCCGTTGGCCAGCAGGTAATGCACCAGCAGCTCTTCCAGGTAAGGCGCAAGGGTGGCGGGCAACTGGGCGAAGAACACCCCGAGATTGGCGAGCACCTGCTCGCGGGGCAAGGGTTCGCCCTCGCAGACGGCACGCACGCCGCCGCCATCGATCAGCTTGAGCTGCCCGTCATGCCGGAGGATGTTGTCCAGGTGCAGGTCCTCTTGCACCAGGCCGCGAGCATGCAAGTGGGCGACCAGCTCCAGGGCTTCACCCACGACGCGCTGCTGGCCGTCGGAGAGCAACGGCTCGCCTTCGACCCGGCGCCACTCGTCCCACAGGCTGCTGGCGCCCTCGAGGAACTCGAAAAACAGCCAGCCACCCTGCCCGGGCACCAGCCCGCTTTCCAGCAGGGCCGGAGTCGGCAGGCCCTGGCGCGCCATCAGCTCGGCGCCCTGGCGCTCGCGCTCGAAGTGACGGGCTGCCTTGCCCCCCACCAGCAACTTGGCCAGCACCCGGCGCCCTTTCCACATCGCAGCACCTACATAGCGCTGGCCCGGCAACACACGCAGCAGAGTCTCCAACTGCAGCCGTTCGCCGTTCAGCTCAAGCTGCAGGGGCAAGGCAGGGGAACGCCCCATACCAGCCAGCTCAACGAGCCTCATGCGCGGCTCTCCTTGTCCCGCTGGCGCCGCATCAGGAGCTGTTCCCAATGCTCGACATCGGCGCTGCGCCCCAGGTAGGCAACCAGGAAGTGCCGGATATCAGCGGTGCTCCAGATACGCGCACGGCGCAACAGGGGCTCCAGGTCCTTGACCCGATCGCGACGACCGAACAGCAGCGGACGCGTCTTCTCCAGGTCGATCAGGCACGCCTCGTAGCCTGCAGCACCCGGGCGCAGAAAGATGTGTTTGGGGTAGAAGCAGCCGTGCATCTGCCCGGCTCCGTGCAGCTGGCGCGCCAAGCGGCCGCAGGCATCCAGCAGGGCCTCGCGCTGGCCGGCTTCGACCGCAGGCCATTGGTCGAGCCAGTGGTTGAGTTCCAGCCAACCATCCAGGGCGCGAGTCACCAGGATGGCGCGGCGCTCGCCCGGACGACGGCGCTCGCCAAAGAACGCCGCTTGCAAAGCCGGAATCCCCAGCTCGGTATAACGGCGGATATTGCGGAACTCCCGGGCAAACGTCGGCTCGCCGAAGGGGTGCATCAGGCTGCGGGTCAGGTGGTTGGATTGGCGCTTGAGGTAGTACGCCCGCTCACCCAGCTCCAGACGGAACACGCTGCTCCAGCCGCCGCGCTCGGTATTGGGAAGGTCCACGGCTTCGAGCTTGAGCGCCCACAAGGCATCGAAGTCGGCCAGGCCGTGGGCCTGCAGGCAGGCCAGGTCGTCAGGGGCCACGAAGTCGTTCATTCGCGCCCCTCGAAGTAACCCAGCACACGGCGGACCTGAGCCTTGCCGCTGTGATCCAGGCGCGCGAGCCCACGGTATTGCAGGTAGAAGCGCATCCGCTGAACGCGGGACAGCTTGTACTTGGCCACCTTGTCGAGGCAGGCGAGATCCTTGACGATCCGTCGCTCCAGGAAGCGCCCCCACCAGAAGGCTCCCGTGGGGCAATCGATGAAGAACAGCTTCCCGGCCGGGTCCACCAGCAGGTTTCGCCATTTCAGGTCGTTGTGCGCAAACGCGTGATCGTGGAGGGTCCGGGTCGCCTTGGCCAGTTGCCGGCTGATGCCATCCACCCAGCGCCGGTCGAGCAGACGCGGATCATCGGTGAGCGCCAAGTGCGCCAAGTCCTCGGTGTCCAGCAGCTCCCGAGTGATCAGCGCACCCCGCAGAAAAGCACCACCCCGGCGCTCCATGCCGTAGGCGACGATGGGCGCGGTGGGTATGCCCCACTTGGCGAACCAGCGCAGGTTCTGCCACTCCGCCTTGACCCGGGGCCGCCCGAGGTAGCGACGCAGGCCCTTGCCCGCCCCCCAGTAACGCTTCACGTAATAACGGATGCCGTTACGCTCCAGGCGTACAACTTCGGACAGCGGATCGCTGGTGATGCGCTCCGCCTCCAGGGCAAAGACGCGATCCAGGCTGCCAAAGTCCTCCGCCAGCGCGGCGTAATCGGGGGCCAGTGTCCAAGCCGCCATCAGAGTGCATCTCCATAGCGCTGCTTGCGCGCATAGAGCTTCGCCGCCTTGCGAGCCAGGTGGGCCAGCAGGGGCCGCTCCTGGCGCAAGACCTCGCTCAATGGCCGGTCGAAATAGACCCGCAGGAAGCGAAGCCAGTCATGTCGGGTCAGCCCGATATCCAGGGCCGAGAAATAGAGCGCAGCCAGGTCCTTGTCGCGCCAGCGGCGCGGCAGGCTCGGACGGACCTGGGCGCGGTGCAGGTCGATGACCGACAGGCGGAAGTCGCTCGGGGTCACCGGCCGGTCGGTGTGCAGCAGGAAGTGGCAGATGTAGCAGTCGCGGTGGTTGACGCCCGCGCGGTGCATCTCACGCACCATTCGCGCCACCTCGTCGATCAGCGCGCGCTTGAGCGCCAGGGGCGGCGGGTTGCGCGGCCAGTCGAGGGAGAAGTCCTCAAGGCTGACGGTCGGCGCCAGTTCCTCGGTGATGATGAAGGAGTGCTGCTGGGCCGGGTTGTCGCCGCGCTCGCCGAAAGCAACGGCGGTCATGGTCGGCACGCCCACCTCCTGCAGGCGATGGATCGCCCGCCACTCCTGGCCGGCGCCGAGCACCGGCAGCTTGGCGGTCACCAGGTTCTTGAGGATTTCGCCCCAGCCGATGCCGCGATGGATCTTGACGAAGTAGCCCCGCCCGTCGACCTCGGTACGCAGCGTGCGGCGGCCATCCAGCTCGCGATAGACCTGGCCCTGCAGGGCCTCTACCGCTTCGAAGGCGTCACGCCCGCGCCACAGCTGTTCGAAAGGCGCCCTCAGTTCCAGCTTCATGGACGCTCCTGGAGAATCAGGTCGGCCGCCCGCTGGGGCATGCTGTACAGGTCGGCATGATCGGCGAAGGCCAGGCCATTGGCCGACCAACGCTGGCGCGCCGCGTCGTCGGTGAGCATCTCGGCGAGCATGCGATTGAGGGTGTCCTGCTCGAAGGGACTGGGCACCACACGGCCGGCCTCGGCCTCATCGATGTAGTGGGCATAGCCACAGACGTCGGTGACCAGTACCGGCAGGCCGGCCACCAGCGCCTCCAGCAGCACCGTGCCGGTGTTCTCGTTGTAGGCAGGGTGGATAAGCAGGTCGGCACCCAGCAGGAAGCGCGGGATGTCGCTACGCCCCTTGAGGATGTCCACCTGGTCGGAAATGCCCAGGGCCTTCACCTGCAGCAGGAACGGCTTGGGGTCGTCCTGGCCGATGACGATCAGCCGGGTGCGCTTGCGCAGCTCCCGCGGCAGGGACGCCAGCGCCTTGAGGGAGCGGTCCAGCCCCTTGGTCTTGAACCCGGAGCCGATCTGCACCAGCAGCCGGTCGTCGTCGGACAGCTTGAACTCCCGGCGGAACTCGGCCCGAATGTCCGCCGCGTTGGCCGGAGCACGACGGTCACTGGCAATGCCCGGTGGCAGCAGGTGGAAGCGCGACGCCGGGGTGGCGTAGTGCTTCACGAACAGCGGCTGCTGCACTTCGGAAATCATCAGCACGTCGGTCTTCGACTCGGGGGCGAACACGGCGCGCTCGTAGTCGGAGAAGTGCTTGTAGCGCCCCCAGCGACGGTACAGGCCGTTGCGCAGGGTCTGCGCCTTGTCCTCGAAGCAGGGGTCGGCGGCGTAGTAGACGTCCAGCCCGGGCATCTTGTTGAAGCCGATCACCCGCTCCACCGGCTGGCGCGCCAGGTCGGCCTCGACCCAGGCGGTGAATTTCTCGTTGCGCTTGTGGTTGAACAGCGCCTTCACCGGCGCGACCCGCACGTCAAAGCCGTCCGGCACGTCGCCTTCCCAGATCATGGTGTAGACGCGGATGGCGTGGCCACGGCGCTGGCATTCCTGGGCGATGCGCATGAAGTCGCGCTGCAGGCCGCCGAAGGGGAAGTACTTGTAGAGCACGAAGGCCAGTTGCATCAGTGGGAGTCCTCGGTCAGCAGCAGGGCCTCCAGCTGGGTGGCCACCCGCTGCGGGTTCAGCCGGGTGAAGCACAGAGGCTGCTCGCGCTTGAGGTCGAAGCGACGGCGCTCCTCTTCGCTCGGCTGGTAGGCGCACTGCTTCTTCAGGCAGGGCGCACAGGGGAAGTCGCTGCCCAGGTGGACCTGCGAACGCCCGTAGGCACCGGTGAAGCCCGGGTTGGTCGGGCCATAGAGCGACAGGGTCGGCACATCCAGGGCAGCGGCCAGATGCCCCAGCCCGGTGTCCACGGCCACACAGGCACGCGCGCCGGCGAGCACCTTGGCCATGCCGGCCAGGGACAGGCGCGGCAGTACGGCGGCGCCATCCAGGCCTTCGGCGAGGCGCTCGGCCCTGGCCTTCTCTGCGGCATTGCCCCACGGCAGGCACAGGTTCCAGCCATGCTCGCAGACCCGCTCGGCCAGCTCGCGCCAGTAGGCTTCGGGCCAGTGCTTGGTGTCCCAGGTGGTGCCGTGGAGGAACAGCAGGTAAGGCGTGGCGCCCGGCGCATCGGCCAGTTGCGCGCGATTCAGGCCGTAGTCACCGGTGCTCTGTGGCAGCGGGTAGTCCAGTGCCTTGGCGAACAACTGGCGCACCCGCTCGACGGCGTGTTGCCCCCAGGCGACGGCATGGGGCTGGTCGTAGAAACGCGCGGCGATGGGCTCACGGGCGGACTCGCGATCGAGCCCGGCCACCGGGGCCTTGGCGTAGCGGGTCAGCCAGGCGCTCTTGAACAGCCCCTGGGCGTCGATCACCAGGTCGTAGCGGGTCTCCCGCAGGCGCCGCTTGAAGCGCCCCCACTCACCACTGCGCAGGGTCTGGAACAGGTTCTTGCGCCAGCGGCGGATCGCCACCGGAATGACCTGGGCCACCGCCGGGTGCCAGGCGGGAATCTCGGCGAAGCCTTCCTCCACCACCCAGTCGAACTGGATGCCGGGGATGGCACGTGCCGCATCGGTGATGGCCGGCAGCGTGTGGATCACATCGCCAAGGGAAGAGGTCTTGACCAGCAGAACCCTCATCCGGCGACCTCGATCGGGTCCGCCACCAGGCGCTCGAGGGCTTCGATGACCGGGCGCGGCTTGAGCTGGCGCAGGCAGTTGTAGTGCCCGAAGCGGCAAGTGCGCTCGAAGCAGGGGCTGCACTCCAGCCCCTGGCGAACAATTTCGACGTGCTCGGCCAAAGGCGGCGTGAACTGCGGCGAGGTGGAGCCGTACACGGCCACCAGCGGGCGGTTCAGGGCGGCGGCGACGTGCATCAGGCCGGAGTCGTTGGAGACCACCGCCTCGGCACAGGAAAGCAGGTCGATGGCTTCGGCCAGGCTGGTCTGCCCGGCCAGGTTGACCACCTCTTCCCGCAGGCCGGGAATGAGGCGCATGCGGATGTCTTCGCCGCCGGGGTGGTCATTCTTCGAGCCGAACAGCCACACCTGCCAACCGGCGCGGATCTTCACTTCCGCCACCTTGGCATAGTGCTCGGCCGGCCAGCGCTTGGCCTCACCGAACTCGGCACCGGGGCACAGGGCCAGGACCGGACGATCCAGTCCCAGGCCGAAGCGGCCGAGGGCGGCGTCGCGGCTCTGCGCCTCGATGCGCAGGGACGGGCGTGGATACGGCTGGGGCAGCTCGGCACCGGGCTCGAATGCCAGCGCCATGAAGCGCTCGATCATCAGCGGGTAACGGGCCTTGTCCAGCGTACGGATGTCATTGAGCAGGCCGTAGCGCATCTCGCCCTTCCAGCCCGTGCGCTTGGGTATCCCGGCGAAGAACGGCACCAAAGCCGACTTCAGCGAGTTGGGCAGCAGGATGGCCTGGTCGTACTGGCCAGCCAGGGTTTTGCCGATGCGCCGGCGGGTGGCGAGTTCGAGCACGCCATGCCCGAGCGGGAAGCTCAGCGCCTGGCGGACTTCCGGCATGCGCTCGAGGATGGGGCGGCTCCACTCGGGGGCCAGAACGTCGATCTCGCAGTCAACAGGGCGCGCCTTCAGACACTGGAAGAGCGTCTGGGCCATCACCATGTCACCGACCCACGAGGGGCCTACGATCAGAATTTTCATAAGCGGGCAGCTTCACGCCTCAAGCGACAAGCCGCAAGCTCCAAGCGGTCGCCCACTTGCAGCCTGCGGCTTGCGGTATGCAGCTCAGTCGGATTACTTGACCAGGGTGCGCCATTCACCGTGGGCGGCAGTCTTGCCGGTCACCAGGTCGAAGTAGGCCTTCTGCAGTTTCTCGGTCACCGGGCCGCGACGGCCGGCACCGATCTGGCGGCCATCGACTTCACGGATCGGGGTCACTTCGGCGGCGGTACCGGTGAAGAAGGCCTCGTCGGCGATATACACCTCGTCGCGGGTGATGCGCTTCTCGACCACCTTGATGCCCAGCTCGCCGGCCAGGGTCAGGACGGTGTTGCGGGTGATGCCGTTGAGGCAGGAGGTCACTTCCGGGGTGTACACCACGCCGTCCTTGACCAGGAAGATGTTCTCGCCCGAGCCCTCGGCCACGTAGCCTTCCGGGTCCAGCAGCATGGCCTCGTCGGCGCCACCGGAGATGGCTTCCTGCAGGGCCAGCATGGAGTTGATGTAGTTGCCGTTGGCCTTGGCGCGGGTCATTGCGATGTTGACGTGGTGACGGGTGTAGGAGCTGGTGCGCACCTTGATACCCGCTTCCAGCGCGGCTTCGCCCATGTAGGCGCCCCAGTGCCAGGCGGCGACGATGACGTGCACCTTCAGGCCAGAGGCGCGCAGGCCCATGCCTTCGCTGCCGAAGAACACCATGGGGCGCAGGTAGGCGCTTTCCAGGCCGTTCTCGCGGACGGCGGCGCGCTGGGCTTCATTGATCTCCTCCTTGGTGAAGGGGATCTGCATGTTGAAGATGTGGGCGGAGTCGAACAGGCGGTCGGTGTGGGCCTGCAGGCGGAAGATGGCGGTGCCGTCCGGGGTGTTGTAGGCGCGTACGCCTTCGAACACGCCCATGCCGTAGTGCAGGGTGTGGGTCAGGACGTGGGTGGTCGCATCGCGCCACGGCACCAGTTCACCGTCATACCAGATCACGCCATCACGGTCGGCCATCGACATATTGCCAGCTCCTCAAGAGTTCGATTGATTCAGCACGGCGAGTGGGCAGGCAGTTAGCTCAAGCCCAACTCGCGCCAGATCCGCATCACGCCGTGGCGTTCCGCCTGGAACTGGTCCCCACTCACCACGCCGGGCTGCTTCTGCAGGGCCAGGCGATGCGCTGCGGAACGATAGGCCTTGTAGGCCTCCTGCAGCAGGCTGACGGTCTCGGCGGTCAGCAGTCCCACCGCGCCGAGACCATCCAGAATGCGGATGTTGTCGGTGTAGCGAACCAGCTCTGGATGCCGTCGCGACCAGGCGAGGGCCGCATATTGCACCATAAATTCGATATCGACGATACCGCCGGCGTCCTGCTTCAGATCGAACGGCGATGCGGCTTCGAAGGCGTTCTCGCCGGTGCCGGCAGCGGTCGAGCGACTGCCCAGGCTGTCGCGCATCTTGGCGCGCATCTCGCTCACTTCGCGGCGCAGGGTGTCGATGTCGCGCTCGCGCCCGAGCACCGCCAGGCGGACCGCTTCGAAGGCCGACGCCACGCGCGGGCAGCCCACCAGCACCCGCGCCCGAACCAGGGCCTGGTGCTCCCAGGTCCAGGCCTCGCTCTCCTGGTAGCGCTGGAAGGCGCCCAGTGAACTCACCAGCAGCCCTGCCGCGCCGGAGGGACGCAGGCGCATGTCCACTTCGTACAGGTCGCCGGAGGTGGTCTGGGTGGTCAGCAGGTGGATGATGCGCTGCCCCAGGCGGGTGAAGAACTGCGCGCCGTCGATGGGCTTGGCACCGTCGGTCTCGGCCTGGGGATCGCCGTCGTGGATGAACACCAGGTCCAGGTCGGAGCCGTGACCGAACTCGAGCCCGCCGACCTTGCCGTAGCCAACGATGATGAAGTCCGGGTCGCAGGCCGAGCCATCGGCCCGGCGCGCCGTGCCGTGGCGCGCCACGGTGTGGCGCCAGGCCAGGGCCAGCACCTGGTCGAGGATCGCCTCAGCCAGCCAGGTCAGGTAGTCGCTCACCTTCATCAAGGGCAACGTGCCGGCGATTTCCGAAGCTGCGACCCGCAGGCTGTGGGCCAGCTTGAAGTGCCGCAGCGCTTCCATCTGCTGCTCCAGGTCGTCTTCCGGAATCCGCGTCAGGCGCTCACGCAGCTCGGCCGCCAGTTCGGGTGCCAGCGGCGGGTGATAGAGACGCCCTTCGTTCAGCAGTTCGTCCAGCAGCAGCGGGTAGCGGGCGATCTGCTCGGCGATCCAGGGGCTGGCGGCGCAGAGGGTGATCAGGCGTTCCAGGGCGCCCGGGTTCTCGGTCAAGAGGACCAGGTAGGCAGAGCGGCGCGCGACCTTTTCCACCAGCGGCAGTACTCGCTCCAGCACCAGGTCGGGGGTGGCATGCTCGACGGTCATTGCCAGCAGCCGGGGAATGAAGGCATCCATCCGCTCGCGCCCCAGGCGCTGCATGGCACGCAGTTGGGGGCCGTTGCGCAGGTCGGTGAGGCGCTTGAAGGCAGCCGGGGCATCGCGAAAGCCCGCCTCCTCCAGTTGGCGCTCGGCGCTTTCAGGGTCCAGAGCCTCTTCCCAGAGCGGCAGCCATTCGGCACCGATGCAGGCTTCACCGACACCGCCAGCCTCGTCCTCATCGGGATCGGCAATCACCTGCTGGAAATGCCACTCCACCCGGCCCCGCCAGTACATCAGGCGCTCATGGAATGCCGCCCAGTCGTCGAAGCCCATGATGAAGGCAACGCGTGCGCGGTCCAGCTCGTCGTCCGGCAGCATCTGGGTCTGGCGGTCAGCGATGGCCTGCAGGGCGTGCTCGGTGTAGCGCAGGAAGGCATAGCCTTCGCGCAACTCATCGACCACCTTGCCGGGCAGGTAGCCCTGGCCCGCGAGTGTGGCCAGGACCTTCAGCAGCGGACGCTGCTGCAGGCTGAGGTCGCGCCCGCCATGGATGAGCTGGAAAGCCTGGGCGATGAACTCCACCTCGCGGATGCCACCCGAGCCGAGCTTGACGTTCTCGGTCATGCCCTTGCGGCGGACTTCCTGCTGGATCAGCTGCTTCATCGAGCGCAGCGCCTCGATGGCGGAGAAGTCCAGGTAGCGGCGGTAGACGAACGGCCGCAGCATTTCCAGCAGTTGCGCCCCCGCAACAGGGTCGCCCCCCACCACACGGGCCTTGATCATCGCGTAGCGCTCCCAGTCCCGCCCCTGGTCCTGGTAGTACTGCTCCAGCGCATTGAAGCTGAGCACCAGCGCGCCGGAGGAACCGTAGGGGCGCAGGCGCATGTCGACACGGAACACGAACCCATCGACGGTGATGGCGTCCAACGCCTTGATCAGGCGCTGCCCGAGGCGGATGAAGAACTCCTGGTTGTCCAGCGCACGGCGCGCGCCTTCCGTCTCGCCGCCCTCCGGGTAGCCGAAGATCAGGTCGATGTCGGAGGACAGGTTCAGCTCATGCGCCCCCAGCTTGCCCATGCCCAGGATGACCATGTGCTGCGGCTGCCCCGACCGTCGGCCCATGGGCGTACCGAACTGGGCGCAGTGGCGCGGGTAGAGCCAGTGGTAGGCGCGATCGATACAGGCGTCGGCGAGGTCGGAGAGGTCGCGGCAGGTTTCGGCGAGATCGGCCTGGCGAGTCAGGTCGCGCCAGATGATGCGCACCTGCTGCTGGTTGCGAAAACGCCGCAGGCAGCGGCCTAGCGCCTCATCGTCTGCGCAATCGACAAGGAGCGCATCGATTTTTGTACACAATTCGCCTGATTCGAGTGTACATTCAAGCCCGCCCGACTCCACCAACTGCACCAGCAGGGCCGGATCGCGACGCACCTGTTCAGCCACGAAGTCACTGGCTGCACAGACCCGGCGAAACGCCTCCCAGCGTGCCTCGGGCCACCGCTCGAAGGTCGCGCGCAGTGACTCGGGGAGGTGCTCGAGCCCGGCAAGAAAGCTGGTGCGGGCGCGCTCGGCAAGGGGTTGCAGCAGGTGGGGCAGGGCGACAAGCGGGGGCAGGCTCATGGTCTATCCTGTGATCGGCGCGCGCCGGGCCTCGGTTCCAGAGGCCTCGCATCGTGGATCTGTAGTTTTACTACGAAAGATTGTGCCCAGAGAGCTGAATCCGCCGTCGATTTGTAGTAAAACTACACAAGGCCGGTTCGACCCCCCGGTTAATCCAAGAATTAGCTTCTGCCTGCCCAAAAGGCCGGCAGTGAACATAGGCATCCGATTCTGGAAGCCTTTCCGCCCTGGAGCAAGCCATGCAAGACCTCGATACCGTCGAAACCCAGGAATGGCTGGACGCCCTGGAGTCCGTACTCGACAAAGAAGGTGAAGACCGCGCGCACTACCTGCTGACCCGCATGGGTGAGCTGGCCGCCCGCAGCGGCACCAAGCTGCCCTACTCCACGACTACGCCGTACCGCAACACCATCCCGGTCTCCCACGAAGCACGCATGCCGGGTGACCTGTTCATGGAGCGCCGCATTCGCTCCCTGGTGCGCTGGAACGCACTGGCGATGGTGATGCGTACCAACCTCGAAGACCCGGACCTGGGCGGCCACATCTCCAGCTTCGCCTCCTCGGCGACCCTCTACGATATCGGCTTCAACTACTTCTTCCAGGCTCCCACCGAGGAGCACGGCGGCGACCTGATCTTCTACCAGGGCCACGCCAGCCCCGGCATCTACGCCCGCGCCTTCATGGAAGGCCGCCTGAGCGAAGAACAGATGCAGAACTTCCGTCGCGAAGTCGACGGCAAGGGCCTCTCCTCCTACCCGCACCCGTGGCTGATGCCGGACTTCTGGCAGTTCCCCACCGTGTCCATGGGCCTCGGCCCCATCCAGGCGATCTACCAGGCCCGCTTCATGAAGTACCTGGAAGCCCGCGGCTTCATCCCCGCTGGCAAGCAGAAGGTCTGGTGCTTCATGGGCGACGGCGAGTGCGACGAGCCCGAATCCCTCGGCGCCATCTCCCTGGCCGGCCGCGAGAAGCTGGACAACCTGATCTTCGTCATCAACTGCAACCTGCAGCGCCTCGACGGCCCGGTTCGCGGCAACGGCAAGATCATCCAGGAACTCGAAGGCGTGTTCCGTGGCGCCCAGTGGAACGTCAACAAGGTTGTCTGGGGTCGCTTCTGGGACCCGCTGTTCGCCAAGGACAAGGACGGCTCCCTGCAGCGCCGCATGGACGAAGTGGTCGACGGCGAATACCAGAACTACAAGGCGAAGGACGGTGCGTACGTCCGCGAGAATTTCTTTAACAGCCCCGAACTCAAGGAAATGGTCCAGGACCTTTCCGACGACGAGATCTGGAAGCTGAACCGTGGCGGCCACGACCCGTACAAGGTCTACGCGGCCTACCACCAGGCCGTGAACCACACCGGCCAGCCCACCGTCATCCTTGCCAAGACCATCAAGGGCTATGGCACCGGTGCCGGCGAAGCGCAGAACACCGCCCACAACACCAAGAAGGTGGACGTGGACAGCCTGCGCCAGTTCCGCGACCGCTTCGACATCCCGGTCCGCGACGAAGACCTGGAAAAACTGCCCTTCGTACGCCCCGAGCCGGGCAGCGCCGAGCACAAGTACCTGCATGAGCGCCGTGCCGCACTGGGTGGCTACGTGCCCCAGCGCCGCGCCAACAGCTTCAGCATCCCGACCCCGCCGCTGGATACCCTCAAGGCCATCCTCGACGGCACCGGCGACCGTGAGATCTCCACCACCATGGCCTTCGTGCGCATCCTCGCGCAGCTGGTCAAGGACAAGGAACTCGGCCAGCGCATCGTCCCCATCATCCCGGACGAAGCCCGTACCTTCGGTATGGAAGGCATGTTCCGCCAGCTGGGCATCTACTCCTCCGTCGGCCAGCTCTACGAGCCCGTCGATAAGGACCAGGTGATGTTCTACAAGGAGGACAAGAAGGGCCAGATCCTCGAAGAGGGCATCAACGAGGCGGGCGCCATGTCCTCGTTCATCGCGGCCGGTACCTCCTACAGCAACCACAACCAGCCGATGCTGCCGTTCTACATCTTCTATTCGATGTTCGGCTTCCAGCGCATCGGCGACCTGGCCTGGGCGGCCGGCGACAGCCGTGCCCGTGGCTTCCTGATCGGCGGCACCTCCGGCCGGACCACCCTCAACGGCGAAGGCCTGCAGCACGAGGACGGTCACAGCCACATCATGGCGGCCACCATCCCCAACTGCCGCACCTACGACCCCACCTACGGCTACGAGCTGGCGGTGATCGTGCGTGAAGGCATCCGCCAGATGACCGAAGAACAGCAGAACGTCTTCTACTACATCACCGTGATGAACGAGGCCTACCAGCAGCCCGCGCTGCCCGAAGGCACCGAGGAAGGCATCATCAAGGGCATGTACCTCCTCGAAGAGGACAAGAAGGAAGCCGCGCACCACGTGCAGCTGCTGGGCTCCGGCACCATCCTGCGCGAAGTCCGCGAAGCCGCGAAGATCCTGCGTGACGAGTACAACGTCGCCGCTGACGTCTGGAGCGTCACCAGCTTCAACGAACTGCGTCGCGACGGCCTGGCCGTGGAGCGTCGCAACCGCCTGCACCCGGAGCAGAAGCCGCAGCAGACCTACGTCGAGCAGTGCCTGACCGGCCGCAAAGGCCCGGTCGTCGCCTCCACCGACTACATGAAGCTGTTCGCCGACCAGATCCGCCAGTGGGTCCCGAGCAAGGAATACAAGGTGCTCGGCACCGACGGCTTCGGCCGCAGCGACAGCCGCAAGAAGCTGCGCCACTTCTTCGAAGTGGACCGCTATTGGGTTGTGCTGGCCGCCCTGGAAGCCCTGGCAGACCGTGGCGAGATCGAACCGCGCGTAGTGGCCGAGGCCATCGCCAAGTTCGGCATCGACCCCGAAAAACGTAACCCGCTGGACTGCTAAGGAGCGTAGCGATGAGTGAGTTGATTCGCGTACCCGACATCGGCAGCGGCGAAGGTGAAGTGATCGAACTGTTCGTCAAGGTCGGCGACCGCATCGAAGCCGACCAGAGCCTGCTGACCCTGGAGTCCGACAAGGCCTCCATGGAGATCCCCGCGCCCAAGGCCGGGGTGATCAAGAGCCTCAAGGTCAAGCTCGGCGACCGCCTCAAGGAAGGCGACGAACTGCTGGAACTGGAAGTCGAAGGTGCCGCCGCAGCCCCTGCTCCGGCTGCGGCCACGGCCGCCAAGGCCGAGGAAAAGCCCGCCGCCGCACCGGCCCCGGCAGCAACCCCTGCTGCTTCGGGCTCCAGCGTGCAGGACGTCCACGTGCCGGACATCGGCACCAGCGGCAAGGTCAAGGTCATCGAAGTCATGGTCAAGGCCGGTGACACCGTCGAGGCCGACCAGTCGCTGATCACCCTGGAGTCCGACAAGGCCTCCATGGAGATCCCCTCCCCCGCCGCCGGCGTGGTGGAGAGCGTCATCGTCAAGCTGGACGACGAAGTCGGCACCGGCGACCTGATCATCAAGCTAAAGGTCGCGGGTGGCGCTGCTGCCCCGGCACCGGCCTGGGCCGCTGCACCTGCCGCCGCGCCGGCACCGGCTGCCGCCCCCGCAGCAGCGCCGGCTGCCTCGGCCGCCAGCGTGCAGGACGTCCACGTGCCGGACATCGGCACCAGCGGCAAGGTCAAGGTCATCGAAGTCATGGTCAAGGCCGGCGACACCGTCGAGGCCGACCAGTCGCTGATCACCCTGGAGTCCGACAAGGCCTCCATGGAGATTCCCTCCCCCGCCGCCGGCGTTGTGGAAAGCGTCATCGTCAAGCTGGACGACGAAGTCGGCACCGGCGACCTGATCCTCAAGCTCAAAACCGCAGGCGCCGCCGCGGCTGCCGAGCCGGCCGCCCAGCAGCAACCGCTGCACCGCGTACCGGAAGGCGCCCACCCGGTGGCCGCCGCCGAGGTCTCGGCGATTGCCTCGCTGTCCGCCGCTGCCGCCAACACCACCGGCGTACCGGCCCGCTCCAGCGGTGCCAAGGTCCACGCCGGCCCGGCGGTTCGCCAGCTGGCCCGCGAGTTCGGCGTCGACCTGGCGGCCGTTCCGGCCACCGGCCCCCACGGCCGCGTGCTGAAGGAAGACGTGCAGGCCTACGTGAAGTCGGTCATGCAGAAGGCCAAGGACGCCCCGGCAGCTGCTGCCGCCGCGCCCACCGGTGGTGCCGGCATCCCGCCGATTCCCACCGTGGACTTCAGCAAGTTCGGTGAAATCGAAGAAGTGGCCATGACCCGCCTGATGCAGGTCGGTGCCGCCAACCTGCACCGCAGCTGGCTCAACGTGCCCCACGTCACCCAGTTCGACTCCGCCGACATCACCGAGCTGGAAGCTTTCCGCGTCGCCCAGAAAGCCGTGGCCGAGAAGGCGGGCGTCAAGCTCACCGTCCTGCCGCTGCTGCTCAAGGCCTGCGCCTACCTGCTCAAGGAACTGCCGGACTTCAACAGTTCCCTCGCCCCCAGCGGCAAGGCGCTGATCCGCAAGAAGTACGTGCACATCGGCTTTGCCGTGGACACCCCGGACGGCCTGCTGGTCCCGGTGATCCGCAATGTCGACCAGAAGAGCCTCCTACAGCTCGCTGCCGAAGCCGCCGCCCTGGCCGAGAAAGCGCGCACCAAGAAGCTCTCAGCCGACGACATGCAAGGCGCCTGCTTCACCATCTCCAGCCTCGGCCACATTGGCGGCACCGGCTTCACGCCGATCGTCAACGCGCCCGAAGTGGCGATCCTCGGCGTCTCCAAGGCCACCATGCAGCCGGTGTGGGACGGCAAGGCCTTCCAGCCTCGCCTGATGCTGCCGCTGTCGCTGTCCTACGATCACCGCGTGATCAACGGCGCCGCCGCCGCGCGCTTCACCAAGCGCCTCGGCGACGTGCTGGCGGACATCCGCACCATGCTGCTGTAACACCCTTTGCTTCATTGCGAGCACGTCAGGCTCGTACCTCAACCCCGCCGATTGGCGGGGTTTTTTTTGAGTGCGAAACAGAGGGGCAGACAACAACGACCCGCCGCGCAAATGCGCGGCAGGATGCAAGGCAAGGAAGAAGAAAAGAACGGTTGCCAAGGGCCGAGGAAGGCCCCGGAACTCAACCCTTCTGGACGTTGCGGATCAGGAAGCTCAGCGCCTTGGCCAGCTCGCCGGCGCCCTTCACGTCCCGCACGATGGTCAGCAGCGGCGCGTTGCTGCCCGGGGCATTGAAGGTGCAGCTGATGCCGCCACGCGGGCACTCGTAGCTGATGCTCGGATCGACGCCGAACACCGGCAGCAAGCGGTTGTGCACCGCCACCCCGGTGCCATTGGCGGCGCGGGTTTCCTCGCGCAGCATCAGCTCCCCCGGGCGCGCCAGGCTGAGCTGATAGCGCAGGTCACGGCGATCCACCTGGCCAACCTGGTAGCCGGCGCTCAAGGCATAGGTGCTGAGCAGCGAATTGGCGTGTGCGAACAACGCCTTGCGCTCATCGGAGGTCATGTACAGGCGCTTCAGTTCGGACAGGTAGCGCGCCTGTTCCTCACTGCTCAGGGCCGGTTGCGTCTCCGCCGCGCGCGCCCCAATGGAAAAAAGCAGCCCACACAGCAACAAAGCCCCACCCAGTTGTCTTGTCAGCCCCATCAGCATGATGCACCCTTGCCCGACGCCAAATTTTAGAAGTGGGCCGAGGCCCGAACTCGGCCAGCATACTGGAACCCACCCGCCCGATGAAAAGCCATCCCGATGCCGCCAGCCGTACGGTGGCCGAGGTTGTGACGCAGTTGCCAGTCCCTTCGCGGCTTGGCCTCATGCGTTTCGAGCGGCTGAACGAAGCCAGTTGGGCGATGCTCTTCCTCGATGCCAGTTGCGAACGCCACATCGGCCTGCCCGCCACCGAGCTCTGCGCCCTGGTGGGCTCGCCCTACGCCAGCCTGATGAGCCCCGAGTCGCGCTACCGGCTACACGACGACATCCAGCAGCAACTGGTCTCCGGCGCCAACTACCAGGTGCACTACCCGCTTCACGGCCCCGATGGCGTGCTCCAGCTGCTGGAGATCGGCGAAGCCTTCCAGCAGCACGGCCGGCAGCTGCTGCGGGGCTACCTGCTGCTGGTGGACACCCCGGTCGAGGAATCCGACCACGCCCAGCAGATCCAGGAGCTGGAAGCCCAGAACGCCCGCCTCAAGAGCTCCCTGGAGCTGTACCAGCGCTCCCAGGAAGACCACCTGCAACACCTCATCCGCTCCCGCGCCCAGCAAAGCCTCATCGTCCGCCTGGCCCGCCACCGCTACAGCGCGGGTGACCCGGCGCAGGAAGCCGCGCGGCTGATCACCCAGGCCGCCTGCGAAGCCTACGAAGTCGCCCGCGCCTCCCTGTGGATGCTCGAAGACACCACCCTGCGCCCGGTCAGCCGCTACCTGCGCGACCAGGGGCACCACGAACTGCCGCCGGTGATCGACGTCAGCCGTTTCCCGCGCTACCTGGAGGCCCTGCACAGCGGCCGCGCCATCGACGCCCACAGCGCGCAGCGCGACCCCCGTACCAGCGAGCTGCAGGAGGAATACCTCAAGCCCTCCGGCGTCGTCGCCCTGCTCGATGCCAGCGTGCGCATCGGCGGTGAAGTGGTCGGCGTCCTGTGCCTGGAACACACCGGCGCACCCCGCGTCTGGCAGAGCGACGAGATCGCCTTCGCCGGCGAACTGGCCGACCAGTTCGCCCAGGTCCTGGTCAACCAGCAGCGCCTCGACGCCACCACCGCCCTGCACCTGTTCCAGCGCGCGGTCGAACAGAGCGCCAGCGCCTTCCTGCTGGTGGACCGCGACGGTCTGGTGGAATACGTCAACCCCAGCTTCACCGCCATCACCCAGTACAGCGCTGACGAAGTCCATGGCCGCCGCCTCTCCGACCTGCCCGCCCTGGAGAACCTCAGCGACCTGCTGTTCGACGCCCGTTCCAGCCTCAGCACCTGCAACAGCTGGCAGGGCGAGTTCCGCAGCCGCCGCAAGAACCTCGAGCCCTACTGGGGCCAGTTGTCCATCTCCAAGGTGTTCGGCGAGAACGGCGAGCTGACGCACTACATCGGCATCTACGAAGACATCACCCACAACAAGCTGGCCCAGCAGCGCATCGAGAAGCTGGCCTACACCGACAACCTCACCGGCCTCGGCAACCGCCCCTACTTCATCCGCAGCCTCGAAGAGCGCTTCCGCCACGAACAGGAATCGCCCCTCTGCCTGCTGCTGGTGGACATCGACAACTTCAAGCGGATCAACGACAGCCTCGGCCACCAGACCGGCGACAAGCTCCTGGTCAGCCTCGCCCGGCGCCTGCGCAACACCCTGAGCCCCGGCGACATCCTCGCCCGCTTCGCCAGCAACGAATTCGCCGTGCTGCTCGACGGTGCCGACCTGGAGACCGGCCAGAAGACCGCCGGCCAGATCCTCCGCACCCTGGACAAACCCCTGTTCGTCGACAACCAGCTGATCAGCGTCACCGGCTCCCTTGGCCTCGCCTGCGCCCCCCAGCACGGGCGTGACCCGCAGACCCTGATGAAGCACGCCGGCCTTGCCCTGCACAAGGCCAAGGCCAACGGCAAGCACCAGCTGCAGCTGTTCACCGAGACCCTCAACGCCGAGGCCAGCTACAAGCTCTTCGTCGAGAACAACCTGCGCCGCGCCCTGGCGCAGAACGAGCTGGAAGTCTTCTACCAGCCCAAGTTGTGCCTGCGCAGCGGCCAATTGCTCGGCATGGAAGCGCTGCTGCGCTGGCAGCATCCCGAGCGCGGCATGATCCGCCCGGACCAGTTCATCAGCGTCGCCGAAGAGACCGGGATGATCATCCCCATCGGCAAATGGGTGATCCGCGAAGCCTGCCGCATGAGCCGCCGCCTCAGCGCCGCCGGCCTCGGCCAGGTGCAGGTCGCCATCAACCTCTCGCCCAAGCAGTTCAGCGACCCCGACCTGGTGGGCTCCATCGCCGCCATCCTCCAGGAAGAGGAACTGCCCCCCGCGCTGCTGGAACTGGAGCTGACCGAAGGCCTGCTGCTGGAGGCCACCGACGACACCCGCCTGCAGCTCAACCGCCTCAAGGCACTCGGGCTCACCCTGGCGATGGACGACTTCGGCACCGGTTACTCCTCCCTGAGCTACCTGAAGAAGTTCCCCATCGACGTCATCAAGATCGATCGCAGCTTCATCAACGACATCCCCGACAACTCCGACGACATGGAAATCACCGCCGCCGTGATCGCCATGGCCCACAAGCTCAAGCTCAAGGTCGTCGCTGAAGGCATCGAAACCGCCGCGCAGCTGGGCTTCCTGCGCCGCCAGCGCTGCGATGTCGGCCAGGGCTACCTGTTCGACAAGCCCATTCCCGGCGCCCAGCTCATCGAGAGCCTGCACCGCTACCCCTGCCGCACGGCTCACTGACGCCGCTGTAACATCAGGCCCCGAAGCGGGTCTATCGACCAGCCCCATCCTCAGGAGAACGCCATGGTCCTGCGCTCACAGATCCTCGCCCACAAGATCGAACTGCCCACCGCCACCCAGGCGCTGCCCGGCCGTGAGACCCCGATGCCGGTGCCCGAAGCTCATTACGTCAACGGCCACCCGCTGCAAGCGCCCTTCCCCGCCGGGCTGGAACAGGCCGTGTTCGGCCTCGGCTGCTTCTGGGGCGCCGAGCGGCGCTTCTGGCAACAGGAAGGGGTCTGGAGCACCGCCGTCGGCTACGCCGGAGGCCATACCCCCAACCCCACCTATGACGAAGTCTGCTCCGGCCTCACCGGGCACACCGAAGTGGTACTGGTGGTGTTCGACCCGCGCGTGATCAGCTACGAACGGCTGCTCGCCGTGTTCTGGGAAGCCCACAACCCCACCCAGGGCATGCGCCAGGGCAACGACATCGGCACCCAGTACCGCTCCGCGATCTACTGCACCAGCGACGCCCAACTCCAGGCCGCCCGTGCCAGCGAAGCGCGCTTCCAGGCCGAACTGGACAAGGCCGGCTTCGGCGCCATCACCACCGAGATCGCCGAAGCACCGGCCTTCTACTACGCCGAGGCCTACCACCAGCAGTACCTGGCCAAGAACCCCAACGGCTACTGCGGGCTGGGCGGCACCGGCGTCTGCCTGCCGGCCTGACCCCGAGTGCTGATCGCCCCCTGAGCGCCGCAGCGGCAACGCCATCGGCGCTGCGGAAGTCTGCTAGCCCTCGGCGATCAGCCAGTCCAACCGCCAGTCGCCCTGGCTCTGGACCAGTTCATCGGCCAGCCAGGGCAGCACCTCGCGCAGCTCCTCCTCCAGGCCCCACGGCGGGTTGGCGATGGCCAGCCCCGAACCGTTCAGGCCGATGCTGTTGTCCGTCGGGTGCACCATCAGTTCCGCCCGCAGCAGCTTGGGCGCGCCGGACGCCGACAGCCCCTGGTAGAAGCGCTTCAGCTGGCGTTCGTCCTTGATCGGGTACCAGATCGCCACCACCGTCTGGCGCATCCGGCCAATCGCCTCCTTCAGCGCCGTCACGCAGCGCTCCAGGTCATCGGCCTGTTCGAACGGCGGATCGATCAGCATCAGCGCGCGCTTCTCCGCCGCCGGCAGCAGCGCCCGCGGCAGGTGCCAGCCATCACCGAGGCGCACCGTCACCCGGCGATCACCGGCCATGTTCTCCTTCAGCGCCTGCCCGTCTTCCGGGTGCATCTCGTTCAGCACCAGGCGGTCGTGGGGGCGCATCAGCCGGCGCGCCACCTCCGGCGAGCCCGGGTAGTAGCGCAGCGTACCCGACGGGTTCAGCGCGGCCACGGTGCCCAGGTAGTCCGCCAGCGGAGCCGGCAGATCGTCGCGGCCCCACAGCCGGCCGATGCCCTCCTCCCATTCGCCAGTGCGGCTGGCCTGGTCGCCGGCCAGGTCATAGAGGCCGACCCCGGCATGGCTGTCCAGGTAGGCGAAGGGAGCGTCCTTGCGCGACAGCAGGGCGATCATCCGGGCCAGGGCCAGGTGTTTGAGCACATCGGCGTGGTTGCCGGCGTGGAAGGCGTGACGGTAGTTCATGGCATGGTTTCCTCGCGAGGCGCGCAGTTTACCAGCCGCGACCCAGGCCGGGTTTGGCCGCTGCATCACCCTCATGGATGTTGCTAGGCGGCCTTCATTCACCAATCTAGACTCCGGGCATTCCACCGGAGACCGACCATGTCCGAGACCCTGCTCAGCTCCCGCAACCTGGCCTTCGAACTCTATGAAGTGCTCGATGCCGAAGCCCTGACCCAGCGCCCGCGCTTCGCCGATCACAACCGCGAGACCTTCGACGCCGCCCTCGCCACCGCGCGCGGCATCGCCGAAGAGCTCTTCGCCCCGCACAACCGCAAGAACGACGAGCACGAACCGCAGTACGTCGACGGTGCCGCCCAGTTGATCCCCGAGGTCAAGCCCGCGCTGGAAGCCTTCATCGAAGCCGGCTTCCTCAACGCCACCCGCGACTTCGAGGTGGGCGGCATGCAGCTGCCCAACCTTCTGTCCCAGGCCTGCTTCGCCCACTTCCAGTCCGCCAACGCCGGCACCGCGTCCTACGCCATGCTCACCATGGGCGCCAGCAACCTGATCGAAAGCTTCGGCAGCGAAGAGCAGAAGGCCCGCTTCCTCGCCCCCATGATCGAAGGCCGCTACTTCGGCACCATGGCGCTCACCGAGCCCCACGCCGGCTCCTCCCTGTCAGACATCCGCACCCGCGCCGAACCCCAGGCCGACGGCACCTACCGCCTCAAGGGCAACAAGATCTTCATCTCCGGCGGCGACCAGCCGATCTCCGAGAACATCGTGCACATGGTCCTGGCCAAGCTGCCGGACGCCCCGCCCGGCGTGAAAGGCATCAGCCTGTTCATCGTTCCCAAGTTCCTGGTCAACGACGACGGCAGCCTCGGCAAGCGCAACGACGTCATCCTCGCCGGCCTGTTCCACAAGATGGGCTGGCGCGGCACCACCTCCACCGCGCTCAACTTCGGCGACAACGGCGAATGCGTCGGCTACCTGGTGGGCAAGCCCCACCACGGCCTGTCCTACATGTTCCAGATGATGAACGAGGCCCGCATCGGCGTCGGCATGGGCGCCATCATGCTCGGCTACGCCGGCTACCTGTACTCACTGGACTACGCCCGCAACCGGCCCCAGGGCCGCCATGCCGACGGCAAGGACCCGAGCAGCCCGCAGATCCCGATCATCCAGCACACCGACGTGCGCCGCCTGCTGCTCACCCAGAAAGCCTACGTCGAAGGCGCCTTCGACCTCGGCCTGTATGCCGCGCGCCTGTTCGATGACACCCAGACCCTCACCGACGACAGCGCCCGCCAGCAGGCCCACGAACTGCTCGACCTGCTCACCCCCATCGTCAAGTCCTGGCCCTCCGAGTTCTGCCTCAAGGCCAACGAACTGGCCATCCAGGTCCTCGGCGGCCACGGCTACACCCGCGAATACCCGGTGGAGCAGTACTACCGCGACAACCGCCTCAACCCCATCCACGAAGGCACCCACGGCATCCAGTCCCTCGACCTGCTGGGGCGCAAGCTGGCGCAGAACAACGGCGCCGGCCTCAAGCAGCTCAACCGCCTGATGAACGAGACCTGCCAGCGCGCCGCCGCCCACAGCGAACTGGACGCCCTGCGCCAGCCGCTGGAGCAACTGCTCGCCCGCCTCTCCAGCGTCACCCTCGCCCTGCTCGGCGACCTGATGCAGGGCAAGGTCGCCCAGGCCCTGGCCAACTCCGCGCTCTACCTCAACAGCTTCGGCCACGCCGTCATCGGCTGGCGCTGGCTGGAACAGGCCATCCGCGCGCAGCAAGGCCTGGCCAACGGCAACCCCGCCGACACCGAGTTCTACAAAGGCAAACTGCAGGCCGCCCGCTTCTTCCTCACCTGGGAAGTGCCCGGCGTCCACCACGCCCTGGCCATCCTCGAAGCCCGCGACGACACCTGCCTGGGCATGCAAGCCGACTGGTTCTGAGTCCAACCGGACCTTTCACGCCCCGCGCACATGCGGGGCTTTTTTATGGCTCGCGGTCAGTCTTCAGCCTTCAACAGCACATACGCCTCACCGCCCGCCCGGTCATGGGCAAGGATGAAAACCTGGCCATCCAGCGTGATCTTCGCAGGCGAGGTTTGCGCAACCGGCGTACTGGACAAATCACGAGCCGCGTCCAGCAATTGCCGGGTAAGGCTCTCGTCCCGCTGCGAAGGCGTGGTCACGACACATTCTTTCCCTGCCTGGATCTGAACGCCCAGGCTCTTGTCCGCATTGAAGCCCGCCATCATGAAGCCCATATCGCCCACCTCAACGCCCACCGCCTTGGCGGCCACCGCTGCCCGGGAAAAGTCGGGCGCAGTCTTCAGACAGATTTCACGGAACGCCTGAATAGCGGCAGAGGGTGTGTCATTGGAAGCAACCGGAGCAGTCATCGGGCCTTGATTGGAACAGGCAGCCATCAGAGCGACGGCTGCGATAAGAAAAGTACGCTTCATATTCTTTATACCCATTGAATTCAGCCTTAAGCCCCTACCACAAAACCATCTACTCAGACTTGCCCTCAAAATAAATCAAGAGACTTGGCTTACGACTAGGCAACTCTTCCTCAAGCTTAGAAATTAGTAGAGAAGCAGAAAAATTATCACATTTTATTCGCAAGCCATCCGCCACTTCACAAATATAGAAACTCTGAAAAAAGGCACTTGCCACCTCATCGGTTACTTTCCTAACAACCTCACGATCCTCCTGATCACAGCCCTCCACCACTAAATACCCCCAAACGGGCGGTATGAACATCGCTTTTGAAATATCAATCTCCTGTATCAAAACCCCACAATGGGTACATCTTACTGGGTCCGTAGACTCCATAAGACAACTGTGACAGTCATACAAATTCGGAGACCTTTTCACTTCTTCTCAACCTCGAATAGATAAAAACAGACACACAACCCCTTAAGCCAACACAACAACAAGCCAACCAGAAAAATATAATCTACAGCCTGCCAAAGCCCTTGCAATCCAAAAAACAAAAAGCCTCACACAGCATGCAACCGCGTTACCACATAGCTAGCAGAAGAGCAGGAAAAACTCAAAACAAGAAGAATAAAAATGACTAGACCATTAACTCAGTAAACCACTGCTGAATCCTAATAGTAATCGAGCCAATCGCTAGATTTTATCCCTCTCTTACTAATAAATTCCTGATACTTGGCCCTATGCCGCTCTGCGCTGCCCCCAATAGCGATTGAAACAAAGCCACCCCCTCTCTCTTCCACCGACATTGAAATCACTTTGACTACTCTCTGCACGCCACTTGTCATAACGCCACAAACTCTAGCTCGGTGAAATATAAAGCTATTACCTCCTCCCAATGGCAAAATCCGCTCCAATACCGAAAAAATTATTTCTGGCTCAGACACTTCTATTCTCTGAGAGCTCTCGCAATTTTCAACCTGCTCGGCCTGATCAACCTGAACAAGATACAGCTTAAAATCAATTATTATCAGCCACCCAGTTACCACAACAGAACCGCCTGCCGCCATATTTATCCCTTAATAGTCTACCAGTGAAAAACAAGCCTCCAACCCCATACTTTAACAGAAGACTCTAAATGATCCGGCCACCATACGAATACTTCCAATCCCCACAACCAACTTAGGCATAGAAATCTACTTGAGCAGAATTTAACCTAACACCTCGTAGACAAGAAAAAATCTTGACCCTATTTTAAAAAACGGCAGGCACTAAAATTGACCACCTACTCCGGCTTACCCTCAAAACAAATTACGATATCTGGCCTACACCCACGCAGTTCATCTTCCAATCTAGGTATCAGCTTAGCGGCAGCAATCTCGTTGCACTCTATTACTAGAGCGCCATCCACTTCAAAAGTAGAGAAATTCTGATAGAAGCGATTCGTCACCTCGTCTATCACACGGTTCACAGCATCCAGCTCTTCCTGATTAATGCCATTGATTACCACAACTCCCCAAACAGGCGGGATCACCATCGCTCCTGAAAGATCCAACTTCTTGACTAAAACTCCACAGCTTGTGCATATCACTGGATCTTTAGACGCCATCAGGCAGCTATGACACGCATAAAAACTCGTTGATTTTTCCATTAATTATTTTTGGAAAACCTCCGTATGCATGACATGTCGCATCTGGTCTGCACGCGTGCACGCTGCCCAACAGGAGCGCCAAGAAAGAATGGCTACAACTTCACGGGCGGTGCATCTGACTTTGTAGCGCTATAAAGAGCTTCAACCGAACCTGGAAGCCGAAGTACTCAAAAATAAACCGATTCGGAGCAATAGAAGTAATAGATAAAAGGACACGACTTAAGAAGAGAGAAAACGTAGTCCACCCCTACTTCTAAAAATTGAAACACTGCGAATGCAGCCTAAAATCCTTGCAAGCAGAGAATTGAATTAATTGCTCAAACCACACCCACCCCTTATTTAGCGAAAACAAGTTCAGGCGTGAAATACTGTCTAGATGATTTTCTACCACAAAATTCGAGATAGAAGATTGGCTCACCCTTTTTATGGTGCCACTCAATATCAATAACCACACCGCTCTTCCCAGTCGCCACAACCTTCACCTCATCTAAAAACTCAAAGCAGGGAGACTGTACAGCAACATAGAGATCAGGCCTTACAGAAATCTCACAATCCCTATATCCCAATATTAAATACCCATTACAAACACCTAAGCAATTAAACAGTTTCCCATACAGCTTAATGGACTTAGCCACACCCAGAGAGTCAGGGGCCACAAAATCATCGCCCAGCTCGGGAAACCACGAATAAATCCCCCAAGAACCAATCAGATCATTCCGCATAAGGTTTGTACCCCTGAAAATCTTTACTGAAGTATTTTTCCGGAATATTTCCAAAGATTTTCTTTGCGGCCTCCAGCGACCCGGCTCCTGGCTTAAAGTGGCCTGACGCGTTATCAACTGAGTAGATCTTACCGGCCCTTATCTCAACAATGCCAGCCCCCAAGACCTGAGGATTCTCCCCTCCGACAAGTGTTGGATGAGGCATCTTCTGACCAGAGCGCGTACCCAATATTAGATTACCTTTCTGATCGATCACATACATGAATTGACCATTTGTAGTTTTACCCCCCACTCGCCCTGAGTCGGTCAGTAAATCGCCAATATTCTTGGCACTTGGATTTTTAATGTATTGCCCATTAACCAAAACTCCAGATGCTTTATCTGCCGCTTGCATTGCCGGGTCAACAGTCCACGTCTTAGATGTAGTTGCTTTTTCACCAACCACCCCCCTATCAATACTAGTTTTAGGCGCTCGACCTAAACTAATATCCCCAGCAACCATACTTGAGAACGTCTCAACTACAGCCTCACCAACTGGACTATTAATATCCAAGCCAAGCGCATCTACAAAAGCTTTGACTGAAGGAAGAGCTATACCCTGCCTAGCTGTAGGCCCAGCAGCCAAATTAAGCTGATGAAATGCGGCCAGAATATCTAGCTGCTGCCCGGATAAATCAGAGTAATAGCCTAACTCTTGCCACTTGAATATTGCATCAGTTATCTCCCGTGCTTTTTGCTGACAAGCAGAAGTTGTAGTACCGCTACAAGCCTCGCTCAATGCCGCCTCATTGATTTCATGCCGGGAGAAATAGTCTTCAACGATCTTTCTGCATGTACCCTGCGGCTCGCACTCCCTCAGCTCTTTGGCCAGAGACTGCATCTCGTGATCAGTTAGATAGTTGTACTGAGTCGCATTCCCTGCCACCCAGGCCCCAGTCTGCAGGCTCTTTTCATCCCCCCCCTGCGCGGCTGCGGTCAATACACCCAGTACTTGCGAGTTCATAACAAGCAAGCGCCTTTTCTCTTCCAAGTCCATATGGCCATAGACGTCGGCGAGCTTGTCTACGATGGCTTCGTTCAAGCCGGCCGCCAAGGCACCGGTCTTGAAGTCTCCACCTGCAGCTTCGGCTGCGAGCCCCCCCATGAGAGCGTGCAGGCCTATCTTGGGCAGGCTGCCGTTTTTCCAGTCCCACTCGTAAACGTTGGTCTTGTCCCCCACCCAGTTGAAGCCTGCGGCAGCAAAAGCATTGGCCAGGCTGGTACGCAGGGCATCACTGAACTTCGAATCCCCTCCCAGGGCGCGGTCAACCAGTGTGGAGGTCCCGTTCTGCAGGAGTTGGTTGCCGGTGAAACGTCCCACTCCGCCCCAAGTATTAAGGCCACCTGCAGTTGTAACCGCGCCCGAGTTCGGCAATGCAGTGGAGGTACCTGTTTCGGTGTTGGTCCAGCCGTCGAAAACTCCCGTGGTCAGCCCGGCGGTGACGCCGGCAACCACATACCCGCGCATGGCGTCATTGGAGGTAACGTCCTTGAACACCGCACCGAGATTACCCCTGTTGTTGATAGTGCTGACGGCCGCATTGCTCGCCATCCCGGTCAACCCGGCAGTTACAGCGGCATTGGCCCAGCCTATGCCAGACAGTGATGCCCCTGTCCCGGCGGCCCATATGCCACTTCCGGCGGTAGTAGCGGCTGTGGATGCACCGACAGTCGATGCACCACTGGCGACCAAGCCGCTTGCTGCCCCAGCCGTGAAGTAGGCAACGATGATCGCGATGATGATCGCCGCACCACCACCCAGCCCCGAATGGCTGTATTTGAATGAGTCGTGAATCTCTTTCACACGACGCCAGTCAACATCACCCCGCTGTTCAACGTCTTTCAGCCAGGCCAGCTGTGGATCGGCAGCCACCATTGCATCGACGGTCTGGCTGACGCTCTGCTGATTGATCTCCTTGATATCGATCTTCAGTCCATCGACAGCCTTGATGGCGATCTCACCCTGGGCAATGAGCTGGCTCTGCAGCACCGTTTCATCGGTGTTGCCTTTGCCGCTCATGGAGTTCCAGACGAAGCTGCTCTTGCTCTTCTCGTGACTCTCCTGGTGAAGATCCTTCACCGCTTCGAAGGTGATGGCGCCACCGCTGTCCAGGGTCAGGTTGCCGCCACTTTCGAGGCGAGCACGCTGATAGAGCTGGTCGCCCTCACTGACCAGAGAGAGGTCACCCCCTGTTGTGATGGTGGTGCCGACATTACGGACATTGGTCACTTCGTCGCGCTGGCTCTTCTTGGCGCCGAAGGCTCCCTTCTTCTTCATGTCGTACAGGTGGTAGTCGCTGTCCTGTCCGGCAGTCAGGGCCAACTGTTCGCCGGCATACAGGTAAGCCTCTTCACCGGCCTTGAGTTTGCTGGCGCTGAGCAGCAGGTTGCCGCCCGCCTCGATATCGAGGTCGCCACCCGCCTCGATCACCGCCGCCTGCTGGCGGACGGTGCTGTCCTGCTTGTTGACCTTCTTGCCACTGCGCTTGTAGCGGTACTCGCTGCTGGTCTCGTCGGCTGCCGCGGCGATGGTGATGTCGCGCTCGGCCTCCAGGCTGACATCGCCCCCCGCCTTGACGGTGCTGGCAATCACCGCAAGGTCCTGCCCGGCGCTGGCCTTCAGATCCCCCCCCACCTGCACATCACTCCCATGCTGGGTGGTGCTGGTGGTGCTCCAGAAATGGCGCTTGTCCTGGCGCATGCTGCCGTTTTCCTCGGCAGCAGAGGCGATGACCAGGTCGTTGCCGGCCTTCAGGGTGGCGTTGCCGCCGGCCTTGAGGCTGCCGCCGATGTTCTGGATGTCCTTCCCGGCGGTGAGGCTCAGGCTGTTGCCGGCCTCGAAGCCGGCCGCCTTGTCCACCACGCTGGTGAGCTGGCTGAAGTTCCTGCCGCTGCGGGACTCCTGGCTGATGGTGCGCTCGTTGGTGATGTCGCCGGTGAGGGCGATGGCGCTGACGTCCTTGCCGTTGATGAGGCCGCCACGGGCATTGCGGATGCTGTCGGTGGCGAGCAGGGACAGGCGCTCGCCGGCCTGCATCAGGCCGCTGTTGCTGACGTTGAGGGCCGAGGCCTGGAGGTTGTTGCTGGCCCGCAGGGTACCGCTGTTGGTGAGGGTGGTCCCGCTGATCAGCGCCACGTCGCGGCCCTGGATCAGCGCCCCGCTCGGGGCCAGGCGGTCCTTGGCCTGGGCCAGGTAGAGCACCGGTACCAGCACCTTCTGCCCACTGACCTCCTGCTCCTCCATCCACACGATGTCGTGGGTCAGCGCGGCGACCTGCTCCGCGCTCAGGGCGATGCCCGGGGCGAGGTTGAGGCGCTCCTTGCTGGCGAGGGCGTTGTCCATCAGATACTTGAACTGGGCCTCGTCGGAGGCCAGCCCATCCAGGAAGCGCTTGCCGGTACGGGCGATGACTGCCTCCCGGAGCAGGCGCTGCTCATACAGGCCGTCCCCCAGACGACGCTGGGTCTCGTCCGGCTTGAAGCCCAGGCGGTCCAGCAGGTAGCTGGAATTGATGAAGCCCGACAGGCTGGCGAATACCGGGTTGGTTTCGATCAGGTAGGGGTGGCCGGGGTCGGTGTTGACCCGGAACAACCCGTTCTGCCCCTGGGGCAGGCTGAACCCGGGCAAGGCGACGGGGTTGATGGCCTGCTGCTGGGCGTCGGGTGCCAGTTGGGCATTCAGCCGGACCACCAACGGCTGGCTGGAATCGGAAACCTGGCTGTCCAGGCTGCGGCTCGCGCCGGCCTGGGGGGCCTGGCCGGTGATGACGGCATCGTTGGTGAGCGGCTGGGTCGCCTGGATGCTCACGTTGCCGCCCGCCTGGATGATGGCCGGCGCAGCGGAGCCGGTCGGCGTGCGGGTTTCGATATCGCTCACCAGGTTCCAGGCATACAGCGCGCCGGGCATCTCCTTGGGCATCGGACGGGCGTTGTAGGGGTCGATGTAGTTCCCGCGGAAACGCTCGTCGGTACCGTCCGTGACGCGCCCGGTGTTGAAGCGGCGCGTGCGCTCGATGGTGCCGCTGGCCGCGCCGGTGTTGTCCAGGCTGGTGGCCACGATGGCGACGTTGCCGGTGGCGCTGAGGCTGCTGTACAGGTTGCTGACCGCACCGCCCTGGATGTCCAGATTGCCGCCCGAGTTGATCCGGCCGGCGGCGGAATCGCTGGCGACGATGGTCTTGAAGCGTTCGGTGGCCACGTAGTCGACGTTGTGGTGGTCACCGCCGCAGTCGTAGCAGACCACGCTGATGTAGCCGTAGGTGAGCTCACGTCCCTCGACGAAGGTCTCTTTGCGGTTGCTCAGCACGGCGGCCCGCAGGCTCATGTCGCCCGAGCTTTCCAGGGAGCCGGAGACGTTCTCCAGGCGGGTCAGCTGGGCCCCGGCATCATCCCTCGCAACACTCAGGCTCCCCAGGCTGTAGAGGTCCCCCAGCAGGTTGGTCAGGCTGCCGGTGCGCAGCACCATGTCCGCGCCGCTGAACACCAGGCCGCGCTCGTTGCGCAGGCTGTCGCTCTCGATGCGCAGGGCCTTGGCCGCGCCGAGGGTGCCGCGGTTGTCCACGCTGCCGGCCTTGAGCAGCAGGTCCCCGGCGGCGCTGAGCTGGCCGGCGCTGGTGAGTGCGCCGCCCAGGCGGAAGTCGCCGTTGCCGCCGCTGCGCAGTTGGGCGCCGCTGCCCAGTTCGGCGCTGGCGGCGCTGACGGTCATGTCGCTCTGGCTCTTGAGGCTGCCGTTGCCCTGGTAGCGGCCGCTGAGGGCGAGTTGGAGCTTGCCCTGGGTTTCGATCAGGCCGTCGTTGGTCCAGTCGGTGCCGCTGGCGGTGATGTCGTCGATGGACACCAGTTGCCCGGTGGCCGTCTGGGTGAAGCGGCCAACCTTGAGGTCGATGCGCTGGGCCTGCAGCAGGCTGCTGTTGGTCCAGTCGGCTACGTCGAGGCTGAGGGTGCCGTTGGTGAGGAAGCGGCCGCCGGCCTGGCCGACGTCGGCCAGGTTGAGGCCGAAGCCCTGGTTGCCGACGTGGCGCAGGGTGCCGCCCTGGTTGCTGAGCTGGGTGCTGCTGAGGCGGAAGGCGGCGTTGCCGATCTCCACCAGGCCGTTGTCGTTGTCGAAGCGGCCGCCGAGGCGGAAGACGCTTTCGCCGCTGCTGCCCAGGGCGCGCAGTTTGCCGTTGGCGTTGCGGGCGTCGTTGAGGTCGAGGCTGAGGGTCTGCGCGGCTTCCACCAGGCCGCCGCTGTTGTCGAGCAGGCCGCCGAGGGTGAGGTCGATGGTGTCGGCGCCGAGGCTGCCGCTGTGGTTGCGCAGGCTGTCGGCGTTAACCGTGAGGCTGTGCTTGGCCTGGATCTGGCCGTTGTCGTTGAGCAGTTCGCCGTGGGTGAGGCTGAGGTTGCCCTGGGTGGCGGTGATGTGGCCTTGGCTGTTGTCGAGGCGGGTGCGGGTGGTGAGGTCGAGGCTGTCGCCCTGGAGGCGGCCGGCTGTGTTGTCGAGGGTGTCGCTGCGGGCGGTGAGGGTGCCGTTCTGGGCGATGAGGCGCCCTTGCTGGTTGCGCAGGTCCTGGGCGTCGACGGTCAGGGCGCCCTGGCCGGTGAGGAGTTTGCCGTTGCGGTTGTCGAGGGTGCTGGCGGTGGCCTTGAGTTCGCCGCTGTCGGCCTGGACGGTGCCGCTCTGGTTGTCCAGGACGGCGGTGTCGAGGGTGAGGCCGTCGGCCTTGGAGAGGATGAGGCCGTCCTGGCTGTTGTCGAGGCGGTCGCGGGCGGTGACGGTGAGGGCTTTGTTGGACGCGACGGTGCCACCGCGGTTGTCCAGCGTCTGGCCGTCGAGGGTCAGGTCCTGCCGGCCGATGAGTTGGCCGCCCTGGCGGTTGTCGAGGGTGCTGGCCTTGATCCGGGCGCTGCCGCTGGCGACCAGTTCGGCGCTCTGGTTGTCGAGGGTGGCGAGGTTGGTGGTGAGGCTGCCCTGGGCGTTTACGGTGCCACGGTTGCGCAGGGTGCCGCCTTGGATGTCGAGGACGCTGTCGGGGTGGGCGGTGTTGGCGCTGCCGTCGCTGCGTACGCCGGCTTCGAGGCGGCCGGGGTTGTCGATGTGGGTGGCGTTGAGGCGCAGGTCGCCGCCGGCGGCGAGGCGTTCCTGGTTGTCGAGGGTGCCGGTGGTGAGGCGGGCGTTGCCGCTGGCGTAGGTGCTGCGGGTGAGTTCGATGTCGGTGGCGTTGGCGGTGAGGTTGCCGCTGGCGGCGGTGCGCGCGAGGGTGAGCTTGCCGTTGGCGTCGATCTGGATGTCGCCGCCGCTGGCGGCCATGTCGCCGGCCAGTTTGACGCCGACGCCCTGTTCGGTGCCGACGAGGCGGATGGCGCCGGCGTACATGCCGCCCAGGGCGCTGCTGTCGATGGCCAGCTGGGGTTTGTCGGTGCCGTCGTCGGCCTTGGCGGTGGCGGCGAGGGTGGCGGCGTCGACGTCGTTGCGGCCGGTGACCATGGCCAGTTGCCGGGCGTGCAGTTCGGCGTTGATCTGGGCGCTGCGGGTGATCAGTTCGAACTGGTCGACGTTGCTGGCGTTGAGCCCCTGCCCTTCGATGCGGATCTGTCCGCCGTCGACGTCGTAGCGCTTGAGGGCGCCGTTCTCGACCACGGGGGCGCCGGTGCTGAGGGTGGCGCGGGGGGTGTTGATGAAGCCGCAGCCGTCGCAGGTGATGCCGTGGGGGTTGGCGACGATGACGTGGGCGCCCTGCCCGGCCACTTCGGTGTAGCCCTTGAGCTGGCTGGGGTTGGTGCCGGTGACTTCGTTGAGGATGACGCCGGCGGCGCGCCCGTTGAGGTTGGGGTTGCCGAGGATGTAGCCGCCCAGCTGGGTGCTTTGCAGTTTGTTGGTGGCGTTGTTGAGGATGAGCCCCTGTTCGCCGACGTTGTAGTCGCTGAATTTGTTGTGCGACAGGCCGTTGCCGTTGGGCGTGGCGATGTTGACCACGGGTACGCCGTTGGCGGCGGCGCCAATACTGGTGTTGCCGCCGGCGGCGGCGTCCACGGCGAGGTCGGCGGCGGTGCTGACGATGGGGTTGAGGAACATGACGCCGATGAGCACGGTGGCGATGTTCTGGAAGAAGGGGCTGCGAACGTCCATGAGGTGGGGCTCCGGGTGACGCGAAATCAGTAGAACAGGTCGATGCGGGCGTAGATCGGGTGCTCCTGGCGTTCGATGACGTCAGGGCGTTCGAGGGACCGCGCGAAGGTGAGCGAGACGGCCAGGTTCGGGCCGCGGGCGCTGAATTCGAGGGCGTTGCCGCTCAGGCGGCCATGGCTGCGGGCGTTGTTGCGGTCGCCCTGGATCTGGCCCAGGTCGTAGGCGAAGGCGAGGCCGTACTGGCGCACGAAGGGCTGCAAGGGTGCCCAGCCCACGGGGCGGGTCCAGCGCAGTTGGTTGCGCCAGTAGCCGCCGCTGTTGCCGGACAGGGATTGGTCCTTGAAGCCGCGCACCGAGCTGAGGCCGCCGATGCTGATGCGCTGGGGGCTGTTGAGTTCGTCTTCGCTGCGCTGGTAGTTGATGAGGCTGTCGAAACTGAGGTTTTCCCCGAGCAGCTGGAAGGGCTGCAGGTAGCTGGCGGTGAGGCTGTATTTGTCGTAGCGGGCGTTGGTGCCACTCTTGCCGTCGATGCGGCTGTTCTTGGCGTCCAGGGCGCCGATGCCCTGTTGCCAGCCGAGGTCGAGGTTGACGAAGGCGCTGCCGAGCCGGCGGCCGTGGTTGAAGCCCAGCTGGGTTTCGGTGATGCGCGGGCTGGAGCTGTCCAGCAGGGCGTTCTCGATGTAGTTGCGGGTTTCCAGGTGGGCAAGGCCAAGGCTGAGGCCGGTCTTGCTGACGCTGTCGCGGTGCAGGACGCGGTCGGCGCGCAGCTGGTGGGTCTTGCTTTCGCCATCGGAGACGAAGGCGAATCCCTGGCCCGGGGTGCGCGTGCGGTAGTAGCTCTGGCTGTAGGCGTAGCTGAAGCTCCACCAGCCATACGGCAGGCTGTAGGCGAAGCTCTGGTTGGCGGAGTGGCGCCAGCGGTCGCTGACGGCGTCGCCGCCGGCGCGCAGGCTGAGCTGGTCGGCCAGGCCCAGGGGGCTGTCCCATTCCAGGCTGGCGCCCCACTGCTGTTCGCCGGTGCTGCGCTGGCCGTCGTTGTGGCGGTTGAAGCCGACCCGCCAGGGCTTGCCGGGCTCGCCCTTGAGCTGGACGCGGCTGCCGCCCACTTCGCTGCCGGGCACCAGTTCCAGTTCGGCGGGGCGCGAGGGCAGGCGGTTGATCTGCTCCACCAGTTGCTCCAGTTCCCGCAGGTTCAGCGGCTCGCCGGTCTGCGCCGGGGAGGCCAGGGCCAGTTCGCGGTCGCTGGCGATCGCCGAGCCTTCCACGCCCTCCAGGCGGCCTTCGACGACGATGACGTCCAGTTCGCCGTCGGCCAGGTCCTGCTGCGGCAGGTAGGCGCGGGAGGTGACGTAGCCGCGGTCGATGTAGTGCTGGGTGATGGCCTTGAGCAGGTCGTTGAGGCGCCCGCTGTCCAGGCACTGGTGTTCGAAGGGCTTGAGCAGTTCGCGCTGGCGCACCTCGCTGATCAGGTGCACGCCCTGCAGGCGGATGCGCTGGATGTCGAAGCACGGGCCCTGTGCCTGGGGCTGGCTGGGCGCAACCGGCTCGGCACGGCCGGGCAGTTGCTGCAGTTCCTGCAGGCGCTTGCGCTGCTCTTCCAGCAGCCGTTCCTGGCGGTCGCGGATCAGGTCGCGGTCACCGGGGGACGGCACCACGGGATCGGCGGCAAAGACTTGGAAAACAGGAAACAACAGCAGGCAGAAGCCGACTGCAAACGGCTGCATGCGCATGACGACCTTCCTTGGAGTGGTGGCACATCGACATCGGGGCGCGAATTCTAAGAAGTGCAGGGCGCCACACAACGACCACACGACCAGTTGCACACCTTCCTGTCAGAACTGTGACCCAGGTAAAAGAACCCGCACCAAGCTGGAACTGCCGTCCCAGGAGCCTTCAGATCGCCCGTACAGCAACCGACAGCGAGGGGAAGAACGTCCCCCGCCCTGCGGAACCCACTCATCCGCCCCACGGCCCGACACGCCGACCAACGAGTCGAAAACGTCCCCGCGCTCGTCAGACCCGTTCCAAAAAACCTGCGGATCATGGCCAAACTGTGCTTGCGGGCCGTTGCGGTCGGCAGGTTAGAATCCGGCTGGCATGCACGCTGCATGCACCTTTCCGCCCCGCCCTCGTACCCCCTTTGCAGGAGTTCCGCCAACGTGGATGCAACCACCATCAACAGCCTGTTCCTGATCGGCGCGTTGCTGGTGGGCATGAGCATCCTCGTCAGTGCGTTCGGCTCGCGCTTCGGCATCCCGATCCTGGTGATCTTCCTGGTGGTCGGCATGCTCGCCGGCAACGACGGGCCCGGCGGCATCATTTTCGACAACTACCCCCAGGCCTACCTGGTGGGGAACCTGGCCCTGGCCGTGATCCTGCTGGACGGCGGCCTGCGAACCCGCGTCGCGACCTTCCGCGTGGCCCTCTGGCCGTCGCTGTCCCTGGCCACGGTCGGGGTGCTGATCACCGCCGGCCTGACCGGCGTGGCCGCCGCCTGGCTGTTCAACCTGAGCCTGCTGGAAGGCTTGCTGATCGGCGCCATCGTCGGCTCCACCGATGCCGCAGCGGTGTTCAGCCTGCTGGGCGGGCGCGGGCTCAACGAGCGGGTCAGCGCTACCCTGGAGATCGAGTCCGGCAGCAACGACCCGATGGCGGTGTTCCTGACCATCACCCTGATCGAGATGCTCAGCAGCGGCGAGACCGGCTTCAGCTGGAGCTTCCCCGTGCACATCGCCCAGCAGTTCGGCCTGGGTGCCCTGCTGGGGCTGGGCGGCGGCTGGCTGATGCTGCAGCTGATCAACCGCCTGACCCTCGCCAACGGCCTCTACCCCTTGCTGGTGGTCGCCGGTGGCCTGCTGGTCTTCGCCGTCACCAACGCCGTGGGCGGCAGCGGCATCCTCGCCGTGTACCTGTTCGGCCTGTTCCTCGGCAACCGTCCGATCCGCTCGCGCCACGGCATCCTGCACATGCTCGACGGCCTGACCTGGCTGGCGCAGATCGGCATGTTCCTGGTGCTCGGCCTGCTGGTCACCCCCCATGACCTGCTGCCCATCATCGTCCCGGCGCTGGGCCTGGCGCTGTGGATGATCCTCGTCGCCCGCCCGCTGTCGGTGGCGGTCGGGCTGATCCCCTTCCGCGCCTTCCACAACCGCGAGAAGGCCTTCATCGCCTGGGTCGGCCTGCGCGGCGCGGTGCCCATCATCCTCGCGGTATTCCCGCTGATGGCCGGCCTGCCCAACGCCCAGCTGTTCTTCAACGTCGCCTTCTTCATCGTCCTGGTGTCGCTGGTGCTGCAGGGCACCAGCCTGCCTTGGGCGGCCAAGCTGCTGCGGGTGACGGTACCGCCGGAGCCGGCGCCCATCTCCCGTGCCGGGCTGGAGGTGCACCCCACCAGCGAGTGGGAGCTGTTCGTCTACCGCCTGGGTGCCGAGAAGTGGTGCATCGGCGCCGCCCTGCGCGAACTGAAGATGCCCGAAGGCACCCGCATCGCCGCCCTGTTCCGCGGCACCGAACTGCTGCACCCCTCCGGCTCCACCGTGCTGGAAGCCGGCGACATCCTCTGCGTGGTCGGCCACGAACAGGACCTGCCCGGCCTCGGCAAACTGTTCAGCCAAGCGCCCCAGCGCGGCCTGGACCTGCGCTTCTTCGGCGACTTCGTCCTCGAAGGCGACGCCCAGCTGTCCGCCGTGGCCGCGCTCTACGGCCTGCGCCTGGACGACATCGACGGCAGCCAGCCCCTCGGCCGCTTCATCGCCCACGAGATCGGCGGCGAGCCGGTGGTGGGCGACCAGGTGGAGTGGAACGGCCTGACCTGGACCGTCGCCCTGATGGAAGGGAACAAGGTGCGCAAGGTCGGCGTCAGATTCCCCGAAGGTCACGCCCGCCCCGGACCGGGCCTGTTCCTCTGATCACGACGATTGCAGCTAAGCTGCTGCCGGCAGCAGCGACCTGATCAACGCCGCGTGACCGGGCACCACAACCGGCCCGCCACGCTGGCATAAGATTCACCGCAACCAACCAGAGCCGCCCCACGCGACCATGCCCTCCCTGCGCCCCTTACTCACTGCCGCCCTGCTCAGCCTCTGCCTGCTCGGCCCCGGCGCCCACGCCGCCGCCCCGCCCAGCAGCTCCGAAGTCCAGCAGAGCCTCGACACCCTCGCCGAGCGCAAGCTGCCGGAGGCCGAGCAGAAGGCCCTCAAGGCCATCCTCGAACAGACCCTCACCCTGCTGGAGAACCAGGCCGACAGCGAAAAGCGCCTGGCCGACCTCAAGCGCCAGCTGGCCGAGGCCCCCCGGCAGATCAGCGACGCCCAGCGCGAGCTGGCACGGCTCAAGGCCACCCGCCAGGTGCCGGTGAGCGAGCGCTACGCCAAGTCCAGCCTCGCCCAGCTGGAACAGGTGCTCAGCCAGCGCAGCACCCAGCTCTCCGACGCGCAGAAGCAGCTGGCCGAAGCCAACAGCCTGATCATCACCGCCCAGACCCGCCCCGAGCGCGCCCAGGCCGAGATCAGCAGCAACCAGGCCCGCACCCAGCAGCTCAACGCCCTGCTCAAGGTCGGCAAGGACGCCGGCAAGCCCATCAGCGAAGAGCTGCGCGACCAGTACAACGCCGAACTGGCCGCCCTCGAAGCCCAGACCCAGCTGCGCCGCCAGGAACTGGCCGGCAACAGCCTGCTGCAGGACTTGGGCAACAGCCGCCGCGACCTGATGGTGGAACGCACCCACCGCCTGGAGCAGGAAAGCCAGGACCTGCAGTCGCTGATCAACATCAAGCGCCGGGAAAGCTCCGAGCAGACCGTCGCCGAACTCTCCCGCGAGGCCCAGAAGGCCACCCCCGACAGCCTGCTGGCCGCCGAGAGCGCCACCAACCTCAAGCTCTCCGACTACCTGCTGCGCTCCACCGACCGCCTCAACGAACTGACCCAGCAGAACCTGCAGACCCGCCAGCAACTGGACACCCTCAGCCAGGCCGACCAGGCCCTGGAAGAGCAGATCAGCGTGCTCAAGGGCAGCCTGCTGCTGTCCAAGATCCTCTACCAGCAGAAGCAGGCCCTGCCGCACCTGCGCCTGGACGCCAACCTCGCCGACGAGATCGCCGACATCCGCCTCTACCAGTTCGAACTGGGCCAGCAGCGCGACAAGATGGGCAACCCGCAGGACTACGTCGACAACCTGCTGGCCCGCCAGCCGCCCGAGCAGGTCACCCCGGACCTGCGCGAAACCCTGCTCGACCTGGCCACCACCCGGGTCGAACTGTTCGACCGCCTGGGCCGCGAACTCAACGCCCTGCTCAACGAATCCATCACCCTGCAGCTCAACCAGAAGCAGCTCGCCACCACTGCCCAAGCCCTGCGCAACACCCTCGAAGAGCAGATGTTCTGGATCCCCAGCAACAAACCGCTGGACCTGGCCTGGCTCAAGGGCGCCCCGCAGCACCTGAAGACCCAGCTCGCCGAACTGCCCTGGGGCGAAGGCGTCACCGAACTCTGGGAAGGCCTGGTGGACCGCCCCTGGCTGTTCATCCCCCTGCTGCTGCTGATCGGCGCCCTGCTCTGGCGGCGTGGCTGGCTGTACAGCAAGCTCAACGACCTGCACCGCGACATCGGCCACTACAAGCGCGACAGCCAGATGCATACGCCCCTGGCGCTGCTGCTCAACGTGCTGCTGGCGCTGCCGGTGACCCTGTTCCTCGCCCTCTGCGGCCTGGCCCTGCACATCGACGCCCGTGGCCAGAACGCCACCCTCGGCTCCGCCCTGCTGGAGATGGCCCTGGCCTGGCTGGTGTTCTACACCCTGTACCGCATCCTCGCCCCGGGCGGCGTCGCCGAGCTGCACTTCCGCTGGCCGCGCCCCCAGGTGGCGCTGCTGAGCAAGCAGATCCGCCGCCTCGGCGTGGTGGTCATGGCCCTGGTGGCCGTGGTGACCGTCGCCGAGCACCAGCCCCAGGCCCTGGCCGACGACGTCATCGGCATCATCGTCGTGCTCACCTGCTACGCCCTGATGGCCCTGGTGCTGAGCAACCTGCTGCTGGCCGAACCGATGCGCGAGCAGACCTCGCCCTTCCGCCTGCTGATCGGCATCGCCTTCACCCTGCTGCCCCTGGCCTTCATGGTCGCCGTGGGCTTCGGCTACTACTACACCTCGCTCAAGCTCACCGACCGGCTGATCAACACCCTCTACCTGCTGATCCTCGCCCTGCTGATCGAAGCCGCCTTCGTCCGTGGCCTGGCCGTCGCCGCCCGCCGCCTGGCCTACGCCCGCGCCCTGGCCAAGCGCCAGGCGCAGACCAAGGAGAACGCCGAAGGCGAAGAAGTCGCGGTGGAAGAACCGGTGCTGGACATCGAACAGGTCAACCAGCAGTCCCTGCGGCTGATCCGCCTGGCGCTGCTGGGCGGCTTCATCGCCTGCATGTACCTGGTCTGGGCCGACCTCATCACCGTGTTCGCCTACCTCGACCAGATCACCCTCTACCAGTACGGCGCCGGCACCGGCGACGCCGCCACCCAGGTGCCCATCAGTCTGCTGGACATGCTCGGCGCGCTGATCATCGCCGGCATCACCGTCGTGCTCGCACGCAACCTGCCGGGCCTGCTGGAAGTGCTGGTGCTCTCGCGCATGAAGCTCGCCCAGGGCAGCGCCTACGCCACCACCACGCTGCTCTCCTACGCCATCGCCGGGCTCGGCTTCGTCAGCGCGCTGTCCACCCTCGGGGTCAGCTGGGACAAGCTGCAATGGCTGGTGGCCGCCCTCTCCGTGGGCATCGGCTTCGGCATGCAGGCGATCTTCGCCAACTTCATCTCCGGCCTCATCCTGCTGTTCGAGCGCCCCGTGCGCATCGGCGACCTGGTGACCATCGGCACCGTCACCGGCACCGTGAACCGGATCCGCATCCGCGCCACCCACATCACCGACAGCGACCGCAAGGAAGTGATCGTCCCCAACCAGACCTTCCTCACCAGCCAGCTGATCAACTGGACGCTGACCGACACCGTCACCCGCATCGTGCTGATCTACAACGTCAACCGTGGCGCCGACCTGGAACTGGTGCGCAAGCTGCTGCTGCAGGCCACCCAGGAGAACAGCCGCGTGCTGCGCGACCCGGCCCCCAGCGTGCAGCTCAAGACCTACGGCGCCACCGCCCTGGAGCACGAGCTGAAGGTGTACGTGCGCGAACTGGGCGACCGGGGCCTGGCCACCGACGAACTCAACCGGCGCATCGACCAGCTGTTCCAGGAACACGGCATCAACATCGCCTCGGTGCCGAAGATGGACGTCACCCTCAGCCGCAAGCTCCCGCCCGCCCCCGCGCCTGCCACCGAGGACGAGGCCCCCGCCGCGCCCTGACCCCGCCCCGTGGGGACCGTCGGTCCCCACGGGTTTCCCCCGCCTCCGGGCCGTGACAAGCTGCCGCCATGAAAAATCTCGACGCCCTGCAGTTCGACAACCGCTTCGCCCGCCTCGGCGACGCCTTCTCCACCGACGTGCTGCCCGACCCGCTGGACGACCCGCGTCTGGTAGTGGCCAGCCCCGCCGCCCTGGCCCTGCTGGACCTGGACCCGGCCGAAGCCGACAGCCCGCTGTTCGCCGAACTGTTCGGCGGGCACCGCCTCTGGGCCGACGCCGCACCCCGGGCCATGGTCTATTCCGGCCACCAGTTCGGCGCCTACAACCCGCGCCTCGGCGACGGTCGCGGCCTGCTGCTGGGCGAAGTGGTCAACCAGGCCGGCGAGCACTGGGACCTGCACCTCAAGGGCGCCGGGCAGACGCCCTACTCGCGCATGGGCGACGGCCGCGCCGTGCTGCGCAGCTCCATCCGCGAATTTCTCGCCAGCGAACACCTGCACGCTCTCGGCATCCCCAGCAGCCGCGCCCTGTGCGTGATCGGCTCCAGCACCCCGGTGTACCGCGAGCGCCGCGAGACCGGTGCCACCCTGCTACGCATGGCGCCCAGCCACGTGCGCTTCGGCCACTTCGAATACTTCTATTACACCCGCCAGCACGAGCAGCTGCAGGCCCTCGGCGAGCACGTACTGGCCTGCCACTTCCCCCACCTGCAGGGCCATGAGCGCCCCTGGGCGGCGATGTTCCGCGAAATCGTCGAGCGCAACGCCGAACTCATCGCCCGCTGGCAGGCCTACGGCTTCTGCCACGGCGTGATGAACACCGACAACATGTCGATCCTCGGCATCACCTTCGACTTCGGCCCCTACGCCTTCCTCGACGACTTCGACGCCAACCACATCTGCAACCACTCCGACGACAGCGGCCGCTACAGCTTCAGCAACCAGGTGCCCATCGCCCACTGGAACCTCGCCGCCCTCGCCCAGGCCCTCACGCCCCAGGTGGAGGTGGACGAACTGCGCGAAACCCTCGGCCTGTTCCTGCCCCTGTACCAGGCCCACTGGCTGGACCTGATGCGCCGCCGCCTCGGCCTGACCCGCGCCGAAGACGACGACGCCGACCGGGTGCAGCGCCTGCTGCAACTGATGCAGACCAGCGCGGTGGACTACACCGGCTTCTTCCGCCGCCTCGGCGAAGACGCGCCCGAGCAGGCCGTGGCCGTGCTGCGCAATGAATTCGTCGACCTCGCCGGCTTCGACGCCTGGGCGGCCGACTACTGCCAGCGTGCAGCACGCGACGGTGGCGAGCCGGCCGAGCGGCGCCAGCGCATGCACGCCGTGAACCCCCGCTACATCCTGCGCAACTACCTCGCCCAGCGCGCCATCGAGGCCGCCGAGCAGGGGGACTACAGCGAAGTGCGCCAGTTGCACGCCGTGCTCGCCCGCCCCTTCGACGAACAGCCCGGCATGGAGCGCTACGCCGAACGCCCGCCGGAGTGGGGCAAGCACCTGGAGATCAGTTGTTCCTCCTGAACCCCGCTCAGGACGCCAGCAACCACTCCAGCCCCATCGCCACGTGCCGCTCGGTGCTGTCCACCAGCGGCAGCGGCGCCTCGCAGCCTTCCAGCAACAGGCCGATCTCGGTGCAGCCGAGGATCGCCGCCTGGGCGCCGGATGCGCGCAGGCGCTCCAGTTCGGCCAGGTAGAAGTCCCGCGAGGCCGGCAGAAAGCGGCCCTGGCACAGCTCCTCGTAGATCACCCGGTCCACCTCGGCCATCGCTTCCGCCCCCGGCACCTGCACGTGGATGCCGAAGCGCTGCGCCAGGCGCTCGCGGTAGAAGGCTTCCTGCATGGTGAAGCGGGTGCCCAGCAGGGCCACGTTGTCCACCTGCATCGCCTGCAGTCTGTGGCCCACCGCATCGCCGATGTGCAGCAGCGGGATCGCCAGCGCCGCCTCCAGGGCCGGGGCCACCTTGTGCATGGTGTTGGTGGCCAGCAGCAGCGCGCCGGCACCGGCCCGCTCCAGCCCCTGCGCCGCCTCGGCCAGGCGCTGGCCGGCCTCGTCCCAGCGGCCACCGGCCTGCAGCGCGGCAATGCCGGCGAAGTCCACCGAATGCACCAGCAGCGGCGCCGAATGCAGGCCACCCAGGCGCGCACGCACCCCCTCGTTGAGCAGCCGGTAGTAGCTCAGGGTCGACTCCCAGCTCATCCCGCCCAGAACACCCAGCACCTTCATACACACCTCCCGGAAAAGGCCCCCAGCCTAGCCCAGGGCCCGCAACGGACGGCGCATACAGTTGCCGAGGGATGGGCCGGTACAGCCCGGTGGCCGATGCCCATTCAAAGCAAATGGAATAAGAACCTGCGGAAATCTTCTTAGACTCTCTAAGCAAAGCCGCTTATCTTCGCCGCCTGCTTATTCCGGCCTGTTCTACCACCCACTGTCAGGCGCCGTACCCCTCATGAAGATCCGCAACCTCGACCTCAGCCAGAGCCCGGTCAACAGCGAACACCAGGCGCTCGGCATCCCCCCCGTCGAGGATTTCGTCACCCACCCCGACAACCACCCGGTGCTGCGCGCCGCGATGTGGGTCGCAGTGCTGATCCTCGTGAGCCTGCTCGGCTTCCTCGCCTGGCGCCTGTTCTTCGGTGACCACGGCGGCGAAACCGGCCTCGACATCATCGAACGCGCCCTCACCAGCCCCAGCTTCTGGAGCGCCGTCGCCGTGGGCTTCCTCGCCCAGGTGGTGGATGGCGCCCTGGGCATGGCCTACGGCATCACCGCCACCACCTTCCTGCTCACCGCCGGCGCCTCCCCGGCGGCGGCCAGCGCCAGCGTGCACATCGCCGAAGTGTTCACCACCGGCCTCTCCGGCATCTCCCACGTCAAGCTGGGCAACGTCAACAAGTCCCTGTTCCTGCGCCTGCTGCTGCCCGGCATCATCGGCGCCGTGCTCGGCGCGGTGCTGATCACCTCCTTCGACGGCGCCGTGCTCAAGCCCTTCATCTCCGCCTACCTGCTGCTGATGGGCCTGTACATCCTCAGCAAGGCTTACCGCCACGTCGCCCAGCGCCGCGCGCCCAAGCACGTGGCCAAGCTGGCGCTGTTCGGCGGCTTCGTCGACGCCGCCGGCGGCGGCGGCTGGGGCCCGGTGGTCACCAGCAGCCTGCTGGGCTCGGGCAGCGACCCGCGCACCACCATCGGCTCGGTGAACTTCGCCGAGTTCTTCCTGACCATCTCCAGCGCCACCTCCTTCATCCTCCTGGCGGGCGAGCTGAACACCTGGTTCATGGTGGCCGGCCTGGTCTTCGGCGGCCTGTTCGCCGCGCCCTTCGCCGCACTGCTGTGCAAGAAGCTGCCGGCGCGCACCCTGTTGACCCTGGTCGGCACCCTGATCACCCTCATCAGCGCCTTCAACATCTACATCGCCCTGCGCTGACCGGTTCTAGCCCCCAGGCTTTTTGGTCTAAAAACGCCCGAATCCGATTGCCTCAGGTCATTGACCCGGGGCCCCGGCGTTTTCCATGCTGCGCACCTCCATCGCACCCTGAAGGAACGCAGGCCCAATGAAACCGGAAACCCTTGCCATCCACGCCGGCTACAGCCCCGACCCGACCACCAAGGCCGTGGCCGTGCCGATCTACCAGACCACCTCCTACGCCTTCGACGACACCCAGCACGGCGCCGACCTGTTCGACCTCAAGGTCGCCGGCAACATCTACACCCGCATCATGAACCCCACCAACGACGTGCTGGAGAAGCGCGTCGCCGCGCTGGAAGGCGGCGTCGGCGCCCTGGCCGTGGCCTCCGGCATGGCCGCCATCACCTATGCCATCCAGACCGTCGCCGAAGCCGGCGACAACATCGTCTCGGTGGCCAAGCTCTACGGCGGCACCTACAACCTGTTCGCCCACACCCTGCCGCGCTCCGGCATCCAGGTGCGCTTCGCCGCCCATGACGACATCGCCGCCCTGGAAGCGCTGATCGACGAGCGCACCAAGGCCGTGTTCTGCGAATCCATCGGCAACCCGGCCGGCAACATCATCGACCTCGCGGCCCTGGCCGCCGCCGCCCACCGCCACGGCGTACCGCTGATCGTCGACAACACCGTCGCCACGCCCATCCTCTGCCGCCCCTTCGAGCACGGCGCCGACATCGTCGTGCACTCGCTGACCAAGTACATCGGCGGCCACGGCAACAGCATCGGCGGCATCGTCGTCGACTCCGGCAAATTCCCCTGGGCCGAGCACAAGGACCGCTTCCCGCTGCTCAACACCCCCGACCCGTCCTACCACGGCGTCACCTACACCGAAGCCTTCGGCCCCGCCGCCTTCATCGGCCGCTGCCGCGTGGTGCCGCTGCGCAACATGGGCGCCGCCCTGTCGCCGTTCAACGCCTTCCTCATCCTCCAGGGGCTGGAGACGCTGGCCCTGCGCATGGAGCGCCACACCGAGAACGCCCAGAAGGTCGCCCAGTTCCTCCAGGCCCACCCCCAGGTGGCCTGGGTGAAGTACGCCGGCCTGCCGGACCACCCCGAGCACGCACTGGCCCAGCGCTACACCGGCGGCAAGCCGGCGGCGATCCTCTCCTTCGGCATCGTCGGTGGCGCCGAAGCCGGCGCGCGCTTCATCGACGCCCTCAACCTGGTGGTGCGCCTGGTGAACATCGGCGACGCCAAGTCCCTGGCCTGCCACCCGGCCTCCACCACCCACCGCCAGCTCAACGACGAAGAGCTGGAGAAGGCCGGCGTACCGCGCGACATGGTCCGCCTGTCCATCGGCATCGAGCACATCGACGACATCCTCGCCGACCTCGGCCAGGCCCTGGAGGCATCGCGCGGCTGACGCGCGGGGCTTGATATTCGGCCGGTCGGCTCCAGATCAGGGAAACCTGATCCGGAGCCGACCATGACCGACCCCCTGATGATTCCCTGCGCCCACTGCGCCGGCCTCAACCGCATCCCCGCCAACCGCCTGGGCGACGCGCCCCGCTGCGGCCACTGCAAGGCCCCCGTGCTGCCGGCCAGCCCCTTCGACCTCAGCGAAGCCACCTTCGCCAAGCAGCTGCGCGGCGACCTGCCGCTGCTGGTGGACGTCTGGGCCGACTGGTGCGGCCCCTGCAAGGCCTTCGCCCCCACCTACCAGCAAGCCGCCGCCCAGCTCCAGGGCCGCTGCCGCCTGGGCAAGCTGGACAGCGAAGCCAACCGGCAACTGGCCGGGCAGCTCAACATCCGCTCCATCCCCACGCTCATCCTGTTCAAGGGCGGCGTCGAAATCGCCCGCCAGAGCGGCGCCCTGCCCCTGCCGCAACTGCTGGGCTGGCTCAAGAGCCAGGGGATCGCCTAGGCACCCGTAGGATGGGCTGAGCTGTGCGAAGCCCATCATCGCGAGCGTTCAGGCATGCAGCAGGTCCCGGACTGAAGTCCGGGTTACGGGGCTGAAGAGCCAGGGATCGCCTGGATCGCATACCGGGCACCCGTAGGATGGGCTGAGCTGTGCGAAGCCCATCATCGCGGGCGTTCGGGCATGCAGCAGGCCCCGGACTGAAGTCCGGGCTACGGGCTCAAGAGCCAGGGATCGCCTAGATCGCATACCAGGCACCCGTAGGATGGGCTGAGCTGTGCGAAGCCCATCATCGCGGGCGTTCAGGCGTTCGGCAGGCCCCGGACTGAAGTCCGGGCTACGGGGCGCCTCGCCCGCCACGCAGGTTGCGCGCCTGTCGGTCAGCCGATAACCCGGGGCCGGGCCTGGGGCAAGACCGGGCAATCACCCAGGTGGACCCAGGCCTTGCCCTGCCAGCGCAACACCTCCAGCGGGCACGCCTGCCACTGCACCACATCGCGGTAAGGCCGCAGGGTGTCCGGGTGCTGGGCCTCGCGCAGGCGCGGGATCACCTCGCGGCTGATCCAGCGACGGATGCCGCTGTTCTCCGGGTGGTAGTAGAAGATCAGCAACGCATAGACCCCGCAGTCGCTCACCAGCAGCTCCCGCCGGTACTCGCCACGGCTGTCGCGCACCCAGGCGGGCTGTAGCTGGTCCGGGTCCAGGTTGCGCGGCGCACGCTCGTCGAGCGGTACGCGGTTGATCAACCGCGCCAGGTCGTTGAGAACGAACCAGGGCTCGTCGTCCAGCAACAGCGCACGGAGCTGGCGGCGATGACGGGTGAACAGGGAAGGAATAAGGATTTCGTCGTCGTGACGGGGGGAATCGGGCATGTCCATTACCTCTACGTGGTCTGACAGCTTTCTCAGGGCTGTTGGCGTCGGGAGTTAAGAAACCCCACGTAGAAGGCCGGGCGTATTTCCCTTTCGGGTCTTGTATTAGCCCACTCCCGACAAAGCAGAGGTTTTGAGCGTGCGCGAGTGTGCCGCAAGCACAAAAAAGCCGCTGGCTATCGGGAGCGGTCAGGCCGCTACGTGGGTAAGCGTTTCTTAGGCGCCGGGGACGGAGGCTATGGGCACCTCAGAGAAGCAGCAAGGCAGTTAGCGCGTGGGAAATGGCTGATGCCCATGCGCACGCCGGCAATTATGGGCTTCGCACAGCTCAGCCCATCCTACGGAGCGCGCTGCCAAGCCGTAGCCCGGACTTCAGTCCGGGAACCTGCACCCGAGTATCCGGCATACGCCGCCCATCACCCCGGTTGAAGCCCATGCCCCTGAGCGTTTCGGTCACCCCCGCTGGCCGCGCCGGTCATTGCCCGGTGGGCATGAGCGACTAGGCTCCAGGCATTCGTCCAGCCGGAGTTCGCCATGCAATTCAACGAAGAGATGGCCCGCCACTTCACCGAAGACAAGATCGCCTTCGTCAGCCGCATGGGCCTCAAGGCCCTGACCCTGGAGCCGGGCTACGTGAAGCTGATGGCCCCGCTGGCCGGCAACCAGAACCACATCGGCACCCTCTATGCCGGCGCCCTCTTCACCCTGGCCGAGGTGCCTGGCGGCGCGCTGTTCCTCACCAGCTTCGACACCCGGCGCTTCTACCCCATCGTCAAGGAGATGAACCTGCGCTTCCGCCGCCCCGCCACCGGCGACATCACCGTGGAGGCGCGGCTCGGTGCCGATGAGATCGCCCGCATCCAGGCCGAGGCCAGCGAGACCGGCAAGGCCGAGTACCTGCTGGAGCTGGACCTGGTGGACGCCAGCGGCGAAGTGGTGGCCAAGAGCCGGGGGCTGTACCAGCTGCGCGCCCACTGACCGCGCGGGGCCCTTGCCGTGGATCAAATTGCCGCGCGGCGCCATGCCTCACAGTGGCGCCTCTTGGCCTGAGCGCCCTGGTGGGCGCCCTGCTTGACTCCGGCAGCGCCAGCCTCGCCTCCGAAAACGCAGGCGAGGCCGTCAATGCAGGTCGTTTTCGACAGGCCCTTACAGGAGGTTCCCGCCACCATGTTCAAGCACATCCTCATCACCCATGACCTGAGCCGCGAATCCGACCTCGCCCTGCAGCGCGCCGTCGCCCTGGCCCACGGCTACGGCGCACGCCTGACACTGCTGCACGTCCTGGAAGATCACCTGCCCAGCACCCTGCAGGAGAACCTGCGCGACGGCGCCCAGAAGCTGTTCCAGCAACGCCTGGAGCAACTCGGCGCCCTGGACGCCCAGGTGCTGCTGCGCAAGGGCCGGCCGGCCCTGCAGATTCTCGAAGAGGTGGAGGAAAGCGGCGCCGACCTGCTGGTGATCGGCAACCACCACCACAACGCACCGGAACTGTTCATCGGCACCACCCTGGAGCGCGTCACCCGCCACGTGGCCATCCCCGTGCTGCTGGTGGTGGGCGAGAAGCCCGAGCCCTACCGCAGCGGCGTGGTGGCCCTGGACTTCTCCCTGTGCGCCTGCGACGCGCTGCGCGCCGCCTGCTCGCTGCTGGGCGCGGAAGGCCGCCTGACAGCAGTGAACGTGATGGAGCTGACCGGGCGCCTGCTGGCCAAGGCCGGCACCGCCGGGGACTACGTCGGCACCCAGCGCGGCCTGCTGGAGCGCCTGCTGGCCGATGAGCTGGGCCACGTCAAGGACACCCCCGGCATCGACCTGCAGGTGACCCAGGGAGCTCTGCCCCACGCCCTGGATGAGCGCATCGCCGCCGCCAAGCCGCAGTTCGTCGCCCTCGGCAGCCACAGCCGCAGCATGGTCGCCCAGGCCCTGCTCGGCAGCCAGGCGCTGCATCTGCTGCAGCGCCCGCCGTGCGACGTGCTGATCGTCAAGTAAGGGGAGACGGGGCGCGCAACGCGCCCCGGTGGGAGGTCAGGCGTCCAGCAGGTCGTGCAGTTCGACGAACTGCTGGGTCAGCTTGTGGCTGCGGTCCAGGTGGATCAGCGGCGTGCACACCTGGTGGGACTCGCGCATCTTCACCGAACTCATCAGGTTCACCGGCAGCACCGGCAGGCCCTCGGCGACCAGCTCGTCCAGCAGCTGCTGGGGCAGCGTAGCACGGGGCTGGAACTGGTTGACCACGATGCCCTCCACCTCCAGGTCCTCGTTGTGGTCTTCCTTCAGTTCCTCGATCTCGGCCAGCAGGCCGTAGAGGGCATTGCGCGAGAAGCTGTCGCAATCGAAGGGAATCAACACGCGATCCGCCGCGATCAGCGCCGAAACCGTATAGAAATTCAGCGCCGGCGGCGTATCCAGGTAGATGCGGTCGTAGTCCTCGGCCAGCTCGTCCAGCAGTTTGCGCAGCTTGTTGATCTTGTGCTTGGCCTCCAGCTTGGGCTGCAGGTCCGCCAGCTCGGCGGTGGCGGTCACCACGTGGAGGTTGTCGAAGGGCGTCTCGTAGATGTCCACCTTGCCCTTGCGGGTGAAGGGGCTGGAGGCCAGCGTCTGCTTGAAGAAGTCGGCAATGCCGATGGGGATGTCCTCCCCGGTGAGGCCGGTCAGGTAGTGGGTGGAGTTGGCCTGGGCGTCCAGGTCGATCAGCAGGGTGCGATAGCCCTCCGCCGCACTCACCGCCGCCAGGTTGCAGGCGATGCTGGACTTGCCCACGCCGCCCTTCTGGTTGAACACCACTCGCCGCATCTCACACCCCCTGTCCCTTGGAATAGACCCCGGATTCTATGCAAAGCCCATGACAAGGGCGAGGGACGTGCAGGACTTTTCCCCACCCGTCAGAAGTTGTGCCTTACATCCGAATTTTGTGTCAGCAATTTGCAGATAGGTCCGTAGGACTGAAATAATGTGGCGCTTTGCTATGGCGTCATCGACCGGGCTTCTGCCGTCAGCGATTGCCAGTCGACATGGACGCCCGACAGGGGCCGAAAAGAGCTCTTTCAGCGTGACTCACTTCAGCATCGAACAATGGCGTGCCTGGGCCCCAGGCCTGGAAACCGTGGACGCCTGGCGTACCTGGTGCGCAGAGCCTTTCCTGCCCGATCTTGTCGATGCCCAGCCTGATGTCGCCTTCCTCCCGGCCATGCAGCGCCGCCGCCTGTCGCGCCTGGCGCGCATGGCCATGAGCGTCGCCTGGCCCCTGGTGAGCGACGGCGAGCAGGTGCCCATGGTGTTCGCCTCGCGGCACGGGGAAACGCCCCGCACCCTCGCGCTGCTGCAGGACCTGGCGCGCGGCGAGCCGCTCTCGCCCACCCAGTTCAGCCTCTCGGTGCACAACGCGGTCATCGGCCAGTGGTCGATCCTGCGCGGCGACACCAGCGAGATGACCGCCGTGGCCGCCGAAGGCGACGGCCTGGAACACGCCCTGCTGGAAGCGGCCGGCCTGCTGGCCGACGGCGCACCGGCGGTGCTGCTGGTGATCACCGAAGAGAGCCCGCCGGACCTCTACCGCCCCCTGGTCGACGACGTGCCGTTCGCCTACGCCCTGGCCCTGCGCCTGGTGCCCGGCCACGACTGGTCGCTGACCCTGGCCCCCGCCCCGGCGGAGGCCACCCCCGCCGCCTGGCCCCATGCCCTGGGCCTGCTGCGGGCCCTGCACCTGGACCTGCCACGTATTCAGCATCATTGGAAGAGCCGTACATGGACCTGGCAACGCAACCGACCCTGAGCCCCTGCGCCCCGCTCCCCACCGCCCGCACGGCAGGTGCCCGATGAACGCACCGGAGCGCTTCCTCACCCCGGCCAGCGTCGAGCGTCCCGACGCGCCCTACTGGTGGCGCCTGATCGCCACCGCCCTGTCCTTCACCCTGTTCGGCATCGGCGGGGTGCTGCTGCGCATCCTCGTGTTCCCCCTGCTCTCGCTGCTGCCGGGCGACGCCACCGACCACCGCCGCCGCGCCCGCGCCACCACCAGCCGGCTGTTCTGGCTGTTCGTGCAGTTCATGCACCGCAGCGGCGTGCTCACCTATGAAGTGGAAGGCGCCGAACGCCTGGGCCGCCCCGGGCAGATGGTCATCGCCAACCACCCCTCGCTGATCGACGTGGTGGTGCTCATCGGCCTGATCCGCGACGCCAACTGCGTGGTCAAGCAGAGCCTCTGGGACAACCCCTGCATGCGCGGCCCGATCCGCGCCGCCCAGTACATCAGCAACAGCGGCAGCATGGACATGCTCGACGAGGCCGCCCGTGTGCTGGAGGAAGGCCAGACCCTGATCGTCTTCCCCGAAGGCACCCGCACCACGCCGGGGCAGGCCCCGCAGTTCCACCGGGGCGCCGCCGCCATCGCCCTGCGCGGCGCACGCATCGTCACCCCGGTGACCATCAGCGTGACGCCCACCACCCTGACCAAGGCCGAGCCCTGGTACAGCATCCCGTCGCGGCGCTTCCACTTCCATCTGCGCGTCGGCCAGGACATCGATCCCAAGGCCTTCGCCGACCAGGGGCCGGCGCCGATCGCCTCGCGCCGCCTCAACGACCATCTCCACCACCATTTCATGAAGGAGCTCGGCCTGGATGAGCGCTCTGCAACTTGAGATCAAGAACCTGATCATCGAGGCCCTCGGCCTCGAAGACATCGGCCCGCAAGACATCGGCGACGAGCAGACCCTGTTCGGCGAAGGCCTCGGCCTGGACTCGGTGGACGCCCTCGAACTGGGCCTGGCCATCCAGAAACGCTTCGGCATCAAGATCGACGCCGAAGCCAAGGACACCCGCAAACACTTTGCCAACGTGGCCAGCCTCGCGGCCTTCGTGTCGGCACAGAAAGCCGCCTGAGGGGGCCGCGATGCAAAACCGTGATGAGATCTTCGCCACCCTGCGCGACGCCCTGGTCGAGCTCTTCGAGCTGGAGCCCGAGCGCGTCACCCTGGAGGCCAACCTCTACGAAGACCTGGAGATCGACAGCATCGACGCCGTCGACCTGATCGACCACATCAAGCGCCAGACCGGGCGCAAGATCGCCGCCGAGGAATTCAAGGCCGTGCGCACCGTGGGCGACGTGGTCGAGGCCGTGCACCGCCTGGTGAACCCCGCCGAATGAGCCGGCTCGTCGGGCTGCTGCTGGTGCTGGCCGGGCTGGGCTACCCCTTCGCCGTGTACTACGGCATGGAGCACCTCTCGCCGCGCCTGTTCGCCCTGCTGCTCGGCGGCCTCTGGCTGGCCCGCAGCCTGGGCAGCGCGCAGCGCCCCGGCAGCCGCCTGACGGCCTTCGCCGCCCTGGGCTTCTGCCTGCTGCTGGGGCTGGCCAACCAGGCCGACCTGCTGCGCTGGTACCCAGTGCTGATGAGCGCCGTGCTGCTCGGCCTGTTCGGCGCCAGCCTGCTGCACGGCATGCCCGTGGTGGAACGCCTGGCCCGCCTGCGCGAGCCCGAGCTGCCTGAGGTGGCCGTGCGCTACACCCGCCGCGTGACGGCGGTGTGGACCCTGTTCTTCCTGCTCAACGGCCTGGTGGCGGCCGCCCTCACCCTGTGGGCGCCGCTGACCTGGTGGACGCTCTATACCGGCCTCATCGCCTACCTGCTGATGGGGCTGCTGTTCGCCGGGGAATGGCTGGTGCGCCAGCGTGTACGGAGATTCGCGTGACCTGGATCGTCCCACAGGAGCTGCTGCTCGACGCCCCCCCCGGGCGCCCGGTGGCACTCGACCCCGCCCTTGACCACGCCGGCTTCGCCCAGCGTGCCCTGGCCCTGGCCGGTGCCCTGCAGGCACGCGGCACCCAGCGCGTGGCCCTGTACCTGGAAGATGGCGCAGACCTGGCCATCGCCCTGTTCGGCGCCTGGCGTGCCGGCGTCGACGTGCTGCTGCCGGCCGACGCCCAGCCCGAGACCCGCCGGCGCCTGGCCGACGGCTGCGACCTCTGGCTCGACAGCCTCGACGGCCTCGACGGCCCGGCCCTGCCCGCCGCCGCCCTCGACCCCGAGCACTGCCGGCTGACCCTGTGCACCTCCGGCTCCAGCGGCGAACCCAAGCTGATCGGCAAGACCCTGCGCCAGCTGGGCAACGAAGTAGAGGCCCTGGAAGGGCTCTGGGGCGCCGACCTCGCCGGCGCCACCCTGGTCGCCAGCGTCTCCGCCCAGCACATCTACGGCCTGCTGTTCCGCGTGCTCTGGCCGCTGTCCGCCGGCCGCCCCTTCGTGCGCCGCGCCCAGCCCTTCGCCGAAGACCTCCAGCGCGCCAGCCTCGCCGCCGCGCCCGCCGGCTTCGCCTGGGTGGCCAGCCCCGCCCTGCTCAAGCGCATGGGCGACAACCTCGACTGGCCCGCCCTGGCCGCCGTGCGCCGGGTGTTCTCCTCCGGCGGCGCGCTGCCCGCCGACGCCGCCGAAGCCCTGCAACAGCGCCTCGGCCAGTGGCCGACGGAAATCTACGGCAGCTCCGAAACCGGCGGCATCGCCTGGCGCCAGGGCGGCAGCCGCTGGACGCCCTTCGCCGGTGTGGTGGTCGGCCAGGACGCCGACGGCGCCCTGCACCTCACCTCGCCCTACCTGCCCGAAGGGCACCGCGAGCAGACCGCCGACGCCGTGCGCATCGACGCCGACGGCCGCTTCGAACTGCTCGGCCGCCTCGACCGCATCGTCAAGCTGGAAGAGAAACGTATCTCCCTGCCCATGCTGGAACAGGCCCTCGGCGAGCACCCCTTCGTCGCCGAAGCGCGCCTGGGCGTGGTGCAGGAAAACCGCGCCTTCCTCGGCGCCCTGGTCGCCCTCTCGCCCCAGGGCCTGCACGCCCTGCGCAACGGCGGCCGCCGCGCCCTGACCGAAACCCTGCGCAAGCACCTGGCCGGCCACTGCGAAGCCATCGCCCTGCCGCGCCGCTGGCGCCTGGTGCGGCAACTGCCGTGGAGCAGCCAGGGCAAGCTGCCCCAGGTGCAGGTGGACGCCCAGCTCAAGGCCCCGCGCCCGACCCGCGTCGACCCCCTCAGCGCCCACGAACAGGACGGCGAATGGCGCCTGGAGCTGGAGGTCCCCCTGGACCTCGCCCACTTCTCCGGCCACTTCACCGCCACCCCCGTGCTGCCCGGCGTGGTGCAGATCGACTGGGCCCAGCACCTCGCCCGCCAGGTCATGGCCCTGCCCCCGCGCTTCGCCGGCATGGAAGTCCTCAAGTTCCAGCAACTGGTCCGCCCCGGCGACCGCCTGCACCTGTCCCTGCGCTTCGACACCGACAAGGGCAAGCTCTACTTCGCCTTCCGCAACGGCGAAGCCGCCTGCTCCTCCGGGCGCATCCTGCTGGTGGCCGACCATGCCTAACACCAGCGTTGCCTTCTCAACCGTGGATATGAACCTGCCGCTCTGGATCGGCGAACACCTGCTCATGCCCTGCTCAGAAGGTGGGCGGGGCAAACGCCCCTTCAGGAGGCCGAATGCAGGCGTTGCGCAGGAGGACGAGCGGCATGGATGCCGCGAGAGGCGTGTCAGGCCATGGATGGCCTGTCGCGCCGACCTCCGGAGCGACGCCGGAGTGAGGGCACCCCGGCAAAGCCGGGGCCGGATGCAGGGGCAAGCCTTTTTGGTTTCTTTTTTGGCGACTGAAAAAAGAAACTCGCCCGGCAAGGCGAAACAGGCGCTGCCCACCATGCACGGCAATCAGCCAGACACCCACGCACTTCAAGGGGAAGCGCGCAATGTTTAAGCCCTGCGCCGTCATCCCCGTCTACAACCACGAGCACGCCCTGCCCCTGGTGGTCGACGCCCTGCGCCAGCACGGCCTGCCCTGCGTACTGGTGGACGACGCCTCCAGCCCCGCCTGCGCCCAGGTGATGGACCAGCTGGCCACCCAGCCCGACGTCCACCTGGTGCGCCTGGCCGTCAACCAGGGCAAGGGCGGCGCCGTCATGGCCGGCCTGCGCGAAGCCGGCCGGCTGGGCTTCTCCCACGCCCTGCAGGTGGACGCCGACGGCCAGCACGACCTCGCCGACGTGCAGCGCTTCCTCGCCGCCGCCCAGGCCCGCCCGGGCGAGCTGATCTGCGGCTACCCGCAGTACGACGAAAGCGTGCCCAAGAGCCGCCTCTACGCCCGCTACCTGACCCACGTGTGGGTGTGGATCAACAGCCTGTCGCTGTCGATCCGCGACGGCATGTGCGGCTTCCGCGTCTACCCCCTGGCCCCGACCCTGGCACTCACCGAAACCACCCGCCTCGGCAAGCGCATGGATTTCGACCCGGAGGTCCTCGTGCGCCTGGCCTGGCGCAACCAGCCCATGCACTGGCTGCCGACCAAGGTGCACTACCCGCTGGACGGGCTCTCGCACTTCCGCCTGTTCCACGACAACGCGTTGATCTCGAAGATGCACGCCAAGCTGTTCTTCGGCATGTTGCTGCGCGCGCCGCTGATCCTCTGGCGCAGGTGCCGGAGATGAGCCGCGAACACTGGGCCGACCAGCGCGAGCGCGGCAGCTTCCTGCTGATGAAGTTCACCGCGCTGATCGCGCGGCGTCTCGGGCGGCGGGTGCTCAGCCCGCTGCTGCACCTGATCGTCCTGTACTTCTTCCTCTTCGGCGGCAAGGCCCGCCGCGCGGCGCGCTACTACCAGCAGCGCCTGGCCGACTGGAGCGGCCGCCCGGAACTGGCGCCCAGCCTCGGCTCGGTGTTCGCCCAGTTCATGGCCTTCGCCGACGCCCTCCTGGACAAGCTGGACATCTGGGGCGGGCGCATCGGCCTGGACCAGGTGGACCTGCACGACCCCAGCGGCCTGCACCAGCACATGCGCAGCACGCGCGGGCAGATGCTGGTGGGCGCCCACCTGGGCAACCTGGAGGTGTGCCGCGCGCTGGCCGAGCTGAGCGAGCAGGTGACCATGAACGTGCTGGTGCATACCCGCCATGCCGAACAGTTCAACCGCCTGCTGGGCGAAGCCGGGGCCACGCACCTGCGGCTGATCCAGGTCAGCGAGCTGGACCCGGCGGTCATGCTCCAATTGAGCGAACGCCTGGAGCGCGGCGAGTGGCTGGCGATTGCCGGCGACCGCGTGCCGCTGCACGGCGGTCGCAACGTCCGGGTCGACTTCCTCGGTCGCCCCGCCGCCTTCCCCCAGGGGCCCTGGCTGCTGGCCGGGCTGCTCAAGTGCCCGCTCAACCTGATGACCTGCCTGAAGATCGGCGGGCGCTACCAGGTCCACCTCGAACCCTTCGCCGAGCAGGTGCAGTGGCGCCGGGGCGAGCGTGACGCGGTGATCGAGGCCTGGGTGGCCCGCTATGCCCAACGCCTGGGCGAGCTGTGCCTGCTGGCACCGCTGCAATGGTTCAACTTCTATCCGTTCTGGAACGAACATGACGACACAACAGCCTGAACCGGTGGTGTTCGGCGAACAGCCGCTGTCCATCGAGCACGTCGTGGCCCTGTCCCAGCGCCGCGTCCCCGCCCTGCTGCAGGGCGACGCCGCCTGGCGCGAGCGCATCGCCAAGGGCGCGCGCTTCCTCGACACCCTGCTGGACAAGGAAGGCGTGATCTACGGCGTCACCACCGGCTACGGCGACTCCTGCGTGGTGGCCGTGCCGCTGGAGCAGGTGGAAGCCCTGCCGCGCCACCTGTTCACCTTCCACGGCTGCGGCCTGGGCAAGGTGCTGGACGAGGCCGCCACCCGCGCAGTGCTGGCGGCGCGCTTGCAGTCGCTGTGCCACGGCGTTTCCGGCGTGCGCGTGGAGCTGCTGGAGCGCCTGCAGGCGTTCCTCGAACACGACGTGCTGCCGGTGATCCCGGAGGAAGGCTCGGTGGGCGCCAGCGGCGACCTCACCCCGCTGTCCTACGTGGCCGCCACCCTCTCCGGCCAGCGCGAGGTGGTCTACCAGGGCCAGCGCCGCAGCGCCGCCGAGGTGCACGCCGAGCTGGGCTGGGAGCCCCTGGTGCTGCGCCCCAAGGAAGCCCTGGCGCTGATGAACGGCACCGCCGTGATGACCGCCCTGGCCTGCCTGGCCTACGCCCGCGCCGATTACCTGCTGCAACTGGCCACCCGCATCACCGCGCTCAACGTGGTAGCGCTGGAGGGCAACCCCGAGCACTTCGACGAGCGCCTGTTCGCCGCCAAGCCGCACCCGGGGCAGATGCAGGTGGCCGCCTGGCTTCGCCAGGACCTGGCCATCGACGCACCGACCGCGCCGCTGCACCGCCTGCAGGACCGCTACTCGCTGCGCTGCGCACCCCATGTGCTGGGCGTGCTGGCCGACAGCCTGGGCCTGCTGCGGCAGTTCATCGAGACCGAGCTGAACAGCGCCAACGACAACCCGCTGATCGACGCCGAGGCCGAGCGCGTGCTGCACGGCGGGCACTTCTACGGCGGCCACATCGCCTTCGCCATGGACAGCCTGAAGAACCTGGTGGGCAATGTCGCCGACCTGCTCGACCGCCAGCTCGCCCTGCTGGTGGACGTGCGCTACAACCACGGCCTGCCGAGCAACCTCTCCGGCGCGCCCCAGGCCACGGCGATGATCAACCACGGCTTCAAGGCCGTGCAGATCGGCGCCAGCGCCTGGACCGCCGAGGCGCTGAAGAACACCATGCCGGCCAGCGTCTTCTCGCGCTCCACCGAATGCCACAACCAGGACAAGGTGAGCATGGGCACCATCGCCGCCCGCGACGCCCTGCGCAGCCTGGAGCTGACCGAGCAGGTGGCCGCCGCCACCCTGCTGGCCGCCAACCAGGGCGTGTGGCTGCGCCAGCGCGCCGGCGAGCGTGACCTGCCCGCGCCCCTGGCCGCCATGCACCGGCAACTGGCCGGGGACTTCCCGCCGGTGATCGAGGACCGCGCCCTGGAAGGCGAACTGCGCCTGTGCCTGGAGCGCATCCGCGCCCGCCACTGGAGGCTCTATGCGTAGCGCCGGGGTGATCCAGGCCGAGGTGGAGATCCTCGTGCCGTTCTTCGACGTGGACATGATGGAAGTGGTCTGGCACGGCCACTACGTGAAGTACCTGGAGGTGGCCCGCTGCGCCCTGCTGGACCGCATCGGCCACAACTACGGGCACATGCGCGACGCCGGCTACGCCTGGCCGATCATCGACCTGCAGCTGCGTTACGTGCGCGGCGCGCGCTTCGGCCAGCGCATCCGCGTGCGGGCGGACCTGGTGGAGTGGGAGAACCGCCTGAAGATCAACTACCTGATCACCGACGCCGAGACCGGCGAACGCATGACCCGCGCCAGCAGCGTGCAGGTGGCGGTGGAGATCGCCAGCCGCGAGATGCAGCTGGCCTCACCCAAGGTGTTCACCGATGCCGTGGAGCGCGCCCTGCCATGATCCGCGCGCCCTGGCTGCGGGCCCTGTTGCTGGTGCCAGCGCTGCTGGCCAGCGGCCTTGCCCAGGCCTTCGACCTCGACCAGCTGGCCCAGCGCCTCGCCGCCCCGGCGGTGGTGCGCGGGCCCTTCGTGCAGGAGAAGCACCTGCGCGCCCTGCCGCAGCCCCTGACCAGCACCGGCCAGTTCACCCTGGCCCGCGAAGGCGGCCTGCTCTGGCGCCTGGAAAAGCCCCTGCGCCAGGACTACCGCATCAGCGACCAGGGCATCGCCCGGCGCGTGGACGGCCAGTGGCAGGCCCAGCCCGGCCAGGACGTCGCCGCCCAGCAGAGCCGGCTGTTCCTCGCCGTGCTCAAGGGCGACCGCAGCGGCCTGGAGCGTGACTTCGCGCTGACGCTGGAGGGCGACAGCCAGCACTGGACCCTGCACCTGGCGCCGCGCGCCCTGCTGCTGCAACAGATCTTCAGCGCCATCCGCATCGAGGGGGGCGCCCTGGTGGAGCGCATCGAACTGGTGGAAACCCAGGGCGACCGCACCCTGCTGCGCCTGCCGGCCAGCCAGGCCGCCGACACCCTGACCGCCGACGAGGCCGCCGACCTTGCGCGCTGAGCGCCTGCTGCCGCGCCTGTTCCTGCTGGCCCTGGCGGGCCTGCTGGCGCTGGCCGCCTGGCAGTGGCGCAACGGCCCGCCGGTGGCCGCCGACATGCTCGCGCTGCTGCCCCAGGGCGCCGGTGATGCGCTGGTGCGCCAGGCCGAGCAGCGCATGCAGGAGCCGCTCAACCGCGAAGTCCTGCTGCTGGTGGGCCACCCCGACGCGGCGCGCGCCATCGACCTGGCCCGGCGCCTGGGCCAGGACTGGCAGAACGACCCGCACATCGAGCGCGCCCAGTGGAGCCTGGAGGCCGACCTGCCGGCCGTGCGCCGGCAACTGCTGGACAGCCGCCTGGCGCTGCTCGGCGCGGCGGACCGCACGCGCCTGGAACAGCAGCCGGGGGCCTTCGTCGCCGCCCGCGCCGAACGCCTCTTCGACCCCTTCGCCAGCACCGGCCTGGTGGCCACCGAGGACGACTGGCTGGGCCTGGCCGGCCTCGGCCAGCAGGCCCTGGTGCCCGCCGGGCGGGTGCGGGCCGACCTGGCCAGCGGCGCGCTGCTGGTGAAGGACGGCGACACCACCTGGGCGCTGCTGCGGCTGCGCACCCGTGACGGCGCCTTCGACATGCAGACCCCGCCCTGGCTGGCCGGGCAGGTGGCCCAGGCCCGCCAGCAGGTGGAGGCCGAGGGTGGCCGGTTGCTGGCCGCCAGCGGGCTGCTGCACGCGGCCGCCGGCCAGGCCAAGGCCAGCCGCGAGATCGCGCTGATCGGCGGCGGCGCCAGCCTCGGCACCCTGCTGCTGATGCTGGTGGTGTTCCGCCGCCCGCGCCCCCTGCTCAGCCTGCTGCCGGTGGCCCTGGCCCTGGGCGCGGGCTGCACCGCCTGCGTGCTGGTGTTCGGCGAGATCAACGCGCTGACCCTGGTGCTCGGCGCCAGCCTCACCGGGGTCGCCGCCGACTACCCGCTGCACTACCTCAGCAAGGGCTGGAGCGACCCGCGCTGGCGCGCCTGGGACGCGGTGCGCGCCACCCTGCCCGGCCTCAGCCTGAGCCTGGGCACCAACCTGGTGGGCTACCTGGCCCTGGCCTTCACCCCCTTCCCGGCGCTGACCCAGATCGCGGTGTTCTCCGCCGCCGGGCTGGTGGCCGCCTACCTCTGCTCGGTGTGCCTGCTGCCGGCCCTGCTCGGCGGCCTGCGCCTGGCCCCGCCGACGGCGCCGCTGCGCCTAGCCGAGGGCCTGCTGGCCCGACGCACGGCGCTGCTGGCGCGCACCGGCAGCCTGCCCTGGCTGCTGGCCCTGCTGGCCTTCTGCGCCGCCGGGGTGTGGCAGGTGCGCCCGCAGAACGACCTGCGCCAGTGGCTCGGTGCCGAGCCGCAGCTGCTGAACGAAGCCCGCGAGATCGCCCGCCTCACCGGCCTGCAGCCCACCAGCCAGTTCTTCCTGGTGCGCGCCGCCGACGAGGCCCAGTTGCTGGAACGCCAGGCCGCCCTCACCGAGCGCCTGGACCGGGCGGTGGCCGACGGCCAGTTGCAGGGCTACCGCGCCCTCAGTCAGCTGGCGGCACCGCCCAGCCGCCTGGCGGCCCTGCACCAGGCCCTGGAGGCCCTGCCCGCTCATTGGCAGCCGCTGCTGGACCTGGGCCTGCCGCTGGACGCCCTGGAGGCCGAACGCGCGCGCCTGCTGAACACCCCGCCGCTGCCTCTGGAGGCGGCCCTGGCCGGCCCCCTGGGCGAGGCCTGGCGCCCGCTCTGGCTGGGGCGCGATGCCCAGGGCCGGGTGGCCGGCATCGTCAGCCTGCAAGGCGCGGCCTCCCCGGCGCTGCTGGAGCAGGCCGCGGCCGGGCTGGAGGGCGTGCAGGCGGTGGACCGCATCGGTGAGCTGAACCGGCTGTTCGCCGCCACCCAGGTCAGCGCGGCCGAGCTGAAGCTGGCCTCCTGTGCGGTGATCCTGCTGTTGCTGTGCCTGCCCTTCGGCCTCGGCGGCGCGCTGCGGGTGGTGGCGCTGCCGCTGCTGGCGGCGCTGGCGTCCCTGGCCTGCCTCGGCTGGCTGGGCCAGCCGCTGACGCTGTTCAGCCTGTTCGGGCTGCTGCTGGTGACGGCCATAGGCGTGGACTACGCGATCCTCATGCGCGAGGCGGTGGGCGGTGCGGCAGTGAGCCTGCTGGGCACGCTGCTGTCGGGCCTGACCAGCTGGCTGTCGTTCGGCCTGCTGCTGCTGAGCCAGACCCCGGCCATCGCCAATTTCGGCCTGACCATCAGCCTCGGGCTGTTCTTCTGCTTCCTGCTGGCGCCCTGGGCCCAGGCGGACGTGCCCCACGGCCAGGAGGTGCCGGCATGACCCTGGTGCTGTTCTGGATCGGCCTGCTGGGGCTGTTCGCCCTGTTCACCCGGGTGGGTCGCCTGCTGGGGCTGATCCCCATCGTCAGCCAGCTGCTGCTGGCCAGCTTCGGCCTGCCCCTGGTGATGCTCTGGTTGGCTGCGCCGGTGGGCCTGGACAACGCCCAGGTGCTCGCCGCGCCCTGGCTCAAGCCGCTCTACGGGGTGGCCTTCACCCTGCTGCTGGGGCACATCCTCAGCGATGTGATCGACCTGCGCCTGGAGGCGGCCAGCGTGAAGATCGCGCTGCCGAGCTTCTTCGTGCCGTTCTTCTGCGGCCTGGCCTGCGCCACCTGGCTGTTGCCGGCGGCGAGCCTGCTGTCGAACGTGGCGGTGGGGCTGCTGTTCGCCCTCACCGCGATCCCGGTGCTGTTCCTCTACCTGCGCCACCTGGGCTACCCGGAGCCGACCATCCGCCGCCTGCTGCAGGCGGCGATCCTGATGGACCTGATGTGCTGGTGCCTGTTCGGCCTGGCCCAGGGCAGCGCCGCGCCCACCACCCTGCTCTGGCCGTTGCTGGCCGCGCTGCTGCCGCTGGCACTGCACCTGGTGCGGGTGCGTGCGCCGCTGGTCTACAGCCTGGCCTTCTTCGCCCTGCTGCTGACCCTGCAACAGCTCAAGCTCAATGCCCTGGTGTTCGGCATCGCCTACCTGCTGGTGATGGCGGCGCTGCGCGTGCCCTTCCGCCTGCCGCTGCCGGTGGCGGTGTTCCATGCCCTGCAGGTGTGGCTGGCGGTGCCGCTGATCCTCGCCTACGGCCTGTTGCAGATCGACTGGCACACGGCCTGGCAGGGCTATTCCTGGGTGCAGTTCAGTGCGCTGCTGGTGCTGCCGGTGCTGAGCAAGCTGGCGGGCAACTGGCTGGGGCTGTCCTGGGCCGAGGGCCGCCTGGCCGCGAGCCCGGCGAAATGGCGCCAGAGCGTGCTGCTCAATACCCGCGGGCTGACCGAGATCGTCTTCCTCAACCTCCTGTTCCAGCAGCAGATCATCAGCGCGCAGCTGTACTTCGCGCTGATGCTGATGGGACTGATCGCCACCCTGTTGCCGGCCCTGACCCAACGCGCCCGGGCCGTTCCCTCTACCGTTTCGGAAAGGAGTCCCCATGAAGTCCATTGAAGTCCAGCAACGCCAGGTGGTGGTGATCGGTGCCGGCCCCTCCGGCGCCATCGCCGCCGCCCTGCTCAAGCGCAAGGGCCACGACGTGCTGATCCTCGAGCGCCAGCGCTTCCCGCGCTTCTCCATCGGCGAGAGCCTGCTGTCCCACTGCCTGGACTTCGTCGAGGAAGCGGGGATGCTCGACGCGGTCATGGCCGCCGGCTTCCAGGTCAAGCACGGCGCGGCCTTCGCCTGGGGCGAGCGCTACACCGACTTCGACTTCCGGGAGAAATTCACCCCCGGCAAGGGCAGCACCTTCCAGGTGCAGCGGGCGCCCTTCGACCAGTTGCTGGCCGATGAGGCGGCACGCCAGGGCGTGGAGATCCGCTACGAGGAGGAGATCATCGCCGCCGACTTCTCCAGCGACTGCCCGCGCCTGACCGTGCAGCGCCTGGACGGCAGCCAGTACCAGGTGGAAACCGCCTTCGTGCTCGACGGCAGCGGCTACGGCCGGGTGCTGCCGCGCCTGCTGGACCTGGAGGCGCCGTCCAGCTTCCCGGTGCGCCAGGCGGTGTTCACCCACATCGAGGACCGCATCGACGACCCGGCCTTCGACCGCGAGAAGATCCTCATCACCATCCACCCCGAGTACCGCGACGTGTGGTTCTGGCTGATCCCCTTCAGCAACGGCCGCTGCTCCCTGGGCGTGGTCGGTGAAAGCAGCCACTTCGCCAACCGCCCGGAGGACCTGGACGCCTGCCTGAAGGCCTTCGTCGCCGAGACGCCGAACCTGCGCCGCCTGCTGGCCAATGCCGTGTGGGACACCCCGGCCCGCGCCCTGGGCGGCTACTCGGCCAACGTGAAGACCCTGCACGGCCCGGGCTTCGCCCTGCTGGGCAACGCCGCCGAGTTCCTCGACCCGGTGTTCTCCTCCGGCGTGACCATCGCCATGCGCTCGTCGAGCATGGCGGCGAACCTGCTGGACCGTCAGTTGAACGGCGAGCAGGTGGACTGGGAAAGCGACTTCGCCACGCCGCTGAAGAAGGGCGTGGACGCCTTCCGCGCCTACGTCGAGGGCTGGTACGAGGGCACCTTCCAGGACGTGATCTTCTACCAGGGCGGCTCGCCGGAGATCCGCGGGATGATCTGCTCGATCCTCGCCGGCTACGCCTGGGACACCCGCAACCCCTTCGTCGCCGAGCCCAAGCGCCGGCTGCGGATGATCAGCGAACTGTGCGCGGCGCAGTGAGGGCATGAGCATGCAGCGCGCCGCCGCCACCTACGTCGAGGAAACCCGCTTCGGCTTCTGGTTCCTGCAGAGCCACACCTGGGAGCACCACGTGCTGCGGGTGGCGATCAATGACCTCAAGGGCCTGTTCCACGCGCCACTGCCGGAGGCGCCGGTGCTGCTGGACGCCGGCTGCGGCCAGGGCAAGTCCTTCCGCCTGCTGGCGGACGCCTTCGCACCGTCGCGGATGATCGGCCTGGACGCCGATCCGCACAGCCTCGACTGCGCCCGCGCCGAAGCCGAGCGCCAGGGGCTGGCGGTGGAGCTGCTGGCCAGCGACTGCGCCGAACTGCAGCTGCCGGACGCCAGCGTGGACCTGCTGTTCTGCCACCAGACCTTCCACCACCTGGTGGAGCAGGAGCGCGCCCTGGCGGAGTTCTGGCGGGTGCTGAAGCCGGGCGGCTACCTGCTGTTCGCCGAGTCCACGCGCTACTACATCGACACCTGGGTGATCCGCTGGCTGTTCCGCCACCCGATGCACGTGCAGCGCACCGCCGCCGAGTACGAGGCGATGGTGCGCGGCCAGGGCTTCGTGTTCGAGCCGCGCAACGTCTCCTACCCCTACCTGTGGTGGAGCCGCTCCAGCGACTTCGGCCTGCTGGAGCGCTGGGGCCTGCGCACGCCGCCTCCGCCCGGGCAGCGCAACGAGACGCTGGTGAACCTGGTGGCCCGCAAGCCCCTGGAGGCACCCGCAGCATGACCTGGCGCGCGCTGACCCTGCTGGCCTGCCTGCTGCTGGCCGCCTGTGCCGGGACCACCCCGGTGCCGGCGCGCCTGCCGCCGCTGGAGCTGCCGCTGTCGCTGCACGTGGCACGCGAGGCCCGGGGCGAGCAGCGCGACTGGCTGCTGGTGGTGCAGGACGAGGGCGGCGTGCTGCGCTGGTCGCTGTTCGACCCGCTGGGCGTGCCCCTGGCGCGCCAGCGCCTGGAGGCCGGCGCCTGGCACAACGACGGCCTGCTGCCGCCCAACCCCGAAGCCCGCGAGCTGTTCGCCGCGCTGCTCTACGCGCTGGTGCCTTCCGAGGCCCTGCCCCGCGTCTACGCCGGCATCCCCCAGCAGGTGGGCGCCGACGGCAGCCGCGAGCTGGATGGCCGCTGGCGGGTGGCCTACCGCACGCCCCTGCAGTTCGACCTGCAACGCCGCGAAGGACCGCATTACCGCATCAGCCCGCTGACGGGCGAGGAGCCTCGATGACCGCATCCCTCAACGCACTGGGCCTGGTCTGTGCCCTGGGCCAGGGCAAGGCCGCCGTGGCCCGCAACCTCCTGGCCGGCGACACCGCCGGCATGCGCCCCCACGCCGACTGGGTGCCCGAGCGCACCCTGACCCTCGGCGCGGTGGACGCCGAACTGCCGGCACTGCCGGCCGAGCTGGCCGCCTGCGACAGCCGCAACAACCGCCTGCTGCTGGCCGCCGCCCTGGAGATCGAGCCGGAACTGCGCGCCGCCGTGGCCCGCCATGGCGCGGCACGGGTGGGCGTGGTGCTGGGCACCAGCACCTCGGGCATCCAGGAAGCCAGCCTGGGCATCGGTGAGCAGCTGCGCACCGGCGCCCTGCCGGCGGACTACCGCTACGCCCAGCAGGAGCTGGTGGCGCCGGCGGCCTTCCTGGCGGCCTGGCTGGGCAGCGCCGGGCCGGCCTACTGCATTTCCACCGCCTGCACCTCCAGCGCCCGGGCCCTGCTCAGCGCGCGCCGCCTGCTGCAGCTGGGGGTGTGCGATGCGGTGGTGTGCGGCGGGGTGGACTCGCTGTGCGGGCTGACCCTGAACGGCTTCGCCGCGCTGGAGGCGGTCTCCGACAGCCTGTGCAACCCGCTCTCGCGCAACCGCCGGGGCATCAACATCGGCGAGGGCGCGGCGCTGTTCCTGATGGAGCGCGACGCCGGCGGCATCGCCCTGCTGGGCGCGGGTGCCGGCTCCGATGCGCACCACATCTCCGCCCCCGAGCCCAGCGGCCTGGGGGCCCAGCGCGCGATGCGCCAGGCCCTGGCCGATGCCGGGCTGGAGCCGTCAGCGATCGACTACCTGAACCTGCACGGCACGGCCACCCAGCACAACGATGCGATGGAGAGCCTGGCCACCACGGCGGTGTTCCCCGAGGGCGTGCCGGCTTCGTCCACCAAGCCGCTGACCGGCCACACCCTGGGCGCCGCCGGGGCCCTGGAGGCGGCCTTCTGCTGGCTGGCCCTGAGCCCATGGAACCCGGAGCACCGCCTGCCGCCCCACCGCTGGGACGGCGAGCCCGACCCCGAGCTGCCGGCCCTGCGCCTGGTGGACGGGGCCTCGCGCCTGCCCGCCCAGCGCCCGCGCCGCCTGATGAGCAACTCCTTCGCATTCGGCGGCAGCAACATCAGCCTGATTCTCGGAGACGCGCCATGAGCGATTGGCCGATAGCCGAACTGGTCCCCCATGCCGGGGACATGATCCTGATCGACCAGGTCCTGCGCTTTGGCGACGAGGACGTGGAAACCCGCCTGACCGTGCGCCCGGGGTTGTTCACCCAGGACGACGGCAGCCTGCCGGCCTGGGTCGGCGTGGAACTGATGGCCCAGAGCATCGCCGCCTACGCCGGCTGCCAGGCCCGTCAGGCGGGACAACCGGTGGAGCTGGGCTTTCTGCTCGGCACCCGCCACTACCAATGCAACGTCGACCGCTTCCCGGCCGGCGTGGACCTGCACATCACCGCCACCCGCTCCCTGCAGGACGACAGCGGCATGGGCGTCTTCGAATGCCGCCTGACCGGGCCGGGCATCGAGGCCTTCGCCCGCCTCAACGTCTTCCGTCCGCCGCAGGTGGCGAGCTACCTGGAGGAACCCCAAGCATGACCGAGACCATCCTGGTCACCGGCTCCAGCCGCGGCATCGGCCGCGCCATCGCCCTGCGCCTGGCGCGCTCGGGCTACGACCTGGTGCTGCATTGCCGCTCGCGCCGCGACGAGGCCGAGGCGGTGAAGGCCGAGATCGAAGCCCTGGGCCGCAGCGCCCGGGTGCTGCAGTTCGACGTCTCCGACCGCGCCGCCTGCCGCGAGCAGCTGGAGGCCGACGTGGAAGCCCACGGCGCCTACTACGGGGTGGTGTGCAACGCCGGCCTGACCCGCGACGGCGCCTTCCCGGCGCTGAGCGACGAGGACTGGGACAGCGTGCTGCGCACCAACCTGGACGGCTTCTACAACGTGCTGCACCCGCTGAGCATGCCGATGATCCGTCGCCGCAAGCCGGGGCGCATCGTCTGCATCACCTCGGTGTCGGGGCTGGTGGGCAACCGCGGGCAGGTCAATTACAGCGCCTCCAAGGCCGGGGTGATCGGTGCCGCCAAGGCGCTGGCCATCGAGCTGGCCAAGCGCCGCATCACGGTCAACTGCGTGGCGCCGGGGCTGATCGATACCGAGATCCTCGATGAGCGGGTGCCGGTGGAGGAGATCCTCAAGATGATCCCGGCCCAGCGCATGGGCACGCCGGAAGAAGTGGCCGGTGCGGTGAATTTCCTGATGTCCGAGGAGGCCGGCTACATCACCCGGCAGGTCCTCGCTGTGAACGGTGGGCTGTGCTGATGAAACGTGTAGTGGTCACCGGCATGGCCGGCATCACCTCCCTGGGCGACGACTGGGACAGTATCTGGAGCCATTTCACGGCCAACCGCAGCGGTATCCGCCGGATGGACGAGTGGGACCGCTTCGCCGAGCTGAACACCCGCCTGGCCGGGCCCATCGACGGCTTCACCACGCCGTCGCACTGGACCCGCAAGCAGATGCGCAGCATGGGGCGGGTCTCGAAGCTGTCGGTCTACGCCGCCGAGCGGGCCCTGGCGGACGCCGGGCTGGCGGGCGACGAGCGCATCCGTGACGGGCGCATGGGCGTGGCCTGCGGGTCGTCTACCGGCAGCACCGAGGAGATCAAGGCCTTCGGCAACATGCTGCTGAACTCGGTGGCCGACGGCCTCAACGCCAACTCCTACGTGCGCATGATGCCGCACACGGCGGCGGCCAATATCAGCATCTTCTTCGGCCTCAAGGGCCGGCTGATCCCCACCTCCAGCGCCTGCACCAGCGGCAGCCAGGGCATCGGCTACGCCTACGAGGCGATCAAGTTCGGCCGCCTGCCGATGATGCTGGCCGGCGGTGCGGAGGAGCTCTGCCCCACCGAGGCGATGGTGTTCGATGCGCTCTACGCCACCAGCCTGAAGAACGATGCGCCGCACACCTCGCCGCGCCCCTACGACACCGGCCGCGACGGCCTGGTGATCGGCGAGGGCGCCGGCATCCTGGTGCTGGAGGAACTGGAGCATGCCCTGGCCCGTGGCGCGCGGATCCACGCCGAGATCGTCGGCTTCGGCTGCAACGCCGATGGCCAGCACACCACCAAGCCGGAGCAGGCGACCATGCGCGGGGCGATGGAACTGGCCTTGCAGGACGCGGGCCTGCCGCCTTCGGCCATCGGCTACGTGAACGGCCACGGCACCGCCACCGAGCAGGGCGACGTGGCGGAGACCCTGGCCACCAGCAGCCTGTTCGGCGCGCGGATGCCCATCAGCTCGCAGAAGAGCTTCCTCGGCCACACGCTGGGTGCCTGCGGCGCGCTGGAGTCCTGGTTCAGCATCGAGATGATGAACCGCGACCAGTACATCCACACCCTCAACCTGGACGCGGTGGACCCGGCCTGCGGCGAGCTGGACTACCTGCGCGACGGCCCGCGCCAGATGAGCAACGAGTACGTGATGAACAACAACTTCGCCTTCGGCGGGGTCAACACCTCGTTGATCTTCCGTCGCTGGCGCTGACACGGAGCCCCACGATGAAAGGAACACGTCCCCTCGCCGTCCTCGCGCTGGCCCTGGCACTGGCCACCGGCTGCAGCACCCAGCGCCCGGTCCTGAACCCCCACGAGCCGGTGCCGCCGAGCCTGAACGTGAGCCAGTCGCAGATGCAGGCGGCCATCCTCGCGGCGCTGCAGGCCCGCGACTGGACGCCGACCCGCGTCACGCCGACCGAGATCAGCGCCAGCATCAATGTGCGCAACCGTCATCGCGCGGAGATCGCCATCGCCTACAGCCCCCTGGACTTCGACATCCAGTACCGCAACAGCAGCGGGCTGAACTACGAGAACGGCGAGATCCACCGCAACTACAACCGCTGGGTGAACAACCTCAGCAACACCATCCTGCGCGAGATCCAGACCCGCGCAGCGATCGCCGGACAATGACCCCAAAAGCCGTCAAGGAGACGACCATGCAACGCAAGACCTGGACCGCCGTAGCCCTGCTCACCGCCACCCTGCTGCCGGGCATCAGCCAAGCCCGCGACACGACGCACTTCCTCGACTTCAACTCCGTGGTCGCCGAGGCCGTGCAGGCCGGCCGCCTGGACGGCACCGTGAAGTTCTACCTGGCGGGCAACACCCCGGCGGGCCAGGTGACGGTGATCAACCCGAACGTGACCACCAGCCAGAAGACCAACGCCTTCAACAAGACCGACGAGGAAGCCTGCCGCTGGGCCCTGCAATCGGCGCTGATCCGCCTGCAGAACGCGGCCAAGTCCGCCGGTGCCAACGCGGTGGTCGACATCGCCAGCAACTACAAGAACAAGGAATACAAGGACAGCGCCAAGTACGAGTGCCACGCCGGTGCGCTCATGGCGGGCGTTGCCCTGAAGGGCAAGGTGGCCAACGTCAAGTAAGCCGCATTGCTGTGAAAAGAGGCCGCCTTGTGCGGCCTTTTTGCTTTCTGGCGGCGGCTGGTTCGGCCGCCCTCCAAGGGCCTGCCGATACACGCCTGATCCTCGGAAATTTCCTTCAAGGCCCTACGCCCGGGCGCCCCAGGACCCCGTGCTAGCCTCGCGGCCCCGCGCTTGCGGGTCTCCAAACTCCAACAAGAAGGAACAAGCCGTGCGTGTACGTTTTGCCATCGCCACCCTGGCCCTCGCCCTCACCACCGGTTGCGCCACCGGCCTGAACTCGGTGCAGAAGGCCGAGCTGGACCACTACGAAGCCCGCGGCATGGCGGTGCAGGAAAAGAACCCGGGCCTGGGCGCGGGTCTGGGCCTGCTGCCGGGCGGCGGGTCGTTCTACGGGCGGGAGTACGGCTTCGGGGTGGTCAACCTGCTGCTGTGGCCGCTGTCGATCCTCTGGGACCCGGTCAGCGGCTACGAGGCGTCGCGCTCCATCAACTACCAGGCCACCCGTACCCACATCGAACGGCAGCGCAAGAAGGCGCTGGACGAGCTGGACGCGAAACTGGCGGGCAATGAGATCGACCTGAAGGAATACACGCTGCAGCGGCGCCAGGTGGAGGAGCGCTACACGGCTTACTGACGCGCCTGCGTGGACATGAAAAAGGCCGCTGATGCGGCCTTTTTCATTGGGGTGGCGATCAGCCGTGGTACTGGGCCGACAGCTCGTGGACGGCTTCGAAGAAGGCGCCGGCGTGGGCCGGGTCCACTTCGGGGGTGATGCCGTGGCCGAGGTTGAAGACGTGGCCGGTGCCCTGGCCGTAGGCGGCGAGGATGCGGCTGACTTCGTTGCGGATGGCGGTGGGGCTGGCGTAGAGCACGGACGGGTCCATGTTGCCCTGCAGGGCGACCTTGCCGCCGACCCGTGCGCGGGCGCTGCCGATGTCGCAGGTCCAGTCCAGGCCGAGGGCTTCGGCGCCGGTGTCGGCCATGGACTCCAGCCACAGGCCGCCGCCCTTGGTGAAGAGGATGACGGGGATGCGGCGGCCTTCGTGCTCGCGGATCAGGCCGTCGACGATCTGCTTCATGTAGGCCAGGGAGAACTCCTGGTAGGCCGCTGCGGAGAGGGCGCCGCCCCAGGAGTCGAAGATCTGCACGGCCTGGGCGCCGGCGAGGATCTGGCCGTTGAGGTAGGTGGTGACCGAGCGGGCCAGCTTGTCCAGCAGGGCGTGCATGGCCTGTGGGTCGTTGTAGAGCATGGCCTTGGATTTGCGGAAGTCACGGCTGGAGCCGCCTTCGACCATGTAGGTGGCGAGCGTCCAGGGGCTGCCGGAGAAGCCGATCAGCGGGACGCGGCCATCGAGTTCGCGACGGATGGTGCGCACGGCGTCCATGACGTAGCCCAGGTCCTCCTCGGCGTCGGGGATGGGCAGGGCGTCGATGTCGGCGCGGGTGTTGATCACCTTGCGGAAGCGCGGGCCTTCGCCGGTCTCGAAGTACAGGCCCTGGCCCATGGCGTCGGGGATGGTGAGGATGTCGGAGAAGAGGATGGCCGCGTCCAGCTGCGGGTAGCGGTCCAGGGGCTGCAGGGTCACTTCGCAGGCCAGTTGCGGGTTCATGCACAGGCTCATGAAGTCACCGGCCTTGGCGCGGGTGGCGCGGTACTCGGGCAGGTAACGACCGGCCTGGCGCATCATCCAGACGGGGGTGACGTCGACGGGCTGCTTGAGCAGGGCGCGAAGGAAGCGGTCGTTCTTCAGAGCGGTCATGGCAGGTTCCCAGCAAAAAAGTGCCGGCATTTTCGCAAAGCCCAACGCAAAAGGCACGGCGGGTGCCGTGCCTTTTGTCTTTCGCGACAGAATGTCGCGGCGAAGGGCTACAGGCCGAGGGGCACATTAGAGTGGACCGCGCTTTATCGATCCACCTTTCGTGTTCGCCGGCCACTCCGCCTGGTGGATGCAAAGAGCGGCATCCACCCTACGCATTTAGGTCCACCGCAGCGGTGTGCGGATCGGCACCGCCGGTGGATGCCAAGAGCGGCATCCACCCTACGCACTGGCGGCGTGTGGCTTGCCGCTTAAACGCCCAGGTAGTCGAGGATGCCTTCGGCGGCGGTGCGGCCTTCGAAGATCGCGGTGACCACTAGGTCGGAGCCGCGCACCATGTCGCCACCGGCGAAGACCTTGGGGTTGCTGGTCTGGTGCTTGTACTGCGCCTGGGCCGGGGCGACGACGCGTCCCTGGCTGTCGATGCGGATGTCGAACTGCTCGAACCACGGCGCCGGGCTGGGACGGAAGCCGAAGGCGATCAGCACGGCTTCGGCCGGGATGATCTCTTCGGAACCGGGGATCGGCTCGGGGCTGCGGCGACCACGCGCGTCGGGCTCACCGAGGCGGGTTTCGACGACCTTGACGCCTTCCACCTTGCCGTCGCCGACGATGGCGATGGGCTGGCGGTTGAAGAGGAACTTCACGCCCTCTTCCTTGGCGTTCTTCACCTCTTTGCGCGAGCCGGGCATGTTCTCTTCGTCGCGGCGGTAGGCACAGGTGACGGCCTTGGCGCCCTGGCGGATGGAGGTGCGGTTGCAGTCCATGGCGGTGTCGCCGCCGCCGAGGACGACGACGCGCTTGCCCTTCATGTCGACGAAGTCCTCGGGGGACTTCTCGAAGCCGAGGTTGCGGTTGACGTTGGCGATGAGGAAGTCCAGCGCGTCATGCACGCCGGGCAAATCTTCGCCGGGGAAGCCGCCCTTCATGTAGGTGTAGGTGCCCATGCCCATGAACACGGCATCGAACTCACCGAGCAGTTGCTCCATGGTGATGTCCTTGCCGACTTCGGTGTTGAGGCGGAACTCGATGCCCATGCCGGTGAAGACTTCGCGGCGACGGCTGAGGACGTGCTTCTCGAGCTTGAACTCGGGGATGCCGAAGGTCAGCAGGCCGCCGATCTCGGGGTTCTTGTCGAACACCACGGGGGTCACGCCGTTGCGCACCAGGACGTCGGCACAGCCGAGGCCGGCCGGGCCGGCGCCGATGACGGCGACGCGCTTGCCGGTGGGCTTGACCTTGGACATGTCAGGGCGCCAGCCCATGGCGAAGGCGGTGTCGGTGATGTACTTCTCCACCGAGCCGATGGTGACCGCGCCGAAGCCGTCGTTGAGGGTGCATGCCCCTTCGCAGAGACGGTCCTGCGGGCAGACGCGGCCGCAGACCTCGGGCAGGGTGTTGGTCTGGTGGGACAGTTCGGCGGCGGCGAGGATGTTGCCTTCGGAGACCAGCTTCAGCCAGTTGGGGATGAAGTTGTGGACCGGGCACTTCCATTCGCAATAGGGGTTGCCGCAGCCCAGGCAGCGGTGGGCCTGGTCGGCCGCCTGCTGGGGCTTGAAGGTGTCATAGATCTCGACGAATTCCTTTTTGCGCTGGCGCAGCAGTTTCTTCTTCGGATCCTTGCGCCCGACCTCGATGAACTGGAAGTCGTTGTTCAGACGTTCAGTCATTTGGAAAACCTCTTAACAGCAGCGGCACGTCAGGGCGGCACGCTGCAAGACTCATCACGGTTGGCCAGCGGGCCCGGCGTCGGTGACGCGCGGGCTCGCGGCTCGGGCGCTTGTTATTGCGGGTTGGCTCGGGTGCTGGAGAGCAGCGACGCGAGGTTCGCAGCCTTCGGCTTGACCAGCCAGAACCGGCGCAGGTAGTCGTCCAGGTTTTCCAGCAGGTGGGCACCCCAGTCGCTGGAGGTTTCCTTGACGTACTCCACCAGCACGCTGTGCAGGTGGCTGCGGTAGGCCTCCATGGACTCGTTGCTGATGCGCTGGATTTCCACCAGTTCGTGGTTGACCCGGTCGACGAAGCTGTTGTCCATGTCCAGCACGTAGGCGAAGCCGCCGGTCATGCCGGAACCGAAGTTGTAGCCGGTCTTGCCGAGGACGCAGACGAAGCCGCCGGTCATGTATTCGCAGCAATGGTCGCCGGTACCTTCCACGACGGCATGGGCGCCGGAGTTGCGCACGCCGAAGCGCTCGCCGGCGGTACCGGCGGCGAACAGCTTGCCGCCGGTGGCGCCGTAGAGGCAGGTGTTGCCGATGATGGCCGACTCCTGGCTCTTGAACGGGCTGCCCTTGGGCGGGGTGATGACCAGCTTGCCGCCGGTCATGCCCTTGCCGACGTAGTCGTTGGCATCGCCTTCGAGGTAGAGGTCCAGGCCGCCGGCGTTCCACACGCCGAAGCTCTGGCCGGCGGTGCCCTTGAAGCGGAAGGTCACGGGGGTGTCCTTCATGCCCTGGTTGCCGTAGCGACGGGCGATCTCGCCGGAGATGCGTGCGCCGATGGAGCGGTCGCAGTTGCCGATGGTGAGGTCGAAGCAGCCACCGGACTTGCTCTCGATGACGCCCTTGGCCATGTCCCACATGCGCTCGGCCAGCAGGCCGGGGTCGAACGGCGGGTTGCGGTCCACCTGGCAGTACTGGGGCTTGTCGGCCGGAATGCGGTCGCTGCCCAGCAGGGGGGTGAGGTCGAGGTTGCCCTGCTTGGCGGTTTCGCCCGGCAGGATGTCCAGCAGGTCGGTGCGGCCGATCAGTTCGCCGAGGCTGCGCACGCCGACGCGGGCCAGCCACTCGCGGGTTTCTTCGGCGACGTAGGTGAAGAAGTTCATCACCATTTCGACGGTGCCGATGAAGTGGTCCTTGCGCAGCTTGTCGTTCTGGGTGGCGACGCCGGTGGCGCAGTTGTTCAGGTGGCAGATGCGCAGGTACTTGCAGCCCAGGGCGATCATCGGGGCGGTGCCGAAGCCGAAGCTCTCGGCGCCGAGGATGGCGGCCTTGATGACGTCGAGGCCGGTCTTCAGGCCGCCGTCGGTCTGCACGCGGACCTTGCCGCGCAGGTCGTTGCCACGCAGGGTCTGGTGCGCTTCGGAGAGGCCCAGCTCCCAGGGGCTGCCGGCGTACTTGATGGAGGTCAGCGGGGAGGCGCCGGTGCCGCCGTCATAGCCGGAGATGGTGATCAGGTCGGCATAGGCCTTGGCCACGCCGGCGGCGATGGTGCCGACGCCGGGCTCGGCCACGAGCTTCACCGAGACAAGGGCCTGGGGGTTGACCTGCTTGAGGTCGTAGATCAGTTGGGCCAGGTCTTCGATGGAGTAGATGTCGTGGTGCGGCGGCGGCGAGATCAGGGTGACGCCGGGCACGGCATAGCGCAGGCGGGCGATCAGGCCGTTGACCTTGCCGCCGGGCAGCTGGCCGCCTTCGCCGGGCTTGGCACCCTGGGCGACCTTGATCTGCAGCACTTCGGCGTTGACCAGGTACTCGGGGGTGACGCCGAAGCGGCCGGTGGCGACCTGCTTGATCTTGGAGCTGCGCACGGTGCCGTAGCGGGCCGGGTCTTCGCCGCCCTCGCCGGAGTTGGAGCGCGCGCCCAGGCGGTTCATGGCCTCGGCGATGGCTTCGTGGGCTTCGGGCGAGAGGGCGCCGAGGGAGATGCCGGCGGAGTCGAAGCGCTTGAGGATGTCGCCGACGGGTTCGACGTCATCGAGGGACAGGGGCTGGGTGCTCTCCTTGACCTTGAGCAGGTCGCGGATCATGGACACCGGGCGCTGGTCCACCAGGGCGCTGTACTGCTTGTAGGTCTCGTAGCTGCCCTGCTGCACGGCGGCCTGCAGGGTGTTGACCACGTCGGGGTTGTAGGCGTGGTACTCGCCGCCGTAGACGAACTTGAGCAGGCCGCCCTGCTGGATCGGCTTGCGGTTGCTCCAGGCTTCCTGGGCAAGCAGCTTCTGTTCGCTCTCGATGTCGACGAAGCGGGCGCCCTGGATGCGGCTGGCAACGCCACGGAAGCTGAGGTCGACGACTTCGTCGGCCAGGCCGACGGCTTCGAACAGCTGGGCGCCACGGTAGGAGGCGATGGTGGAGATGCCCATCTTCGAGAGGATCTTCAGCAGGCCCTTGGAGATGCCTTTGCGGTAGTGCTTGAAGACTTCGTAGAGGTCGCCGAGGACTTCGCCGGTGCGGATCAGGTCGGCAAGCACTTCGTAGGCGAGGTAGGGGTAGACGGCGGAGGCGCCGAAACCCACCAGGACGGCGAAGTGGTGCGGGTCGCGGGCGGTGGCGGTCTCGACCAGGATGTTGCAGTCGCAGCGCAGGCCCTGCTCCACCAGGCGGTGGTGCACGGCGCCGACGGCCAGGGAGGCGTGGGCGGGCAGCTTGCCGGGGGCGATGTTGCGGTCGGTGAGGATCAGCAGCACCTTGCCGGCGCGCACGGCTTCTTCGGCCTGGTCGGCGATGTTGCGCACGGCGGCTTCGAGGCCGATGGACTCGTCGTAGTTGAGGTCGATGACCTGGCGCTCGAAGCCTTCGCGGTCGAGGGTCATCAGGGCGCGCCACTTGGCCGGGGAAATCACCGGGCTGCTGAGGATGACGCGGCTGGCATGGGCCGGGGACTCGGAGAAGATGTTGCGCTCGGCGCCCAGGCAGATCTCCAGGGACATGACGATGGCTTCGCGCAGCGGGTCGATCGGCGGGTTGGTGACCTGCGCGAACTGCTGGCGGAAGTAGTCGTAGGTGGAGCGCACGCGCTTGGACAGGACGGCCATGGGGGTGTCGTCGCCCATGGAGCCGACCGCTTCCTGGCCCTGCTCGGCGAGCGGACGCAGTACCTGGTCACGCTCTTCGAAGGTGACCTGGAACATCTTCATGTACTGCTTGAGCTGGTCGCTGTCGTAGCTGGCGACGCCGTGGTCGTCGTCGAGCTTGGCCTGGATGCGCACGGCGCTCTGGCGCAGCCACTGCTTGTAGGGGTGGCGCGACTTGAGGCGGCTGTCGATGTCCTCGGTGTTGAGGATCTGGCCGGTCTCGGTGTCGACGGCAAGGATCTGGCCGGGGCCGACGCGGCCCTTGGCGATGACGTCCTCGGGCTTGTAGTCCCACACGCCGATTTCGGAGGCGAGGGTAATGTAGCCGTTCTTGGTGGTGACCCAGCGGGCCGGGCGCAGGCCGTTGCGGTCGAGCAGGCAGACGGCGTGGCGGCCGTCGGTCAGCACGACGCCGGCGGGGCCGTCCCAGGGCTCCATGTGCATGGAGTTGTATTCGTAGAAGGCACGCAGGTCGGCATCCATGGTTTCCATGTTCTGCCAGGCCGGCGGGATGATCATGCGCACGCCACGGAACAGGTCGATGCCGCCGGTGACCATCAGTTCGAGCATGTTGTCCATGCTGGAGGAGTCGGAACCGACGCGGTTGACCAGCGGGCCGAGTTCGTCGATGTCGGGCAGTTGCTCGTTGGCGAACTTGGTGCGACGGGCGACGGCCCAGTTGCGGTTGCCGGTGATGGTGTTGATCTCGCCGTTGTGGGCGAGGAAGCGGAAGGGCTGCGCCAGCGGCCACTTCGGCAGGGTGTTGGTGGAGAAGCGCTGGTGGAAGACGCAGATGGCGGTCTGCAGGCGTTCGTCACCCAGGTCCGGGTAGAACTGCTGCAGGTCGGCCGGCATCATCAGGCCTTTGTAGATGATGGTCTTGTTGGAGAAGCTGCAGACGTAGTGGTCGGCGTCGGCGGCGTTGGCCACGGACGAACGACGACGCGCGCTGAACAGCTTGACCGCCATCTCCTGGTCGGACAGGCCTTCGCCGCCGATGAACACCTGCTCGATCTGCGGCAGGCGCTCCAGGGCCAGTTGGCCGAGCACGCTGGTGTCCACCGGGACCTTGCGCCAGCCGACCAGTTGCAGGCCGGCGGCTTCGATCTCGCGGTTCATGTTCGCGCGAGCGACCTCGGCACGGGCGTTGTCCTGGTTGAAGAACACCATGCCCACGGCGTATTGCCCGGGCAGGTCGACGCCGAAGGTTTCCTTGGCGATTGCACGCAGGAACAGGTCGGGTTTCTGGATCAGCAGGCCACAGCCGTCGCCGGTCTTGCCGTCGGCGTTGATACCGCCGCGGTGGGTCATGCAGGTCAGTGCTTCGATCGCGGTTTGCAGAAGATGGTGACTGGCCTCGCCCTGCATGTGGGCGATCAGGCCGAAGCCGCAGTTATCCTTGAACTCATCAGGATGGTACAGACCTGCTTTCATAGGGGGAACTCTCACCAGAGCAGCCTCTTTTTAGAGGCGGAATTTCTTTTAATTCAACCACTTACCTCTCGCGCCGGACTTGACGCCAGCTTTGCGTAGGCAAAAGGGAGGTCAGTGTACATATCCACTGGGGTCGTTACAAATCTGCACGACGATTCGGTGAAAGTTTTTGTCGCAAAAGCGAAGGAATAGACCGGAAGGTCGTGCTAGCGACTTTCCGGTCACATCTGGAGATGTCAAGTGACAGGTGAGCCCGGGACCGGGCTCAGCGGGCCATCTCTTGCTGGATGCTGGCGAAGCTCTTCGGCCAGGGCTTGCCGGCCTGCACCTTGGCGGGCAGGGCCTTGATGGCGGCCTGGGCGGCGTTGCGGCTGGGGAAGTTACCATAAGTGACCACGTACAGTGGCTTACCCTGGTGCAGCTTCTTGAAGTAACGGTACTCGCCGCCGTTCTGCTGGACGAACGACTTGGCGCTGGCTTCGGAGCTGGTGCCGAGAATCTGCACGGCGTAGTTGCCACCTGCCTGGGCACGGTACCAACCATCACCTGCACCACCACCCGCGGAGGCGACTGCAGCCGGCTTGGCAGCGGGCTTCTCGGCCGGCTTGGCTGCCGGTGCGGTCGCTGCAGGCTTGGCGGTCGGCGCCGGGGTTGCTGCGGGCTTGGCCGGCTGCGCACTGGGGGTGGCCTGGGCCACGACCGGAGCGGCAGGCGCGGTGGCCGGCGCTGCCGGTCGGGTAGCCGGCTGCTGGGTGACGATGGGTGCGGGCGGCTGGGCCGGCGCGGGGCTGGCCGTGGCTCCGACGGGCGGGGCGACCGTGGTCACGGTGGGCGGCACGGTGCTGCCTACGGGCGGGGCACCGGCTTCATCCTGGTCTTCCTGGCCGGCGGCCTGGGCCAGCGGCTCACGGATGACCGGCTGGGCTTCGCCCACCAGCGGCAGGGGCAGCGGCTGCGACGAGCCGGCGAATTCGACGGCCGGCGCTTCACCGGGTTTGCCCGGCTGCTCAGGCGTGGACGGGGCAACGCCCTGGCCCAGGGGCAGTTGTGCGGTAGTGGGCTGGGCCGGTGCAGTGTGATCGGAACGACCCTGCATCAGCCAGGCGGCGACGACACCGACCGCGACGACGCCCAGTGCCAGCAGGTGCTTCTTCGGTAGATTCAAGCTGAACCCTCCTTTGCGCGATGCGCCCCGCTCGGCGAGCATCGCTTCTACCAGGAGCTCGCGAGCGGCCTGATTGATGCCGCCGGGCCAGCCTCCGGACTGGAGGTGGATGTCTTCGATCTGTTCCTCGGTCAGCAGGTCGATACTCTGGCCGGCGCCTTCGAGGCGCTGCGCCAGGTATTCGCGGGTTTCGTCCTCGCTGTAGGGCAGAAGTTCAATGGCGTGGAAGCGTTCTTCACCATCAGCGACCAGTTCCAGGCGCGGCAGCAGCGAGGAGTCGGCGAAGAGGAAGACATGGGGACGCGATTCGCCGCTGCCGGCCGCCAGGGCCAGCAGGTTGTCGACGCCGGCGTCGTCCAGGTCCTCGGCATCATCGACGAGGAGGTAGACCTCCTGGCCGGTCAGGGCCAGTTGGCCGACCTGGGCGAGGATGGAGCGGCTGTCTGCCTGGGGAATGCCGAGCGCCTGGGCGATGAGGCGCATCAGGCCACCGGCCTCGGCGGCGCCGCGCGCGGACACGACCACGCTCTGCACGGCCTGCTTGTTGGTGCTGGCGACCAGGGCCTGGCGCAGCAGGGTCTTGCCGGCGCCGTTGGGCCCGGTCACGACCAGCAACAGCTGGCTGTAGCGGGCCAGGTGGTGCAGCTGGCCGAGGACGGGCTTGCGCTGGGCCGGGTAGAACTTGAAGCCGGGGACCCGCGCGGCGAACGGGTCATGGGTGAACTGGTAGTGGGCCAGGAAGGCCTCTTCAGCGTGCAGGCTGCTCATGGGACTGTTTTTACTCTCCAAGCTCTTCGGCCAGGGCGCGGTAATCGGCGCTCAGGGTCTCGTCCAGAATGTTGCCCGGGTAATCGGCGGTGACCACCGCCTCTCCGAGCCGGCTCAGCAGCACAAGGCGCAACTGGCCATCGATCACTTTCTTGTCTACGGCCATGTGCTCCAGGAAATGGGCGGGGGTCATCTCCTGGGGCGGTACGATCGGCAGGCCCGCTGCACACAGCAGGCGCATGGAGCGGTCGCGCTCTGCGGCGTCGATCCAACCGAGGCGACGGGACATTTCCAGGGCCATGACGGTCCCGGCGGCTACCGCCTCGCCATGCAGCCAGACGCCGTAGCCCATGTGGGTCTCGATGGCGTGGCCGAAGGTATGCCCCAGGTTGAGGGTGGCGCGGATGCCGGATTCGCGTTCATCGGCACCCACTACGCGGGCCTTGGCGGCGCAGGAGCGCTCGATGGCCTCGGTCAGCGCCGTCGGCTCGAGGGCCAGCAGGGCCTCCATGTGCGTTTCCAGCCAGTCCAGGAATGGCGCATCGCAGATCAGGCCGTATTTGATCACTTCGGCGAGCCCGGCGGAGAGTTCGCGAGGCGGCAACGTGCGCAGGGTCGCAGTATCGATCAGCACGGCCTTGGGCTGGTAGAAGGCACCCACCATGTTCTTGCCGAGGGGGTGGTTGATGCCGGTCTTTCCACCGACCGAGGAATCCACCTGGGACAGGAGGGTGGTCGGGACCTGGATGAAGTCGACGCCACGCTGGTAGCAGGCGGCGGCAAAGCCGGCCATGTCGCCGATGACGCCGCCACCCAGCGCGATGATGGTGGTGCGGCGGTCATGACGTGCGGTGAGCAGGCCGTCGAAGATGAGCTGGAGGGTTTCCCAGTTCTTGAAGGACTCGCCATCAGGCAGAACGATTGGCTGGACCTTGTAGCCGGCGAGGGTCTGGGTCAGCCGTTCGAGATAAAGCGGGGCGACGGTTTCGTTGGTGACGATGGCCACCTGCTTGCCCGCGATATGCGGCGCAAACAGCTCGGCCTTCGACAACAGGTCGGCACCGATGTGGATGGGATAGCTACGCTCGCCGAGATCGACCTGAAGTGTCCGCATGAGGCCCCCACTATGAAAAAGGGCACTAGGATAGCGCAGTTCCGCCCGCCCTTTAACGGGGCGGAAGGCCCTGTAGTCGCTCAAGTATTTCCTGCACCACCATCCGCGGCGGACGTTCATCGGTCTCGATGATGATGTCGGCGATCTCACGGTAGAGCGGATCACGAATGGCCATGAGGTCACGGAGGACCTTGGCCGGATCTGCCGTCCGCAGAAGCGGCCGGTTGCGGTCCTTGGACGTCCTGCCGATCTGCTGGTCGACAGAGGTGTGGAGGTAAACCACCCGACCGCCCGATCGCAGCGCTTCACGGTTGGCAGGCCGAAGCACGGCCCCCCCACCCGTCGCCACGACCAGCCCATCGGCTTCGCAAAGCTCCTGGATCATGGCCTGTTCGCGGTCACGGAAGCCCTGCTCCCCCTCCACATCGAAAATCCAGGGAATATTCGCCCCAGTTCGCTGTTCGATCTCCTTGTCGGAGTCCTTGAACGGCAAACGGAGTTCCTTGGCAAGCAAACGCCCGATGGTGCTCTTTCCAGCTCCCATCGGGCCAACGAGGATCAGATTGTGCACTGATATCAGCGACTCACAGCGATAGCCTGGTTGTTCATGATACGCGGAGTCAGGAATACCAGCAGCTCGGCTTTCTTGTCCTGGACGGTGTCACGCTTGAACAGCCGGCCGAGGTAAGGGAGATCGCCCAGGAACGGTACCTTGTCGGTCGACTTGGTCTGGGTGTTTGAGAACACGCCACCGATCACGATGGTTTCGCCGTCATTCACCAAGACCTTGGCGTTAACCTCGTTCTTGTTGATCGGGGGTACGCCATTAAGGGCATTGGAGAAGTCAGGAGCATCCTTGGTCACCTTGACTTCCATGATGATGCGGTTGTCAGGCGTGATCTGCGGGGTCACCTCGAGGGACAGAGCGGCCTCTTTGAAGGAGGTGCTGGTGGCGCCACTGGAGCTGGCTTCCTGGTAAGGGATTTCTGCACCCTTCAGGATCTTGGCGGTCTCTTTGTCAGAGGTGACAACCTTCGGCTGGGAAACAATTTCACCGTTACCGGTCTTCTCCATTGCCGAGAGTTCAAGGTCGAGGATGGTGTTGTCGGTTACGAAGCCGATACCAATCGATGACGTCGAGTTGGTTGCCCCCATGTCAACGAACGTCCCCAGTGCAGCATTAGGACTGGTCGGGTTTGCACCTGTACGAACGCCGCCCTTGCCGCCGATGGTGAAGTTATTGTCACCAATACTTGCACCACGCCAATTCACACCGAGCGACTTGTCATAGTCGACGTTTGCCTCAACGATCCGCGCCTCGATCATTACCTGGCGAACCGGGATGTCGAGCTGGGTAACGATGCGACGCAATTCGTCCAGTTTGTCCTGGGTCTGGTAGGCGATAATGCTGTTGGTACGATCATCGACGGTAATGGAGCCCCGTTCATCGGTGGTTGACGGCTCTCCGCTCGTGACGGACTGGAAGAGCTTGGCGATGTCAGCCGCCTTGGCGTAGTTGACCTGAATGAGCTCGCGGCGCAGCGGAGCCAATTCGGAAATCTGCTTCTGAGACTCCAATTCTTGGCGTTCACGGGCAGCGATCTCGTCCGCTGGTGCAACCAGCAGCACGTTACCGACCTTGCGCTTGTCCAGGCCCTTGGTTTTCAGGACGAGATCAAGTGCCTGATCCCAAGGTACGTTCTGCAGGCGGAGCGTGATGTTGCCTTGTACGGTATCGGACGCAACCAGGTTCAGATCGGTGAAGTCAGCAATCAGCTGCAGTACCGAGCGGACATCAATATCCTGGAAATTGAGCGAGAGCTTTTCGCCAGAATAGGCAAAGCGCTCGGTCTTGCGCTTCTCCATATCTTCTTGGGTAAGCGGTTTGATACTGACAGTCAGCTTGTTTTCAGTCTGGTAGGCCAGGTAGTCGTAGAAGCCCGTCGGCTCGATCACGATACTGGCATCACCCGAGCTGCCAGAGGCACTGACGAACTGAACCGGGGTCGCGAAATCCTTTACATCAAGACGAACACGCAGAGACTCCGGAATTTGGGTCTTGGAAAAGTCCAGGCGAATCTTTCCACCCTGCTCCTGGATGTTGGGACTCACACTGGGGTCGGACAGGGTAATCACAACGTTACCCTCGCCCTGCTCGCCTCTCTGGAAATCAATGTTGCTGATTGCCTTGCCCGCAGGCGCGAACGCTTTTACAGGTGCGGCAGGCTGTGACGGAGCCGCTACTGGCGCACTGGTGCGTGCAGCCTGTTGAGCAGCACCGGCAGCATCGCCAACCAGGACATAAAGGTTGTTACCCTCAACTCGCGTGCTGTAAGGCACCAACGTTGACAGGTTGATGATCATGCGAGTGCGATCTTTCGCCTCGACAAGAGTGACGCTCCGAGCGTTACCTACCCCGAGCTCGCGGTTCTTGCTGCCAAGTTTGTTGGCAACGCCAGGCAGGTCCAATGCGATCCTTGCAGGCTGCTCAATCGTGTAGCCTCTCGGCTGTACAACGGGGCCGTCGAAACCGAGTTTCAGCTCGACCTTTCCGCCCGGCAGGGCCGCGACGTCCAGAGCCTTGAGGTCAGCAGCCAGCAACATGGGTGAAAACATGGCCGCCAGAAGAGAAAGTCCAAGGCGCGTTAGGGAGCTGTTCATTGTCAAATTCCGTTGTGCAGACCGGTGTTTGTAGTTCATAAAGTCACCCCGCCCTTAAGAGCGTTCCATGAGCGTGAGACTCCGAGGACGCTCAAGCCAGCCACCCTCTCCATCCGGGACGATCTCGACGACATCAATCTTGCCTTCGCTGATAGAAACAACCTTGCCGTCATTTCGCCCCAGATAATCGCCAACCTTGATCCGGTGCACCCCTCCTGCCCCACGGACCAACGCGAACATCCCACCGTTATTGGAAAGCGTACCCACCATCTCGAAGGTCTCGATATTGAACCCTTCGAGGAATTGCTTGACCCGGGTTTCATCCGGGTGGACATCCTTGCTGCCTTTCACCTTGTTAGCCAGATCGATTTTCACCGGAGGCTGGAAGGGACTCCGTAGTGCAGCGGCACTATAAGTAAAGGCCTCATAGGGCTGGAACTTCGGCAACGGTTCAATGGTCCCCTTGGGACGCGCACGGACCTCATCCATGTAAGCCTGAAGATCCGAGAAATCACCGCTATTCCCGCACCCCGACAAACTGGAAAACACCACTAAGGCAAGAACAGCCTTGGAGCTGACGCGCATCATTTCTGCAGCCCCTTGTCGTTGTATCGGTAAGTTTTGGCCAAAATACTCATACGCAGTTTGGAAGTACTTTCCGGGCTGAGCGGAGCAATACTGAAATCATGCAGTGTGACAATACGCGGTAAGCTGGCGACGCCACTCACAAATGTCGCCAAGTCGTGATAGCTGCCTACTACCGATATCTGGATAGGCAGTTCGATATAGAACTGCTGAACCACTTCCGGCTGGAGCTTGATCTCTTCGAACTCCAAACCACTACCCAGTCCAGTGCGCGTAATGTCCTCAAGCAAACCAGGAACTTCGGTGTCGCTTGGAAGCTGACGAAGAAGCGCACCGAAGGAAGTCTCCATTTCCTTCATCTGGTCCTTGTAGGCTTCCAAGTTGGCAGCCTGGAAAGCCTTGGTGGTGAACTGCTGCTTCAGCGACTCTTCTTCAGCACGCTGCTGGTCGAGCTGCACCTCAAGATCCTTGAGGTGAAAGTTGTAACCCAGTGCCAAGATCGCAGCCATCACCAAAATGCAGGCTATGACCTTAACGGCAGACGGCCAGGAACCGACGTTATTCAGGTCAAGATCGTTGAGGTCGATCTTGCGCAGACTTTCCAGAGAATCAGCCAGACTCATTTCTTGGCTCCGGCATTGTCCGCAGCAGGCTGTGTCTGCTGCACGGTCAGTTGAAACACGTTGGCTTGATCAACAGCACCGGCGGTGATCGCCTTGACTTCTGTCAGGTTCGGTGCGGTCAACCACTCGGAGGCATCCAGATTCCGCATCAAGTTGGAAACACGGTTGTTGGATTCAGCTGCCCCAGTGATGGCAATACTGGACCCTGCCATCTTCACGGTCGTGAAATACACACCATCGGGTAGAGTGCGAACGAGCTGATCAAAGACACGACCAATGATCGGGCGGTTGCCCTGCAGGTCCTGAATGATCTTCATGCGCTCCAGCAACTGCTGCCGGCGCGTCTTGAGCTCGCTGATTTCCTTGATGCGCGTATCCAGAACAGAAATTTCCTTGCGTACGAATTCATTTCTGGCGTTCTGGTTATCGATCTCGCCATTGAGGTATTGGTCACCAAGGAACACGAGGCCTGCAGAAATAACGACCACACCGCCCAAGGCCACCAGGAATCGCTGCTTGCGCTCTTCCCGCAGCTGCTCACGCCACGGTAGCAGGTTAATACGCGCCATCAGTCGAAACTCCTCATTGCCAAGCCACAAGCGATCATCAAGGCCGGCGCATCACTTGCCAGCGCACCTGCGTTGACTTTGCCGCTCAGTGCCATGTCGGCGAAGGGGTTTGCGACCAGCGTCGGCGTTCCGATCTTCTGCTGGATCAGGCGATCCAGATCAGGGATAGAGGCCGTCCCGCCAGCCAGGAGGATGTAGTCGACATCGTTGTACTGACCCGCTGCAAAAAAGAACTGCAGCGACCGCGAGACTTGCTGGACAACTGCCTCTTTGAACGGTTGCAAAACCTCGCTGTCGTAGTCATCCGGAAGACCGCCCTGCTTCTTGGCCAAGCCCGCTTCCTCGACAGACAGGCCATAGCGGCGCTGAATTTCTTCGGTCAACTGGCGACCTCCGAACAACTGCTCGCGACTGTATATGGTGCGACCATTATTCAAGACGCTCAGGGTGGTCATCGTCGCGCCGATGTCCACGATCGCAACCGTCAAATCTTCCGATCCATTCCCCAACTGGGAAGCAAGGAGCCCATAGGCGCGCTCAAGCGCATAGGCCTCGACATCCACGACTTTCGCGGTGAGCCCGGCGAGAGCAAGCGCTGCCTCGCGCACCTCGACGTTCTCGCGACGGCAGGCTGCCAGCAGCACATCCATTCGCTCGGGGTTTCGTGCAGAAACGCCCTGAACCTCGAAATCGATGGCTACTTCTTCAAGGGGATAAGGAATGTACTGGTCAGCTTCGATCTTGAGCTGGTTCTCCAGCTCGTCATCGGACAGCCCCGCATCCATCTCGATCGTCTTGGTGATGACGGCCGACCCCGCCACAGCAACGGCTGCCAGCTTGGAGCCTGCCTTCGCCTTGGCGACCACACGCGACAGTGCCTGGCCGACGCCTTCCAGCTCAGCAATGTTCTTTTCGACGACAGCATTTGGCGGGAGCGGCTCGACGGCGTAGGCCTCTACCTTGTAGCGGCCACCCGAGCGACTCAATTCGAGGAGCTTGACCGAGGTCGAGCTTATGTCGATCCCCAGCAGCGAATTCGCTTTCTTGTTGAAGAGCCCTAGCACGACCGATTTCCTATCAGCGTCCGTGACTTACGGACGATTTATGTTTTTCCACATTAAATAACAGTCTTGACAGAAGCGCAAATGGCTCCCCGGGAAAAAAAACGCTTATAATGTGATCAGTTTTTCCCTTTTCAGATCTGTTTCCGCTTAACTCATTCTTTTGCCTGGAAATCCAAGAATCTTGATACGCCTGCTGAAGTTTTTCTGGTGGTCTTGCGTTGCTGTTTTTTGTGGGCTGTTGCTCAGTTTCAGCGGCGCTTATCTCTACCTTAGCCCGAGTCTTCCGTCTGTCGATTCCCTGCGCAGCATCCAGCTGCAGATACCGCTGCGCGTGTATAGCAGCGATGGGAAGCTGATCGCCGAGTTCGGCGAGATGAGGCGGGCACCGATCCGTTTCGCGGACATCCCCCCGGAATTCATCCAGTCCCTGCTGGCGGCGGAAGACGACAACTTTGCCAACCATTATGGCGTCGACCTCACGAGCCTGGTGCGCGCTGCCACTCAATTATTGAAAAGCGGACATATCCAGAGCGGCGGCAGCACCATCACCATGCAGGTGGCGAAGAACTACTTCCTCACCAGCGAGCGGAGTTTCTCCAGAAAGATCAACGAGATACTTCTTGCCCTGCAGATCGAACGAGAGCTCAGCAAAGACGAGATCCTTGAGCTCTACGTCAACAAGATCTACCTGGGCAACCGCGCCTACGGCATCGAAGCCGCTGCACAGGTCTACTACGGCAAGTCAATCCGGGAGCTGAGCCTGGCCCAGATGGCCATGATCGCCGGCCTGCCGAAGGCGCCTTCTCGCTTCAACCCACTGGTCAACCCGACCCGCAGCAAGGAGCGTCGCGACTGGATCCTCGGGCGCATGTTCAAGCTGGGCAAGATCGACCAGGCGCGCTACGAGGCCGCCATCAGTGAACCGATCGACGCGAGCTACCATGTTCCGACCCCAGAAGTGAACGCACCCTACATCGCCGAGATGGCTCGCGCCGAAATGGTCGGACGTTACGGCAGCGACGCCTACACCGAAGGGTTCCGCGTCACTGTCACGACACCGAGCGACCTGCAGGAAGCCGCCAACGTCGCCCTGCGCAGCGGCCTGATGGAGTACGACCAGCGCCACGGCTACCGCGGCCCGGAAACCCGACTTCCCGGCATGACCCGCGAAGGATGGGGTCAGGAGCTTGCCAAGCAGCGCACGATTGGCGGCCTTGAGCCCGCTATCGTCACCCAGGTCGAGCAGAGCGGCATCCTCGTGCTGACTCGCAGCGGCAATGAAGAGGCAGTCAGCTGGGACAGCATGAAGTGGGCCCGCCCCTACCTGAACACCAACAGCCTCGGCGCCCGCCCGCGCCAGCCGGCAGACGTGGTACAGGTTGGCGACCTGATCCGCGTACTGCGCCAACCTGACGGCGCCCTGTTGTTCAGCCAGCAGCCTTCAGCCCAGAGTGCCCTGGTTTCACTCGACCCTTACAGCGGCGCCATCCTCTCCCTGGTCGGCGGCTTCTCGTTCGAGCAGAGCAACTACAACCGCGCCACCCAGGCCAAGCGCCAACCCGGCTCGAGCTTCAAACCCTTCCTTTATAGTGCAGCACTGGATAACGGCTTCACTGCCGCCAGCCTGGTCAACGACGCCCCCATCGTCTTCGTCGACGAATACCTGGACAAGGTGTGGCGCCCCAAGAACGACAACAACACCTTCCTCGGCCCCATCCGCATGCGGGAAGCGCTGTACAAGTCGCGCAACCTGGTTTCCATCCGCCTTCTGCAGGCCGTGGGGATCGACTACGCGATCAACTACATCAGCCGCTTCGGTTTCAACAAGGAGGAACTGCCGCGTAACCTCTCCCTCGCCTTGGGCACTGCCACCCTCACCCCGATGGAGATCGCGACCGGCTGGAGCACCTTCGCCAACGGCGGCTACAAGATCCAGCCCTACCTGATCGAGCGAATCGAAAACCGGGAAGGCAAGGTCATCTTCAACGCCAACCCGCCCCGCGTGCCGCAGGACGACAAACCCAGCACCAGCATGGCCCAGGTCAACGCAGCGCCCGACACCCAGCTCAACCATGATGCAACTGCGGAACCGGCCACCGCCGAGCGTATCGTCGATGCCCGCACCACCTACATCCTGACCAGCATGCTGCAGGACGTGATCAAGCGCGGCACCGGCCGACGCGCCCTGGCCATGGGGCGTGGCGATATCGCGGGCAAGACCGGCACCACCAACGAATCCAAGGACAGCTGGTTCTCCGGCTACAACGCCGACTACATCACCACGGTGTGGGTCGGCTTCGACCAGCCCGAGAGCCTGGGTCGGCACGAGTACGGCGGCACGGTCGCCCTACCGATCTGGATGAGCTACATGAGTGCAGCCCTGAAGGACAAACCGGAGCACGTCCAGCCAGAACCCGAGGGGATTCTCACGCTGCGCATCGACCCCCTGAGCGGGCGCGCAGCAACACCGGGAACGCCCAATGCATTCTTCGAGCTATTCAAGAGCGAAGACTCGCCTCCACCCATGAGTGAGCTCGACCCGGGCTCCAGCATCCCAGGCAGCCCCCTGCCAGCGGACGAAGCTGCACCCATCGATCTGTTCTGAGCAAACGAGAAGAGCCCGCGATCAGCGGGCTCTTCCTTTTCAGCCGAACACATCCGCCAGGCATGAAAAACCCGCCAGCAGGCGGGTTCTTCACATCAGCGGCGATCAGCCCTGAAACACATCGTCCACCGACTTCAGCGGGTAGTGCTTCGGATACGGCAGGGTCGCTACGCCGGACTCGATGGCCGCCTTGGCAACCGCGTCGGAAACCACGGTGATCAGGCGCTTGTCCATCGGCTTCGGAATGATGTACTCACGGCCGAACTCCAGGGAAGCCACGCCGTAGGCATCGCAGACATCCTTGGGCACCGGCTGCTTGGCCAGGTCACGCAGCGCCAGCGCTGCTGCGATCTTCATTTCTTCGTTGATGCGAGTGGCACGAACGTCCAGCGCACCGCGGAAGATGAAGGGGAAGCCCAGCACGTTGTTCACCTGGTTCGGGTAGTCCGAACGGCCGGTGGCCATGATCACGTCGCTGCGGGTCGCATGGGCCAGCTCCGGCTGGATTTCCGGATCCGGGTTGGAGCAGGCGAAGACGATCGGGTTGGCCGCCATGCGCTTGAGATCTTCCGCGCTCAGCAGGTTGGCGCCGGACAGACCGACGAACACGTCCGCCCCTTCCAGGGCATCGGACAGAGTGCGCTTGGAGGTCTCGTGGGCGAAGACGGCCTTGTACTGGTTCAGGTCATCACGGCCGGCGTGGATCACGCCCTTGCGGTCGACCATGTAGATGTTCTCGACCTTGGCGCCCATGCTCACCAGCAGCTTCATGCAGGAGATGGCGGCAGCGCCGGCACCCAGGCAGACAATCTGGGCTTCCGGCAGGGTCTTGCCGGCGATTTCCAGGGCATTGAGCATGCCGGCGGCCGTCACGATGGCGGTGCCGTGCTGGTCATCGTGGAAGACCGGGATGTCGCACTGTTCGATCAGGGTGCGCTCGATCTCGAAGCACTCGGGCGCCTTGATGTCTTCAAGGTTGATGCCGCCGAAGGTGATGGAGATGCGCTTGACGGTGTCGATGAAGGCCTGCGGGCTCTCGGCGTCCACCTCGATGTCGAACACGTCGACACCGGCGAAGCGCTTGAACAGAACACCCTTGCCTTCCATGACCGGCTTGGAGGCCAGCGGGCCGAGGTTGCCGAGGCCAAGGATGGCGGTGCCGTCGGAAATCACTGCCACCAGGTTGCCCTTGCCGGTGTACTTGTAGGCCAGTTCGGGATCACGGGCGATCTCGCGCACCGGCTCGGCGACGCCCGGGCTGTAGGCCAGCGAGAGGTCGCGGGCAGTGGCGGTCGGCTTGGTCAGCTCGACGCTCAGTTTCCCGGGGCGGGGTTGGGCATGGTATTCGAGAGCGGCAGTTTTCAGATCAGACATGTTGGCATTCCGCTTTTACTGTTATGACAGACGGACGGGCGAGCATACGCAAGAAGCAAGGGGCCTACAAGACTAAGCAGTCACGGCTCGTCAACCCCTCTAACGTACGACTTTCAGCCAATCCCCAGGTTGCACATCACCGATTGGATACAGATTTTTGAGCAATCGTATCCTATTTTCCAGGTCGTGGGTGGAAACCGTAGCGTTTCCGACGGAAATGAAATCTGTCAGATGCTGCCCCTTCCCCACCTTAACCGTACGAATCCGTACCGGTTCGGCGAGGAACGCATCCTGCTCCGTCATTTCACGGAGACTAAGGACGGTGGCCAGCACCTGTGCATCGGCATCCCGCAGGGTCGCGTCCTTCTCGGCCCCGGCGACGAAGAGATACGCGCGCGCGTCTCCAAAAGCCACCGCCACGCGTCGGGCCGGCGGGCCAGCGAGCCAGGCCGTCGCCCCGGGCAAGGCGGCGCCGTCCAGGGTGCGCGCGTCCAGTAGATGCCGATCCCCCACGCGAGCACCGAGGAATGCCATCGGCGATAGCCCTGGATCGACAGGTTCCGAGTGCAACCCGAGGTAGACGGCCCCATCTGGCGAGTAGGCCGTCACGGAATCCGGCTCGCTGACCACTCGCCACCCCGGCGGATAGTCGAGCATCACCCCCAGGGGCCCGTGCGAGAGATGTCGACCACGCAGCACGCCCTGCCCCACCGGCCCCCCGATCACCAACCCATCCAGCGCCTGGAAGTAGGCATCGCGATTCCAGACCCCCGAGCCCGTTTCTCGACTCATCAATTGGCGCAGGCGCGCCTCGTGGGCCGGATGCGAATCGAACAGCCCGTGGTAGCTGCCAACCTGTCGGCCGGGATCAGCACGCTCCGAGCGGAGGAAGGCATCCTGAGCCTGGAGCACCTCGATGACCCTCACCAGCGCCTGCGGGTCATAGCCACTGCGCGCGAGGTACTGCAGCGCCAACTCGTCGGCCTGCAACTCCATCTCCCGGCCGTAGCCACGCACCAGCGCCCCGCCCAGGAGTTGCGTCGCATCCGCCACGGCCCCCACCCCGGTGCCCAGCGCCGCTACCTGGCCGATTGCACCCCAGGCCTGGGACTGACTCCGCTGTCGCGCACCATGGCGCGCCGTGACGTGGCCGATCTCATGGGCCAGCACCGCCGCCAGCTCCGCCTCCGACCCCAGGTAGGCCAAAAGCCCCCGGTGCACATAGATGTAGCCGCCCGGCAGGGCAAAGGCGTTGAGATCCGGCGAATCGATCACCGTAAAGATGAAGACCAGGTCAGGACGATGGCTGTGCCGGGCCACCCGCTCCCCGACCTGCTGGACATAGGCCTGGAGCTGCGCATCCGGGTAGCGGGGGTAGCGTTGCTGCACGTCCTGGTTGTAACGGATGCCAAGCTCCTGCTCGGTCGCCTCGTCCATCAGCACGAAGTCGTCCCGCCCCGTGGCCGGGTTCACCGCGCATCCGCTCGCCAGTGCCATGCACACCACCAGCAGCAGCCAGGGAAGAAAGGGCATCGCCACCTCGTTGAGGTTCACCGCGCCAGGAGCCGCGGTTCTACGCCGCCCGGCGGTACAGCGTCAATGCCCAGAAGGCGGGCATGAAAAAGGCGCCCCTCGGGGCGCCTTTTCGTGCAGCTGGGAGCTCGTTGCGAGCCTCCCGGCGAACGGGCCTTATTTGGCGCCGAACACGCCGAAGCGCTGCTTGAAGCGATCGATACGGCCGCCGGTGTCCAGGACCTTCTGCTTACCGGTGTAGAACGGGTGGCACTCGGAGCACACGTCGAGGCTGATGTTCTTGCCCAGGGTGGAGCGGGTCTTGATGACGTTACCGCAGCTGCAGGTAGCTTCGATCGCTACGTATTCGGGATGGATTTCCGGTTTCATGGCTTGATCCTCAGGTCTGGCGTGCCGCCACCCGACCCTATGTCGAGTACCGCACGGAAACAGGCGCGAGATGATACCAGACCTTCCCCGACGCGCAAGCGCAGCCTGCGCCGAGCGACGCACGGCACCCACCCCGCCGCTTGCGACGGGAACGGCATCCCCCTAGCATCCCCGGGCCCCCACCGGAGTTCCCCGTGCCCAGCCCCATCCTGCGACTCGCCCTGCCCTCGCCCCTGCGCCGCCTGTTCGACTACCGCGCCCCTGCCGGCGTGGCCCCGGCCGCCTTGCAGCCCGGCATACGCGTGCGGGTGCCGTTCGGCCGTCGCGAAATCATCGGCGTGCTGGTGGAAGTCAGCGACCGCAGCGAAGTCCCGGAGGACAAGCTCCGCCCCGCACTTGCCCTGCTGGACCGCCAGCCGCCATTGCCGGCGCCGCTGTTCCAGCTCTGCCTGTGGACGGCCCAGTACTACCAACACAGCCTCGGCGACACCCTCAGCTGGGCACTCCCCGTGCTGCTGCGCCAGGGCGAACCGGCCGAAGCCCGCCAGGAGCGCTTCTGGCACGCCTGCGAAGGCGCCCGCGCCGACGACCCACGCCTGGCCCGCGCACCACGCCAGCGCCAGGCCCTGGCCATCCTCGCCCAGCACCCCCACGGCGTCGCCCACCAGTTGCTCGCACAGTTGCAGCTGAACAAGGACAGCCTCGACCTGCTGCTGGAAAAGGGACTGGCGCGCGTGGAGACCCGCCGCCATGCCCCCGCGCCACGCCACGAACACTGGCTGGCCCAGGCCGAACTGCCACTCAACGGCGAGCAGCGGGCCGCCTTCGACGCGGTGCAGTCCTCCTTCGGCCAGTTCAACGCCTTCCTGCTCGCCGGCGTCACCGGCAGCGGCAAGACCGAGGTCTACCTGCAACTGATCCGCGAGACCCTGCAGGCCGGCAAGCAGGCCCTGGTGCTGATCCCCGAGATCAACCTCGGCCCGCAGACCCTCGAACGCTTCTCCCGGCGCTTCAACGCCCGCGTCGCCCTGCTGCACTCCGCCGTCAACGACCGCGAACGCCTGGACGCCTGGCTCGCCGCCCGCGATGGCGAGGCCGACATCATCATCGGCACCCGCTCGGCCCTGTTCACCCCCATGAAGAACCCCGGGCTGATCATCGTCGACGAAGAACACGACGCTTCCTATAAACAGCAGGAGGGCCTGCGCTACCACGCCCGCGACCTGGCCATCGTCCGCGCCCGCCAGGAGAACGTGCCGATCCTGCTGGGCTCCGCCACCCCCTCCCTGGAAAGCCTGCAGAACGCCTACGCCGGCCGCTACGGCCTGCTGCGGCTGACCCAGCGCGCAGGCGGCGCCCGGCAGCCGCGTTTCCTGCGCCTGGACGTGAAGAGCCGCCCGCTCGACAGCGGCATCTCCGGCCCATTGCAACAGGCCATCCAGCAGACCCTGGAGGCTGGCCAGCAGGTGCTGGTCTTCCTCAACCGCCGAGGCTTCTCACCCACCCTGCTGTGCCACGACTGCGGCTGGATCAGCCAGTGCACCCGCTGCGACGCCCGTATGACCCTGCACCAGCGCCACAACGAGCTGCGCTGCCACCACTGCGGCCACGTCCAGCGCCGCCCGGACAACTGCCCCGACTGCGGCAAGGTCGACCTGCGCCCCATCGGCGCCGGCACCGAGCGCGCCGAAGAACGCCTCGGCATCCTCTTCCCGCAGTTCCCCGTGCTGCGCATCGACCGCGACAGCACCTCACGCAAGGATGCGATGACCCAGCTGTTCGGCACCATCAACAAGGGCGAGCCCTGCATCCTCGTGGGAACCCAGATGCTCGCCAAGGGGCACCACTTCCCCCGGGTCACCCTGGTGGCGATCCTCGACGCCGATGGCGGCCTGTTCTCCGCCGACTTCCGCGCCAGCGAGCGCATGGCCCAGCTCATCGTCCAGGTGGCCGGTCGCGCCGGCCGCGCGGAAGAACCGGGCCGGGTGATTATCCAGACCCACTTGGCCGACCACCCGCTGCTGGTGCAACTCACCGAAGAGGGCTACTTCGCCTTCGCCGAGCAGGCCCTCTCCGAGCGTCGCGCCGCCGGCCTGCCGCCCTTCGCCCACCTGGCCCTGCTGCGGGCCGAAGCACACAAGCCCGGGCAGGCCGAAGCCTTCCTCGACAGCGCCTGTGCCGAAGCCGAACAGCAGCTGGCCGAGCTGCACCTCAGCGGGGTCGAGCTGCTCGGCCCCGTCCCCGCCCCCATGGAGCGCCGTGCCGGCAAGCACCGCGCCCAGCTGCTGCTCCAGGCCAACAGCCGCGCCACCCTGCACCGCCTGCTCACCCCCTGGTCCCAGGCCCTGGAACAGCTCCCCGGCGGCCGGGCCGTACGCTGGTCCCTGGATGTCGACCCGATCGACCTGTTCTGACGCGCCCCACAGTCACAGGCGCCCCTCGGCGCCTGGCGCTTGAAGCGGCAGGCACTGCACGCCGATAATGCGCGGTTTTCAACCAGCGCCACGGCGCCGCCGACTTCCGGCCGAGAGCAGAACATGAAAGACACCATTCGCCAGCTGATCCAGCACGCCCTGAACCGTCTCGCCAGCGAAGGCGTACTGCCCGAAGGCCTGACCCCCACCATCCAGGTGGAAAACACCAAGGACAAGACCCACGGCGACTTCGCCAGCAACATCGCCATGATGCTGGCCAAGCCCGCCGGCCTGAAGCCGCGCGACCTGGCCGAGAAGCTGATCGCCGCCCTGCCCCAGGATGATCAGGTGAGCAAGGTGGAGATCGCCGGCCCCGGCTTCCTCAACTTCTTCCAGAACACCCAGGCCCTGGCCCAGCGCCTGGACGCCGCCCTGGCCGACGCCCACCTCGGCGTGAGCAAGGCCGGCCCGGCCCAGCGCGTGGTGGTCGACCTCTCCGCCCCCAACCTGGCCAAGGAGATGCACGTCGGCCACCTGCGCTCCACCATCATCGGTGACGGCGTGGCCCGCGTGCTGGAGTTCCTCGGCGACGAGGTGATCCGCCAGAACCACGTGGGCGACTGGGGCACCCAGTTCGGCATGCTGCTGGCCTACATGCAGGAGCAGCCGGTGGACAGCGACGCCGAGCTGTCGGACCTGGAAGGCTTCTACCGCGCCGCCAAGAAGCGCTTCGACGAATCCAGCGAATTCGCCGACCGCGCCCGCGAACTGGTGGTCAAGCTGCAGGCCGGCGATGCCGAGTGCCTGCGCCTCTGGAACCGCTTCAACGACATCTCCCTCAGCCACTGCCAGGCCGTCTACGACCGCCTGGGCGTGAAGCTGACCATGGCCGACGTCAAGGGCGAGAGCGCCTACAACGACGACCTGCCCAACGTGGTCGCCGACCTGCGTGCCAAGGGCCTGCTCACCGAAAGCGACGGCGCGCTGTGCGTGTTCATGGACGAGTTCAAGAACGCCGAAGGCGACCCGCTGCCGCTGATCGTGCAGAAGGCCGGCGGTGGCTACCTCTACGCCACCACCGACCTCGCAGCCACCCGCTACCGCAGCGGCGTGCTCAAGGCCGACCGCGCCCTCTACTTCGTCGACCAGCGCCAGGCCCTGCACTTCCAGATGGTCTTCGCCGCCGCGCGCCTCGCCGGCTTCGTGCGCCCCGAGTTCGAGATGGAGCACATGGGCTTCGGCACCATGAACGGCGCCGACGGCAAGCCCTTCAAGACCCGCGACGGCGGCACCATCAAGCTGATCGACCTGCTCAACGAGGCCGAAGAGCGCGCCTATGCCCTGGTCAAGGAGAAGAACCCGGAGCTGGACGAGGCCGAACTGCGCCAGATCGCCCGCGCCGTCGGCATCGGCGCCGTCAAGTACGCCGACCTCTCCAAGCACCGCACCAGCGACTACAGCTTCAACTTCGAGCAGATGCTGAGCTTCGAAGGCAACACCGCTCCCTACCTGCTCTACGCCTACACCCGCACTGCCAGCGTGTTCCGCAAGCTGGGCAAGGGCGTCGACGAGATCGGCGGGCAGATCGTCCTCGCCGCCGAGCAGGAGCAGGCCCTGGCCGCCAAGCTGGCGCAGTTCGCCGACATCCTCAACAACGTCGCCGCCAAGGGCGTGCCGCACATCCTCTGCACCTACCTCTACGACCTGGCCGGCCTGTTCTCCAGCTTCTACGAGAACTGCCCGATCCTCGCCGCCGAGGACGAAGCCACCCAGCAGAGCCGCCTGCGCCTCGCCGCCCTCACCGGTCGCACCCTCAAGCAAGGCCTGGAACTCCTCGGCCTGAACACCCTGGAACGCATGTAACGGACCCATGGCGAAGAAGAAAGCAGCCCCCAAACGCGGAGCCAGCCGCTACCAGGCACCGGCGAAGAAGCCGGTGCCCGGCTGGGTCTGGCTGGCCATCGGCCTGGTCATCGGCGGCTTCGTGGTCATGCTGATGAAGCTCGAGCCCGGCCGCGACGACATCCGCCGCGCCAAGCCCGAGCAACAGCAGCAGGCCGCCGGCGGCAAGCCCAAGCCCCAGGGCCAGGCCCAGCCCGCGCAGCCCCCGGCGGAGAGCGAGCCGGCCAAGCCGAAGTACGACTTCTACACGCTGCTGCCGGAGTCCGAGGTCATCGTGCCGCCGGACGCCCTGCCCAAGGAGACGCCGGCCACCCCGCCGACGCCCCAGCAGCCGGTGACCCCGGAAGAAGCCGCGAAGATCGACAAGGCACGGGCCGAAGCCGCCCTCGCCGGCCAGGTGCCGCCGCCTCCGCCCACCGTGGCCAAGGCGCCGACCACCACCCAGTTCTTCCTCCAGGCCGGCTCCTTCCGCAAGAAGGAAGACGCCGACCGCGTCCGCGCCCAGATCATCCTGCTGGGCCAAAACGTCCAGGTGGAGTCCGGCACCGTGCGCGAGGAAACCTGGTACCGCGTGCTGGTCGGCCCCTTCGCCAGCCGCGAGCAGCTCGCCACCGCGCAGAAACAGCTGGCCGGCAGCGGCTTCGGTAATCTCCTGTTGCAACAGCGGCAGGCACGCTGATCGACGAATCACCCCCGCGCGGTTGAAAAGCCGCGCGGGCTCCCCCATCTGGGTTTCCATTCGGGCATTTTCGCCCCGCTGCGTGGAGACTCCTCCCTTGACCACCATCGTTTCAGTCCGCCGCAACGGCAAAGTCGTCATGGGCGGCGACGGCCAGGTTTCCCTCGGCAACACCGTCATGAAAGGCAACGCCAAGAAGGTGCGCCGGCTGTATCACGGCCAGGTGCTGGCCGGCTTCGCCGGCGCCACCGCCGATGCCTTCACCCTGTTCGAGCGCTTCGAAGGCCAACTGGAGAAACACCAGGGCCACCTCGTGCGGGCAGCCGTCGAGCTGGCCAAGGACTGGCGTACCGACCGTTCCCTGAGCCGCCTGGAAGCCATGTTGGCCGTGGCCAACAAGGACGCCTCGCTGATCATCACCGGCAATGGTGACGTGGTCGAACCCGAGCACGGCCTGATCGCCATGGGCTCCGGCGGCGGTTTCGCCCAGGCCGCGGCCACCGCCCTGCTGCAGCGCACCGACCTCTCCGCGCGGGAAATCGCCGAGACCGCCCTGAACATCGCCGGCTCCATCTGCGTGTTCACCAACCAGAACCTGACCATAGAGGAGCTGGACAGCGCCGAATGAGCGCCCTGTCCAGCCCCGGAGCGACATCCATGTCCATGACCCCCCGCGAGATCGTCCACGAACTCAACCGCCACATCGTCGGCCAGGAAGACGCCAAGCGCGCCGTCGCCATCGCCCTGCGCAACCGCTGGCGGCGCATGCAGCTGCCCGCCGAGCTGCGGGCCGAGGTGACGCCGAAGAACATCCTGATGATCGGCCCCACCGGCGTCGGCAAGACCGAGATAGCCCGCCGCCTGGCCAAGCTGGCCAACGCCCCGTTCATCAAGGTCGAAGCCACCAAGTTCACCGAAGTGGGCTACGTCGGCCGCGACGTCGAGTCGATCATCCGCGACCTGGCCGATGCCGCCGTGAAGATGATGCGCGAGCAGGAGATCCACAAGGTTCGCCACCGCGCCGAAGACGCCGCCGAGGAGCGCATCCTCGACGCCCTGCTGCCGCCCGCCCGCAGCGGCTTCGGCGACGAGCCGCAGCGCGAGGACACCAACACCCGCCAGCTGTTCCGCAAGCGCATGCGCGAAGGCCAGCTGGACGACAAGGAAATCGACATCGAAGTGGCCGAGAACCCGGCCGGCGTCGAGATCATGGCCCCGCCCGGCATGGAGGAGATGACCAGCCAGCTGCAAAACCTGTTCTCCAACATGGGCAAGGGCAAGCGCAAGAGCCGCAAGCTCAAGGTCAAGGACGCGCTGAAGATGGTCCGCGACGAGGAGGCCGCGCGCCTGGTCAACGAGGAAGAACTCAAGGCCCGCGCCCTGGAAGCCGTGGAGCAGAACGGTATCGTCTTCATCGACGAGATCGACAAGGTCGCCAAGCGCGCCAACGTCGGTGGTGCCGACGTCTCCCGCGAGGGCGTGCAGCGTGACCTGCTGCCGCTGATTGAAGGCTGCACCGTCAACACCAAGCTCGGCATGGTCAAGACCGACCACATCCTGTTCATCGCCTCCGGCGCCTTCCACCTGGCCAAGCCCAGTGACCTGGTGCCCGAGCTGCAGGGTCGCCTGCCGATCCGCGTGGAACTCAAGGCCCTCTCCCCGGAGGACTTCGAGCGCATCCTCACCGAACCCCATGCCTCCCTCACCGAGCAGTACACCGCACTGCTGAAGACCGAGGGCCTGAACGTCGAGTTCGCCCCCGAGGGCATCAAGCGCCTGGCCGAGATCGCCTGGCAGGTCAACGAGAAGACCGAGAACATCGGGGCCCGTCGCCTGCACACGCTGCTGGAGCGCCTGCTGGAGGAAGTCTCCTTCAGCGCCGGCGACCTCGCGGCACAACACGAGGAGGCCCCGATCCGCATCGACGCCGCCTACGTCAACGGCCACCTGGGCGAGCTGGCCCAGGACGAAGACCTGTCGCGCTACATCCTCTAAGCTGTGCGACACACTCGCGTGCCAGCCGCGGCATCCCGCCCGGCTGGCCGCCCCGGTCCGGAGCCCCGCCCATGCGCATCCCCACCGCCATCGCACTGCACAAGGCATCCCGCACCCTGGTGCTCAGCTACGGCACTGAACGCCACAGCCTGCCCGCCGAATTCCTCCGCGTGCATTCCCCCTCCGCCGAGGTACAAGGTCACGGCCAGCCGGTGCTGCAATACGGCAAACAGAACGTCGCCCTGGTGAAGGTCGAACCCGCCGGCAACTACGCCCTGAAACTGACCTTCGACGACGGCCACGACAGCGGCCTGTTCACCTGGGACTACCTCTACGAACTCGCCACCCGCCAGGACGAGCTCTGGAAGGACTACCTGGCGCAGCTCCAGGCTGCCGGGCGCTCCCGCGACCCCGACGAAAGCGTCGTCCGCCTCATGCTCTGAAGCGGTGCAGACCCTGGCCCCATCCTGGCCAGGGCGCACGCGGTTAGAGCGCATTTTCTAGATCCCGCCGCCATACTCTTCGACGCACGCCAGCCCCCGGGCCAGCTTGCGCATTCACCTAAACTCGGGTAACCAGAACTGGCAGGTTCCATGCATTTGGCAACCAAAGGTTCACAGAAACAGGCGAAGTTCTCTTCGCACCCCCGGTAACCCGAGCAGTACCAGGCCACGCTTAACTGTCCCGTACAGCAGTTCGCCGGTATCCGTCTCAGGACAATGGAGCGTCGTAGATGAGCAACAAGAACAACGAAGACCTGCAGCGACAAGCCTCGGAGAACACCCTGGGCCTGAACCCGGTGATCGGCATCCGCGGGAAGGACCTGCTGACCTCCGCACGCATGGTCATGCTGCAGGCCGTCAAGCAGCCCTTCCACAGTGCCAAGCATGTCGCCCGTTTCGGCGTCGAACTGAAGAACGTGCTGCTCGGTTCCTCCGAACTGCACCCCGAAGCGGACGACCGCCGCTTCAACGATCCGGCCTGGAGCCAGAACCCGCTCTATCGCCGCTACCTGCAGACCTACCTCGCCTGGCGCAAGGAACTGCACCAGTGGATCGAGCACAGCAACCTGTCCGAGTCCGATACCAGCCGCGGCCACTTCGTGATCAACCTGATGACCGAGGCCATGGCCCCCACCAACACCATGGCCAACCCGGCGGCGGTCAAGCGCTTCTTCGAGACCGGCGGCAAGAGCCTGCTCGACGGTCTCTCCCACCTGGCCAAGGACCTGGTCAACAACGGCGGCATGCCGAGCCAGGTGAACATGGACGCCTTCGAGGTCGGCAAGAACCTCGCCACCACCGAAGGCGCCGTGGTGTTCCGCAACGACGTGCTGGAGCTGATCCAGTACAAGCCCATCACCGAGCAGGTGCATGAACGCCCGCTGCTGGTGGTGCCGCCGCAGATCAACAAGTTCTACGTCTTCGACCTCTCCCCGGAGAAGAGCCTGGCGCGCTTCAACCTGCGCAACGGCATCCAGACCTTCATCGTCAGCTGGCGCAACCCCACCAAGGCCCAGCGCGAATGGGGCCTGTCGACCTACATCGAGGCCCTCAAGGAAACCATCGAGGTGGTGCTGAAGATCACCGGCGCCAAGGACCTCAACATGCTCGGCGCCTGCTCCGGCGGCATCACCACCGTCGCCCTGCTGGGTCACTACCAGGCTATCGGCGAGCAGAAGGTGCACGCCTTCACCCAGCTGGTGAGCGTGCTGGACTTCAACCTCGACACCCAGGTCGCGCTGTTCGCCGACGAGCAGACCCTCGAAGCCGCCAAGCGCCGCTCGTACCAGTCGGGCGTGCTCGAAGGCAAGGACATGGCCAAGGTGTTCGCCTGGATGCGGCCCAACGACCTGATCTGGAACTACTGGGTGAACAACTACCTGCTGGGCAACGAGCCGCCGGTGTTCGACATCCTCTACTGGAACAACGACACCACGCGCCTGCCCGCCGCCTTCCACGGCGAGCTGGTGGAGATGTTCAAGACCAACCCGCTGACCCGGCCCGACGCGCTGGAAGTCTGCGGCACCCCGATCGACCTGAAGAAGGTCACCTGCGACTTCTTCTGCGTGGCCGGCACAACCGACCACATCACCCCCTGGGAAGCCTGCTACCGCTCGGCCCGCCTGCTGGGCGGCAAGTGCGAGTTCGTGCTGTCAAACAGCGGCCACATCCAGAGCATCCTCAACCCGCCGGGCAACCCCAAGGCGCGCTTCTCCACCGGCAGCGACATGCCCGCCGACCCGAAGGCCTGGCAAGAGAACGCCACCAAGCACGCCGACTCCTGGTGGCTGCACTGGCAGGCCTGGCTGGCCGAGCGCTCGGGCAAGCTGAAGAAAGCCACGCTGACCCTAGGCAACAAGGCCTACCCGGCCGGCGAGGCGTCCCCGGGAACCTATGTCCACGAGCGCTGATAGCGCCTCGCGCGCATCGTCGCCCCGGCACCCGGACGTGCCGAACCGGTTCGCCGCCCGAATGGGCGGCGGCCTGAGCCGGCTCATCCCCGGCAGTCCAGGCGGAGCCCCAGCCGGCGCCGCCCGCCGTATCCACCCATAGGGGCTCGCGCATGCCGCAACCTTTCGTCTTCCGCACCATCGACCTCGACGGCCAGACCATCCGCACTGCGGTACGTCCGGGCGGAGAACACCTGACGCCGCTGCTGATCTTCAACGGCATCGGCGCCAACCTCGAGCTGGTGTTCCCTTTCGTCCAGGCGCTGGACCCGGACCAGGAGGTGATCGCCTTCGACGTCCCCGGCGTCGGCGGTTCCTCCACCCCCAGCACGCCCTACCGCTTCCCCGGCCTGGCCAAGCTCGCCGCGCGGATGCTGGACTACCTCGACTATGGCCAGGTCAACGCCATCGGCGTCTCCTGGGGTGGCGCGCTCGCCCAGCAGTTCGCCCACGACTACCCCGAGCGCTGCAAGAAGCTGATCCTCGCCGCCACCTCCGCTGGCGCGGTAATGGTGCCCGGCAAGCCCAAGGTGCTGATGCGCATGGCCAGCCCGCGCCGCTACATCCAGCCGTCCTACGGCGTGCACATCGCCCCGGACATCTACGGCGGCGCCTTCCGCCGCGACCCTGGCCTGGCCATGGCCCACGCGAGCAAGGTGCGCTCCTCCGGCAAGCTGGGCTACTACTGGCAACTGTTCGCCGGCCTCGGCTGGACCAGCATCCACTGGCTGCACCGCATCCGCCAACCGACCCTGGTGCTGGCCGGCGATGACGACCCGATCATCCCGCTGGTGAACATGCGCCTGCTGGCCTGGCGCATTCCCAATGCGGAGCTGCACGTGATCGACGACGGCCACCTGTTCCTGGTGACACGCGCTGAAACAGTCGCGCCGATCATCATGAAGTTCCTCGCCCAGGAGCGGCGGCGGGCAGTCATGCACCCCAAGCCGCTGCTGCCCCGCACCCCCTGAGCCAAATCGCGCCCCAGGATGGGGCCCTTCCCTACCTGAGCGCCGGCACGGTGCAGCCCGCCCGGACTTGAATTTCCCGGGAACTGGTCTGGAATGCACCTGTCGTGCTCGTGGTACGAGCCTTGCTGACCCTCCATGACGATGGACTGATTACGGAGTGTTGCCCCAATGCGAGAGAAAAAGGACTCGGGCGCCTTGCCGGTCCCCGCTAACTTCATGAACGTGCAGAGCGCCATTGTCGGCCTCCGAGGCAAGGACCTGGCCTCGACCGTCCGCACCCTGGCCGTGCACAGCGCCAAGCGCCCGGTGCACAGCGCCCGCCACCTGCTCAAGCTGGGCGGCAAGCTCGGCCGAGTGCTACTGGGAGACACGCCCTACACCCCCAACCCGCAGGATGCGCGCTTCGCCGATCCGTCCTGGCGGCTCAACCCCTTCTACCGGCGCGGACTCCAGGCCTACCTGGCCTGGCAGCAGCACCTGATGGAGTGGATCGACGACAGCGAACTGTCCCCAGACGACCGCACCCGCGCACGCTTCGTGCTGTCGCTGCTCAGCGATGCCGTGGCCCCGTCCAACAGCCTGCTCAATCCGCTGGCGGTCAAGGAGCTGTTCAACACCGGCGGCCTCAGCCTGATCAACGGTGCGCGCCACCTGTTCGACGACCTGCTGCACAACAACGCCATGCCCAGCCAGGTCAGCAAGCACGCCTTCGAAGTCGGGCGGAACCTGGCCACCACACCGGGCTCGGTGGTGTTCCGCAACGAGATGCTGGAGCTGATCCAGTACAAGCCCATGAGCGAGAAGCAGTACCTCAAGCCCCTGGTGATCGTTCCCCCGCAGATCAACAAGTTCTACATCTTCGACCTGACGCCGGAGAAGAGCTTCGTCCAGTACGCCCTGAAGAACGGCCTGCAGGTGTTCGCCATCAGCTGGCGCAACCCCGACGCGCGTCACCGCGAGTGGGGCCTGTCCAGCTATGTGCAGGCCCTGGAGGAAGCCACCGATGTGTGCCGCGCCATCACCGGCAGCAAGGACCTCAACCTGGTCGGCGCCTGCGCCGGCGGCCTGACCATCGCCGCCCTGCAAGGCCACCTGCAGGCCAAGCGGCAGTTGCGCAAGGTCAGCAGCGCCACCTACCTGGTCAGCCTGCTGGACTCCCAGGTGGAAACACCGGCCGCGCTGTTCGCCGACGAACAGACCCTCGAAGCCGCCAAGCGCCGCTCCTACCAGGCCGGCGTGCTGGATGGCCGCGACATGTCGAAGATCTTCGCCTGGATGCGTCCCAACGACCTGGTGTGGAACTACTTCATCAACAACTACCTGCTGGGCCGCCAGCCACCGGCCTTCGACATCCTCTACTGGAACAACGACAACACCCGGCTGCCGGCCGCCATGCACGGCGACATGCTCGACCTGTTCAAGCACAACCCGCTGACCCGCCCCGGCGCGCTGGAAGTGTGTGGCACGCCGATCGACCTGAAGAAGGTCACCGTCGACAGCTTCAGCGTGGCCGGCATCAACGACCACATCACGCCCTGGGAGTCGGTCTACCGCTCCGCCCTGCTGCTAGGGGGCGAGAGCCGCTTCGTGCTCTCCAACAGCGGCCACATCCAGAGCATCCTCAACCCGCCCGGCAACCCCAAGGCCACCCACCTGGAGAACCCCACCCTCAGCTCCGACCACCGTGCCTGGTACTACGACGCGGAGAGCGTCGCCGGCAGCTGGTGGCCGAAATGGCTGGAGTGGATCCAGGCGCGCTCGGGCGAGCAGCGGGAAACCCAGGTGGCGCTGGGCAACCCGGACTACCCGCCGATGGAGGCCTCGCCCGGCACCTACGTACACGTACGCTGAACAGGAAGTCGCCGGACCCGGTGGGCGGGTCCGGCAGAACAGAACAAGAAGGCAGGATGAAGACCCGCGACCGCATACTCGAATGCGCCCTGGCGCTGTTCAACCAGGAGGGCGAACCCAACGTCACCACCCTGGAGATCGCCACCGAGCTGGGCATCAGCCCCGGCAACCTCTACTACCACTTCCACGGCAAGGAGCCGCTGGTGATGGCGCTGCTGGAGCGCTTCCAGGCCGAGACCGAGCCCCTGCTCGACCCACCCGATGGCGCCCGGCTGGACGTGGAGGAGTACTGGCTGTTCCTGCATCTGATCGTCGAGCGGGTGGCGCGCTACCGCTTCCTCTTCCAGGACCTGTCCAACCTGGCCGGGCGCCTGCCCCGGCTCGCACGCGGCATGCGCCACTGGCTGAACGCCCTCAAGCGCACCCTGGCCGCCCTGCTGGCCCGCCTGAAGGCGGACGACCAGCTGGTGAGCGACACTCCTGCACTGGGCCAGCTGGTGGAGCAGATCACCCTCACCCTGCTGTTCTCGCTGGACTACCAGCGCATCCTCGGCAACGGCGCCGGCGAGAGCCAGCTGGTGGTCTTCCAGATCATGATGCTGGTGGCGCCCCACCTGCGCCCGGAGGCGCGGATGGCAGTCGAAGGCCTCGCCCGTCGCTACCTGGAAGCCTGAAACGAGAACGCCCGGCATGGGCCGGGCGTTCAGGTGACCTGGGGTGATCAGGCCTGGGGTGTTGCCGCACTCGGCGCATCCGCAGCAGCCGGAGCCGGTGCTGCCGGAGCAGTGGGCGCAGCCGCCGGGGCCGGAGCCGCCGCTTTCGCCGGAGCCGGCTTCTTGGCCGGAGCCTTCTTCGCAGCCGGTTTGGCAGCAGGCTTGGCGGCGGCAGGCTTGGCTGCAGGTTTTGCAGCGGCAGCCTTGGCGGCCGGTTTAGCAGCGGGCTTCGCAGCAGCCGGTTTGGCAGCCGCGGGCTTGGTGGCCGGCTTGGCAGCGGCGGCTTTCGCCGGAGCAGCCTTGGCAGCAGGCTTGGCCGCCGGTTTGGCAGCAGGCTTAGCGGCCGGCTTGGCTGCAGCGGCCTTCGCCGGCGCTGCCTTGGCAGCGGGCTTGGCAGCGGGCTTGGCTGCCGGCTTGACCGCCTTGGCGGAAACACCGGTCAGCTTCTCGATCTGCTTGGTCAGGGCCTCGACCTTGCCGTGCAGTTCCTTCACCTCGTTGCGGCTGGGCACGCCCAGGCGGGAGATGGCGCTGTTCAGGCGCTTGTCGAAGGCCTCTTCCAGCTCGCTCCACTTGCCGAGCGCCTTGTCCTTCACTTCATCGACCCGGGACTTGGCCGAATCCACGCGCGAACCGACACGGGACTTGACGGCATCGACCTGCTTGTCGACTTCGGTCTTGGCCTGCTTCTCAGCCTTCTCGCCATCCTTGACCAGGGTGTCGAACAGCTTGGTGCCGTCGTTGCTGATCTTGGAATAGGCCCCGAGGCCCGCCAACCAGATCTGGCGCGAGTATTTCTCGATCTCGCCGATCCAGGAGTTGGTTTCTTTTGCGGTTTTCTTCTTACCAGCCATCCTGCTCTCCTTATTTGGTTCGCGCGACGTGTTCGAGCAATGCGCTCAACTCATCGAGCTTAGCAGAGAGTGCCTCAACGTCCTGGCGGGAGGGAATCCCGAGGCGATTGAGTGCCACTGCTACGCGGTTGTCGAATGCTTTCTCGATGCGGTCGATCTGGACCTCGACCTTTTCCTTCACGCCCGCCACGCTCTCGAGCACGCTGCCCTTGACCGAATCGAGCTGGCTGTTGGCCGCCTCGACACCGGCATCGACGCTCTTGCGGCCGCGCTTCTCGACGCCTTCGCCGGCCTTGACCAGCTCACGCAGGTAGTCGACGCCTTCCTGGCCGGCCTTGGCGTAGGCGCCCAGGCCCGCCAGCCAGATCTTCCTGGCATAGAGGCGTACGTCGGAAAGAACGGGGGTCTTCTCTACTTCGACTTTCTTCTTGGCGGTGGTTGCCTTGGCCATGGTGCACCTCACGCGGATTGTGGGGGACTCGCCCGGAATCGGGGCTTGGGGTGCACGTTAGCCAGGAAAATTAGAAACCGCATACTAGCCGCAGGACGGGTGCGGCGGCCGTCAGGCCAGGTATTCGTCCAGGGCCTTCTCGATCTCGCGCTTCACGCTGCCGCCCATGGCCGACAGCAGCAGGCCCAGCTTCACCTCGACATTGACCCTGTCGTCGCTCACCTCGATGCGCCCGTCAGCCCCGCTGCGGCTGAACTCCAGGGTGTCGCCGCGCCACTGGTAACGCACGTCGTACTCGCGCGCCAGGCGCTCGGCGAGCTGCTCGGCCTTCTCCCGCACGGCGGCTTTTCCGAGCTGGTGGGAACGTTCGACGTGGATGCGTGCCATGGGTGTCTCCGGACTGCGACTTAAGGTCGCGCGACTATAGCAGGCCACTCCAGGCGCCGGGCGCAGCCCAAGACAAACCAGGCCGACAAGCCTAGAATGGCCGCCAATTCTATTCCGGGGCAGCGACATGAACGAACCGCGCAAAGGCCACGACGCCGAACCCACCACCCACTTCGGCTACCAGAACGTGCCGGAGAGCCAGAAGGCCGCCAAGGTCGCCGAAGTGTTCCACTCGGTGGCCGCCAAGTACGACCTGATGAACGACCTGATGTCCGGCGGCGTCCACCGGCTGTGGAAGCGCTTCACCATCGAGCTGTCCGGCGTGCGCCCGGGCAACCGCGTGCTGGACATCGCCGGCGGCACCGGCGACCTCACCCGCCAGTTCTCCCGCCTGGTCGGCCCCACCGGTGAAGTGGTCCTCGCCGACATCAACGCCTCCATGCTCCAGGTCGGTCGCGACAAGCTGCTGGACAGCGGCGTCGCCGGCAACGTCAGCTTCGTCCAGGCCGATGCCGAGAAGCTGCCCTTCCCCGACAACCACTTCGACGTCGTCACCATCGCCTTCGGCCTGCGCAACGTCACCCACAAGGACGCCGCCCTGCGTTCCATGCTGCGCGTGCTCAAGCCCGGGGGCCGCCTGCTGGTGCTGGAGTTCTCCAAGCCCACCAGCAACCTGCTGAGCAAGGCCTACGACGCCTACTCCTTCACCCTGCTGCCGCTGATGGGCAAGCTGATCACCAACGACGCCGAGAGCTACCGCTACCTGGCCGAATCGATCCGCATGCACCCCGACCAGGAAACCCTCAAGGCCATGATGGTGGAAGCCGGGTTCGAGCGGACCACCTTCCACAACATGACCGGCGGCATCGTCGCCCTGCATCGCGGCATCAAGCCCTGATGCTCACCCAGGCCCTGCTGGCCGGCGCCGAACACGGCCTCAACCGGGTCCTGCGCCTCGACGCCACCGCCCTGCCCCGGCTGTCCCGCCTGGAAGGCAAGGTGATCCGCATCGACTGCCAGGCCCCCGCGCTGGAGCTCTACCTGCTGCCCGGCGGCGACGGCCTGGTCCTCGCCGCCCACTGGGCCGCACCGGCCGACTGCACCCTGCGCGCCCCCGCCGCGAGCCTGCTGCGCCTGGCCCTGAGCAAGGAGAAGACCGCCGTCCTGCACCGCCCCGAGGTGGAACTGGAAGGCGACAGCGCCGCGCTCATGGAACTGGCCGCGGTGCTGCAGGACCTGGAGCTGGACTGGGAATACGAAGTCTCCCGCTGGCTCGGCCCGGTGGGCACCCAACTGCTCGCCGGCCACCTGCGCAGCCGCGCCGGCTGGGCCGGGCAGAGCCTGGACAGCCTGCACCAGAACCTCGCCGACTACCTCGCCGAGGAATCCCGCACCCTGGTGGGCCAGCGTGAAGCGGAAGCCCGCTTCGCCGAACTGGACCGTCTCAAGATCGATCTCGACCGTCTCGAAGCCCGCATCGGTCGCCTGACCCGGAAAAGTCCCCCAGACGCATGAAGCTGCTCGCCGTCCGCCGCCTGTTGCGCATCCAGAGCGTGGTCATCCGCTACCGCCTCGACGACCTGATATTCGACCTCCCGCTGCCCTGGTGGCTGCGCATGCTCGGCTGCCTGCTGCCCTGGCGCTGGTTCCCCCGGCGCGACCTGCAGCTGACCCGTGGCGAGCGCCTGCGCCTGGCCCTCGAAGGCCTCGGGCCGATCTTCATCAAGTTCGGCCAACTGCTCTCCACCCGCCGTGACCTGCTGCCGCCGGACATCGCCGATGAGCTGGCACGCCTGCAGGACCAGGTCCCCCCCTTCGACCCCGAGCAGGCCGTGCGCCTGATCGAAGAGCAGCTCGGCGCCCGCATCAGCGACGTCTTCACCCGTTTCGACGTCGCCCCGCTGGCCTCCGCCTCCGTGGCCCAGGTCCACGCCGCACGCCTGAAGAGCGGCGAAGACGTGGTGGTCAAGGTGGTGCGCCCGGGCCTCAAGCCGGTGATCCGCCAAGACCTCGCCTGGCTGTTCCTCATCGCCCGCCTGGCCGAGCGCCTCTCCAGCGACGCCCGCCGCCTGCGCCCGGTGGAAGTGGTCAGCGACTACGAGAAGACCATCTACGACGAGCTCGACCTGCTGCGCGAGGCGGCCAACGCCAGCCAGCTGCGGCGCAACTTCGAAGGCTCGCCGCTGCTCTACGTGCCCCAGGTCTACTGGGACTGGTGTCGCCCCAAGGTGCTGGTGATGGAGCGCATCTACGGCGTCCCGGTCACCGACCTGGCCACCCTCGCCGACCAGCGCACCGACCTCAAGCTGCTGGCCGAACGCGGCGTGGAGATCTTCTTCACCCAGGTGTTCCGCGACAGCTTCTTCCACGCCGACATGCACCCCGGCAACATCTTCGTCAGCACCCGCCAGCCCTGGAACCCGCAGTACATCGCCATCGACTGCGGCATCATCGGCAGCCTCACCCCCGAGGACCAGGACTACCTCGCGCGCAACCTCATCGCCTTCTTCAAGCGTGACTACCGCCGCGTCGCCCAGCTGCACATCGACTCCGGCTGGGTCCCGGCGGAAACCCGGGTGAACGACTTCGAAGCGGCCATCCGCACCGTCTGCGAACCCATCTTCGAAAAGCCGCTGAAGGACATCTCCTTCGGCCAGCTGCTGCTGCGCCTGTTCCAGACCGCACGCCGCTTCAACATGGAAGTGCAGCCGCAACTGGTGCTGCTGCAGAAGACCCTGCTCAACATCGAAGGCCTCGGCCGCCAGCTCTACCCCGACCTCGACCTCTGGAGCACCGCCCAGCCCTACCTGGAACGCTGGATGCGCGAGCGCGTCAGCCCCAAGAGCCTGCTGTCCAACCTGCAGGCCCAGGTCGAGCAGGTGCCGCACCTGGCCGGCATGACCCGCGACCTGCTGGAGCGCATGAGCCAACCCCACGCCAGCGACCCGCCACCGCCCTGGCGCCGTGCCAGCGACGGCCTCGCCCCGCGCCTGATCGGCGCCGCCCTGCTGGTGGGCGCGGCCAGTACCGGCCTGGAGCAGCACCTCGCCGCCTGGCCGGCCTGGCTGATGCTGGCCAGTGGTCTGTATCTCGTACTTCGCCGATAGCCAAGGCCGCGCCAGCGCTGGCACACTACTGCCCCCGGCCGGGCCCGCACCCGGCCTGCTCGTGGAAACCGACATGAACGACTGGCTGGAAGACATCCACTGGAACGCCGACGGCCTGGTCCCGGCCATTGCCCAGGACCACAAGACCGGACGCATCCTGATGATGGCCTGGATGAACCGCGAATCCCTGGCCCTGACCGTGGCCGAGAACCTTGCCATCTACTGGTCACGCTCGCGCGGCAAACTCTGGCGCAAGGGTGAGGAATCCGGCCATGTGCAGAAGCTCCACGAGTTGCGCCTGGACTGCGACGCCGACGTGATCGTGCTGATGGTCGAGCAGATCGGCGGCATCGCCTGCCACACCGGCCGCGAAAGCTGCTTCTACCGCGTCTACGAGAACGGCGGCTGGAAGACCGTCGACGCGGTCATCAAGGACCCCGACGCGATCTACCACGCAGGACATGCACATGAGTGACACCCTTTCCCGCCTCGCCGAGGTGCTCGAAGCCCGCAAGAACGCGCCGGCCGACTCCTCCTACGTGGCCAGCCTGTACCACAAGGGGCTGAACAAGATCCTCGAGAAGGTGGGCGAGGAATCGGTTGAAACCATCCTGGCCGCCAAGGATGCCGCCACCAGCGGCGACTGCAGCGACCTGATCTACGAAACCGCCGACCTCTGGTTCCACAGCCTGGTCATGCTCGCCGCCCTCGGCCAGCATCCCCAGGCCGTACTGGACGAACTGGAGCGTCGCTTCGGCCTGTCCGGGCACGCTGAAAAAGCCGCCCGCCAGCCTTCCGCCTAACGAATCGATACGCAGGAGCAAACCATGGGTATTTTCGACTGGAAACACTGGGTGGTCATTCTGATCGTCGTCGTCCTGGTCTTCGGCACCAAGCGCCTGAAGAACCTCGGCTCCGACGTCGGCGAAGCCATCAAGGGCTTCCGCAAGGCCATGAACACCGAAGACGAACAGAAGGCCGAGCAGCCCCAGCAGCCCGCCGCCCAGCCGACTGCCGCCCCGCTGAACCAGCCGCACACCATCGACGGCCAGGCGCACAAGGTCGAAGAGCCGACTGTGCGCAAGGACTGATGCGCCATGTTCGGCATCAGCTTTGGTGAATTGCTGCTGATCGGCCTCGTGGCCCTGCTGGTGCTCGGCCCCGAGCGCCTGCCGGGTGCTGCACGTACGGCAGGCCTGTGGATCGGCCGCCTGAAGCGCAGCTTCAACGCCATCAAGCAGGAAGTGGAGCGCGAGATCGGCGCCGACGAGATCCGTCGCCAACTGCACAACGAGCAGATCATGGCGATGGAGCGGCAGATCAAGGAAAGCATCGTGCCGCCCAGCCTGGAGAACCTGCTGGCCGACCCGGCGCAGCGTGACGAAGCCGCCGAGGCCTCGCCCACCCCGGCCGCCCCGCAGCCAGTACCGGCTCCCGTCGCGGCAGCCAGCGCTCCACCGTCGCCTGCTGGCCAGCCCGTGCCCGGCACGACACCCGCCGCATCCGGCGCCACGGTCGCCACCCCGCTGGCGACCCCGCCGGCTGCCACGCCCCCCTCCGCCGAACCGCCACAGCCGCCCCGCCCCCTATGAGCGACCAGAAGCCGGAATACGACCAGGAAATGCCCCTGGTCTCGCACCTCGCCGAACTGCGTACCCGCCTGCTGCGTTGCGTCGCGGCGGTGTTCCTGATCTTCGCCGGGCTGTTCTACTTCGCCCAGAAGATCTACACCCTCGTCTCCGCACCGCTGCGCCAGTACCTGCCAGAAGGCGCGACGATGATCGCCACCGACGTGGCCTCGCCCTTCCTCACCCCGTTCAAGCTGACCATGGTGGTGGCGCTGTTCCTCGCCATGCCGGTGATCCTGCACCAGGTCTGGGGCTTCATCGCCCCCGGCCTGTACAAGCACGAGAAGCGCGTAGCCATGCCCTTGCTGGTGTCCAGCATCGTGCTGTTCTACTCCGGGATGGCCTTCGCCTACTTCCTGGTGTTCCCGCTGATCTTCCACTTCTTCGCCAGCGTCACCCCCGAAGGCGTGGCGATGATGACGGACATCGCCAGCTACCTCGACTTTGTCATGACGCTGTTCTTCGCCTTCGGCGTCGCCTTCGAGATCCCCGTCGCCGTGGTGCTGCTGATCTGGATCGGCGTGGTCGACGTGGCCTACCTGAAGAAGATCCGCCCGTACGTGATCATCGGCTGCTTCGTGGTCGGCATGATCCTCACCCCGCCGGACATCTTCTCCCAGACCCTCCTGGCCGTGCCCATGTGGCTGCTGTTCGAGGTCGGCGTGTTCTGCGGCGGCCTGGTGCGCCGGCGCAACGACACGCCGGAAAGCGAGCCCGAAGACCAGCCGCCCGCCACCCGCCCGTGAACCTCCTGCTGCTGGAAGAGGGCGATTTCGTCGCCCCCGGCCACGCCCTCCTGCGTGGCCGCCGCCTCAAGCACCTGCATGACGTGCACCGCGCCGAAGCCGGTGACAGCCTGCGGGTCGGCCTGCTCGGCGGCGCCATGGGCGAAGGCCGGCTGACCGCCCTGGAGGCCGACCGCGCCGAACTGCAGGTGAGCCTCGACCAGCCGCCGCCGGCCAAGCTGCCGCTGACCCTGCTGCTGGCCCTGCCACGCCCGAAGATGCTCCGCCGCGTGCTGCAGACCGTCGCCACAATGGGCGTCCCGCGCCTGGTACTGCTCAACAGCTACCGGGTCGAGAAGAGCTTCTGGCAGACCCCCTTCCTCGAGCCCGCCGCCATCCGCGAGCAGCTGATCCTCGGCCTGGAACAGGGCCGCGACACGGTGCTCCCCGAGGTGGTGATCGAGAAACGCTTCAAGCCCTTCGTCGAAGACCGCCTGCCCGCCCTCGCCGCCGGCACCCGTGCCCTGGTCGGCCACCCCGGCCCCTGGCCGGAATGCCCCCGTGCCGTGGAAGGCCCCGTCACCCTCGCCATCGGCCCCGAAGGCGGCTGGATCCCCTACGAAGTCGAGAAGCTGCAAGCCACCGGATTCGAAGCGGTGCAACTGGGCGAACGTATCCTGCGGGTCGAGACGGCGGTCACCGCCCTGCTCGCCCGCCTGTTCTGACAGGCGCCCCATCAAGCGCCCCGGCACTCCGCCGATAACCTCCCACCTCCCTCAACCTCTCTGCCGCGTTCGCCAGGAGAAGAAGCATGTCACGCTGGTTCGGTAACCTCAGTGTCAGCCTCAAGCTCGCCATCGGCTTCGGCCTCGTCCTGCTGCTCACCCTGCTCATCACCCTCACCGGCTGGCTCGCCATCGACGAGACCCTGGATCGAGGCCAAAAACTCCAGGACTCGGCCAACCTCAGCGAGCTGGCCAAGGACCTGCAGATCAGCCAGCAGGCCTACCAGCTCAAGCAGGACGCCAACAACGCCGAGCGTGTACGCGCGCGCGTGCAGGCCATCGACGACCACACCCGCACCCTCGAACAGCACTTCACCGACGCCCGCGACCGCGAGCACATGGAGCAGGCCCGCCAGGCGACCCAGGCCTACCAGGCCGCCTTCACCGAGCTCGGCAAGGCCTACCAGACCCGCGAGGGCGCGCGCAGCCAACTGGGCACCAGCGCCGACGCCGCCATGGCCTCCATCGGCAACCTCATTGAGCGCGTCCTCGCCGACATCACCCTCGACGATGCCGGCCGCCTCACCCAGTTCCACGAACTGGCCGACCTGCGCCTCTCGGTAATGCAGGCCCGCTTCCAGGTCCGTGGCTACACCTTCAGCAACGACCCCAGCTTCCAGGACGCCGCCCTGCAAGCCGTGGACGCCGCCCTCGGCAACCAGGCCAAGCTGGCCGCCACCCTGGGCAACGACGACACCGACCTGGCCCGCGTTGGCAGCAACCTCAAGACCTACCGCGACGCCATCAGCGCCTATCGCCGTGCCAACGACAGCGCCCAGGCCCAGTTCGACGCCATGGGCCAGCAGGGCCAGCGCCTGCTGGAGATCAGCGCGCGCCTGTACACCCAGCAGAACGCCAAGCTCGAAGCCGAGACCCGCCAGACCCACGTCATGCTGCTGGTGGCCTCGATCATCGCCCTGGTGCTCGGCCTGTTCGCCGCCCTGCTCATCACCCGGCAAATTACCCAGCCCCTGCGCGACACCCTCGACGCCGCCGAGCGCATCGCCGCCGGCGACCTCAGCCGCGACCTGGTGGTGCAACGCAGCGACGAACTCGGCCAGTTGCAGGGCAGCATCCAGCGCATGAACGCCAGCCTGCGCGACCTGATCGGCCGCATCCGCGACAGCGTCACCCAGCTCGCCAGTGCCGCCGAAGAACTGTCCGCCATCACCACCCAGACCAGCGCCGGCGTGAACGCCCAGAAGGTCGAGACCGACCAGGTCGCCACCGCCATGAACGAGATGGCCGCCACCGTCCACGAGGTCGCCCGCAACGCCGAAGACGCCTCCCAGTCCGCCAGCGCCGCCGACCGCCAGGCCCGCGAAGGCGAGACGGCCGTCAACGACGCCGTGCAGCAGATGGATCGCCTGGCCGACGAGGTCACTCGCTCAAGCGATGCCGTCACCCACCTCAAGCAGGAGAGCGAGCGCATCGGCAGCGTGCTGGACGTGATCAAGACCGTGGCCGACCAGACCAACCTGCTGGCCCTCAACGCCGCCATCGAAGCCGCTCGTGCCGGTGAAGCCGGTCGCGGCTTCGCCGTGGTCGCCGACGAAGTGCGCGGCCTGGCCCAGCGCACCCAGCAATCCACCCAGGAGATCGAAGCGCTGATCGCCGGCCTGCAGAGCGGTGCCCAACGCGCCGCCAGCCTGATGGAAACCAGCCGCGAGCTGACCGACAGCACCGTCGAGCTGACCCGCCGCGCCGGCCGCCGCCTGGGCGCCATCGCCGAATCGGTGTCCACCATCCAGGCCATGAACCAGCAGATCGCCGCCGCCGCCGAGCAGCAGGGCGCCGTGGCCGAAGAGATCAACCGCAGCGTGGTCAGCGTGCGCGACATCTCCGAGCAGACCGCCTCCGCCAGCCACCAGACCGCCACCTCCAGCGTCGAACTGGCGCGCCTGGGCGGCAGCCTGCAGGACTTGGTCAGCCGCTTCCGCGTCTGATAGCAGGCCGCCCGGGCCGGCCATCAGACGAAATATCAAACTGCCACCATGTTCTTGCCGGCGCCCCGGGGCGCCGGCTACTCTCCCGCCCCCGCGTCACAGGCCGCCGTCTCGGCAGCGCCTTTCCCAATAACTCCAACAGACGCCTCACCCGCCACGGCGATGCCCCGCGCACCGCCGGGCTTACGCATTCCCGGGAGAAACCATGTACCACTGGTGCACACAACGGCTCGCCGACCTGCGGGTCGGCCGCAAACTTGCCTTCGGCTTCGGCCTCGTCCTGCTCCTCACCCTGGCGGTGATGTTCACCGGCATCCGCGGCATCGACCGCATGATCGACAGCAGCGACCAGATGGTCACCGTCAGCGAGCTGGAAAACACCATCAAGGACGCCCGCGCCCAGCGCCTGCAGTTCGTCAGCACCGGCGACCTGCAGCACGCCCGCAACATCGAACAGCTGATCGACGCCATGCTCGCCATCAGCGACCGCCTGGAGGCCGACGCCCACACCGCCCAAGGCCGGACCCGACTGGAGCAACTGCGCAGCGAGATCAACGCCTACCGCCAGTCCCTCGCCGCCCTGATCCGCGCCCAGGACGACCGCAACGCCGCCCGTGCCGTGCTGATCAAGTCCGCCGAAGCCGTACTCGCCCAGTTCGCCGAACTGCAGAAGCGGCGCTTCGACGACCTCGCCCGCGACCCGACCAACCCTGCACTACTGGACGAAACCCGCACCATCACCGGGCTCAACCAGCAGTTGCTGTCCATCCGCTACCTGGTGCGCGGCTTCGTCTTCCAGCAGACCCCGGAATCCGAGCAACCGGCCCAGGCCGCCCTGGCGCAGTTGCAGCGCGACCTCGACGCACTCAAGCAGCAGGCCACCGGCGATTTCGCCGACTACCTGGCCCGCGCCCGCCCCTCCTTCGATGCCTACCTCAGCGCCGTGCGCCAGTTCGGCCAGGGCGTCGAGGCCAGCCGCGCCGCCATCGACACCATGGGCAAGCACGCGGAGACCATGCGCGACCAGGGCAACCGGATCTACGAACTGCAGGTGAAGGCCCGCAGCAGCGACGCCACCAGCGCCCGCAGCCAACTGCTCATTAGCACCCTGTTGGCCATCAGCCTCGCCGTGTTCGCCGCCTGGTCCATCAGCCGGCAGATCCTCGCCCCGCTGCGCCAGGCGCTGGCCTTCGCCTCGCGCATCGCCGACGGTGACCTGCGCGCCGAACTGCAGGCCGATCGCCAGGACGAACTGGGCCAGCTGCAGCGCGCCCTGCAGGCCATGGCCGGCAACCTGCGCCAGCTGATCGGGCGCATCGGCGACGGCGTCACCCAGATCGCCAGCGCCGCCGAAGAACTCTCCGCCGTCACCGAACAGACCAGCGCCGGCGTGAACGCGCAGAAGGTCGAGACCGACCAGGTCGCCACCGCCATGAACGAAATGGCCGCCACCGTCCACGACGTGGCGCGCAACGCCGAGCAGGCCTCCGAAGCCGCCGCCTCCGCCGACCGCGAGGCCGCCCAGGGCGACCGCCTGGTGCGCCAGGCCCTCGGCCAGGTGGACCGCCTCGCTGCCGAAGTGGGCCGCTCCACCGAGTCCGTGCAGCAGCTGCGCCGGGAAAGCGACAAGATCGGCAGCGTGCTGGACGTGATCAAGACCGTCGCCGACCAGACCAACCTGCTGGCCCTCAACGCCGCCATCGAAGCCGCCCGTGCCGGCGAGGCCGGGCGCGGCTTCGCCGTGGTGGCCGACGAAGTGCGCGGCCTGGCCCAGCGCACCCAGCAGTCCACCGAGGAAATCCAGGAGCTGATCGCCGGCCTGCAGAACGGCAGCCAGCAGGCCGCCGGCATGATGGAAAGCAGCCTGGAGCTGACCGAAGACACCCTGCGCCTGGCCCGCGAGGCCGGCGACTCGCTGACCTCCATCACCGGCGCCGTCTCGGCCATCCAGTCGATGAACCAGCAGATCGCCGCCGCCGCCGAGCAGCAGAGCGCCGTGGCCGAAGAGATCAACCGCAGCGTCCTCAACGTGCGCGACATCTCCGAGCAGACCGCCGCCGCCAGCGACCAGACCGCCGCATCCAGCGTGGAGCTGGCGCGCCTGGGCAACGAACTGCAACAGATGGTCGGGCGCTTCCGGGTCTGACACTGCCCGCCGGAGGGCGTAGGATCGGGCCTTCCCCCTTGCCGAGGCCCGAGCCATGCGCCCCCTGACCATCGACCTCGACCAACTGGCCTTCGCCCTCTCCACCGAGGGCCTGGACCACTACCTGGACCTGCTCACCGGCAAGGTCCTGCTGATCCCCGAAGAGGATGCCGATCCCCAGCTGGAAACCCTCCTGCGCGAAGAGCCGGAGCGCTTCCTGCTGGTGGAACCCCTCACCCACGGAGACGAGCTGCGGCTGATGGAGGAATTCCTCCACGAAGTCGTCCACCCCCACGCCTACACCGCCCTGCAACAGGCCCTGGCCGGCCGCAAACCGGCCCGTGCCTTCCGCCACGTGCTGATGGAATACCCGGTGCTGCTGGAAGCCTGGCACCACTTCGAAGCGGCCCGTCTGAGAGAGCTGGCGCAGGACTGGCTGGAGGACAACGAATTGCAGGCGGCGGCGCCTTTGCATTAACGACTTCGAACCCAGCGCGATGCGCAACTGAATGCTCTGCCTGGCGTCTGTGGTGGGGCGGGGACAGCGCCCCTTCAGAAGGCCAAGCGCAGTCGTTGCGCAGGGGGACGAGCGGCATGGATGCCGCGAGAGGCGCGCCAGGCCAGGGATGGCCCATCGCGCCGGCCCCCGGAGCAGCGACGGAGCGAGGGGAGTCCCGCGAAGCGGGACCCGGATGGCGGGGCAAGCCTTTTTGGTTTCTTTTGGGGCGACTGCCAAAAGAAACTCGCCTGGGAAGGCGGAACAAGAAGGCTCAGCAAAACTCGGTAATCAGCTGGACTAGAGGCCTGCATCTCCACCAACAGAAAAAGGGCCGCATCGCGGCCCTTTCCATTCCCTTACAGCACCTGCCTGAGGAACGCCTGCGCACGCGGGTCCCGGGGCTGATCGAAGAACTGCGCCGGCGGCGCATCCTCCAGCAACTTGCCATGGTCGAAGAACAACACCCGGTCGGCCACCTCGCGGGCGAAGCCCATCTCGTGGGTGACGCAGACCATGGTCATGCCCTCCTGGGCCAGTTGCTTCATCACGTCCAGCACCTCGCCGACCATCTCCGGGTCCAGCGCCGAGGTGGGCTCGTCGAACAGCATCACCTTCGGCTCCATGCACAGCGCCCGGGCAATGGCCACGCGCTGCTGCTGGCCGCCGGACAGGCGCGAGGGGTACTCGCCGGCCTTCTGGGCGATGCCCACCTTGGCCAGCAGCGCCCGGGCCTTCTCCTCGCGCTCGGCCTTGCCGCGCTTGCGCACCACCTTCTGCGCCAGGCACAGGTTCTCCAGCACGGTCATGTGCGGGAACAGGTTGAAGTGCTGGAACACCATGCCGACTTCGCGGCGGTAGGCATTCACATCGGTCTTCGGGTTGGCCAGGTCGACGCCGTCGATGCTCACCGAGCCCGCGTCCAGTTCCTCCAGGCCGTTGAGGCAGCGCAGGAAGGTGGACTTGCCGGAGCCGGAGGGGCCGATCACCACCACCACCTCGCCGCGCTTGACCGAGGTGGTCACGTCGTCGACGGCGCGCACTTGCTGGCCACGGGCGTCGAAGACTTTCATCAGGTTGCGGACTTCAATCACTTTTCCCGAGCCTCCGCTCCAGTCGGTTGGCGATCTGCGACAGCGGCAGGTTGATGACCAGGTACAACGCGGCGACGCAGAACCAGATCTCAAAGGTGGAGAACGAGGTGGTGATCGCCTCGCGGCCGCTCTTGGTCAGCTCGGTGATGGCGATCACCGACACCAGCGAAGTGTCCTTCACCAGGCTGATGAACTGCCCGGCCAGTGGCGGCAGCACGCGCTTGAACGCCTGGGGCAGGATCACGTAGCGCATCGACTGGCCTCCGGTGAGGCCGAGGGAACGCGCGGCCTCGTTCTGCCCACGGGCGATGGACTGCACGCCGGCGCGGACGATCTCGCCCACGTAGGCCCCGGTGAACAGCGCCAGGGCGGCGACGCCGGCGAACTCCCGGGAGAGGTCCAGCACGGTGCCGATGAAGAAGTAGAAGATGAAGATCTGCACCAGCAGCGGGGTGCCCCGCACCAGCTCGACGTACACGGTGGAGAGGTCACGCAGGGTGGGGTTCTGCGACAGCCGGCAGAGCCCGGTGAAGAGGCCGATCACCAGCCCCAGCGCGCCCGAGAGCACGGATATCCACAGGGTGGTCCATAGGCCCCAGAGCAGCGGGCCGGCCGCCCAGTGTCGGGTCACGCCGACCACGTCGCCTTCGGAGAGGTCGTCGCCCTGGCTGACCTGCAGGCTGTCCTTGGCCACCTGCAGCTGTTGCTCCTCGCCGCCCTCGGTGACCAGGGTCACCCGGGCGTTGGCGCCTTCCTCGGCAATGGCCTCGACCCGCGCGTAGTCGGCCGCGCGCTGGGCCTCTTCGGCCTGGTAGGCGAAATACTGCGGCACCCGGTTCCAGCGCCACTCGTAGGAGATCAGGGAGGTGGAGTACCAGAGGCCGTAGGCGACCACCAGCAGGATCAGGCCCGTCAGCAGGTGCCAGGGCCAGGTACGGCGGTGTTTTCTAGTCACGATGGGTCTCGCTCATGGCGATGCCTGGGGGGCGAAAAAGACAGGTCCGGCCTCGTGGGCCGGACCTGTCGCGTGCAGCGGGGAGCGCGTCCCGTTATTCCATGTCCTTCAGCCAGGCGGTGTTCTTGAACCACTTGGCATGGATGCGCTCGTAGGTGCCGTCCTTCTGGATCTGGTGCAGCCAGTTGTTGATCCAGTTGATGCTGTCGTAGTCACCCTTCTTCAGGCCGAAGGCCAGGGGCTCGTAGGTGAAGGGCTCTTCCAGGTACACCAGCTTGCCGGCGCCGGCCTTGTTCACCGCAACCACGTTGTAGGGGGCATCGTAGATGAAGGCATCGGCCTTGCCGTTGACCACGTCCATCACCGCTTCCTGCTCGTTGTCGAAGCCGTGGTACTGGGCCTTGGCGATCAGCTTCTTGGCGACCATCTCGCCGGTGGTGCCGATCTTGGAGGTGATGCGGTACTGGCCGTCGTTGAGGTCCTTGTAGGACTTGATCTTGCCTTCCAGGTCCTTGCGGATCAGCAGGGTCTGGCCGACCACGATGAAGGGCTCGGAGAAGTTGATGCGCAGGTTGCGCTCCTGGGTCAGGGTCATGCCGGAGCCGATCATGTCGAACTTGTCGGTCAGCAGGGCCGGGATGATGCCGTCGTAGCTGGTGGACACCAGCTCCAGCTTCACGCCCATGGCCTTGGACATGGCCTTGAGCAGGTCCACTTCGAAGCCGATGATTTCGCCGCGCTTGTTGGTCATTTCGAAGGGCATGTAGGTCGGGTCCATGCCGACCCGCAGGGTGCCGCGCTTGACCGCGTCATCGACGACGCCGGCGTGGGCCAGGCCGGTGAAGGCGCAGGCGGAGAGCAACAGGGATGCGAGAAGCTTCTTCATTCTTACTCCTGACAGGGCAGATCGTTATTGTGTGAAGCGGCGCCCACGGACCCGACGGGCATGGCGCGAAATCCTAACCGCCCGGACCGTGGATGGCGAGTCAACCCGAAGCAACAAGCACGCCACTATCGGACAGGCGGCGCGGAGCGAAGCGGGCTCAGCTTTCCAGCAGGAAGGTGACCGGGCCGTCGTTGACCAGGTGCACCTGCATGTCGGCGCCGAAGCGCCCGGTGGCGACCTGGGCGTGCTGGGCACGGGCCCGCGCCACCAGGTAGTCGAACAGGCGCTCGCCCTGGGCCGGCGGCGCGGCGCTGGAGAAGCTCGGGCGCAGGCCGCTGCGGGTGTCGGCGGCCAGGGTGAACTGCGAGACCAGCAGCAGGCCGCCCTCCACGGCACCGAGGGACAGGTTCATCTTCCCTTCGGCATCGCTGAACACGCGGTAGTTGAGCAGCTTGTGCAGCAGCTTGTCGGCGCTGGCCTCGGTGTCCTGGGGCTCAACGCCCACCAGCACCAGCAGGCCGCGGTCGATGGCGCCGACGGTCTCTCCGGCGACATCCACCCGGGCGGCGGAGACCCGTTGCAGCAGCGCCTTCATCAGGCTTCCTCTTCCGGCGGCAGGTCCAGCAGGCGGCGTGCGATGCTGTCCGTGGCGCGCAGCAGGGCATCGGTGATGCCCGCTTCGGAGGCGGCGTGGCCGGCGTCGCGGACGATCTGCAGCTCGCTGTTGGGCCAGGCCTTGTGCAGCTCCCAGGCGTTCTCCAGGGGGCAGATGGCGTCATAGCGACCGTGCACGATCACCCCCGGCAGGTGGGCGATGCGCGGCATGTCGCGCAGCAGCTGGTTGGGTTCGAGGAAGGCGTTGTTGACGAAGTAGTGGCACTCGATGCGGGCGATGGACAGCGCGCGCATCGGCTCGCTGAAGCGCTCCACCACCGAGGCGCTGGGGCGCAGGGTGGCGGTGCGGCCTTCCCAGGTGGACCAGGCCTTGGCGGCGTGCATCTGGGCGATCTGGTCGGTGCCGATGAGGCGCTTGTAGAAGGCCTGGATCAGGTCGTCCTGCTCGTCCGCCGGGATCGGCGCCAGGTAGTCCTCCCAGTAGTCGGGGAACAGCCGGCTCGCGCCCTCCTGGTAGAACCACTTCAGCTCCTGGGGACGGCACAGGAAGATGCCCCGCAGGATCAGTGCCCGCACCCGGTCCGGGTGGGCCTGGGCGTAGGCCAGCGACAGGGTGGAACCCCAGGAGCCGCCGAACAGCACCCAACGGTCGATGCCCAGGTGCTCGCGGATGCGTTCGAGGTCGGCGACCAGGTCCCAGGTGGTGTTGTTCTCCAGGCTGGCGTGGGGGGTGGAGCGGCCACAGCCACGCTGGTCGAAGGTGACGATGCGGTACAGGGTCGGGTCGAAGAAGCGCCGGCTCAGGGCATCGCAGCCGGCACCCGGGCCGCCGTGGATGAACACCACCGGCAAGCCGTCGGGGGTGCCGCTCTCGTCGATGTAGAGCACATGCGGTTCGTCCACAGCCAGTTCGTGGCGGGCGTAGGGCTTAATTTCCGGATACAAAGTCAGCATGCTGGGCTCCGATTCTGTGCTCTAGGCCAATGCCCCACGGGACATCCGCCGCCTAATGTGCCCGGCATCATAAACGAGGGAAATGGAGTTCGAATATGTCAGCGAGGCTGTTCACCCTACCGATCGTACTGTTCCTGGCCCTGCTCGCCGGTTGCGGCCGCGAAGACCCGGCCGCCGAGCTGGAGGCAGCGGTCAAGGCCCTGCAGGCCAACCTGGAAGCGAAGGACACCGGCGCGGTGATGAAGCAGCTGCACCCGCAGTTCACCACCGCAGACGGCAACGACCGCGAATGGGCACGGCGCACCATGGCGCTGCTGTTCATGCGCCACAAGAACATCGCGATTATCGCCCTGAGCCAGGACAGCCGCCTCGACCCCACCTACCGCGAAAAGGGCCACACCGACGCCCGCGTCGCCCTCACCGGCGCCGAAGGCCTCATCCCCGACGCCGCCCGCCAATACGCCGTGAAGCTCGAATGGTGGCGCGACGACGGCGACTGGAAGCTCGCCCGCCTCAGTTGGGAGTGATCCCGGCCTGAGCATTCCCCCACGCCTGACAGCGTACCGGTGGGCTGAAGCGGAACGCCGCCCTGCCCACCCTACGCGCAGGCCCCGGCCAACAAGCCTGTAGGGGCGAATTCATTCGCCCAAGGGCCGCAACGCGGCCTCGGTCTCATGTACGTACCCGGTTTGGCTCAACGCCCATAGCGCTCCCGCCCCCAGGCGAGCATCGCCAGCAGCAGCTGGCGGATGACCTTGCGGGTGGGGACGGCGAGGTCTTCGCGGAAGGCGAAGGGCTCCTCTTCATTCATGTAGGTGCGCTGGGCCAGTTCCAGTTGCACGGCGTGGATGTGCTGGGCCGGCTGGCCGTAGTGGCGGGTGATGTGGCCGCCCTTGAAGCGGCCGTTGAGCACGTGGCTGTAGCCCTCGGCACGGGCGCAGACGCTGACCAGCGCATCGGCCAGGCCCGGGTCGCAGCTGGCGCCAGCGTGGGTGCCGAGGTTGAAATCCGGCAGGTGGCCGTCGAACAGGCGGGGAATGAAGGCGCGGATGGAGTGGGCGTCGAACAGCAGCGCATAGCCGAACTCGCGCTTCAGCCGCGCCAGCTCCTCGGCGATGCGCCCGTGGTAGGGCGTCCAGATGCGTTCCAGGTAGCCGGCGCGCTCTTCGGCGGACGGTGCCGCGCCTTCGCGGAACAGCGGCTGGCCGTCGAACATCACGTCGGGGAACAGGCCGGTGGTGGCGGTGGCGTAGAGCGGCGCGTCGTCCGCCGGGCGGTTGAGGTCGATGACGTAGCGCGAGTAGCGCGCCGCCAGGGTCGCGCCCCCCAGCTCGGCAGCGAAGTCGTAGAGCAGCGGGATATGCCAGTCGGTGTCGATCAGCGAGCGCGCGGCATCGCTCAGGCCGGCCTCCACCGCCGGGGTCAGGCGGGTGCCGGGGTGCGGCATGCTGATCAGCAGCGGCACGCGGCCGGGTGTGAAGTCGAGGACGTTATCCAAGGTCGATCTCCTGTCCGTGGCGCACCACCCGGTTGGGCAAGGTGCCGCCGAGCCAATAGGCCAGCTCCGCCGGGCGCTGGATGTCCCAGGCGACGAAGTCGGCGAGCTTGCCCGCTTCCAGGCTGCCGCAGCGCTCGGCCAGGCCCAGGGCGCGGGCGGCGTTGAGGGTGACGCCGGCCAGGGCCTCTTCCGGGGTCAGGCGGAACGCGGTGCAGGCCATGTTGAGCATCAGCCGCAGGGACAGCGCCGGCGAGGTGCCGGGGTTGAGGTCGCTGGCCACCGCCATGGTCACGCCATGGCGACGCAGGGCGTCGATGGGTGGCAGCTGGGTCTCGCGCAGCAGGTAGAAGGCACCCGGCAGCAGCACGGCGACGGTACCGGCATCGGCCATGGCGATGGCGTCGTCCTCGGTCATGTATTCCAGGTGGTCCGCCGACAGCGCGTCGTAGCGCGCCGCCAGGCTGGAACCATGCAGGGACGACAGCTGCTCGGCGTGCAGCTTCACTGGCAGCCCCAACCCGCGCGCGGCCTGGAACACCCGCTCGACCTGGGCCGGGGAGAAGGCCAGGTGCTCGCAGAAGGCGTCCACCGCATCCACCAGGCCCTCGGCGGCCAGTGCCGGCAGAATTTCGGTGCAGACCACCTCGATGTAGTCGTCGGCGCGGCCGGCGTATTCCGGCGGCAAGGCGTGGGCGGCGAGGCAGGTGGTCTTCACCGTCACCGGCAGCACCTCGCCCAGGCGCCGGGCGACCCGCAGCATCTTGCGCTCGCTGGCCAGGTCCAGCCCGTAGCCGGACTTCACCTCCAGGGTGGTGATGCCGTCGCGCAGCAGGTGCCGGGCGCGTGTCACCGCGCTGGCCAGCAGTTCGTCCTCGCTGGCCTCGCGGGTGGCACGCACGGTGCTGGCGATGCCACCGCCCCGGGCGGCGATCTCGGCGTAGCTGACGCCCTCCAGGCGCTGCTCGAACTCGGCGCTGCGGTCGCCGCCGAACACCAGGTGGGTGTGGCAGTCGATCAGCCCCGGGGTGACCCAGGCGCCACCGAGGTCGACCCGCCTGGCATCGCCGGTATCCGGGGCCTCGGCCAGCGGACCGACCCAGCGGATCAGCGCGCCTTCGGTGAGCAGCGCACCCTGCTCGATGATGGAATAGCGCCCGTCCCGCAGGGTGGCGATGTGGGCGTTGTGCCAGAACGTCTTCATGATCGTGGGCCCTTTGCATGGCTGGAATGGGCGAGGGTCATGGGTCCTCCATGGATGAGGCCGCCCGCATTGCGGGCGGCACGGGGTTCAAGGCAGTTCGGCGACCGGCTCGGGCTCGCGGCCCGACGGACGCACCCAGAGCCAGTAGGCGAGCACCAGCAGTGCAATCCACACCAGCCCCACCAGCAGCGCCATCTGGGTCTTCGGGAACCAGCCCAGCACGGCGAAGATGAACAGCATGAAGGCGATGGCCAGGACCGGTCCCACCGGCCAGAACGGCACCTTGAACGCCAATGCCTGCTGTTCGGCCGGGCTCATGCGCCGACGCATGGCCACCTGGGAAACGAGGATCATCAGCCAGACCCAGACGGTGGCGAAGGTGGCGATGGAGGCGATCAGCAGGAACACCCGCTCCGGGATTAGGTAGTTCAGCACCACGCCGATCAGCAGTGCGCCGGCCATCACCACCACGGTTAGCCAGGGCACGCCGTGGCGCGAGACCCGGGCAAAGCCGGACGGCGCCTGGTCTTGCAGCGCCAGGCCATAGAGCATGCGACCGGCGCCGAATACGTCGCTGTTGATGGCCGACACGGCGGCGGAGATCACCACCAGGTTGAGGATCATGGCGGCCGAGCCGATACCCAGCCCGTCGAAGATCTGCACGAAGGGGCTGCCCTGGGTGCCGATCTGCGGCCAGGGGAAGATCGCCATGAGCACGAACAGGGTCAGCACGTAGAACAGCAGGATGCGCACCGGCACCGCGTTCACCGCGCGGGGGATGACCTTCTGCGGGTCGCGGGCTTCGGCAGCGGTCACGCCGATGATCTCGATGCCGCCGAAGGCGAACACCACCACGGCCAGGGAGGCCACCAGGCCACCGAAACCATGGGGCATGAAACCGCCGTGCTGCCAGAGGTTCTCGAGACCGGTGCCGGCATGGCCGGTCTCCAGGCCGAAACCGTAGAGCATGATGCCGAAGCCGCCGAGGATCATGGCAACGATGGCCCCGACCTTGATCAGCGACAGCCAGAACTCCAGCTCACCGAAGACCTTCACCGTGCACAGGTTCAGCGCGCCGATGAAGCAGATGATCGACAGCACCCAGATCCAGCGGGGCACGTCGGGAAACCAGAACCCCATGTAGATGCCGAAGGCGGTCACGTCGGCGAGGCAGACGATCACCATTTCGAACGCATAGGTCCAGCCGGTGATGAACCCGGCCAGCGGACCGATGTAGGTGCTGGCGTATTCGGCGAAGGCGCCGGGCGTGGGGTTGCGCACGGCCATTTCACCGAGAGCGCGCATCACCATGTACACCGCGACACCGGCCACCAGGTAGGCCAGCAGCACGGAAGGGCCGGCCATCTGGATGGCCGAGGCGGAGCCGTAGAACAGGCCGGTGCCGATGGCCGAGCCCAGGGCGATGAAGCGGATGTGGCGGGCGCTCAGGCCTCGCTGGAGGGAAGAGTGTGACGTGGTCATTCCATTGCTCTCCTGATTGTTCTTGTCATGCAGAGGCAGGCATGGAGCCGCCCCGGGACCGGGGCGGCGAAGGGGCTCAGAAGCTCGGCAGCAGGCCGGCCGGCACCAGGGCGTTGAGGCAACCGCTGGCCAGCAGGTCGCTGGCGGCCTCGATGTCGGGGGCGAAGAAGCGGTCCTCCTGGTAGTAGGGCACCTGCTGGCGCAGGGTGGTGCGGGCCTGCTCCAGCTTCGGCGAGGTCTTCAGGCCGGTGCGGAAGTCCAGCCCCTGGCAGGCCCCCAGCCACTCGATGGCGAGGATGCCGCGCACGTTCTCGGCCATGGCCCAGAGGCGCTTGCCGGCGTTCGGCGCCATGGACACGTGGTCCTCCTGGTTGGCCGAGGTGGGCAGGCTGTCGACGCTGTGGGGATGGGCCAGGGCCTTGTTGTCACTGGCCAGGGCGGCAGCGGTGACCTGGGCGATCATGAAGCCCGAGTTGACCCCACCGTTCTCCACCAGGAAGGGCGGTAGCTGGGACATGTGCATGTCCATCATCAGCGAGATGCGCCGCTCGGACAGCGAGCCCACTTCGGCGATGGCCAGGGCCAGGTTGTCGGCGGCCATGGCCACCGGCTCGGCGTGGAAGTTGCCGCCGGACACCACGTCGCCTTCCTCGGCGAACACCAGGGGGTTGTCGGAAACCGCGTTGGCTTCGATCTCCAGCACCTCGGCGGCCTGGCGCAGCTGGGTCAGGCAGGCGCCCATGACCTGGGGCTGGCAGCGCAGGGAATACGGGTCCTGGACCTTGTCGCACTTCTCGTGGGAGCGGGCGATCTCGCTGCTGGCGGTGAGCAGCTCGCGGTACGCCGCCGCCACGTCCACCTGGCCGCGCTGGCCACGGGCGGCGTGGATGCGCGCGTCGAACGGTGCCCGCGAGCCGAGCATGGCCTCGACACTGAGGCTGCCGCAGACGGTGGCGGCGGCGAACAGGTCCTCGGCCTCGAACAGCCCGCGCAGGGCGTAGGCGGTGGACGCCTGGGTGCCGTTGAGCAGCGCCAGCCCTTCCTTGGCGGCCAGGGTCAGCGGCTCCAGCCCGGCGATGGCCAGGGCCTCGCGGGCGGGCAGCCATTGGCCCTTGTGGCGGGCGCGGCTCTCGCCGAGCAGCACCAGGGACATGTGCGCCAGTGGCGCCAGGTCACCGGAGGCACCGACCGAGCCCTTGAGCGGGATGTGCGGGTACACCTCGGCGTTAAGCAGCGCCACCAGGGCGTCGATCACCGTGCGGCGGATGCCGGAGAAGCCGCGCGCCAGGCTGTTGACCTTGAGCAGCATGATCAGCCGCACCATAGCGTCGTCCAGCGCCTCGCCGACTCCGGCGGCGTGGGACAGCACCAGGGAGCGCTGCAGCTTCTCCAGGTCATGGGGGGCGATGCGGGTGGAGGCCAGCAGGCCGAACCCGGTGTTGATGCCATAGGCGGTGCGGCCCTCGGCGATGATCGCTTCGACGCAGCCGACGCTGGCGGCGATGGGCGCATCGGCCGAGGCGTCGAGGGTGATGCGCTGGGGCTGCTGGAAGGCGGCGCGCAGCTGGGCCAGGGTCAGGTGGCCGGGAGTGAGGTGCAAGGCATTCATTTCGGCTTATTCCCCCTTGCCGATCATGGGCAGGTTCAGGCCCTGCTCGCGGGCGCAATCGATGGCCACAGCGTAGCCAGCATCGGCATGGCGCATGACGCCGGTGGCCGGGTCGTTGGTCAGCACGCGGGCGATGCGCGCGGCGGCGGCGTCGGTGCCGTCGCAGACGATCACCACGCCGGAGTGCTGGGAGAAGCCCATGCCCACGCCGCCGCCATGGTGCAGCGACACCCAGGTGGCGCCGCTGGCGGTGTTCAGCAGGGCGTTGAGCAGCGGCCAGTCGGAGACGGCGTCGGAGCCGTCGGCCATGGCTTCGGTCTCACGGTTGGGGCTGGCCACCGAGCCGGAGTCCAGGTGGTCACGGCCGATCACCACCGGGGCGGACAGTTCGCCCGAGCGCACCATTTCGTTGAAGGCCAGGCCCAGCTTGGCGCGCAGGCCCAGGCCGACCCAGCAGATGCGTGCCGGCAGGCCCTGGAAGGCGATGCGCTCGCGGGCCATGTCCAGCCAACGGTGCAGGTGGGCGTCGTCGGGGATCAGCTCCTTCACCTTGGCGTCGGTCTTGTAGATGTCCTGCGGGTCGCCGGAGAGCGCGGCCCAGCGGAACGGACCGATGCCCCGGCAGAACAGCGGGCGGATGTAGGCCGGGACGAAGCCGGGGAAGTCGAAGGCGTTGGTCACGCCCTCGTCCTGGGCCATCTGGCGGATGTTGTTGCCGTAGTCGAAGGTGGGGATGCCCTGCTTCTGGAAGTCGAGCATGGCGCGCACGTGCACGGCCATGGACTGCTTGGCGGCCTTGACCACGCCGGCCGGGTCGGTCTGCGCACGGTCGCGGTACTGCTCCCAGGTCCAGCCGGCGGGCAGGTAGCCGTTGAGCGGGTCGTGGGCGCTGGTCTGGTCGGTGACCATGTCCGGGCGCACACCCCGGCGCACCAGCTCCGGGAGGATCTCGGCGGCGTTGCCGTGCAGGGCGATGGAGATGGCCTTGCCTTCGGCGGTGTAGCGGGCGATGCGCGCCAGGGCGTCATCGAGGTCCTTGGCCTGCTCGTCCACGTAGCGGGTCTTCAGGCGGAAGTCGATGCGGCTCTGCTGGCACTCGATGTTCAGCGAGCAGGCCCCGGCCAGGGTCGCGGCCAGGGGCTGGGCGCCGCCCATTCCGCCCAGGCCGGCGGTGAGCACCCAGCGGCCCTTGAGGTCGCCGTTGTAGTGCTGGCGGCCGGCCTCGACGAAGGTTTCATAGGTGCCCTGGACGATGCCCTGGCTGCCGATGTAGATCCAGCTGCCGGCGGTCATCTGGCCGTACATGGCCAGGCCCTTGGCATCCAGCTCGTTGAAGTGTTCCCAGGTGGCCCAGTGCGGCACCAGGTTGGAGTTGGCGATCAGCACGCGGGGGGCGTCGGCGTGGGTGCGGAACACCCCCACCGGCTTGCCGGACTGCACCAGCAGAGTCTCGTCGTCGCCGAGCTTCTTCAGGTTGTCGACGATAGCGTCGAAGCATTCCCAGTTGCGTGCGGCGCGGCCGATGCCGCCGTACACCACCAGCTCCTTCGGGTTCTCCGCCACCTCGGGGTCGAGGTTGTTCATCAACATGCGCAGCGGGGCTTCGGTGAGCCAGCTCCGGGCGTTGAGGGTGGTGCCGCGCGGGGCGCGGATCTCGATGTCGCGGTACTTGGTCATGGCAGTCTCCAGCGAAGGTGGATGGATGTTCGGGCGGCTCACAGCCAGCCCAGGAATTGCGCCAGGTAGGCCAGCGGCACGCTGAACACCAGGCTGAGAAGGGTGCGCTGCAGCCAGACCAGCAGCAGGTCCCGCAGGCGGAGCGGGATCCGCGTGGCCAGCACGCAGGGGATCGAGGCGGACAGGAACAGCACGCTGCTGACGGACACGATGGCGGTGACGAAGCGCACCAGCACGTCGGCGTCCTTGAGCAGCATCGCCGGCAGGAACATCTCGGCCAGGCCGGCGGCGAGGGCGCGGGCCACCACCATCGGCTCGCCCAGGCCCAGCAGCCAGGTGACGGGATAGAGCAGCAGGCCGACGGCGTCGAACAGCGGCGTGTAGCGGGCGGCCAGCAACCCGAGGAGCCCGACGGCAAGGATGCTGGGCAGAATGGCGGCGGTCATGCGCAGGCCATCGATGAAGGTTTCCCGCAGGGCCGACGCCAGCGTCGGGGCCTGGGCCGCCTGCTCCAGCCCAGCGCGCCAGGCACTGGCCAGGCGGCTGGCACCGGGTGCCAGCGGCGGTTCGGCCCGGCCCTCGGACGGCAGCCGCGACAGCGGATAGATCCGCGCGCTGACGGCGGTCACGGCGAAGGTCACCAGCATGGCGCCCCAGAAGTAGAGGTTCCATTGCCCCATCAGGCCGAGGGTCTTGGCGATGATCACCATGAAGGGCGCCGACACCGTGGAGAACCCGGTGGCGATGATGGCGGCCTCGCGCACGCTGTAGTGGCCCTGCTGGTACATGCGGTCGGTGATCAGCAGGCCGACGGAGTAGCTACCGACGAAGGAGGCCACGGCGTCGATGGCCGACTTGCCCGGGGTCCGCCAGATGGGGCGCATCACCGGCTGCATCAGCACGCCCACCAGCTCCAGCAGGCCGAATCCGATGAGGAACACCAGCGCCAGGGCCCCCAGCGGCACGATCAGGGCCAGGCTCAGCACCAGCTTTTCGAAGAGGAACGGCAGCATGCCCGGCTCATAGACGGCGGCGGGGCCCGCCTGGAACAGGTAGGCGACGCCGACCAGCAAGCCGACGCCCTTGAGGACGCTGAACACCAGGTGGGTGAGGCCCTGGCGCCAGCGCCCGCTGCGCCAGGGCTCGATGGCACCGTAGAGCATGAAGAGCAACGCCAGGCCGATGACCAGCGGGCGCGCGTGCACCTGCAGGGCCGAGGCGGCGTGGTCGATCAGGATGGTGGAACGGCCGGCGATCTCGAACGGGACGAAGAACAGCACGAGGCCGATGGCGCTGTAGCCCAGCAGGCGGGCGAGTGCCAGGGCGCGGTTCGGCTGTGCAGTCGCTGAAAGGTTGCCAGGCATCGCGCGTCTCCGGTTACAGGGTGTTCAGGGTTCAGGAACAGACACGTATCTACTTGTACATACAAGCATATGCAATTCAGGGACCAACCCGCTCCGCTGCGCCTGCATGACGGCGAGAAGCGCCGGATTACCTGGGCTCGGGCAGGCATCCCCGGTTTGCACGGACGCAACCGATCCGACCGCTACCTGGGGCAGCGGCGCATCATTCGGGAGCAGCACCGCACACCGTTGAGGCGTTCGGTAACAGTGGGAGGCAGGCAGACGGGGGTGCCCGACAAGGGCGAGCAGCGTGGGGAACGCAGGGAAGGTCGGGCGCGCCTCAGCGCGCCAGCAGCTCGATCAGGCAGAGGGTGCCGGTCCCCTCGAGACGGACCTCGGTCAGGCCGCCCGAGCGCTCCAGGTGCAGGCAGTCGTGGCGCTCCAGCAGCGGGCCGCCCTGGAGGCCGGCGCCTGCTTCGGCGGCGAACAGCAGCAGGTGGTCGGCATCGCTGAACAGCGACTGCGGCCCGTCGAGGCGCAGCCACTGCAAGCGGGCGGCGTAGCGCGCGGGGGCGTAGATGAGGTTGAAGTCGCGGATCGGCCCGTCGATGAGGGTGCAGTCCACGGCCGCCCCGCCGTCGAAGGCGAAGGCATCCAGGGGGCCCAGGTCGCGGGAAGGCTGGCCGTCCACGGTCAGGCGCATGCCGGCACCTTCCAGCACGGTGATGACGCGCTGGTAGCCGGTGAAGGCGGAAAACGGGCCGGACTGGCCGACATCGGCGATGGACAGGCGCCAGCCGAAGCCGTCGAGGCCGTCCCCGGCATCCCGGAGGATCTCCAGGGTGGAGCCGGCGCCGTTCTTCCACGGCATGCGCGGGTAGTCGGCTGCCTTGAGCAGGCGGATGCGGTTCATGAGCCGAAGCGTCCTTCGAGGCGGTAACGCGAGCCGGGGTACAGCAGGCGGGCGCTGGTGACGGTGTTGCGCCCGGACCAGGTGCGGCGGCGGATCAGCAGGCAGGGCTCGCCCCGTTCGATCTGCAGCAGGCGGCACTCGTCGGCGTCGGCGAGGATGGCCTCCACCACGTGCTCGCCCTCGGTGAGCGGGGCGATCTGGGACAGGTAGGCGTGGGGCGTCTGGCGGGTGAAATCCTGGGCCAGGTAGTCGGGGGCCACGGCGGGGTTCACGTAGCGGTCCTCGATCTGCACCGGCACGTCGTTCTCGAAGTGCACGATGCGCGAGTGGAACACCCGCTGGCCTTCGCGCAGGTCCAGCGCCAGGGCGCGCTCGGGGCCGGCCTGCTCTTCCTGCAGGCTGACCACCACGCAGTGGTGACGGTGGCCACGGGCAGCGATTTCCTCGGCGATGTTGTGCACCTCGAACAGCGCAGCCTGGCCCTTGGGCTCGGCGACGAAGGTGCCCACGCCCTGCATGCGCACCAGCAGGCCGTCGGCGGTCAGCTCGCGCAGGGCACGGTTGATGGTCATGCGGCTGAAGCCCAGCTCGCTCACCAGCTCGCTCTCCGACGGCACCCGGTAGTGCGGCGGCCAGGCGCCGGACTGGATCTGCTGGGTGATCATCTGCTTCACCCGGGCGTACAGCGGCGCGGGGGCGTCACCGATCTGGGCGGCCAGGGAGGACGGCGCGGAGGGCGATGGGGACACGGGAATCTCCTTGTGGAAACGGCGGGCACCAGGCAGGCACCCGCTACCGGCATGTACCGGATTCGACACCGGCGGACAAGCACGGACAGGCGCAAGTTTACGGCGCCCCACAACGTCTGTATATGTATATACAAATAAGACCACTCACCGGGAGCCCGCGCCATGCCTGCCTTCCACGCTGAACGAGCCCTCCTGCCCTCGGGCTGGGCACGTAATGTCCGCTTCGAGGTCGGGGCTTCCGGCCTGCTTGAACAGGTCCTCCCCGATGCCGGTTCCGAGGGCGCCGAGCGGCTCCATGGGCCGGTGCTGCCGGGCATGCCCAACCTGCACTCCCACGCCTTCCAGCGGGCCATGGCCGGTCTGGCCGAGGTGGCAGGCAACCCCAATGACAGCTTCTGGACCTGGCGCGAGCTGATGTACCGCCTGGTGGGCCGCCTCAGCCCCGAGCAGATGGAGGTGATCGCCCGCCAGCTCTACGTGGAGATGCTCAAGGCCGGCTACACCGCCGTGGCCGAGTTCCACTACGTTCACCACGACCCGGCCGGCCGGCCCTATGCCGACCCCGCCGAGCTGGCGCTGTGCATCAGCCGCGCCGCCCGCGACAGCGGCATCGGCCTGACCCTGCTGCCGGTGCTCTACAGCCACGCCGGCTTCGGCGGTCTGCCGCCCAACGAGGGCCAGCGCCGTTTCATCCACAGCACCGACAGCTACCTGGCCCTGCAACAGTGCCTGCGCGAGGCACTGCCGGCGGACCAGGGGCTGGGGCTGTGCTTCCACTCCCTGCGGGCGGTGACGCCCGACCAACTGGCCACGGTGCTGGCCGCCGAAGACGGGGCCCGGCCGATCCACATCCACATCGCCGAGCAGCAGAAGGAGGTGGACGACTGCCTGGCCTGGAGCGGCCGTCGTCCCTTGCAGTGGCTGTACGAACACGCGCCGGTGGACCCGCGCTGGTGCCTGGTGCACGCCACCCATGCCGAAGCCGATGAGGTGCAGGCCATGGCCCGCAGCGGTGCGGTGGCGGGTCTGTGCCTGACCACCGAGGCCAACCTGGGCGACGGGATCTTCCCGGCGGTGGACTTCCTCGCCCGGGGCGGGCGCCTGGGCATCGGCTCCGACAGCCATGTGTCGGTGAGCGTGGTGGAGGAACTGCGCTGGCTGGAATACGGCCAGCGCCTGCGTGACCAGCGGCGCAATCGCCTGTATCGCCCGGAGCAGCCCCAGGTGGGTCGCACCCTGTTCGACGCGGCCCTGGCCGGCGGCGCCCAGGCCCTTGGCCAACCGGTGGGGGCACTGGCCGAGGGCAGCCGGGCCGACTGGATCGTGCTGGACGGCACCGACCCCTACCTGGCCACCGCCGAGGGGGATGCGCTGCTCAACCGCTGGCTGTTCGCCGGCGGCGACCGTCAGGTGCGGGATGTGATGGTGGGCGGGCGCTGGGTGGTGCGCAACGGCCACCACCCTGCCGAGGAAGCGACGGCCTGGGCCTTCGCCGAGGTGCTGCGGACCGTCCTGGGCTGAAGGCCCGCCGCCGGGGTCAGGGCATCTGGCTGTCGGGCGTACGCCAGATCAGCCGGTCGGTGTCGTAGCCCTGGGACTGGGCCAGGCGCACCAGGCGCGCGCGGGTCTTCTCCGAGACCACCGGGGTGCGCGAGAGCATCCACAGGTATTCGCGGTTCGGGTTGCCCACCAGCGCGGTGGTGTAGCCCTCGTCCAGGTAGAGCACCCAGTAGTCACCCTTGGCGAGGTTCGGGAAGAGCCGGGTGAAGACGTTGTCGAAGCGCACCCAGAGCTTGTCGGTCTGCCCCTCCACCTGAGGCACGGCGTAGCCGCGTGCCTCCTGCCACTCGCCCTCGGGGGTGCGGCAGCGGTTGAGCACGCCGACGCGGCCCTCGCCTTCCAGGCTGTAGTGGGCCTCGGACTGGGCGCAGTTGCGCTGGAAGAACATCGGCAGGCGCGCCAGCTCGTACCAGGTGCCCTGGTAGCGCTGCAGGTCCACCTGCCCGGCGGTACGCGGCGGTTCCGCCGGGCTGCCGGTGCCGGCGCAGCCGGCCAGCAGCAGGGCGGCAGCAAACAGGGTCCGGCGCATCATTTCAGCCCCTTGCCCTGGTACATCACCACCTTGTCGGCGGCGAACTGGATGCTGATGAAGGTCTGCTGGTCACCCCAGGTGCAACTGGTGAGGCCGACCGCGCCGGAGCACTCGGTGGGTTCGCCGATCAGTTGCTCCACCTCGGTCTTGGCCATGCCGGCCTTGATCTTGGAGTAGTTCTCCTGGTTGATCTTGTTGCACGCGGCGAGTGCGACGCAGACGGACAGCAGGGCGAGGATACGCAGGCGCATGGATGACTCCGTTCAGGGGTAGGAACGCCGCAAAGCTTGGCACAGCGAGGCGGCGGATGCCCATTGGATTCAGAAGCGCGAGCCGGGTTCCTCGAGGAAACGCAGCTCCGCCTCGGTGGAGGCGCGCGAAAGGATGGCGTTGCGGTGGGGAAAGCGACCGAAGCGGGCGATCACCGCACGGTGCCGCTCGGCGTAGTCCAGGTAGCTGTCGAAGGGGCCGCGCTCGGCCTCGGGCAGCGCATCCCGCAGGGCGGCGAAGCGCTGCACGGCTTCGTCCTGCAGGGCCAGGTCCTCGGCGTGCTCCAGCACCAGGTAGGCGAAGACGCGGCGGATCGGCGGGAGCTGCCGGTCCCAAGCCTGCGCCAAGCCATCGCGAACCTGCTCGCGGGCCAGGGCATCGCCGGCAAAGGCGCGGGGCTGGTCGCGGAAGATCATGCGCGGCAACTGGTCCAGCAACAGCAACCGGGCCAGCCAGCCGTCCGGGCACTGGCCCCACTCGGCGAGGCCGCCGGCCAGGGCCTGCTCCACCAGCGGGCCGAAGCGCTCCCCGGCCTCGCGGTCCTGGCTGTCACGCTTGCCGAACCACAGGCCCTGGCGGCTCGCCACCACCTCGCTGGCCGGGGCCTCGGGCCCGAACCACCAGTCCAGCAGCGGCTGCCAGGGCTGCATGGGTTACTCCAGGTGGTAGCCGGTGACCCGGGCCACTTCTTCCCTGGAGCCCAGGAACACCGGCACACGCTGGTGCAGGGACTCGGGCTGGAGGTCGAGGATGCGCTGGCGACCATTGGTGGCGGCACCGCCGGCCTGCTCGATGATGAAGGACATCGGGTTGGCTTCGTACATCAAGCGCAGCTTGCCGGGCTTCTCCGGCTCACGGGCGTCCCAGGGGTACATGAACACGCCGCCACGGGTCAGGATGCGGTGCACGTCGGCCACCATGGAGGCGATCCAGCGCATGTTGTAGTTCTTGCCCAGCGGGCCTTCCTTGCCGGCCAGCATCTCGCCCACGTAGCGGCTCACCGGGGCTTCCCAGTGACGCTGGTTGGACATGTTGATGGCGAATTCGGCGGTGGTTTCCGGCACGCGGATGTTGTCGTGGGTGAGCACGAAGGAGCCCAGCTCGCGGTCCAGGGTGAAGCCCTTCACGCCGTCGCCCAGGGTCAGCATGAGCATGGTCTGCGGGCCATAGATGGCGTAGCCGGCGGCGACCTGCTGGGTGCCGGGCTGGAGAAAGGCCTGTTCGTTCAGGCTGTCATTCTGCGAGAGGTACTTATCCGGGCAGCGCAGCACCGAGAAGATAGTGCCGACCGAGACGTTGACGTCGATGTTGGAGGAGCCGTCCAGCGGGTCGAACACCAGCAGGTACGCGCCCTTGGGGTACTTGCCGGGGATCTGGTAGGCGTTGTCCATTTCCTCGGAGGCCATGCCGGCCAGGTGGCCGCCCCATTCGTTGGCTTCCAGCAGGATCTCGTTGGAGAGCACGTCGAGCTTCTTCTGCACTTCGCCCTGGACGTTCTCGGTGCCCATGCTGCCCAGCACGCCACCCAGCGCGCCCTTGGACACCGCGTGGCTGATCTCCTTGCACGCACGCGCCACCACCTCGATGAGGAAGCGCAGATCGGCAGGGGTGTTGTGGCTACGGGTCTGCTCGATCAGATAGCGACTGAGGGTAACGCGGGACATGAATTGGCTCCGGATGGAATGGGGAAAAAACGCGCGCAGTTTAGCGCGACTCGCGGCGCATTGCTTCACGCCAGGCGACACGGCGGACGGCAGGCAGGGCCCTGACGAAGCGGCGCCGAAGGATCAGACGCGACACGGGCGCACAGGTTCAGTGACGGCTCAGGACGAAAGGCTCGCCAGGCTGCAGACGCGGTTGCGGCCATTGCGCTTGGCCTCGTAGAGGGCGGCGTCGGCGATCTGCAGCAGCTCGTCAAGGCCCTGCCCCTGGCCCGGCCAGACCGCCAGGCCGGCGGACAGGGTCACCCGCAGCTCGCCGTTGCGGGTCACCAGGGCGGTGGTGGCCAGTTCACGGCGGATCGCCTCCAGGCGCTCGGCCGCCTCGTGGGCATCGGCCCCGGGCATCACCAGCAGGAACTCCTCGCCGCCGAAGCGGAATACCGCATCCGAGCTGCGCAGGCTGCACTCCAGGTAGCCGGCGACGCCCTTGAGCACGTCGTCCCCCACCAGGTGGCCGTGGCGGTCGTTGAGCTGCTTGAAGTGGTCCAGGTCGATCAGCGCCAGGGCGATCGGGCTCTGCTCGCGCAAGCCACGGGCCATCTCGCGCTCGAAGAACTCACTGAGGTAGCGGCGGTTGTAGAGGCCGGTGAGCGGGTCGCGCAGGGCCTGCTGGCGCAACTGCTCGTGGAGGCTGGAGATGGTCCGCAGTCGTTCCTCGCTGGTGGCCAGGGCCTCGGCCAGCTGCAGCTCGCTGCAATGCCGCGCTGTGACGTCGCGCAGGTAGATCATCCGCCCCAGCACGTGGTTGCCGGTGCGGGTCAGCCGCTCGATGGCCCGGCAGCGCACCTCGAAGTAGCGCTCCGGCGCCTCCAGGGTGAGCATCGCCTCCAGGTTGCCCGACTCCTGCAACAGCGCCTGCAGCGGCTGGCCGACCACCGGCCACTCCGCCAGCACCCGGCCCTGCCAGCCACCGCGCAGACCGGCCAGGCGCAGGGCCGCCGGGTTGGCCTCGATGACCCGGCCCTTGGCATCCACCACCAGCACCGGGTCGGGCAGCTCCTCCAGCAGCAGGTGGCGCGCCACCGGCATCAGGTCGAACAGGCGCACACCGACGATCAGCCAGGCGAATGCCGCCAGGGTGAAGGCGAAGCTGAAGGGGGTCGGATCGAACCCGAACAGGGTCCAGCCGAAGATCACGTAGGACGCATTGGCGACCCAGGGCACGCAGGTGACGAAGACGAACGCCAGGTAGTGCCGGCGGTGCAGGCCGTGGCTGGCCAGCACCGCGCGCGCCACCACGTAGAGGCAGAACAGCATCTGCAGGTAGACGTAGACCGCCACGCCGTGGAACAGCACCCCGTGCTCATAGCGCACCGGTGCGCCGGGCAGGTCGCTCAGCGGCGACGTGCCCGGCCCGTAGAAGGCCTGGTGCCAGGGGTTGCTGGCCGCCAGCGCCCAGGCCAGCAGCGGCGCGATGGACAGCGCCAGGTAACGGCGCGGCGACAGGGGCTCACGGATGCTGTTGACGTACTGCCAGAGAAACACCGCCCAGAGCGTCGGTACCCCGACAATGCCCGGCCAGGCCATGGTGGCCCACAGCACCTTGCACGAGGCGCCCTCGGCAGCCAGCTCCAGGCCGGCGGCCCCCAGCCACCAGAGGATGCCCAGGTGCATGAGGATGAAGCTGGCGCGGCCGGGGAAGTAACGCTGCCGGCCGACCCAGCGCGCCAGCAGGATGACCCCGACCGCCACCACCCCGGTGAACAGCACCGGCGGCGTGAGGCTCCAGCCCGGGATCGAACACAGGCTCACCGACGCGCTTCCAACGGGCGAGCGGCCCCGGCATGCCGGACAAGGGCATGGGGCAGCGGGGAGGAAGCGCGTTTCACGGCGTCGGAACCTGTCTGGAAGGGAGGCGCGGCCCATGCCGCGCGACCGGACAAAGATACAGCAAAAAGCCACCATTCATGTGACAGATGGTGGCAATAACGCCGCTTATACGCCCTTGTTCTGGGTGCGCAGCAGGCTGACCGCCATCATCACCAGCAGCCCCACGCCCAGCAGCAGGACGGCCCACAGGCCGAAGCGCTTCCAGTCGGTCTGCTCGGCCTGGACGGCGGCCTTCTCCTCCGCCACGGCCTGGGTGACGCGCAGGTCGCCCTCGATCCGCGCCTGGCCCATCTTCGCCAGCGAGTCGTTCCGCAGGCCGGGCACCAGGGTGCCCAGCGGCAGCGCCGAGGACGTGGCCGCCGGGCGCCCGACGGCCAGCACGAAGGGGCCGGTGCCCCGCGCGAGGAACACCACCTCGGTGGCACGCATGCCCACCTGCAGCGCCGGGCCCTGGGTGCCGAAGCCGCCGGCACGCAGGTCCACTTTCAGGCGCACCTGCTGGATGCGGTCCCAGCCGGAGAGGATCAGCTCGTCATGGACGTTTTCCTTGCCCTCCCCCGGCAGGCGGTAGAGCAGGCCCGAAGTGAGCGGCCGCCACTGGCCGGCCGGGTCGTTGCGCGATTGCAGCTGGACCGGTGCCAGGGTGTTGGGCTGCTCCAGGGCGAAACGCAGGCGCTCGGCGGCGATGGGCAGCGGCAGGTCCCAGCGGTACTCACCCTCCCCTTCACTGCGCGCCGGCAGCGGATCGGACCAGACCATCGGCGCCGGACGGCTCTCGCGGCTGGCCGTGGTGACCCGCGCGGCGGACAGCACCGGAGCCTCGGCGTCCAGCCACAACAGGCGCAAGTAGCGGGCGGGCTGGCCCGGCAGCGCCACTTCACGCTGGTCGATGCGATCCCCGCCGAAGCTCAGCCGGGCCAGTTGGCCGGTGCCCCAGGGGCGCCAGTCCTGCAGGTCGTCGCTGGCCTCGATGGAGAAGCGCTGGAAGCCCTCCTCGCCCGTCGTCCAGTCCAGCACCAGGCGCTCCAGCGGGCCCTGGGCGGCGCTGGCGTCCAGCAGCCAGCCGCGCAGGCGCTCGCCCGGTGCGGCGGGCTCCTCCGGCACCACTTCCACCAGGGTGCCGGTGGTGCTGCGCTCCACCCGTACGCGGGGCGCGCTGTCCACATTGGCCGGGCCACGCAGGGGGAACCACTTGAGGTCCAGCGCCTGCTCGGTGCGGGCGGTGCTGCCTTCGCTGCGAGTCAGCGAATAGGCCAGCGGCTCGCCCTCGGCGTTGAACACCCGCAGGTCACGCAGGTCGCCATGGGCTGCTGCCAGTTGCAGGGCCATGGGCAGCTCCAGGCGGTACCAGGGGCCTTGCCCCTCCACCTTGAGCGGCACCTGGGCGGTGTAGTCGGCGAGTTTCTCGGCGGCGAACGCCGGGCTGGCCACTGCCAGGCAGGCGCCCAGCAACAAGGTTAGACGACTCATGTACTGACCTGCTCCGTTTCAGCGGCGCCCCGCTTGGGCGGCAAGGGCGCGAAGTAACCGACGACCAGCAGCAGCACGCCGACGCCGATGAAGGAAATGATGCGTTCCAGGCCGCCCCGGTTGCCCAGTTCGACGAAGAACAGCTTGGCCACCACCACGCCGATCAGCGCCGCGCCCACCAGCCACAGCTCGCGGTGCACGCGGCGGTGGCCGCCAACCATCAGGCCGAGGGCGATGGTGGTCCAGACCAGGGACAGCCCCGCCTGCACCAGCATGGAATCCAGCTGGGCCTGCAGGGTGAAGGGCACGCCGCCCCAATGGTGGGCGGTGCGGAACACCACGGCCGTGGCCAGGGCGAACAGCGAGGCGCCCACCACCACCTGGGGCAGCCAGCGCTCCACGTCTTCGCCCAGGCCGAACTCGGACAGGTAGTCGCGCAGCCACAGGCTGACCCCCAGCAGGGCGAACAGCAGGCCCAGCTCCAGCGGGTTGACCAGCGGCAGGTAGGGCAGCGGATCGGCGCTGCCGTCGCTCCAGGCGTTGGCCACCCAGAACCAGCCGAGCATCATCAGCGCCAGCGGCAGCGCGGCCCACAGGCGGTACTCGCGCGGGTGCGCGGACACCGGCCAGGGCAAGCGCGGCAGGCGGGTCATCGCCAGCAGGTAGAGGCTCGGCAGCAGCGCCCAGCCCAGCCAGCGCCAGGCGTTGTAGTGCTCGGAAAGCAGCAGGAGCAGGTAGCGCAGCTCCAGCGCCAGCACACCGAGGATCAACCAGCAGCCGAGCACGTGGGCGGCACTGCGCGCGCCCTCCGGCAGCAGGTCATGCAGGCGCTTGAGCACCAGCAGGTGAGCGGCGAACACCAGCCCCCAGCCCAGCCAGCCGAAGTCGGCCGCCGGGTGGTAGCGCGGCGTCCAGGCACCGAGCAGGGCCACCAGCGCCGCCGGCACCAGCAGCAGGCAGAGCAGCGCCAGGCCTTCCCAGCGCTCACGACGCGCCAGTTGCGACCAGGCCGCCACGCTCAGGGCCGCCAGCACCAGTGCCAGGGGCACGCGCAGCGCCGGCTCGGCGAAGCGGATGATCTCCGACAGCCCCGCCAGGGCCCACCAGCCGGCACTCCACACCAGCAGCAGCTGGGCCAGGTGGCCGAGGCTGACGCCCGGCAGGCGCGGGTCTTCGCGGCGGTGCTCGCGGTGCAGGCGCCAGGCCCCCACCAGCGCCGCCAGGGCCAGCACGGCCGGCGTCCAGAAGCCGGCATGGGCCAGCGGGCGCAGCCCCTCGCTGCTCAGCTCACCCAGCAGCAGCGGGCTGACCGCCAGGAAGGTGATGCCGGCCACGGCCTGCAGCCCCAGGCCGAAGACGAAGCTGGCGCGCAGTTGCAGGTGCAGGCTGAGCCAGATGATCAGCAGGCCGCTGCCGCCCCAGACGGCGGCGGCCGAGCGCCACGGCAGGACGAACAGCACCGCCAGGTTGATGAACACCAGGCCCGCCAGCAGCACCACGGACATGCCACGCAGCAGGCGCGCGTCGTCGCGCACCATCTCGTCCCGCGCGGCCACCAGCATGCCGCCGATCAGCGCCAGGCCGATCAGCGAGGCGGTGATCAGGCTGCGCCAGCCCAGCGCGCCGCCGGCGCCCAGGCTGTCGCGGTCGATGCCCAGCAGGAACACCGCCCCACCCAGCAACTGCACCGCAAAGGCGGCGAAGAGGAAGGTGCGCGAACGCAGGCACAGGCCAGCGAACAGCGTGGCCAGGCCGGCCAGCGCCCAGGCGATGGCGGTGCCTTCGGCGTACCAGCACAGCGGCGCGATCAGGTAGAGGAAGCCCAGGCCACAGGCCGCCAGCACCGGCTGCAGGCCAGGCTCGTGGCTGCGCAGGCGGTCCGCCGGGGTGATGCGCAGCTGCCAGTAGCTGAACAGGCCGGCCACGCCCAGCATCAGGGCGCCCAGGGGCGCGCCTTCCAGCAGGCTGTTGCGGCCCAGCTCCAGGCCGCTGATGAAGGCCAGCGCCGCGCCGGCCTGCAGGGCCAGGGCGAAGGCGCGGGCCAGCGGGCGACCCTGGCGCAGGCCGAGCCAGAAGATGCCGGCCCCTTCCACCGCCCAGGCGGCGGAGGTCCAGCGGGCGTCCAGCCCCAGCGGGATGGCCAGGGTGCCGAACACCACGCCCAGGGCCAGGCAGGTTTCCACCAGCAGCAGTGCGCGGCCGGCGGTGCGCCCGGCCACCAGGCGCGCCAGCACCATGTAGAACAGGCCGAGGGCCAGGGCGCTGAAGGCGGCACCGAATTCCAGGTGGCGGATCACCGCGTACTGCAGGCCGAAGCCCACCAGCGGCGGGCCGAACAGCACGGTGGCGTCGAGGTAGTCACCCTGGCGGACCGACCAGTTCAGCAGCGCGTCACGCTCCGTCGGTGCGTTGGCCGCCTCGCGCAGGCGCCGACGGGCGAACAGCAGGCCGATGGCCACGTACATCAGGAAGAACAGCACCAGGAAGGGCTCGGTGCTGGCGAACAGTTCCGGCGTGTAGGAGCGCATGCCCCAGGCCATGCCGATGCCGAAGGTGCCGACGAAGCCGATCAGGTTGAGCAGGCGCCAGGCCTTGAACCAGGCGATGGCGAAGATGCCGGCATTGAGCAGGGCGAAGTAGGAGAACAGCGCCACATGGTTGCCGCTGCCGGTGGAGGTGAGGATCGGCGCGGCGAAACCGCCCAGCGCCGCAGCAGCGGCCAGGCCGAGTGCATCCTGCAGCACCGCGAGTACGGCCGAGCACAGCGTGACCACCACCAGCAGCACCAGCGCGGCCTTCGGGTCCAGCAGCGGGTGCAGGCGCATGGCCGCGAACACCGTCAGGTACAGCACCGCGATCCCCGCGCCCTGCAGCATCAAGGCATAGGAGGGGTTGCGGCGGCGCAGCCACCAGCCGAGCCCCAGCAGGGCGATGGCGGCCGCCGCCACGCCGGCGTAGCGCACCTGGATCGGCACCACCATGCCTTCGGTGGCGTAGCGCAGCAGGAAGGCCAGGCCGAGGAACAGCAGCAGCACACCGATGCGCAGGACGGTGTTGCCGCCGAACAGCCAGGCCTTGGCCGCGGCAAAACCGCGCTCGAACAGCGAGGGCTCGTGGCGGTAGGCCGGTTCGCGGCGGGGCGCCGGAGCATGCCGGACGATGGGGCGTGGTGCAGGTTGCTCCGGTTGCTGAGGCGCCGCTTCAGCGGCGGCAACGGGTTCGGGGAGGGGCTCGAGGGTCCAGTCCAGCGGCGCTTCGGGCGCGGCAGGCCCCTCGGCGGCGACCTGCGCGGCCACGGGCGGCTCCACGTCGGCCGGCAGTTCCCAGACCAGTTCGGTCTCTTCAGGCTGCGGCTCGGGCCGGGCGGTGACCTCGGGCTGAGGCGCAGCGGCGGGCGTTTCCACCGCCGGGGTGGGCGGCGCGTCGGCCGCCGGGGCGCGGGTCGGCCGCTCGGCGGTGCGTTTCTCCACCTCCAGCAGGCGCTGGAACAGGGCTTCGGTGCCCTTTTCGAAGCGGGTGGAGAATTCGCGGAGTTCCTTCTGCAGGCGGGCATTTTCCTGCCCCAGGCCCTGCAGGCGGATCGCCTGCCCCAGGCCGAGGCCCATCAGCCCCCCCAGCAAGGCGCCGGTGATCGATTCACCAGCCGCCGCCCCCATGGCCAAGCCGACCAGCATGAAAATCCATTGCATGCGCTGTCTTCCCGAGAGTGAGAAAGTCGCCGTGCCGGCATCGAGGCCGGGCCTTGCGGCGATGCGCCAGTATATTCGGCGCAAGGTGCCGCTCCCTACAGACGAATGCCGGTTGCCTCACAGACACAGCAATTTCACGGAAATTCGGGCCGTCACGCGCCGGTCGGCGGCGCGCTGTTCACAAATTGGCCAATCCCGCTATGATGCGCGCCCCTCCAAGCCCTGACCCTGCCCTGACATGAAGACCCTGCTGATCGTCGGCGCCGATCTCGATCGCACCGAAACCTGGATCCGCTACGAGAAAAGCATGTGCCACGCATGCGTTTCCAGCTGCTGCACCATGCCGGTGGAAGCCCGCCTGAGCGACCTGATCCGCATGGAGCTGGTGGACGAATTCGAGCGCGGCGAGCCGCTGAAGAACATCGCCAAGCGGCTGATGAAGGACGGGGTGGTGGAGCGCTTCAACCAGAAGACCGGGCTCTTCACCCTGACGCGGATGAGCAACAACGACTGCTACTTCCTCAACCGCAAGACGCGCCTGTGCAGCATCTACGACAAGCGCCCGGAAACCTGCCGCAACCACCCGAAGATCGGCCCCCGCCCCGGCTACTGCGCCTTCAAGCCGATCGAGGCCTGATCGCCCTCGCCCCAGGCGGGGCTCCTGCAGCCCGGGCTTCCGCCCGGGAACGCGCAGCGGCTGAAGGTCAGCCCTTGCCCAGCACCTTCTTCACCAGGCTCACGCCCATCAACACCACGGCGCCGGCGAGGATGCCGACCACGCCGTTGACCAGGGTCGGGACGGCCACGCCCATGGAGCCGGCAGCCTCGGCCAGGTGATGGATGGGTTCATGGGCGGCGGGGATACCGTGGGTGAGGATGCCGCCACCGACCAGGAACATCGCGGCGGTACCGATCACCGAGAGCGCCTTCATCATGTACGGCGCGGCCCGCAGGATGCCGCGACCGATGGCCTGGGCCGTCGCACTGGCCTTGCGCACCAGATAGAACCCCAGGTCGTCGAGTTTGACGATGCCGGCCACCAGGCCATAGACGCCCACGGTCATGATCGCGGCGATGCCCACCAGCACCGCGACCTGCACGGCGAAGCTGGACTCGCTGACGGTGCCGAGGGTGATGGCGATGATTTCGGCCGAGAGGATGAAGTCGGTGCGGATCGCGCCCTTGATCTTGTCCTTCTCGAAGGTCACCAGGTCGACGTCGCTCTTGGCCAGGGCGTCGACGTGCTCGGCATGGGCCTTCTCGTCGTCCTCGGCGCTGTGCAGCCACTTGTGGGCGAGCTTCTCGAAGCCTTCGAAGCACAGGTAGGCGCCGCCCACCATCAGCAGCGGGGTCACCAGCCAGGGGGCGACGGCGCTGATCAGCAACGCGGCCGGCACCAGGATGGCCTTGTTCACCGCCGAGCCCTTGGCCACGGCCCACACCACCGGCAACTCACGCTCGGCCTGCACGCCGGAAACCTGCTGGGCATTGAGCGCGAGGTCGTCGCCCAATACGCCGGCGGTCTTCTTCGCGGCGACCTTGGTCATGAGGGAAACGTCGTCGAGCACGCTGGCGATGTCGTCGATCAGGGTGAGCAGGCTGGCTCCGGCCATGGGGGAATCCTTCGTCGGTTGGGCGGTGGAACGCTGGGGCGGCATGATGCAACAGTGCCCTGCCCCATTCCATGCACGGGATGGAAAAAACCGACAAAAAAGACGCCCTCACCGCTCATGGAAGAGCGGCGCGATCGGACGAGGGGGTGAAACGAAACGGCCCGCGTCATCCGACGCGGGCCGCTGGGGGGGTCAGCCCCGGGTGCTGGGCGGGCCGCTCTTGAGCGGCACCTCATCGCCCTCACGGGCCACCTCCACCGGGGCGGGCGCCTTTGGCTTCGGCTTGATCAGGCTGAAGTCGATCAGCGACTTGGGCTGGCCGGGGTCGCCGATCAGCCGCGGGCGTTCCTTGAACGCGGCATTCACCACGCTGCGGCTGGGGTCGAAGGTGTCGAAACGCAGGCCCGCCAGGTCCGCCCAGGTGTAGATCAGCGCGCTGCTGCTCAGCGGACGCGACTCGACGCCGGCCACTTGCTGCGGGTGGTCACGCTTCCACTTCGGGCTGGTCCAGACCATGAAGGGGATGGTGTACATGGGCGAGGTGGGCGCCGCCTCGTTGCGACCCAGCACCGTGGGGTGCTCGGGGTCGAACACCGCCTCACCGTGGTCGGACAGGTAGAGCAGGAAGCCGTTGGGGTCGGTGGCCTTGAAGCGCTCGATCAGGGTGGAAACCACGTGGTCGTTGAACAGCACGGCGTTGTCGTAGCTGTTGTAGGTGGGCAGCTGGTCGTCGGTGACGTTCGGCGGCACGCCCTGGCGGTCGGTGAAGCGCTCGAACGCTTCCGGGTAGCGGTACTGGTAGCTCATGTGGGTGCCCAGCAGGTGCACCACGATGAACTTGCGCGGCGCGTCCTCGGCCAGGACCTTGGAGAACGGCTCGAAGACGTCATCGTCGTACTGGCGGGCGTTCTGATTGCGGTTGTTGTTCAGGTAGAACTGCTCGTCCGCCTGCTTGGAGAAGGTGGTGAGCATGGTGTTGCGCTTGGTCAGGGTCTGCTGGTTGGTGATCCAGTAGGTCTTGTAGCCGGCCTGCTTCATCACGTTGACGATGGAAGGCGTGGACAGGTAGGCGTCGGGGTGCTGCTCGTCGGCGAAGGTCAGCACCTGCTGCAGCGCCTCGATGGTGTAGGGACGCGGGGTGACGACGTTGTCGAACACCTGCAGTTCGCTGCGCAGGCGGTCGAGGTTGGGCGTGGTGGCGCGGGGGTAGCCGTACAGGCTCATGCGCTGGCGGTTGGTGGACTCGCCGATGACCAGCACCAGGGTGGCCGGTGCGTTGCCGAGACTGTCCTTCAGGCCCGGCAGGGTGGCCACGGCGCGGTTGCCTTCCAGCAGGTCCTGCATGTTCGACAGTTGCTGGCGGTACTGGCGGTAGCCCACGGCCAGTTGCCAGGGCACGGCCGGCTCCAGGCGCTTGTCGATGGCGTCCATGGCCTCGGCCATGTTGGCGTTCACCACCATCTGCCGGGTCACCGGGTAGCCCAGCAGGGCGATGCCCAGCACCAGGCTGGCCACCCAGGCGGTACGCCGGGGCAGGTGGATCGGCCGCAGACCGCGCCACAGCAGCCAGGCCACGCCGGCGTAGGCCAGCACCACCAGCGGGATCCACCAGGCGAGGTACTGGGTCAGGTACTCGCTGGCCTCGGCGGTGTTGGACTCGAACATGATGAAGATGACGCTCTGGGAGAACTCCTGGCCGTACACCAGGAAGTAGAAGAACGCCGGCAGGGAGGCGAGCCACAGGACCACGCCGATGACGCCGGCGATCAGCCGGGTACGGGCGGGGAACAGCAGCACCGGGATCAGCCACAGGCCGCTCAGCAGGAAGGCCTGGCGGAAGCCGGTGAAACCACTGGTGCCGGTGGCGAGGATCAGGGTCTGGGTGAGGCCTGAGAACAGCCAGAAGTACAGGAACAACCGGCCAATGCCGGCCCAGTCGACCTTTCCATGCTTCCCTGCAACCTGCGCTTGCGACATACAGACTCCCCAGTTCGAGCTTCGGGTACCGACAGGGTCGGCGCTATCCGAAAGGACTGTGCCCAAGGCGCTGTGAAAACTTCGTCAAAGTGAAGTCCTACAGGGGGCACGAATCCGAATAACATCAAACTGCCATATAACTGACATGGTTAACGGACGCCATGGCGAAAATGCCGACTTGACCAACGGCATCGCAAAAGAGGTCGAAGCCGGCTATAACGCTCCAGGCGACCTCCCGCCCTTCGCTGCACGTCCTTTCGTCGCCTTCCCTGACTGCACCAATTTGGGTCATCCCAGCGAAACCCTTGTCGCACTAGGATTTAAGCAGGACTTAAGTTCTTCGAATTGACTCGATATCAATAAATTCTCTTCGAACATCTTTGATATTCGAAATCACCCGTCTATATCTAAGCGCTCATCGCCCTGGCCCGGGCCACCCACCGGGCCAGCGCGGTGTCTCGCTCCGCTCTCACCCCCACAAGGCCGCCGGAGCAACACGGAGTCACCCTCCGTTTCCCAACAAAAAAGGAGAACCACGCCATGCAAAGGAAACTGTTCCAGCACTCGTTGATCGTGGCTGCCCTGGCCACCCCCGCGATGGGATTCGCGGCGGAACTGATCGACGTATCCACCCTCCCCACCCCGCGCTCCGGCCTGGCCGGTGGCGACATCCGCGCCGCCCTCGGCGTGGCGGACGATGACCTGGTCAAGGAGTCGAGCACCCGCCTGCCCAGCGGCACGCAGGTCACCCGCTACCAGCAGTACTACAAGGGCGTCCGCGTCTGGGGCGAGGCCATCACCGAGGCCGCCACCGGCAGCCAGCCCCGGCGCGCCGGGCGACTGGTGGCCGGCATCGAGCAGGACCTGGTGCGCGACGCCACCCCGACCCTCAGCGCCGAGCAGGCCCTGCAGCAGGCCCGCAGCCTGGTGAACACCAGCCAGCCGGTGAGCAACGAGCAGAGCGAACTGGTGGTGCGCCTGAACGAGCAGAAGCAGGCCCAGCTGGCCTATGTGGTCTCGTTCTTCGTCGGCGGGCCGGAGCCGTCACGGCCCCATGTGATGATCGAGGCCAACACCGGCGAAGTGCTGCGCCGCTGGGAGGGCCTGGCCCACGCCGAAGCCACCGGCCCGGGTGGCAACACCAAGACCGGCCGCTACCTGTACGGCACCCAGTACGGCCCGCTGATCGTCAATGACCGCTGCGAGATGAACAGCGGCGACGTGATCACCGTGAACCTCGGCAACAGCACCAGCAACACCAGCACCAAGCCCTTCCGCTTCGCCTGCCCGTACAACGAGTACAAGCTGACCAACGGCGCCTACTCGCCCCTCAACGACGCCCACTACTTCGGCAACGTGGTGTTCCAGATGTATGGCAACTGGTTCGGCGGCCTGCGCCCGCTGAACGAGAAGAAGCTGTACATGAAGGTCCACTACGGCAACGGCTACGAGAACGCGTTCTGGGACGGCCAGGCGATGACCTTCGGCGACGGCAAGAACCGTTTCTACCCGCTGGTTTCCCTCGACGTGTCGGCCCACGAGGTCAGCCACGGCTTCACCGAGCTGAACTCCGGCCTGGTCTACGAGGGGCAGTCGGGCGGCATGAACGAGGCCTTCTCGGACATGGCCGGCGAGGCCGCCGAGTACTACATGAAGGGCCAGAACGACTGGAAGGTGGGCGCCGAGATCTTCAAGGGCACCGGCTCACTGCGCTACATGGACCAGCCGAGCCGTGACGGCAGCTCCATCGACAACGCCAGCGACTACTACGACGGCATCGACGTGCACCACGCCAGCGGGGTGTACAACCGGGCCTTCTACCTGCTGGCCAAGTCCACCGGCTGGAACACCCGCAAGGCCTTCGAAGTGTTCGTCGACGCCAACCGCTTCTACTGGACCGAGACCAGCACCTACGACCAGGGGGCCTGCGGCGTGATCCGCTCGGCACAGAACCGCAGCCGGTCGACGGCGGACGTGATCGCCGCGTTCAAGGCCGTGGGCGTGAGTTGCAAGACAGCGCTGTAATCCCGGCCTGACGCATGACCCCGGCAGGTTCGCCTGCCGGGGTCATTTCTCAACCGAGGCAAAGCCCGGCGAATGAAATCTCCGGCTCCCGGCAGACAAGAAAATTCCAGAAAACCCAGGCACGACCTGGCCACTTGCCATTCAAGTTCTGTCAGAGTATTCCGAAACAAAATGTAGGCCGGCGCAACGACGGCCGGACTCCCCTCTCGGATGGAACTGACCTCATGCCGTCGCTGCGTTCTGTCAGCCTGCAGACCAAGATTCTGCTGGCCATCACCCTGGTCAACCTGATCAGCATCGCCACCTTCATCAGCTACGCGCAGTACGTGAAGTCGCTGGACATCCGCGAGCAGATGGACAACCGCCTGCGTGCCGCCGCCCATGCCGTGCCGCGCCTGCTGGGCAACGATTACCTGGAACGCACGCGCACCGCCGACGGCCTGCGCGAGGGCGAGTACCTGCAGCAGGTGCGCAACCTGGGCGAGTACGCCGGCGAGGTGGGCCTGAAGTTCGCCTACACCCTGATGGTCGACGGCAGCGGCCGGGTCTTCTACCTCTCCGACGGCGCCAGCGGCGACGAGATCGCCAGCGACAGCTACGCCAAGCACCTGGAGGAGTACAAGGACGCCAGCCCGGCGGTTATCCAGGCAGCCCGCAGCGGCCAGGCGCAGTTCGACGAATACACCGACAGCTACGGGACCTTCCGCTCCATCTTCCTGCCGATGCGCACTGCCAGCGGCCAGCCCTATGTCGTCGGCGTGGACGTAACCCTGACCAGCCTCGACCAGGCCATCACCGACAGCCTGCACAGCCTGCTGCTGATCGGCAGCGTGACCCTGGGCATCGGCCTGCTGCTGTCCTGGCTGGTGACCCGCATGCTGGTGCACGCCATTCGCGGCCTGACCGGCCAGCTCAACCAGATCGCCCAGAACCGCGACCTCTCCCGTCCGCTGGCCGTCACCAGCGAGGACGAGCTGGGGCAGATGGGCACGCGCCTCTCCGGCCTGCTGCAGGACCTGCGCCAGACCCTCGCCGGCGCCCTCGGCATGGCCGACAGCAACCAACAGCTGGCGGAAACCTTCCTCCGCCGCGCCGACGACATCACCCAGCAGATCCAGCAGGCCGCCCACCAGCTGGCGGACGTGGATCATCACGGCCAGTCCATCCAGCAGGCCGCCGGGCAATCCTCCAACCTGGCCGGCGCGGTGCGCAGCAACCTCGAGCGCACCAGCAGCGAGCTGAGCCGGGCCCACCAGGAGCTGCAGCAGCTGATCGCCGACGTGCACGGCAGCACCTCGTCCAACATCGAACTGGCCACTGACCTCGACGGCCTCAGCCGCGAAGCGGAGCAGATCGGCCATGTGCTGCAGATGATTGCCGGCATCTCCGAACAGACCAACCTGCTGGCCCTCAACGCCGCCATCGAAGCCGCCCGCGCCGGGGACGCCGGCCGGGGTTTCGCCGTGGTGGCCGACGAGGTGCGCAAGCTGGCGGGGCAGACCAAGAGCGTATTGAGCGACGCCCACCGGGTGATCGACCAGGTGACCGGCGCCATCCGCCAGATCGCCCAGCGCATGGGCAGCACCGCCGAGCGTTCCCGCGCCCTGGCCGGCAATGCCGACGAAGCGCTGGACGCCCTGGACACCCTGGTGCGCCAGATGGGCGAGGTGAACGCCAACGTCGAGCAGGCCCTGGCCAGCAGCGAGCACATCCAGCACGCGGTGGCCGACATGTCCGGCCGCCTGGGGGACATGCGCAGCGCCTTCGAGCACACCCGCCAGGACGTGGACGCCATCAACCATTCCGCCGCCGAACTGGGCGATACGGCCCGCGCCCTGAAGAGCGGGCTGGGCGTGTTCCGCACCTGACACAGGGAAGCTGACTGCTCGCACAACTTTGGTGCAACGCATATACTCCGCGCCCCGCAGGAGAGAGGGGCGCCATGCGCTCCCGCCGAAGGCGCAAACTCCCATAATCGCTCAGGCAGCAGTCACTGCGGATTTCCATGATCGCCAACTGGAGAGCGGCCGCCGGCGAGCGGCCCACCGAAGGGGCAAACGGCACGCGCCGTAGAAACTCTCAGGTACACAGGACAGGGGGAGGGGCAGCACAACGCAGGAGTTCTGTGTGCTTACCTCTGTCTACCTGATCGCCATCTGTGCAGAAGCCATGTCCGGCGCCCTCGCTGCCGGTCGCCGCAACATGGACCTGTTCGGCGTCAGCCTCATCGCCTTCCTCACCGCCCTGGGCGGCGGCACCGTCCGCGACATCCTCCTCGGCCACTACCCGGTGAGCTGGACCCAGCACCCCGAGTACATCTTCCTCACCATCGGCGCCGGCCTAATGGCCATGCTGCTGTCACGCTTCATGCACCACCTGCGGCAGCTGTTCCTGGTGCTCGATGCCATGGGCCTGATCGCCTTCACGGTGATCGGCTGCAACGTCGCCCTGGGCCTGGACTACGCGCTGCCAGTGGTGGCGATGGCCGGGATCATCACCGGCATCTTTGGCGGCATCCTCCGCGACATCCTCTGCAACCGCACCCCGCAGGTGCTGCGCCAGGAGCTCTACGCCAGCGTCTCCCTGCTGGTCGCCCTGCTCTACCTGGGCCTGCGCCAGCAGGGCGTGAACGAGGACATCAACCTGCTCGCCTCCTTCAGCGTCGGCTTGCTGCTGAGACTGTCGGCGATCCGCTTCGGCTGGTCGCTGCCGATGTTTTCCTATGCGCCGGGACGGTGGGAGTACTAGCCCTTTCGGTGCCGCCTCAGCTCTCCTCCGGACCGGGAGAGGACGCGGCGTATCGTGAAGCACGGCGGCGGTGGCTGAGCACCGCAAGAGCGAGTGCAACGGGTACGCCGACAGCCCCGGTAAACAGGGCCGAAAGAAGGCAGGCCATGATGACGAACTCGATTGCAGACTTGAAAAGCGCCCAACGGGGCTGAGTCAGCCGTACGACCATGAAAGGAAGCAGGATCAGGCTGGCGACGATCAGAGAGCTGACCACCAGCATGGGCATGAGGAAATTGGGAGAGTCCATACAGTCCCTTGCAAGTCACGTTGATCGGAAGACCGACGCATACGGTACAGCCAGCGCACAACACCTGGACAGCACCGCGACACACCCAACAAAAAGCCCCCGCCGGAGCGATCCGGCGGGGGCTTTTCAGTTACTGATCGGAGATCAGACCTTGCTGCGCTCGTAGCGCTTGCGGTCGTTCTCGTTCAGCATTTTCTTGCGCAGGCGGATGGACTTCGGCGTCACTTCCACCAGTTCGTCGTCGGCGATGAATTCCAGCGCCTGTTCCAGGGTGAACTTGATCGGCGGAACCAGGGCGATGACTTCGTCCTTGCCGGAAGCGCGCATGTTGTCGAGCTTCTTGCCCTTGGTGGGGTTGATCACCAGGTCGTTGTCACGGCTGTTGATGCCGCACAGTTGGCCTTCGTAGATCTCGTCGCCCGGGGCGAGGAACAGCTTGCCGCGGCTCTGCAGGGTTTCCAGCGAGTAGGTCAGGGCGGTGCCGGTGGCCATGGAGACCAGTACGCCGTTCTGGCGGTTGGTGACTTCGCCGGCCTTGATCGGGCCGTAGTGGCTGAAGGTCGAGGTCAGGATGCCGGTGCCCGAGGTCAGGGTCAGGAAGTTGTTGCGGAAGCCGATCAGGCCACGCGCCGGGATGGTGTACTCAAGGCGGACGCGACCCTTGCCGTCGGGGATCATGTTGGTCAGATCGCCCTTGCGCAGGCCCATCTGCTCCATCACCGAGCCCTGGTGCTGCTCTTCGATGTCGATGGTGACGTTCTCGTAAGGCTCCTGCTTCTCGCCGTCCTTCTCGATGATCACCACTTCCGGACGGCCTACGCCCATCTCGAAGCCTTCACGGCGCATGGTTTCGATCAGTACGGACAGGTGCAGCTCACCACGACCGGAGACCTTGAACTTCTCGGCGGAATCGCCCGCTTCGACGCGCAGGGCGACGTTGTGCAGCAGTTCCTTCTCCAGACGGTCCTTGATGTTGCGGCTGGTGACGAACTTGCCTTCCTTGCCGGCGAAGGGCGAGTCGTTGACCTGGAAGGTCATGCTCACGGTGGGCTGGTCGACGGTCAGCGGCGGCAGGGCTTCGACGTTCTGCGGGTCGCACAGGGTGTCGGAGATGAACAGTTCGTCCATGCCGCTGACGCAGACGATGTCACCGGCTTCGGCTTCGGCGACTTCGACGCGCTGCAGGCCGGAGTGACCCATGATCTTCAGGACGCGGCCGTTGCGCTTGCTGCCGTCGTCGCTGACGGCCACCACCGGGGTGTTGGTCTTGATCTTGCCGCGGGCGATGCGGCCGATGCCGATCACGCCGAGGAAGCTGTTGTAGTCCAGCTGGGAGATCTGCATCTGGAACGGGCCTTCGGTGTCCACCACCGGGGCCGGGACGTGGTCGATGATCGCCTGGAACAGGGCGTCCATGTTGTCGTCCATCTTCTCGTGGTCGAGGCCGGCGATGCCGTTCAGGGCGCTGGCGTAGACGATCGGGAAGTCGAGTTGCTCGTCGGTGGCGCCGAGGTTGTCGAACAGGTCGAAGATCTGGTCGATGACCCAGTCGGGACGCGCGCCCGGACGGTCGATCTTGTTGACCACGACGATCGGACGCAGGCCGGCCTTGAAGGCTTTCTGGGTCACGAAGCGGGTCTGCGGCATGGGGCCGTCCTGGGCGTCGACCACCAGCAGCACGGAGTCCACCATGGACATCACGCGCTCCACCTCGCCACCGAAGTCGGCGTGGCCGGGGGTGTCGACGATGTTGATGTTGTAGCCGTTCCACTTGATGGCGGTGTTCTTCGCCAGGATGGTGATGCCGCGCTCTTTCTCCTGGTCGTTGGAGTCCATCACGCGCTCGGATTCCGCTTCTTTGCGGTCGAGGGTGCCGGAGAGCTTCAGCAGTTTGTCTACCAGGGTGGTCTTGCCATGGTCGACGTGGGCGATGATGGCGATGTTGCGCAGTTTTTCGATCACGGGTGTATCTCGATCAGGGGATTCGGTGTGCCGCTGAGTCTAGGCGGCCTGTATGAAGATCAGTCGATTCGGCGCGGCCGCCGGTCGGGGGGGCGGTGACGGATGCTGCCGCCGTAGAGCCCGGGCTGTTTAAGCCGGGCGATAAACGCGCACATTCGTATGCCCCTCGCTGAGCAGGTGGTGGGCGTGGAGGCGGCTCATGACGCCCTTGTCGCAATACAGGAGGTACTGGCGGTTGGCGTCCAGGTCCTTGAAGCGGCTGTTGATCGCGTAGAAGGGCAGCGCTTGCACGTCGATGCCTTCCAGCGCCAGCGGCTCGTCTTCCTGGGCGTCGGGGTGGCGGATGTCGAGGATGATCTGCCCCGGCAGGGCCTCGCGCACTTCCTCCACCTGCAGGTCCTGGCCCATCTCGTCGATCACGCGGTCGATGGCCACCAGGCGGGCGCGCTCCAGGGCGCGCTCCAGCACGGCCATGTCGAACTGCTCTTCCTCGTGCTCGATGCGGCCCGGCTTGGCGCGAGTGGTGGGGTTCACCGAGATCACGCCGCAGTACTCGGGCATGTGCTTGGCGAACTCGGCGGTGCCGATGCGGGTGGCGGTGTCGATGATGTCCTGCTTGTGGCTGGCGATCAGCGGACGCAGTACCAGCATGTCGGTGGCCGAGTCGATCACCGAGAGATTGGGCAGAGTCTGGCTGGACACCTGGGAGATGGCCTCGCCGGTCACCAGGGCATCGATGTGCAGCTTCTTCGCCATGTGGGTGGCGGCGCGCAGCATCATGCGCTTGAGCACCACGCCCATCTGGCTGTTGTCGACCTTGCCGAGGATCTCGCCGACCACTTCCTCGAAGGGCACGCTGATGAACAGCACTCGCTGGGAACGGCCGTACTTCTCCCACAGGTAGTGGGCCACTTCCATCACGCCCACTTCATGGGCACGGCCGCCGAGGTTGAAGAAGCAGAAGTGGGTCATCAGGCCGCGGCGCATCATCTGGAAGGCGGCGACGGTGGAGTCGAAGCCACCGGACATCAGCACCAGGGTCTGCTCCAGGGAGCCCAGCGGGTAGCCGCCGAGGCCTTCGTGCTGGTGGTGGATGACGAACAGGCGCTGGTCGCGCACTTCCATCCGCACTTCCACTTCCGGGTTCTTCAGCGAGATGCCGGCGGCACCGCATTCGCGACGCAGGCGGCTGCCGACGTGGCGCTCCAGCTCCATGGAGCTGAAGCTGTGCTTGCCGGCACGCTTGCAGCGCACGGCGAAGATCTTGCCGGGCAGCTGGTCGGCGTAGTGCAGCTTGCACTTCTCGAAGACGTCGTCGAAATCACCCAGCGGGTATTCGTTGATTTCCAGGAAATGGGTGATGCCCGGCGTGCAGCTCAGGCGCTCGATCATCTCGGCCAGCAGCTTGGGCTCGGTGCACTGGGTCACCAGCTCCAGGTTGTCCCAGACGCCAGACACCTCGACATCCGGGTCGAGGTCGCGCAGCACGGACCGGATGTTCTTCGCGAGCTGGCGGATGAAGTGCTTGCGCACCGGCCGGCTCTTGATGGTGATTTCTGGGAAGACCTTGATGATGAGTTTCATGGAAAAACTGCGCCCGCAAAGGCGACGGAAAAAGAGGGGCGCGGATTATAGCGGAAATTGTTCAAGCTTTGACCAAAATCAATCACGCACCACAATCGAGCACCAATAAGGTGCACAGCACATCAAACTGGCACGTTTATGGTGCGCAAAACTGTGCACAAACCGGCCGCAGTCCCCGCCCCGCCTGAGCTGTGGGGCTCCGGCCCATTCCTGGGCACTGGCACGCAAATTGCTCCCTTGTGAGGCAGGTCGCCCTGGCGGACTATCCCGCCCCGGCTTCACCTTTATTGGGGGTCGCATGAATGCCGCCCTCATCCACCTGGAGGACAACATGTCGAAGTCGCTTCAACTGATTAAAGAACACGACGTGAAGTGGATTGATCTGCGCTTCACCGACACCAAAGGCAAGCAGCAGCACGTGACCATGCCGGCCCGTGACGCCGACGACGATTTCTTCGAACACGGCAAGATGTTCGACGGTTCGTCCATCGCCGGCTGGAAAGGTATCGAAGCCTCCGACATGATCCTGCTGCCGGATGACAGCACCGCCGTCCTGGACCCCTTCACCGAAGAGCCGACCCTGATCCTGGTCTGCGACATCATCGAGCCGAGCACCATGCAAGGCTACGACCGCGACCCGCGCGCCATCGCCCGTCGCGCCGAGGAATACCTGAAGTCCACCGGTATCGGTGACACCGTATTCGTCGGTCCGGAGCCCGAGTTCTTCATCTTCGACGAAGTGAAGTTCAAGTCCGACATCTCCGGCTCCATGTTCAAGATCTTCTCCGAGCAGGCCTCCTGGAACACCGACGCCGACATCGAAGGCGGCAACAAGGGCCACCGTCCGAGCGTGAAGGGCGGCTACTTCCCGGTACCGCCGGTCGACCACGACCACGAAATCCGTACCGCCATGTGCAACGCCCTGGAAGAAATGGGCCTGGTGGTCGAAGTTCACCACCACGAAGTGGCCACCGCCGGCCAGAACGAGATCGGTGTGAAGTTCAACACCCTCGTTGCCAAGGCTGACGAAGTCCAGACCCTGAAGTACTGCGTGCACAACGTCGCCGACGCCTACGGCAAGACCGTGACCTTCATGCCGAAGCCCCTGTACGGCGACAACGGCTCGGGCATGCACGTTCACATGTCCATCTCCAAGGATGGCAAGAACACCTTCGCTGGCGAAGGCTATGCCGGCCTGTCCGATACCGCCCTGTACTTCATCGGCGGCATCATCAAGCACGGCAAGGCGCTGAACGGCTTCACCAACCCGTCCACCAACTCCTACAAGCGTCTGGTGCCCGGCTTCGAAGCCCCGGTCATGCTGGCCTACTCCGCCCGCAACCGTTCCGCCTCGATCCGCATCCCGTACGTCAACAGCCCGAAAGCCCGCCGCATCGAAGCGCGCTTCCCGGACCCGGCTGCCAACCCCTACCTGTGCTTCGCAGCCCTGCTGATGGCCGGCCTGGACGGCATCCAGAACAAGATCCACCCCGGCGATGCCGCCGACAAGAACCTGTACGACCTGCCGCCGGAAGAGGCGAAAGAGATCCCGCAGGTGTGCGGCAGCCTGAAGGAAGCCCTGGAAGAGCTGGACAAGGGCCGTGCCTTCCTGACCAAGGGCGGCGTGTTCTCCGACGACTTCATCGATGCCTACATCGAGCTGAAGAGCGAAGAAGAGATCAAAGTGCGCACCTTCGTGCACCCGCTGGAATACGACCTGTACTACAGCGTCTGATCCAGTCGCCTGCCCAGGCAGCGTGCCGCACCAGCGGCACGTTTCGAGAGGCCTCCTTCGGGAGGCCTTTTTTCATCCCCGCAACCCCGTTCCCGGCCCGGGTTTTCGGCGACACCGCACAGCACCGGCAGCCCGAACTTGCCAGCACCGCCTACCGGTGCAAGGCTTAGCGCCATTCCCATCCGGAGAGACCGGCCATGCGCCCCATGCTCGCCTGCCTGCTGCTGACGCTCGCCCTGCCCGCCAGCGCGCAGATCTACAAGTACACCGACGCCAACGGCCACACCGTGTTCACCAACCAGCCGCCGGAAGGGGGCAAGGTCGAAGCCGTCGAATTGCCGCCAACCAACACCGTCGAGGCCCAGAAACCCGTTGCCCCACCGCCGGCCGAACCCGAGAAGAAGGTCAGCGCCGCCTACGAGCAATTGAGCCTGGTGTTGCCCAGCGACGAAGCCCTGCGCGCCAACAACGGCTCGTTCACCCTCGATGTGCGCATCAAACCGCGCCTGCAGCCCGGCCACAGTCTGCGCCTGGTGATGGATGGCAAGCCTTATGGCAGCCCCGCCAATGTCCCGCGCCTGCAGGTCACCAACGCCAGCCGTGGCGAACACAGCGTGTCCGTCCAGGTGCTGGAGGGCGAGAAGGTGGTGCAGCAGAGCGACACCCAGACCTTCACCCTGCAGCGGGTCGATACCAACAGCCCTGCCATGCGCCCGAAACCCACGCCGAGAACCTAGCCCGCCCCATGCGCACGCTCCTGTTCTGCCTGCTTCTCGCCAGCCTGCCCGCCGTCGCCCAGGTCTACACCTACGTCGACGAGGAGGGAAACCGCGTCTTCACCGACCAGCCCAAGCCCGGCAATGCCAAGCGCATCGAACTGGCACCCTCCAACGCCATGACCCCGCAGCGCGGTGCGCCACTGGTGGCGCCGCCCGCCCCCATCCCACGGGAGCAGGGCTACCAGGTGCTGCGCATCCTGATCCCCGAGCCTGATGCCACCGTCACCGGCGACGGCGGCCTGATCGTCACCGCCACCAGCGATCCGGTACTGCGCGACGGCCACAACTACCGCCTGGTGCTCGACGGCAACGTCCAGGGCGAGCCCGGCCGCAGCCCGGTCTTCCCCCTCAGCAACCTGGACCGGGGCACCCACCAGCTGGCGGTGGAGATCATCGACACGCAGGGCCGCGTGGTGGAGCGCACCCCCAACCAGCCGGTGCACGTGAAACGCGTGTCCCTCGACCAGAAGCGCCGTGTGAAACCCTGCAAGAAAGCCGACTGGGGCGTGCGCCCCGAATGCCCGCTGAAGGACAAGCCGAAAGAGCCGGACAAGGGCATCATCGGCATCCTGCCGTTCCTCTGATCGCGCCTCGCACCATTTCGGTGCGAGCAGGCGCACCACTTTCTATACTCTCCCCATTTTGGTTCGCCCGCTGCGCCCCGGCATGCGCCGTCGCGTGGCCGGGCACCGCTGTGGGCGGCATTCCGCGCGTCTTTTCAGGGCTTGGTTTGCTTCTTGCATTTTCCCGCGCATCGCCGAGATGACCGACTCATGACCATCAACGACGCCCTGCATCGACTGCTGCTCGACAACCTGACCACCGCGGTGATCCTGCTCAATGCCGACCTGCGCCTTGAGTACATGAACCCGGCGGCGGAAATGCTCCTGGCCGTCAGCGGCCAGCGCAGCCACGGTCAGTTCATCAGCGAGCTGTTCACCGAATCTCCGGAAGCCCTGGCGTCCCTGCGCCAGGCCGTGGAACAGGCCCACCCCTTCACCAAGCGCGAGGCCATGCTGACCTCGCTCTCCGGGCAGACCATCACGGTGGACTACGCGGTGACGCCCATCCTCAACAAGGGCGCCACCCTGCTGCTGCTGGAAGTGCACCCCCGCGACCGCCTGCTGCGCATCACCAAGGAAGAGGCCCAGCTCTCCAAGCAGGAAACCACCAAGCTGCTGGTGCGCGGCCTCGCCCACGAGATCAAGAACCCCCTCGGCGGCATCCGTGGCGCTGCCCAGTTGCTGGCCCGGGAGCTGCCCGAGGAAAGCCTGAAGGACTACACCAACGTCATCATCGAAGAGGCCGACCGCCTGCGTAACCTGGTGGACCGCATGCTCGGCTCCAACAAGCTGCCGCAGCTGGCCATGACCAACGTCCACGAAGTGCTGGAGCGCGTCTGCAGCCTGGTGGAGGCCGAGAGCCAGGGCGGCGTCAACCTGGTGCGTGACTACGACCCGAGCATCCCGGACGTGTTCATCGACAAGGAACAGATGATCCAGGCCGTGCTCAATATCGTGCGCAACGCCATGCAGGCCCTGTCCGGCCAGAACGACCTGCGCCTGGGCCGCATCACCCTGCGCACCCGCACCCTGCGCCAGTTCACCATCGGCCACACCCGCCATCGCCTGGTGGCCAAGGTGGAGATCATCGACAACGGCCCGGGCATCCCCCCCGAGCTGCAGGACACCATCTTCTACCCCATGGTCAGCGGGCGCCCGGACGGCACCGGCCTCGGCCTGGCCATCGCCCAGAACATCATCAGCCAGCACCAGGGCCTGATCGAGTGTGAGAGCCACCCCGGCCACACCGTCTTCTCGCTCTTCCTGCCGCTGGAACAAGGAGCCGCATCCTCATGACCCGAAGTGAAACCGTCTGGATCGTCGACGACGACCGCTCCATCCGCTGGGTGCTGGAAAAGGCCCTGCAGCAGGAAGGCATGACCACCCAGAGCTTCGACAGCGCCGACAGCGTGCTCAGCCGCCTGACCCGGCAGCAGCCGGACGTGATCATCTCCGACATCCGCATGCCCGGAGCCAGTGGCCTGGACCTGCTGGCGCGCATCCGCGAGATGCACCCGCGCCTGCCGGTGATCATCATGACCGCCCATTCCGACCTGGACAGCGCAGTCGCCTCCTACCAGGGCGGCGCCTTCGAGTACCTGCCCAAGCCGTTCGACGTCGACGAGGCCGTTTCCCTGGTCAAGCGCGCCTTCCAGCACGCCCAGGAACAGCAGAACCTGGTGGCCCCGGCCAACCAGCCGCGCACCCCGGAAATCATCGGCGAAGCGCCGGCGATGCAGGAGGTGTTCCGTGCCATCGGCCGCCTCAGCCACTCCAACATCACCGTGCTGATCAACGGCGAATCTGGCACCGGCAAGGAACTGGTGGCCCATGCGCTGCACCGCCACAGCCCGCGCGCCGCCTCGCCCTTCATCGCACTGAACATGGCGGCGATCCCCAAGGACCTGATGGAATCCGAGCTGTTCGGCCACGAGAAAGGCGCCTTCACCGGCGCGGCCAACCAGCGCCGTGGCCGCTTCGAGCAGGCCGATGGCGGCACCCTGTTCCTCGACGAGATCGGCGACATGCCTGCCGACACCCAGACCCGCCTGCTGCGGGTGCTGGCCGATGGCGAGTTCTACCGCGTGGGCGGCCACACCCCGGTGAAGGTGGACGTGCGCATCATCGCCGCCACCCACCAGAACCTGGAAAACCTGGTGCAGGCCGGCAAGTTCCGCGAGGACCTGTTCCACCGCCTCAACGTCATCCGCATCCACATCCCTCGGCTGTCCGACCGCCGCGAGGACATCCCCGCCCTGGCCCGCCACTTCCTCGCCCGCGCGGCGCAGGAACTGGCCGTGGAGCCCAAGCTGCTCAAGCCGGAGACCGAGGAATACCTGAAGAACCTGCCCTGGCCGGGCAACGTGCGCCAGCTGGAGAACACCTGCCGCTGGATCACCGTAATGGCCTCGGGCCGCGAGGTGCATGTCGACGACCTGCCGCCGGAACTGCTCACCCAGCCTCAGGATGCCGCCCCGGTCACTAACTGGGAGCAGGCCCTGCGCCAATGGGCCGACCAGGCCCTGGGCCGTGGCCAGTCCAGCCTGCTGGACACCGCCGTGCCCGCCTTCGAGCGGATCATGATCGAGACCGCCCTGAAGCACACCGCCGGCCGCCGCCGCGACGCCGCCGTGCTGCTGGGCTGGGGGCGCAACACCCTGACCCGCAAGATCAAGGAACTGGGCATGAAAGTGGACGGTGCCGACGAGGACGACGGCGACGACGCCTGACCCCTCCCCGCCCTCCAAGGCCGCCTGCGGGCGGCCTTTTCATTGGCAATCGCTCTGCAGCAGGTCTTTCAGCGCAACAGGCCCTTGCCCCGCACCTGTGCAACCGCTCGATCGGATGCCCCAGCCCTGTGCCGAAGCGCGGGCTCAGCGTCTACCTGTCAGAACCCCTTTCAGCTCTCCGCGAAGGCGCTGCCTGAAAGGCTGAAGGCCGCGTATCCACTGGCTTTCGGCGTTATCCACAGCCGACAGAGCCACGCTGAAACGCAACTTGGCACAGCCTCTGCATTGGTCCTGGTACGTACAGTTTCAGGGGCCCTTGGTACAGGCAGGCCGAGAAGCCCCCTCTTTATATGCACCACCCGCTGCCCGGTCCCGCGTCGAGCCCCGCTCCGCGACCGAACAGCGGCAAACCCTTTCGGGGGCCCAGGTACAGGCAGGCCGGGGATTCCCCTTTCTTACAACCGCTCGCCGCCGTCGCCCCAGGCACGGCAACGGGCAAGACCCTTTCGGGGACCTTGGTACAGGCAGGCCGGGGAATCCCCCTTCTTACAGCCGCTCGCAGCCGCCGCCCCAGGCGCGGCAACGGGCAAACCCTTTCGGGGACCTTGGTACAGGCAGGCCGGGGAATCCCCTTTCTTGTAGCGCTCCAGCCACGCACCGTGGCGAGCAGCCTCCAGGGGCTTCGGGTTACAGGCAGGCCCGGAGCCCTTTTCTTTTCACTACCCTTCGTGCAGGTCGATGGACAGGCGCCACTGGCCGTCCACCCAAGCCCCCTGCCACTCGCCCTTCAACGGGCGCATGGCCACGAAGTGCAGCACCGCCCCGGCGGGCGTCATCTGCAATCGCCAGTTCACCGGTCGCCCCGCCATCTGCAGGCGCCCCTGGGCCGACTGGGCGCGCGCTTCGAAGACGAAGGCCAGTGCGCCGTCACGGTGCTCGGCGGTCTGGCGCGGCGTGCGGTTGAACCACAGCACCAGGCCACCCTCGGCCACCTCGATGCGCTCCAGGCGGGTGGGCTCGGGCTCGGTGAGGCGGCCGATCATCATTCCCAGCAGCAGGCCGAAGATCGCCAGCGAGCCGATGAAGCGCGGCAACAGACGCCTACGCTCGTCCTTTTCGGCGCTAGAATGCCGCCCTGTTTCGGGCTCGGGGCCACGCATGTTCCACGTCATCCTCTTTCAACCGGAAATCCCGCCAAACACGGGCAACATTATCAGGCTGTGTGCCAACTCGGGCTGCGACCTGCACCTGATCGAGCCCCTGGGCTTCGAGCTGGACGACAAGCGCCTACGCCGTGCCGGGCTGGACTACCACGAGTACGCCACCCTGCGGCGTCATCCCGACCTGGACAGCTGCCTGGCCAGCCTCGGCCACCCCCGGGTGTTCGCCTTCACCACCAAGGGCAGCCGGCTGTTCCACGATGTCGCCTTCGAGAAGGGCGACGCGTTTCTCTTCGGCCCGGAGAGCCGCGGCCTGCCGGACGACGTGCGCAACGCACTGCCCGAATCCCAGCGCCTGCGCCTGCCGATGCGCCCGGGCTGCCGCAGCCTGAACCTCTCCAACAGCGTCGCCGTGGCGGTCTACGAGGCCTGGCGCCAGCACGGCTTCTGCCTGGACTGACCCCAGGCCGGTCGCCGCCAATAAAAAAGCGCCCCGAGGGGCGCTTTTTCATGGAGCCGGAACGGCTCAGGCCTGGGCTTCACCACCCTGGATACGCGCCATTTCCTGGGCGTACAGGGCATCGAAGTTGACCGGGGAGAGCATCAGCGCCGGGAAGGAGCCGCGCACCACCAGGCTGTCCAGGGTTTCGCGAGCATAGGGGAACAGGATGTTCGGGCAGAAGGCGCCCAGGGTGTGGCTCATGGACGCCGCATCCAGGCCTTTGATCAGGAAGATGCCGGCCTGCTGCACTTCCGCGATGAAGGCGGTTTCCTCGCCGTTCTTCACGGTCACGGACAGGGTCAGCACGACTTCGTAGAAGTCGCCGTCCAGGTTCTTCTGGCGGGTGTTCAGGTCCAGCGCGACGCTGGGGGACCACTCCTGGCGGAAGATCTCGGGGCTCTTGGGGGCCTCGAAGGACAGGTCACGCACGTAGATGCGCTGCAGGGAGAATTGCGGTGCGGCTTCCTGGGAAGCGCCGTTTGCTTGTTCAGTCATTTGGCAGAACCTTCTTGTTCGTCCGTTACCGGAGGGTCAAGCCTCGAGCAGGGCATCCAGCTTCCCGGCCCGCTCCAGGGCATAGAGGTCGTCACAGCCGCCCACATGGGTCGGGCCGATCCAGATCTGGGGCACCGAGGTGCGGCCCGCCTTGCGGGTCATCTCGGCGCGTACATCGGGCTTCCCGTCCACCTTGATCTCTTCGTACTGGACGCCCTTGCTCTGCAGCAGCTGCTTGGCTCGCATGCAGTAGGGGCACCAGTCGCTGGAATAGATGACGACGTTCGGCATTTCACTTCACCAGGGGCAGGTTTTCGCCGCGCCAGCTGCCGATACCGCCGGACAGCTTGAGCGCATTGAAACCGGCCTTCTTCAGGTCACGGCAAACGGTGCCAGCGTGCTGGCCCATGGCATCGACCACGATGATGGCCTTGTCCTTGTGCTTTTCCAGCTCGGCCATGCGGGCGGCGAGCTTCTCGAAGGGGATGTTCAGGGAGTCGACGATGTGGCCGGTGCCGAAGTCCTTCACCGAGCGAACGTCCAGCACCAGGCCCTGGCCGGCGTTGACCAGCGCGGTCAGCTCGCGGGTGCTCACCGCACGACCGCTGCGGCGCAGTTCATGGGCGATCAGCAGCACCAGCAGGACGACGAAGATAGCGCTCAGCACATAGTGGTTAGTGGCAAATTCAATCAGGTGGGCAAGCATCGACGGGTCCCGGGGCGGTAAAATGCCGGCCAGTATACACAGCGCCACAGGTCCACCAAACCCCGGCCAGCGGTGACGTACAAGGAACTTGTACGTAAAATGCCGCTCCCTTTTTGCTCACGCCCCCTTGCGAGTCGGACGCCATGACAGCCACGCCCAAACCCCTGGTCCTGATCATCCTGGACGGCTTCGGTCACAGTGACAGCCCGGACTACAACGCCATCCACGCCGCCCGCACCCCGGTCTACGACCACCTGCGCGCGACCCAGCCCAACGGGCTGATCTCCGGCTCCGGCATGGACGTGGGCCTGCCCGACGGGCAGATGGGCAACTCCGAGGTGGGCCACATGAACCTGGGTGCCGGCCGCGTCGTGTACCAGGACTTCACCCGCGTCACCAAGGCCATCCGCGACGGCGAGTTCTTCACCAACCCGGTGATCGTCGGCGCCGTGGACAAGGCCGTCGCCGCCGGCAAGGCCGTGCACTTCATGGGCCTGCTCTCCGATGGCGGCGTGCACAGCCACCAGGATCACCTGGTCGCCATGGCCGAACTGGCCGCCCAGCGCGGCGCCGAGAAGATCTACCTGCACGCCTTCCTCGACGGCCGCGACACCCCGCCCAAGAGTGCCCAGCCCTCCATCGAACTACTCGACGCCGCCTTCGCCCGCCTCGGCAAGGGCCGCATCGCCAGCCTGATCGGCCGCTACTACGCCATGGACCGCGACAACCGCTGGGACCGCGTCGAAGCCGCCTACAACCTGATCACCGAAGGCCGTGGCGAATTCGCCGCCGCCACCGCCGGCGAAGGCCTGGCCGCCGCCTATGAGCGCGGCGAGAGCGACGAGTTCGTCAAGGCCACCACCATCGGCGCGCCGGTGCGGGTGGAAGATGGCGATGCTGTGGTGTTCATGAACTTCCGCGCCGACCGCGCCCGCGAGCTGTCCCGCGCCTTCGTCGAGCCCGGCTTCAAGGAATTCGCCCGTGCCCGCGAGATCGCCCTGGCCGGCTACGTGATGCTGACCCAATACGCCGCCAGCATCCCCGCCCCCAGCGCGTTCAAGCCCGAATCCCTGAACAACGTGCTCGGCGAATACCTGGCCAACAACGGCAAGACCCAACTGCGCATCGCCGAGACCGAGAAGTACGCCCACGTCACCTTCTTCTTCTCCGGCGGCCGCGAAGAGCCTTTCGCCGGCGAAGAGCGCATCCTCATCCCCTCGCCCAAGGTCGCCACCTATGACCTGCAGCCGGAGATGAGCGCCCCCGAGGTCACCGACCGCATCGTCGACGCCATCGAGCACCAGCGCTACGACGTGATCATCGTCAACTACGCCAACGGCGACATGGTCGGCCACACCGGCGTGTTCGAGGCCGCGGTCAAGGCCGTCGAGTGCCTGGACACCTGCCTGGGCCGCATCACCGCCGCCCTCGACAAGGTCGGCGGCGAAGCGCTGATCACCGCCGACCACGGCAACGTCGAGCAGATGGAAGACGAAGCCACTGGCCAGGCCCACACCGCACACACCTGCGAGCCCGTGCCCTTCATCTATTACGGCAAGCGCCCCGCCCGCATCCGCGAAGGCGGCGTCCTCGCCGATGTGGCCCCCACCGTGCTGACCCTGATGGGCCTGCCGGTGCCGCCCGAGATGACCGGCACCCCGATCGTCGAGCTGAAATGACCCCGGGGCCGACCGCCGGCCCCTCGGATTGGTCCGAATGCCCCGGTGCGCAGGCCCCGGGGCGTTTTTTTTACAGAGCGTGACGGGCATACTAGGCCGGTCCTCCCGCCTGGTGACGCACCCCTCATGTTCCGCGCCTTCACGTTCCTCCTCTGCGCCTGCCTCCTGGCACCGGCCTTCGCCGACGAACGCGCCCAGACCCAGCAGCAGCTGGACCAGGCCGCCAAGGACGTCGCCGAGCTGAAGAAGCTGCTCAAGCAGCTGCAGGAGGAGAAATCCGGCGTCCAGGCCGACCTGAAGAAGACCGAGTCCGACATGGGCCAGCTGGAGAAGCAGGTCAAGGACCTCCAGCAGGAGCTGGACAAGGGCGAAGGCGAGGTGAAGCGCCTGGATCAGGAGAAAAAAAAACTCCAGGGCGCACGCGCTGAACAGCAGCGGCTGATCGGCATCCAGGCCCGCGCCGCCTACCAGAGCGGCCAGCAGGAATACCTCAAGCTGCTGCTCAACCAGCAGAACCCCGAGAAGTTCGCCCGCACCCTCACCTACTACGACTACCTCAGCCAGGCGCGCATGGAGCAGTTGGCCACCTTCAACGAGACCCTGCGCCAGCTGGCCAACGTCGAGCGCGACATCGCCACCCAGCAGGCCGCCCTCGTCGAGCAGAAAAGCGCCCTGGACGGCCGCCGCGAGCAGCTCGCTGCCCTGCGCAAGGAGCGCCAGCTGGCTCTGGCCAAGCTCAACCGCGACGTCAGCGACCGCGACCGCAAGCTCAAGGCCCGCGAGCAGGAACAGGCCGAGCTCGGCCGCGTGCTCAAGACCATCGAGGAAACCCTGGCCCGCCAGGCCCGCGAAGCCGAGGAAGCGCGCAAGCGCGAGCTGGCCGAGCGCCAGCGCCAGGAAGAAGCCCTCAAGCGCACCCCCGGTACCCCGCCGCGCACCGTCGAAGGCCCGCTGGTCTCCAGCGCCGGCACCTCCTACGGCGGCCCGTTCTCCAGCGCCCGGGGCAAGCTGCCCTGGCCGGTGAATGGTCGCCTGGTGGCGAGATTTGGAACTCCGCGCGGCGAAGACGAACGAACCAAGTGGGACGGTGTGCTCATCGGAGCCTCCGCCGGCAGCCAGGTGCGCGCCATCCATGGCGGGCGCGTGGTGTTCGCCGACTGGTTGCGCGGCGCCGGGCTGCTGGTCATCCTCGACCACGGCAACGGCTACCTGAGCCTGTATGGCCACAACCAGAGCCTGTTGAAGAACGCCGGCGACGTCGTCAAAGCCGGTGAGTCCATCGCCACCGTCGGCACCACCGGCGGCCAGGACACACCCGCGCTGTATTTCGCCATCCGCCAGCAGGGGCGCCCCAGCGACCCCGCGCAGTGGTGCCGAGCGCAAGGATAAGCGCCACCCAATCCCGTAGGAGTTGATACGCATGCCGCATCTGTCCCGCCTTACCCCCCTGGCCATGGCCCTGGCGCTGCTCGTGGGCTCGCCGCTCATCCACGCCGCCCAGGAGTCCAAAGCCGCCGCGCCCGCTGCAGCCGCAACGGCCCCGGCCCCCGGCAAGGCGCCCCTGCCCCTCGACGAGCTGCGCACCTTCGCCGAGGTGCTCGACCGCATCAAATCGGCCTACGTCGAGCCGGTGGACGACAAGACCCTGCTGGAGAACGCCATCAAGGGCATGCTCAGCAACCTCGACCCGCACTCCGCCTACCTCGAACCCGAGGCGTTCCAGGAACTGCAGGAAAGCACCAGCGGTGAATTCGGCGGCCTGGGCATCGAAGTGGGCACCGAGGACGGCTTCATCAAGGTCGTCTCCCCCATCGACGACACCCCCGCCTCCAAGGCCGGCATCCAGCCGGGCGACCTGATCGTCAAGATCGACGGCCAGCCCACCAAGGGCCTGTCGATGATGGAAGCGGTCGACAAGATGCGCGGCAAGGCCGGCAGCCCCATCGTCCTGACCCTCGTGCGCGAGGGCGGCCAGCCCTTCGACGTCGAGCTCAAGCGCGCGGTGATCAAGGTCAAGAGCGTCAAGAGCCAGCTGCTGGACAAGAACTACGGCTACATCCGCATCACCCAGTTCCAGGTCAACACCGGCGAGGAAGTGGGCAAGGCCCTGGCCAAGCTGCGCAAGGACAACGGCGACAAGAAGCTCGCCGGCCTCGTGCTGGACCTGCGCAACAACCCCGGCGGCGTGCTCCAGGCCGCGGTGGAAGTGGCCGACCACTTCCTCACCAAGGGCCTGATCGTCTACACCAAGGGCCGCATCGCCAACTCCGAGCTGCGCTTCTCCGCCGACCCGGCCGACGCCAGCGAAGGCGTACCGCTGGTGGTGCTGATCAACGGCGGCAGCGCCTCGGCGGCCGAGATCGTCGCCGGCGCCCTGCAGGACCAGAAGCGTGGCGTGCTGATGGGCACCGACAGCTTCGGCAAGGGCTCGGTGCAGACCGTGCTGCCGCTGAACAACGACCGCGCCCTGAAGCTCACCACCGCGCTCTACTTCACCCCCAACGGCCGCTCCATCCAAGCCCAGGGCATCGTCCCGGACATCGAGGTCAGCCGCGCCAAGGTGACCCGCGAGCAGGACACCGAGAACTTCAAGGAAGCGGACCTGGCCGGCCACCTGGGCAACGGCAACGGCGGCGCCGACCGTCCCAGCTCCAGCAAGGGCAAGGCTGCCGCCGCGCGCCCGCAGGACGACGACTTCCAGCTGAACCAGGCCCTCAACCTGCTCAAAGGGCTCAACGTCACCCGCGGAGAGTAGGGTGCGTCGCCGTGCCTGGCTGCTCGCGCTGCTGTTCGGCGCGCTGGTGGCCGAGGCCCGCGAGCCGTTGCCACCCCTGCCCCGGCTGCCCCTGGCGGCGCCGGAGCAGGCGCCGATGGCCCAGCCGGAGCCGATCCGGCCGGGCCCGCTGGTCCTCAACCCGCGGGCTCCTGCTGTCGGTGCCTCACCGGCACCCGCCCACGCACCTGTCCCTGTTCCAGCCCCTACACAACCCACGCCATCTCCGGCCAAACCCTCGGCCAAGCCCGCTGCACCGGCCAGTCACGCTCGGCCCCGCCTGGCGCTGATCATCGACGACCTGGGGCAGACCCCTGAGCGCGACCGCCGCGTCCTCGCCCTGCCGGCCACCGTCGCCCTGGCGATCATCCCCGACACCCCTCACGCCACCGACCTGGCCCGGCGCGCCCACGACGCCCGCCGCACGGTGATGCTGCACCTGCCGATGGACCCCGCCGGCGGCCCCTTCGCCTGGCACCCCGGCCTGCCCGAGGCCGAGCTGGCCCGGCGGCTGGACGCAGCCTTCGCCGCCGTGCCCTACAGCCAGGGCGTGAACAACCACATGGGCAGCCGCATGACCGCCCAGCCCGAGGCCATGGCCTGGCTGATGAAGCGCCTGCAGGCCGACCACCGCTTCTTCGTCGACAGCCGCACCAGCGCCGCCACCGTCGCCGCCGCCGAAGCGCAGAAGGTCGGGCTGGCCAGCCTCTCCCGGGATGTGTTCCTCGATGACGACCAGCACCCCGAGGCCATCGCCCGGCAGTTCGAGGCCGCCCTCAGCCTGGCGCGCAAGCAGGGCACTGCCGTGATGATCGGTCACCCTCACCCGGCCACCCTCGCCCTGCTCGAACGCGAGCTGCCGCGCCTGGCCGCCCGCGGCTTCGAGCTGGTGAGCGTGCCGCAGATGATCGCCCTGCGCAGCAACCGCGCCATGGCCGCCCACGGCAAGGGCGGCCAGTACCGCTAGCACCGCGCCAGCCTGGGCAAGCGCGCGCCAGGGCTATAGGCTGGCCGCCCGCCCTGAACGGAAGCCCGCCATGCCCCTCCGCCGTGACCACTTCGTACCGCTCGCCGCCGTGGCCCTTGCCGCCGTGGTGCCCCTCGGCTTCATCTGGATCATCACCAGCGCCAAGCTGGAACTGGGTGGCGCCAGCCCCGACGAGGCCGTGGTCGGCAGCGTCGAACGCATCGAGCAGCGCGCCATGGAGCAGTACTGCACCGGCGTCGTGGCCACGCCACGCAATACCTGGCTGGTGGGACGCATGGAAGGCGACCGCTCCGAGGACGAAGCGGTCGGCCAGGACCTCGGCCAACTGATCCGTGGCGAGAAGAAGCCCGACGACGGCGACGAACCGAGCACCTTCACCCCATTCTTCGGCGGCCTTTCCCGTGAAGCACAGACCACCTACCTGTCCCGGCTGGATGAGCAGGGCCGCTTCGTCCAGGTCGCCCGCCTGGACGAGACCGCCTGCCTGGTGGCCAATGCCGACGGCAGCAGCCTGTTCCTGCTGACCGGCGTGGATCGCCCCGGCAAGGACCCGCTGGAGGGCCTGCAGCAGACCGTGGTGCTGCGCAGCGACGATCAGGGCGCCAGTTGGCAGGTGCTGCCGGACGGCTTCTTCCCCGAGGCCGACAACCTGGCCTGGTCCCTCAAGCCCTACTTCCACGATGCCGACCAGGTCTGGGCCTGGGCCACCCTGCCGCAGAGCGCCACCCCCAGTGCGGCGTACGACTACGAGCCCGACACCGTCGCCGACAACCGTGCCGGCCTCTACTACTCCCCCGATCGCGGGCGTACCCGCCAGGCTCTGGCCGCTTCGGAGAACCTGCTGGTGGGCCTGGACGAGATCCGCAAACGCGCGCCAGCCGACGCCGAGTGGGGCGACAGCGCCGGGACCTTCGGCACCATCACCCCGCACGTCTGGCAGTACGACGACGACCACGCGGCGCTGTGGATCGGGCAGTCCTTCCTCTACGGCAAGCCCGGCGGGCGCTACCTCGACACCCCGCTGTTCGTCACCACCCGCGCGGAGCTGGTCCGCGAAGGCGGGCAATGGCGCATCGGCCCGCTGCAGCGGGACACCGGCGTGCTGGTGGAAGAGCTGGTGGGCACCGGCCAGGGCCAGGTGTACGGCGTGATCAGCCGGGAGGGCGAACGCGCCACGGAGGTGGCCGAGTGGCAGCGGGACAGCGGCACCTGGCAGGTCAACGGCGCGTTGCCCACGCCCTTCTGGCCGCTCCCGGCGTCCAGCGGGCTGCGGGGGTTCCTGGCGGGTAACGGCGTGCTGCTGGCCAATACCGACAGTCGCTACGAAGTGCCCCAGTGGCTGTACCCCACGGAGGATGGCGAGTCGGCGCGTATTTCAGCGGATGCGGTGTTCTATTCCCGCGACGGCGGCCGCTCCTGGTCGCGCCTGGCCATCGCCGGCTACCTGGGCGTGCTCGGGCTGGACCGCAATCAGGACCAGGTGTTCTGGGCCAAGGGCAACTGGTACGACAGCAACGACCGGCGCATCTATCGCTACGGCCTGAAGTAAGGCGAAGCCGGCGCACCATTACGGCGCGCCGGCTTGGAGGTGCTACTCAGAGGTAGTTCTTGGTCGCTTCCTCGACGAAGCCTTCGGCGCGCATCTGGTCCAGGGCCTTCTGCAGTCGCTCGATCACTTCGTCGGGAGTGTCCTTGTTGAAGGCCAGGTACAGCTCGACCTCGTTGAAGCGCAGCACGGTCTGCAGCCCGGTCACGCCTTCCTGCTTGGCCAGGTAGCGTCCCACCGGGTCGGTGGTCGCCCACAGGTCGATCTGGCCCTTCTCCAGCTTCTTCACGTTCTCCTGGTCACGCAGGGCGTTCTGCGGGCTCAGGCCCTGGGTCTCCAGGTACTGGCTGACGGCGTCGTTCTTGTAGGCACCGATGCGGTACTGCCCGGCGCTCTTGAGGTCCTTCACGCTCAGCGTGCTGCCCGGCGCAGCCAGCAGCACCCAGCCACTCTTGGCCAGCGGACCGACCCACTTGAACTGCGGCTTGCGCTCTTCGGTGTAGGTGGTGGAGAACAGGCCGTAGTTGGGCTTCTCCTGGGTCAGGCGGTAGAGGCGATCCCAGGGGAAGCGCAGAGTCAGGTTGTAGGAGATGCCGGCGCGCTTGAACATCTCGCGGACGATATCGGTGCTGATGCCGTCGATGCCGTCGTCACGGGCGAAGTTCTTGTCGTCGACCGCCATGTTGAAGGGCGGGAAGTTCTCGGTGAGCAGGACCACCTTGTAGTCGGCCGGAAGCTCGGCGCGAGCCGCCAGGGAAAGGGTGATCAGGCCCAGGGCCAGAAGAGGTCTGAATAGCTTGTGCATCGTTCTACCGCTCGCGTTGGTGTTGTGATTATGGCCAGCGGCATCCCTGCGTGGGCACGGTCCCACAGACGTTCACTCAGCCCGTCCTGCCATCCAATGGCAAGCGACCGGCTGTTGGGCCGGTCGCGAGGTTCTTACAGGTAGCTGTTGATGGTCTTGTCCACGAAGCCTTCGCTGCGCAGTTGCTCCAGGGCGTCCTGGAGCTTCTTGACCACCTCGTCCGGCACGTTCTTGTTCAGCGCCAGGTACAGCGGGGTCTGGTTGAAGCGCAGCACGGTCTTCAGACCGGTGATGCCTTCCTGCTTGGCCAGGTAGCGGCCAGCGGGATCGCCGGTGGCCCAGAGGTCGATCTGGCCCTTCTCCAGCTTCTTGGCGTTTTCCTGGTCACGCAGGGAGGCCTGCGCCTCGATGCCCTTGTCGGTCAGGGCCTGGTGGATGGCATCGCCCTTGTAGGCGCCCACCTTGTACTGCTTGGCCTGGTCCAGGCTGCTGACGCTGATGGTGCTGTCACCACGGGCCAGCAGGACCCAGTCGTCCGGACCGATGGGGCCGACCCACTTGAAAGAGGCCTCGCGCTCCGGCAGGCGGGCGGTGACGAAGATGCCGTAGTCGGGCTTCTCCTGCGCCAGCTTGTAGATGCGGTCCCAGGGGAAGCGCAGGGTCATGGTGTACTTGACCCCGGCGCGCTTGAACATTGCCTGCACGATGTCGACAGCGATCCCGTCGATGTTGTCTTCCTGGGCGAAGTTCTTCCCGTTGATCGCCATATTGTACGGCGGGAAGTTCTCCGTCAGGAGCACCACGGTGTAGTTCTCGTCCACTTCGGCGCGAACGGTCCCGGCGAGCACCAGGAGAGTGCTCGCCAGGGCGAGCAGGAGGCGTTTCGACATATGCAACTACCTTGTAAGGAGGATGGGTAAAACCAACGGGCCTGACCCCGGGTACAGGGTATCGGCCTCGGCTGCCCAGGCTGCGAACCGGATCACGGTTGCAGCCAAAGCATAAATGAAGGCAAGAATCGTGCTCAGCGCACCACGATGCCCCGGCTGGCCAAGTAGGCCTTCGCCTCCGGAACAGTGTATTCGCCGAAATGGAAAATGCTCGCGGCCAGCACTGCATCGGCCTTGCCGTCGAGGATGCCGGCGGCCAGGTGCTCGAGATTGCCGACGCCGCCGGAGGCGATCACCGGGATGCGCACACGCTCGCTGATGGCGCGGGTAACGCCCAGGTCGTAACCGCTCTTCACGCCGTCCTGGTCCATGCTGGTCAGGAGGATTTCCCCGGCACCCAGCTCTTCCATCTTCGCCGCCCAGGCCACTGCATCCAGCCCGGTGGGCTTGCGGCCGCCGTGGGTGAAGATTTCCCAGCGCGGCGTCTCGCCCGGCGCGGAGACCCGCTTGGCGTCGATGGCGACGACGATGCACTGGGAGCCGAAACGCGAGGCCGCCTCGCCGACGAACTCGGGGTTGAACACCGCGGCGGTGTTGATGGAAACCTTGTCGGCACCGGCGTTGAGCAGGTTGCGGATGTCCTGCACGGTGCGCACGCCACCGCCCACGGTGAGCGGGATGAACACCTGGCTGGCCATGCGCTCGACGGTGTGCAGCGTTGTGTCGCGGCCGTCGACGCTGGCGGTGATGTCGAGGAAGGTGATCTCGTCGGCCCCCTGCTCGTCGTAGCGGCGAGCGATCTCCACCGGGTCACCGGCGTCGCGGATGTTCTCGAACTTGACGCCCTTCACCACGCGGCCGTTGTCCACGTCGAGGCAGGGGATGATGCGTTTGGCTAAAGCCATGTTCTCTCTCCTACTGCCGCCCTCAGGCGGAAGGATTCAGGGCCGCGTGCTCGGCCAGCTCGGCGTCGATGAAGGCGTTGATCATTGCCCGGTAGACCTGCTCGACGACCTCGACGGGTGCACCGTTCTCGGCCGCCAGCGCCCTGACCTTGGCGATCACCTGCTCCACGCGCTGCGGGGCGCGGACGGCATCCGCGTCGGTCTTGAAGCGCGCCGCCTGGCGGACATAGCCGCTGCGCTCGGCCAGCAACTGGACGATGCGCCGGTCCAGCGCGTCGATCTGTTCCCTGACCTGCTCGATGGACTGGCACTCGACCATGGAATCAGCCCTTGTAGCTGTCGCAGAAGGCCTGGGCCTCGGCGACGTCCAGGGTGCCTTCGTAGATGGCGCGACCGGTGATGGCACCGATGATGCCGGGGGCCTTGGCGGCCAGCAGCTTCTCGATGTCACCCAGGTTGTGGATGCCGCCGGAGGCGATCACCGGGATACGGCTGGCAGCGGCCAGGGCCGCCGTGGCCTCGACGTTGCAGCCCTGCATCATCCCGTCCTTGGCGATGTCGGTGTAGACGATGGCGGAGACGCCATCGGCCTCGAAGCGGCGGGCCAGGTCCACGGCCTGCACGCTGCTCACCTCGGCCCAGCCGTCGGTGGCGACGAACCCGTCCTTGGCGTCCAGGCCGACGATCACCTTGCCGGGGAAGGCCTTGCAGGCCTCGGTGACGAACTCGGGCTCCTTCACCGCCTTGGTGCCGATGATCACGTAGCTGACGCCGGCCTTGACGTAGTGCTCGATGGTTTCCAGGGAGCGGATGCCGCCGCCGATCTGGATCGGCAGGTTCGGGTAACGCTTGGCGATGGCGGTGACCACCTCGCCGTTCACCGGCTTGCCTTCGAAGGCGCCGTTGAGGTCCACCAGGTGCAGGCGGCGGCAGCCACCGTCCACCCACTTGGCGGCCATGCTCACCGGGTCGTCGGAGAACACCGTGGAGTCTTCCATGCGGCCCTGGCGCAGGCGCACGCAGGCACCGTCCTTCAGATCGATAGCGGGGATAATCAGCATCGGTTCAACCTGTTCGAAGTCAGTGGGGTCGGCGGTGCGCTCAGGCTTTCTCGAGCGCCCACAAGTCGCTCTCGATGCTGTCGAACCTGTCTTTCAGGTGCGCCTGCACGTCGGAGATCGCCTTGTTGTAGAAATGCGGAGCGAATTCGCGGGCGAAGAAGTCCAAGACTTCCTCGGCCTCGAAGGAACCCAGCTCCAGTTCGAAGCGGTCGGCCATGAAACGCTTGATGGCCAGTACGGCGTCCTGGGTCTGGGTCGCGTCGAGTTGCAGGCCGGGGGCCTTCTTCCCGCGGCTCATGGGTTTACCAGCGGCCGTCCCAGGCGGCGAAGTTCTGCAGCAACTGCAGGCCGTGGGTGTGGCTCTTCTCCGGGTGGAACTGCACGGCGAAGCGCGAGCCCTCGGCCAGCGCGGCGGCGAAGTCCTTGCCGTAGTGGCCGCGACCGACCACCTGCTTGGGGTTGCCGGCCTCGATGTAGTAGCTGTGCACGAAATAGAAGCGCGCCAGGTCCGGGATGTTGTGCCAGAGCGGGTGGGCCACGCTCTGCTGCACCTCGTTCCAGCCCATGTGCGGCACCTTCAGCGGCTCGCCGGCCTCGGCCAGGTCCTTGCCGAAGAAGCGCACCTGGCCCGGGAACAGGCCGATGCAGTCGACGCCGTCGTTCTCCTCGCTGTGCTCCAGCAGCGCCTGCATGCCGACGCAGATGCCGAGGAACGGGCGGTCCTTGCTGACCTCGGCTACCAGGCTGTCGAAGCCCAGGCGGCGGATCTCGGCCATGCAATCGCGGATCGCACCCACGCCGGGGAACACCACGCGGTCCGCCTCGCGGATCACGCTGGCGTCACTGGTGACCAGCACACGGCCGGCGCCGACGTGCTCAAGGGCCTTGGCAACCGAGTGCAGGTTGCCCATGCCGTAATCGATGACTGCGACGGTCTGCATCAGAGCACGCCCTTGGTGGAGGGCATCTGGCCGGCCATGCGCGGGTCAAGCTCGATGGCCATGCGCAGGGCGCGGCCGAAGGCCTTGAAGACGGTCTCGATCTGGTGGTGGGTGTTGTGGCCACGCAGGGTGTCGATGTGCAGGGTCACCAGGGCGTGGTTGACGAACCCCTGGAAGAACTCCTGGAACAGGTCCACGTCGAAGCCGCCGACGGTGGCGCGGGTGAAGGGGACGTGCATCTGCAGGCCGGGGCGGCCGGAGAAGTCGATCACCACGCGGGACAGCGCCTCGTCCAGCGGGACATAGGCATGGCCGTAGCGGACGATGCCCTTCTTGTCGCCAATGGCCTGGGCGAAGGCCTGGCCGACGGTGATGCCGACGTCTTCCACGGTGTGGTGGTCGTCGATGTGCAGATCGCCCTTGCACTCGATGTCGAGGTCGATCAGGCCATGGCGGGCGATCTGGTCGAGCATGTGCTCGAGGAAGGGCACGCCGATGTCGAAGCGGGCCTTGCCAGTGCCGTCCAGGTTGATCGAGACCTTGACCTGGGTCTCCAGGGTGTTGCGCTCAACGGATGCCTTACGTTCGGCCATCACCAACTCCGCAAAATCATTGGGCGAAAGGGGCGACATTATAGGCCGAGTTTTCCACAGGCTTGAAGCCGATCGGCGGAGGAAGCCGGGCGATGCCGGCAAGACGCCGACATCGACCGGTGCAGGGACGATCAGCCGAACAGCGCGGCGGTCTTCTGCAGGGTGATCCACACCCCCCAGGCCAGCGGCAGGCCGACGGCCAGCCAGGCGGCAATCACCAGCGGGCGGCTGGACGGGTCGGCCGACCACTCCAGAACCTGGGTGCTCTGGCTGGCGTCATGGCCGATGGCGCGCTCGGCGGCCAGCTCGGCGTCGGTCATGAAGTACTTCGGCGCCACCGGGCGCACCAGCAGGTTGCACAGGAAGCCCAGCACCAGCAGGCCGGCGAGGATGTACAGGGTGATGTCGTACGCGGCAGCGCGCTCGACACCCACGCTCAGCTGGTACTCGCGGATGTAGTTCACCAGCACCGGGCCGAGGATGCCGGCGAAGGCCCAGGCCGTCAGCAGGCGACCGTGGATGGCACCGACCATCTGGGTACCGAACAGGTCCGCCAGGTAGGCCGGCACGGTGGCGAAGCCGCCGCCGTACATGGACAGGATCAGGCAGAAGCAGAAGACGAAGAACGCCACGCTGCCCAGGTGACCGGTCCAGGGCACCAGCGCGTAGAGCAGGAAGCCCAGGGCGAAGAACACGAAGTAGGTTGCCTTGCGGCCGATCAGGTCGGAGAAGGACGCCCAGAAGAAGCGGCCACCGATGTTGAACAGGCTCAGCAGGCCGGTGAAGCCGGCCGCGATGGCGGCGATCTGCGCCAGCTGAGAGGCATCCAGCTCGTTGAAGCTCAGGTGGTTGCCGATCAGCTTGCCGCCGAACACTTCCTGCAGCAGGGGCGAGGCCATGCCGATGATGCCGATGCCGGCGGAGACGTTCAGGCACAGCACGGCCCAGACCAGCCAGAACTGCGGGGTCTTCCACGCGGTGTTCACGTGGACGTGGCCCTTGGTGATCATCGCGTTGTTGGCCTTCTTCACCGGCGCGGTCCAGCCCTCGGGCTTCCAGCCGGTCGGCGGCACGCGGTACGCCAGGGCGCCGCCCACCATGAAGATGAAATAGACCACCGCCATCACCACGAAGCTCTGCCACACACCGACACTTTCAGCGCTGGCGAAGTGGTTCATCAGCTCGGCTGCCAGCGGCGCGCCGACCATGGCACCACCGCCGAAGCCCATGATGGCCATGCCGGTCGCCATGCCGCGCTTGTCCGGGAACCACTTGATCAGGGTCGAGACGGGCGAGATATAGCCCAGGCCCAGGCCGATGCCGCCGATCACCCCCAGGCCGACCCACATCAGCCAGATCTGGTGGATGTAGACGCCGAAGGCCGAAATCAGCAGGCCACCGCACCAGCAGAAGGCCGAGACCAGGCCGGCCTTGCGCGGACCGGCGTGTTCCAGCCAGCCACCCCAGATGGCGGCCGAGCAGCCGAGGAAGATGAAGAACAGGGTGTAGATCCAGCCCAGCATGGAGATCGGCCAGTCACAGTTGCTGGAGAACACCTGGGCGATGAAGCTCATCTCCGGGGAGCAGGCCACCGGCGCAGTGATGCCGATGGCCTTGGACAGCGGCAGCCAGAACACCGAGAAGCCATAGGCCATGCCGATGCAGAGGTGGATGGCCAGGGCCGCCGGCGGCACCAGCCAGCGGTTGAAGCCCGGTCGGGCGATGGTGCGCTCCTTGGAAAGGAACGCGGGCCGGACGGCATCGCCGCCCAAGCTCAGGGTACTGCTCATTGTGTCGTTATCCTGTTTTTTTGATATGCACGCAGGTGGGTCGGGCGGTGCGCGCAGTCTCCCCACGCACCGCCCACAAACTCACACTAGCAGGCGAAACAATCCCACGATGATTCGGCCTGCGGCGCGTATTATCCGGACCCCACCTCCTGGCCTCAACAAGGACACCCATGCCTGTCATCGTCGAACGCCCCACCCAGCTCAGCGAGCAGGACCGCACCGACCTGGGCCGCATCTACGCCGACGCCCCGGCCTGGCTGCTGCCGCCCTATGCCGACGCCGGGGACCTGGTGGCGCAAGGCCTGGCGCAGGGCTGGCTGCTGACCGGCCGCTTCAACGACCGCCTGCTGGGCGCCGCCCTGCTGCGCTGCGAACGCGACGCCTGGCGGCTCTCCCACCTGTGCGTGCGCAGCGTCACCCGTCGCCGGGGCGTGGCCCGCCGCCTGCTGGACGAGGCCACCCGCCTGGCCCGCGAGGCCGGCTGCGAACTGCGCCTGCAGGGCCCCCAGGACCATCTGGAAGCCCAGGCCCTGGCCGCCCGGCTGCACCTGCCCCTCGACCCGGCCTGCTAGGCCGGCACCCCCGACGGGCGCTCCCGCAGCAGCCAGCCGAGCCAGAGCAGACTGGCCAGGTGGAACCCCGCCAGCGCCCAGCCGACCCAGGCCGGGCCGCCCGCCCACAGCGCCCAGCCCATCGCCAGCACGGCCAGCCCCAGCTGCCGCGCGCCCTCCAGCCGGGGGGCCAGGCGCTGCCCATCGAACAGCAGCCCCAGGCTCACGCAGCCCCAGAGGATCGCCAGCACCAGCAGCCAGGGTTCCCAGGCCAGGGCCTGGCGCACGCTGAGCAGAAACGCCAGCGCCAGCAGGTTGATCACCAGGAACTGCGCCAGCGCATAACCCGTCAGGCTCGCCCCGTGGCACGGCTCATGGCGGGGCCCGTCCATCGACGGCCAGGGATGCTGGCGCACGTCCGCCGGGCGCCAGCCGGTGGGCATCCACCACAGCCGCAGCTTGTCCCACCAGGAACGGGTCGCCCGCGCATCGGCCCACAGCAGGCGCCACCAGCTGAACTGCAGGCGCAGCGGGTCGAAGGTGCGCACCGGCGTGGTCACCCCGTACACCACCGGCTCGTCCTCCTCCTGCCAGGTGCCGAACAGCCGGTCCCAGAGAATGAACACCCCACCGTGATTGCGATCGATGTAGCGCGGGTTCTGCCCGTGGTGCACCCGGTGCAGGGACGGCGTCACCAGCACCTTCTCCAGCCAGCCGAGGCGACCGATGTGCTGGCTGTGGATCCAGAACTGGTAGGCCAGCTGCACCCCGAGCAGCACCAGGAACAGCGGCAACGGCAGCCCCAGCAGTGCCAGGGGCAGGTAGAAGGGCCAGTCGAAGGCGGTCTGGAATGCGCCCTTGCGCAGCGCCGTCGACAGGTTGAAGTCCTCACTGGAATGGTGCGGCTGGTGCGCGCCCCACAGCAGGTTGTAGCGGTGCAGGGTGCGATGCGCCCAATAGAAGCAGAAGTCCACCGCCACGAAGCCCCCGAGCCACACCCAGGGCGAGGTCGGGTCAAGCTCCAGCAGGCGCGCGTGCTCGTAGAGCCAGGCGTAGGGCAGCACCAGCAACAGGCGCAGCGGCCCCTCCAGCACCACCCGCAGCACGGCGGTGTTGACGCTGGTGGCCGCATCGGCCAGGCGGTAGGTGGAACGCCCGCTGCGCCGCTCGTAGGCCAGCTCCAGCAGGATCAGCAGGATGTACAGCGGAAAGGCCAGCACCGCCACGTTCATGGCGCATCTCCCGTTCTTGTCGTTGTGCAGCGCAGCCTAGACCAGCCGCCGCCCCCGTCACGCGACGGCACGCGCCAGTCAGACGGGCCGCAGGCGCCAGCCCGGTGAACCGCCGCCGCGTTTGGCCATCAAACAGCACAACCGCTGGCGCTATACTCGCGCCCTTCCTCCGGCACTCATCACAAGGACTCGTCCATGAAATCCATCGGCAAACTCCTGGGCCTGCTGCTCCTCGGGCTGTTGCTGATCATCGTGGCCCTGGGCTTCGCCCTGACCCACCTGTTCGATCCCAACGACTACAAGGATGAAATCCGCCAGATCGCCCGCGACAAGGCCAACCTCGAGCTGGACCTGAAGGGCGACATCGGCTGGAGCCTGTTCCCCTGGCTCGGCCTGGAACTGCACGACACCACCCTGGCCAGCGCCGCCAGCCCCGACAAGCCCTTCGCCAACCTGGCCCTGCTCGGCCTCTCCGTGCGCGTCATGCCGTTGCTGCGCAAGGAAGTGCAGATGAGCGACATCCGCGTCGAAGGCCTCGACCTGACCCTGGCCCGTGACGAGAAGGGCCGTGGCAACTGGGAAGACATCGGCCGCCCGGCCCAGGCCGCCAGCACGCCTGCCCCCGCCGCCGAAGGCACCCCCGCGCCGGCGGAACAGCCCAAGCCCGCCGGCAACGAACGGCCGCTGAAGCTGGACATCGACAGCCTCACCGTCAACAACGCCCGCGTGGACTACACCGACGCCAAGACCGGCCAGCAGTACAGCGCCGAAGGCATCGAACTGACCACCGGCGCCATCCGCGAAGGCGCCGCCATCCCCTTCAAGCTCAGCGCCTTCTTCGGCACCAACAAGCCGGTGCTGCGCGCCAAGACCGAACTCACCGCCAGCCTGCGCTTCGACCGCGCCCTCAAGCGCTACCAGCTGGAAGACGCCAAGCTCGGCGGCGAAGCCTCGGGCGAGCCGTTCAAGGGCAAGACCCTCACCTTCAGCGCCCAGGGCCAGCTGCTGGCCGACCTCGGCGCCAACATCGCCGAATGGAACAGCCTCAAGCTCTCCGCCAACCAGCTGCGCGCACTGGGTGAACTGAAGGTCCACGACCTGGACAAGACCCCGCGCCTGGAAGGCGGCCTCTCCATCGCCCAGCTCGACCTGCGCGAATTCCTCACCGGCCTCGGCGTCGAACTGCCGGCCATGCAGGACGCCAACACCCTCAAGCGCTTCGAACTGGCCACCCAGCTCAAGGGCAGCCCCAGCGACCTCGCCCTGGAACAGCTGACCCTCAAGCTCGACGACAGCAGCTTCAGCGGCCGCCTGGCCGTGGCCGACATCGAGCGCCAGGCCCTGCGCGCCCAGCTCAAGGCCGACAAGCTCGACCTCGACCGCTACCTGCCGCCGAAGAAGAAGGACGACGCCAGCGCCCGCCAGGCCGAGATCCAGGGCACCGTCGCCAGCGCCGGCCAGGGCACCACCCCGCTGCCCGAGAAGCCCACCCAGCAGGCCTGGAGCGAAGCCCCGCTGCTGCCCCTCGACAGCCTGCGCAAGCTCGACCTGGAGGCCGACCTGGCCTTCGGCCAGCTGACGCTGGACAAGCTGCCGATCACCGACGCCCGCCTCAGGGCCCGTGGCAAGGCCGGCCAGATCACCCTGGAGCAGCTGCGCGGCGGCCTCTACGGTGGTGAATTCGACGCCAGCGCCCAGCTCGACGTGCGCAGCGACGTGCCCCAGCTCAGCGCCCGCAAACGCATCAGCCACGTGCCGGTGGAGAAGATCCTCAAGGCCCTCGACCAGAAACCGCCGGTTCGCGGCGCCCTGGACCTCAACGCCGACCTGCGCACCCGTGGCAACAGCGAGAAGGCCTGGATCGACGCCCTCAACGGCACCGCCAGCTTCGTCCTCAACGACGGCGCCCTGCTCGACGCCAACCTGGAGCAGCAGCTCTGCCAGGGCATCGCCCTGCTCAACCGCAAGCCCCTCACCACCAGCTACGAAGGCAAGGAAACCCCCTTCCAGGAACTGCGCGGCAGCCTCACCTTCACCAACGGCGTGGCCAGCAACCCCGACCTCAAGGCGCGCATCCCCGGCCTGACCCTCAACGGCAACGGCGACGTCGACCTGCGCGTGCTGGGTATGGACTACCGCGCCGGCATCGTCATCGAAGGTGACAAGAGCGCCATGGCCGACCCGGCCTGCCAGGTCAACCAGCGCTACGTCGGCCTGGAATGGCCGCTGCACTGCCGCGGCCCGCTGGAGATCGGTGCCAAGGCCTGCCGCCTGGACAAGGACGGCATGGGCAAGATCGCCGCCAAGCTGGCCGGCGACAAGCTCAGCGAGAAGCTCGAAGAAAAGCTTGGTGACAAGGTCAGCCCGGAACTCAAGGACGCACTGAAGGGGCTGTTCAAGCGATGACACCCGAGCAGTTCTCCAGCGCCGTACTCGCCTGGTACGACCTCCACGGCCGCCACGACCTGCCCTGGCAACAGGGCATCACCCCGTACCGGGTGTGGGTCTCGGAAATCATGCTGCAGCAGACCCAGGTCAGCACCGTGCTCGGCTACTTCGACCGCTTCATGGCCGCTCTGCCCACCGTGCGCGACCTGGCCGAGGCGCCCGAGGACGAAGTCCTGCACCTGTGGACCGGGCTCGGCTACTACACCCGCGCGCGCAACCTGCAGAAGACCGCGAAGATCGTCATGGAACGCCACGGCGGCGAATTCCCCCGCGACGTCGAGCAGCTCGCCGAGCTGCCCGGCATCGGCCGCTCCACCGCCGGCGCCATCGCCAGCCTGTCCATGGGCCTGCGCGCCCCGATCCTCGACGGCAACGTCAAGCGCGTCCTGGCCCGCTACGTCGCCCAGGAGGGCTACCCCGGCGAACCCAAGGTGGCCAGGCAGCTGTGGGCCGTCGCCGAGCGCTTCACCCCCCACGAACGGGTCAACCACTACACCCAGGCGATGATGGACCTGGGGGCCACCCTCTGCACCCGCAGCAAGCCCAGCTGCCTGCTCTGCCCCCTGCGCGAAGGCTGCCAGGCCCACCTGCTGGGGCTGGAGATCCGCTACCCGGTGCCCAAGCCGCGCAAGGCCCTGCCGCAGAAGCGCACCCTGATGCCGATCCTGGCCAACCGCGATGGCGCCATCCTGCTCTACCGGCGCCCCTCCAGTGGCCTCTGGGGCGGCCTGTGGAGCCTGCCCGAGCTGGACGACCTCGACGCCCTCGCCCCCCTGGCCACGCAGCACGCCCTGCAGCTCGGCCAGGCCCGCGAACTGCCCGGCCTGACCCACACCTTCAGCCACTTCCAGCTCGCCATCGAACCCTGGCTGGTGCCCGTCGAGGGCAGCCACCGCGAAATGGCCGATGCCGACTGGCTCTGGTATAACCTCGCCACCCCGCCGCGCCTGGGCCTGGCCGCTCCGGTCAAGAAGCTGCTCAAGCGCGCCGCCGACGTATTGAATGCAGGAGATTCGCCATGACCCGTACCGTCCAGTGCCGCAAGTACCACGAGGAACTGCCCGGCCTCGACAAACCGCCCTACCCCGGCGCCAAGGGCGAAGACATCTTCAACAACGTCTCGAAGAAAGCCTGGGAAGAGTGGCAGAAGCACCAGACCATGCTGATCAACGAGCGTCGCCTGAACATGATGAACGCCGAGGATCGCAAGTTCCTCCAGGCCGAAATGGACAAGTTCCTCTCCGGCGAGGAATACGCCCAGGCCGAGGGCTATGTCCCCCCGAGCGCGTAAGCGCCCGTAAAGGCTGAAAATTTTTTTCAGGACACGCTTGACTACCCCCTTCGAAATCCGTTTAATAGCGCCCCGTTGCCCAGGTAGCTCAGTTGGTAGAGCAGGGGATTGAAAATCCCCGTGTCGGCGGTTCGATTCCGTCCCTGGGCACCACCATTCAGTTCCAGGTGGTGCCAGGCATCATCAGGAACACACAGAAAACCGGCCCTAGCGCCGGTTTTTTGTTGCCTGCGTTTTACCGCTTCCCGCCCTCGAAAAACTTTTTTCCAGCCTTAAGCCACCTTAAGACTGCCTTCAGAATCCCTACCGATACTGCGCACCATCCAACGAACCGATGGGTGCGCCACATGACTGAGCTGGAATGGAATGCCCTGTTCCCCCTTCACTTCGGGTTGGGCGAGCGCCGCTACAGCCTGACCCTGCACCAGGCCGACGACCCGGCCCGTGCCGAACTGGAAGCCTTCGTCCACGACCGCTTCGAGCAGGCCCACGATGCCGACGTGCAGCACTTCCTGCCCGAGCTGCTGGCCCTGCGTGACGGCGCCGGCCAACTGACCGCCGTGGCCGGCATGCGCATCGCCGCCAGCGGGCCGCTGTTTCTCGAGCGCTACCTGGATGCGCCCCTGGAGCAATCCGTGGCCCAGGCCGTCGGCCGCCCGATCGACCGCGTCGAACTGGTGGAGGTGGGCAACCTCAGCTCCCTCAACGCCGGCAACGCCCGCCTGATCATCATCGCCGTGACCTGGTTGCTGGCAGCACGCGACCTGCGCTGGGTCTCCTTCACCGGGGCCGCCGGGCTGATCAACAGCTTCCGCCGCCTTGGCCTGGAGCCGGTGCAACTGGCCGAAGCCGACCCGGAACGCCTGGGTGGCGAAGGTGCCAGCTGGGGCAGCTACTACGCCCTGCAACCCCGGGTCTATGCCGGCGACATCCGCTACGGCCACGACGAACTGGAGCGCCAGGGGGTGTTCCAGCGCCTGGGGTTTCCCCTGCTCCTCGCGGAGGCCGGCCATGCAGCCTGAAGTCCGACAGTTCCACGACCTCCTGAGCCAGCACGCCCACGAGCGGGCGCACCAGGTGGCGGTCCGCGGCACCGAGCGCAGCTACAGCTACGCCCAGCTGCTGGACGAAGTGGACAGCCGCGTCGCCCTGCTGCGCGAGCAGCCCGCTGGCGTCTTCGCCTTCGCCCTGGATAACGGCCCCGAAGCGCTGTTCTGGGACCTGGCGGCGCTGTTCGCCGAGCGTCCCTGCGTGATCCTGCCGCCCTTCTTCAGCGCCGCCCAGCGTGCCCACTGCCTCGCCCAGAGCCAGGCCAGCCTGGTGCTGGCCGGTGACGCACTGAGCGACGAGCTGCGCAGCGCCGGCTTCACCTGGGGCCAGCCGTTCTGGCACCGCCCGGTTGCGGGCGCCAGCCAGTTGCCGGCCGGCACCGCGAAGATCACCTACACCTCCGGCAGCACCGGCTCGCCCAAGGGCGTGTGCCTCTCGGCCGAAGCCATGCTGCGGGTGGCCCATCAGCTGGAGCAGGCCAGCCGCTCCACCGAGCCGGGCAAGTACCTGGCGGTGCTGCCCCTGGCGGTGCTGCTGGAAAACCTCGGGCTGTACGCGGCGCTGATCGCCGGGGCCAGCCTCACCGTTCTGCCGCAGCCGCAGATGGGCATCAACGGCGCCAGCGGCGTCGACTGGACGCGCCTGCTGGGCTGCATCGCCCTCAGCGGCGCGGAAAGCATGATCCTGGTTCCGCAACTGCTGCTGGGCCTGGTCACTGCCGTCGAACGCGGCCTGATGAAGGTCGGCCCGCTACGCTTCGTCGCCGTCGGCGGTGCCCGGGTCGCCCCGAGCCTGCTGGAGCGTGCCGAGGCCGTGGGGCTGCCGGTGTTCGAGGGCTACGGCCTCTCCGAATGCGCCTCGGTGGTGTGCCTGAACCGCCCCGAAGCCCACCGTGCCGGCAGCGTCGGCCGCCCGCTGCCCCATGTGCAGGTGATGCTGGCCGAGGACGGCGAAGTATTGGTCAGCGGCAGCACCCTGCTCGGCTACCTGGGCGAGCCGCCGTTCCAGGGCCAGTGGTGGCCCACCGGTGACCTTGGCCGCTTCGATGAAGACGGCTACCTGTACCTGGCCGGGCGCAAGAAGAACCAGTTCATCACCAGCTTCGGCCGCAACGTGAACCCCGAGTGGATCGAGGCCGAGCTGACCCAGGGCGGCGTGATCCTCCAGGCATTCGTCTACGGCGAGGGCCTGGACCACAACCTGGCGCTGCTCTGGCCGCTGGACCCGAAGGCCAGCGACGATGCCCTGGAGCAGGCCGTGCAGCGCAGCAATGCCGCCCTCCCCGACTACGCCCGGATCCACAGCTGGCAGCGCCTGCCGGAACCTTTCAGCACCGCCAACGGGATGCTCACCGCCAACGGCCGCCCACGCCGCGCCGAGATCCTCGCCCACTACCGCGATTCCCTTTTTGAACTCGTCAACGAATGAGGTTCGACACCATGTCTTTCTTCGACACCCTGCAAGACGCCACCGCCCAGGAACGCCAGGCCCTGTTCAATGCCCCGGTCATCCGTGACGCCCTCTCCGGCGTCGTCAGCCTGGAGGGCTACGTCGCCTTCCTCACCCAGGCCTACCACCACGTGCGCCACACCGTACCGCTGATGATGGCCTGCGGCGCCAAACTGCCGGGCCGCCTGGAATGGCTGCGCGGTGCCGTGTGCGAATACATCGAGGAGGAATACGGCCACGAGCAGTGGATCCTCAACGACATCGCCGCCTGCGGGGGCGACGCCGAGCAGGTGCGCAACAGCCGCCCGGCCCTGTCCATCGAGCTGATGGTGGCCTTCCTCTACGACCTGATCGCCCGTGACAACCCGGTGGGCCTGTTCGGCATGGTCAACGTCCTCGAAGGCACCAGCATCGCCCTGGCCACCCAGGCGGCCGGCACCATCCGCGAGAGCCTGAGCCTGCCGCCCACCGCCTTCAGCTACCTCAGCTCCCACGGCGCCCTGGACATCGACCACATGGCCACCTACCGCAGCCTGATGAACCGCCTGGACCGCCCGGAAGACCAGGACGCCGTGATCCATGCCGCCAAGGTGGTCTATCGCCTCTACACCGACATGTTCCTCGGCCTGCCGCGTGCCCAGGTGAGCCCGAACGAGGTGCGACATGCGCTTGCCTGAGTGCCGCGTGGTGCTGACCGGTGCCAGCGGTGGCATCGGTCTGCAGCTGGCCGAGCAGCTGTGCGCCGCCGGTGCCCTGGTGATCGCGGTCAGTCGTCAGTCCGACGCGCTGGCCGACCTGCTCAAGCGCTACCCCAACAAGCTGCGCTGGCTGGGTGCCGACCTGCGTGAGCCCGAGGCCCGCCAGCGGATCGTCGAGAAGGCGCGCGCCATGGGCGGCGCCAACCTGCTGATCAACGCCGCCGGGATCAACCGCTTCGCCCTGCTCGACCAGCTCGACGAAGCCGCCCTGGACGACCTGATCGACCTCAACCTCAAGGCCACCCTGCAGCTCACCCGGCAGATGCTGCCGCTGCTGCGCGAGCAGAGCCAGGCGCTGGTGGTGAACGTCGGCTCCACCTACGGCTCCATCGGCTACCCCGGCTACGCCACCTACTGCGCCACCAAGTTCGCCCTGCGCGGCTTCTCCGAAGCACTGCGCCGGGAACTGGCGGACACCCCGGTGGACGTGCTCTACGTCGCGCCCCGCGCCACCCGCACCAGCATGAACAGCGATGCCGCCGTGGCCCTCAACGATGCCCTGAAGGTGGGCATGGACGACCCGCGCGACGTCGCCTCGGCGGTGCTGCAGGCCATCCAGAACAACCGCAGCGAGCTCTACCTGGGCTGGCCGGAGAAGCTCTTCGTGCGCCTCAACGGCATGCTGCCCGGCCTGGTCGACCGCGCCCTGCGCAAGCAGCTTCCCCTGATCCGCCGCTACAGCGACGCCAACCACAAGGAACACGCGAAATGAAACGCCTGATGCTGATCGGCCTGCTCCTGGCCACCCCGCTGGCCTGGGCCCTCGACCCCGCCAGCACCCAGCGCCTGGCCACCATCCAGCAGCGCTGGGCGGAGATCCAGTACAACCTGCCCGAAAAAGAGCGCGCCAACGCCTTCGAGAAGCTGGCGGTGGAGACCCAGGCCTTCACCCGCGAGCAACCCAAGGCCGCCGAAGCGTGGATCTGGAACGGCATCGTCACCAGCAGCTGGGCCGGCGCCCAGGGCGGGCTCGGCGCCCTCGGCAAGGTGAAGGACGCCCGCGCCAGCCTGGAACAGGCCCTGGCCGTAGACCCCAATGCCCTGCAGGGCTCGGCCTACACCAGCCTCGCCGCCCTGTATGACCGCGTGCCCGGCTGGCCCATCGGCTTCGGCGATGCCGACAAGGCCGAGGCGCTGCTCAACAAGGCCTTGCAAATCAACCCCGAGGGCATCGACAGTCTCTACTTCTGGGGCGACCACCTGGCACGCCAGGGCCGCTACAGCGAGGCCCGCGCTGCCCTGCAGAAAGCCCTGCAGGCCGCGCCGCGCCCCGGCCGCGAGCTGGCCGACAAGGGCCGCCGCGCCGAGATCGATGCTTTACTCAAGGACATCAAGGACAAACAGGACTGAGCATGCGTCTGCTGCTGGTAGAGGATGACCCCGCCCTCGGCGAAGGGGTGCGCACCGGATTGCGCCAGGAGGGCTACACCATCGATTGGCTGCAGGACGGCGCCAGCGCGCTGCACGCCCTGCAGACCGAGGAATTCGACCTGGTGGTGCTCGACCTCGGCCTGCCGCGCCTGGACGGCATCGAGCTGCTCAAGCGCCTGCGCGGCGGCGGCGCCACCCTGCCGGTGCTCATCCTCACTGCCCGCGACGCCACCGAGGACCGCATCGCCGGCCTCGACGCGGGCGCCGACGACTACCTGGTCAAGCCCTTCGACCTCAACGAACTGAAGGCCCGGCTGCGCGCCCTGCTGCGCCGCAGCACCGGCCGCGCCACGGTGCTGATCGAGCACGCCGGGATCACCCTCGACCCCTCCAGCCAGCAGGTCACCTACAACGGTCAGACCGTGGTGCTGACGCCCAAGGAATACCTGCTGCTGCACGAACTGCTGGCCCAGCCGGGCAAGGTCTTCACCCGCGAGCGCCTGACCCAGCTGCTCTATGGCTGGGAGGAAGAGGCCGAGAGCAACACCCTGGAAGTGCACATCTACCACCTGCGCAAGAAGCTCTTCAGCGAGCTGATCCGCACCGTGCGTGGCATCGGCTACCTGGTGGAAGGGCAGGCATGAGTTCACTGCGCCAGCGCACGCTGTGGCGGGTCATGGCGCTGCTGCTGCTCGGCACCGGCCTGCTCGCCCTGTACAACCACCACGACAGCAGCCACGAGATCGCCGAGATCTACGACGCCCACCTGGCGCAGAACGCCCGCCTGCTCCAGGGGGTGATGAGCATGCCGCTGGCCGACCCCGAGCGGCAGGCCCTCTACGCCGCCTACAACGACGCCCTGGCCAAGGCCGGCAAGCACCGTGTCGGCCACCCCTACGAGAGCAAGCTGGCCTTCCTGGTGTGGCGGGAGAACGGCGACGTGCTGGTGCGCACCCCCAGCGCCCCGCAGTTCGACCAGCCGCTGCGCGAGCCGGGCTTCAGCAACCTGACCCTGGACGGCCGCCAGTGGCGCGGCTTCCTCCTGCCGGTGCCGGAGCAGCACGTGCTGATCTGGGTCGGCGAGCGCAACGACGTGCGCGGCGACCTGGTCTCGCGCATCGTCCGCCACACCCTGGCGCCCTTCCTGGTGGGCAGCCTGGCCCTGGCGTTGCTGGTCTGGCTGGCCATCGGCTGGGGCCTGAAGCCGCTGCAGAACATGGCGCGGGTGATCCGCGCGCGGCACGCCGAATCCCTCGAACCGCTGCAACTGGTGCCGCTGCCCCGGGAGCTGGAACCCATGCAGGCGGCCCTGAACCGCCTGCTCGGGCAGATCGACGCGCTGCTACGCCGTGAACACCGCTTCATCGCCGACGCCGCCCACGAAATGCGCACGCCGCTGGCCATCCTCCGGCTGCACGCGCAGAACGCCCTGCAGGCGGAGAACGAACAGGACCGGCGCAAGGCGCTGGATTTCCTCATCGGCGGGGTGGACCGGCTCAGCCGGGTGGTCAACCAGCTGCTCACCATGGCCCGGGTCGAGCCGCTGCTGGCCCAGCGCCCCTGCACCCCCATCGACCTGGCCAAGGTGGTCACCGACACCCTGGCCGAACTCACCCCGTGGATCATCGGCAAGGGCATGGAGCCGGCCATGGAGATCGAGCCCGGCGACTACCACCTGGACAGCGATGCCGGGGTGATCGGCATCGCCGTGCAGAACCTGGTGGCCAACGCGGTCAACCATTCGCCACCCGGCGGGCTGATCCGGGTGTCACTGCGGCGCGAAGGGGATGAACTGCTGCTGGCCGTGGACGACCAGGGCCCCGGCATCGAGCCGGACAAGCTGGAGCGGGTGTTCCAGCGTTTCTACAGCGAGGGCAACAGCCACGGCGCCGGCCTCGGCCTGTCCATCGTGGCGATGATCATGGAGCGCCTGGGCGGCAGCGCCAGCCTGCACAACAAGCCGGAAGGCGGCCTGGTGGCGACGCTGCACCTGCCCCTGGCGCGGCCGCTGGCGGCCTGAACCGCCTCAGGCAGTCGGCAGCAGCAGGCTGAAGGTGGAACCCACCCCCGGTGTGCTGCACAGCTCGATGCGGCCGCCGTGGGCGAGCATGATCTGCTCGGAAATGAACAACCCCAGCCCCAGCCCCGCCACCTTGTCGGCGCCGCCGGCCCGTTCGAACTGCTGGAAGATGCGCCTCTGGTCCTCGGCGCAGATGCCGATGCCCTGGTCGCGCACCTCCACCCGCGCCCATTCGCCGTCACGCCGCACCACCACCTGCACCGGGTTGCCGGTGCCGTAGCGCAGGGCGTTGCTGAACAGGTTGCTGACCACCTGCTCGATGCGGAAGGCATCCCACACGCCGGTGACGCCGTCCTCCACCTGCAGGTCCAGCGCGCAGTCGGCGGCCTCCATCTGCGCGGCGAAGTTCTCCGCCACATGGCGCACCAGTTGCCCCAGCTCGCAGGGCTCGGGGCGGATGGAGAGCTTGCCGGTGCGGATGCGGGAGACGTCGAGCATGTCCTCGATCAGCCGGACCAGGCTGCGGATCTGCCGCTCGTCCCGGTCGAACAGGGTGCGCAGGCGGGCCTCGGTGAACACCGCGACGTTGCCCTTGGCCAGGTGGTTCTGGCGCAGCTGGGTGTCGAGCATCAGGCCGTTGAGCGGGGTGCGCAGCTCGTGGGAGACGATGGACATGAAGTCGTCGCGCATCTGCACCGCGCGCTGCAGCTCGGCCTGGGTGGCGCGCAGTTCGGCCAGCAGGGTGTCCTGCTCGCGGCGCGCCGCCTCCAGGGCTTCCAGCTGCTGGGCCATCAGCTTGCGCTGGCGGTGCAGTTCGACGAACACCGCCACCTTGCTGCGCACGGCGTGGGTGTCCAGCGGTTTGTAGAGGAAGTCCACCGCGCCGCTCTCGTAGCCCTTGAAGGCGTAGTTCAGCTCGCGGCCGGCGGCGCTGACGAAGACGATGGGGATGTGCTTGGTCTTCTCCGTGCCGCGCATCAGTTCGGCCAGCTCGAAGCCGTTCATGCCCGGCATCTGCACGTCGAGGATGGCCAGGGCGAACTCGTGCTCCAGCAGCAGGGCCAGGGCCTCGTCGGCGGAGGCGGCCTGGTGCACCTCGCGGCCGTCCTCCTTGATCAGGGCTTCCAGGGCCAGCAGGTTCTCCGGCAGGTCGTCGACGATCAGCAGCTTGCTTGGTGGATTACTCGGCATGGGATGGGTCCAGTCGTGCCAGGAGGTCGCGGATGCCCCGCAACGGGAGGATGTGGTCGGGACGGTGGGTGGCCAGCGCGGCCTCGGGCATGGTCGGCACCTGGGCGTCGTGCGGGTCCTGCACGACGCTGAGGCCGCCCTGTTGCTGGATGTAGGCCAGCCCGCGGGCACCGTCTTCGTTGGCGCCGGTCAGCAGCACCCCCACCAGGCGCTCGCCGTAGCAGTCGGCGGCGGACTCGAAGAGGATGTCGATGGAGGGCCGGGAGAAGTGCAGCGGCTCCTCGCGGCTGAGGGAGAAGCTGGCGTCGCGTTCGATGGACAGGTGGTAGCCCGGCGGGGCGACGTAGAGGGTGCCGGGGGCCAGGCTCTCCTTGTCCCGGGCCTCGCGCACGCGCACCGCCAGGCGCCGGGCGAACAGCTCGGCCAGCAGGCTCTCGCGCCCTTCGGGCAGGTGCAGCACGCAGGCCAGGGTGAGCGGGTAGCCCGCCGGCAGCCCGGCGAACACCTGCAGCAGGGCCTCCACCCCTCCGGCGGAAGCGCCCACCACCACGGCCATGCGCTGGGGCCCGTTCATAGCTTGCGGAACACCCGTTCCGGGCGGTTGAGGGCTTCGAAGTGGCCGGCGTAGGCGGAGAAGTCGAGGCTCTCCTTGCTGCCCAGGCCGAGGAAGCCGCGGTGACAGAGCGATTCGTGGAACAGGCCGAGGGCGCGGTCCTGCAGCTGCTTGTTGAAGTAGATGAGCACGTTGCGGCAGGAGATCAGCTGGGTCTCGGAGAACACGCTGTCGGTGGCCAGGCTGTGGTCGGCGAAGGTCACGTTCTCGCGCAGCAGCTTGTCGAATAGAGCGCCGTCGTAGGCGGCGGTGTAGTAGTCCGACAGCGAGCCCTGGCCGCCGGCCAGGCGGTAGTTCTCGCTGTACTTGCGCATGTCGTCGAGGGCGTAGATGCCGCGCCGGGCCTTCTCCAGGGAGCGCGGGTTGATGTCGGTGGCGTAGATCAGGGTGCGCTCCAGCAGCCCTTCCTCGTGCAGCAGGATGGCCATGGAGTGCACCTCCTCGCCGGTGCTGCAGCCGGCAATCCACACCTTGAGCGAGGGGTAGGTGCGCAGGATGGGCACCACTTCCTGGCGCAGGGCGAGGTAGTAGGAGGGGTCGCGGAACATCTCGCTGACCGGGATCGTCAGGTACTGCAGCAGCTCGTGGAAGGCCTGCGGGTCGTGGATGATGCGCTCCTGCAGGGCCGAGATGGTGGCGCAGTCGAACTGCCGCAGGGCGTAGAGCACCCGGCGCTTGAGGGAAGCGCCCGAGTAGTCGCGGAAGTCGTAGCTGTACTTGAGGTAGATCGCCTCGATGAGCAGGCGCAGCTCGATTTCCTGGGTGCGGTCGGCCATCTAGATGCGCTCCAGACGCGGTAGCCAGACACGGATCAGCGAGAACAGGCGATCCAGGTCGATGGGTTTGGCCAGGTAGTCGTTGGCGCCGGCGCGGATGCACAGGTCCTGGTCGTCCTTCATCGCCTTGGCGGTGACGGCGATGATCGGCAGCTTGGCCCAGCGCGGCTGCTGGCGGATGCGCCGGGTGGCTTCGTAGCCATCCATCTCCGGCATCATCACGTCCATCAGCACCAGATCGATATCGTCCACGGCTTCGAGCTTGTCCAGCGCCTCACGTCCGTTGCGAGCGATTTCCACCCGCGCGCCCTTCTGCTCCAGGGCGCTGGTGAGGGCGAAGATGTTGCGCACGTCGTCGTCCACCAGCAGGATCCGCCGCTCTTCGAACACACGGTCGCGGCTGCGGGCGGTCTTGAGCATCTTCTGCCGTTCGCTGGAGAGTTCCGACTCGACCTTGTGCAGGAACAGGGTGACCTCGTCCAGCAGGCGCTCCGGCGAGCGCGCGCCCTTGATGATGATGGAGCGGGAGTACTTGAGCAGCTCGGCCTCTTCGTCCCGGGAGAGATTGCGCCCGGTGTAGACGATCACCGGCGGGAAGGAGCAGATGTCCTCGCTGCCCATGCGCCGCAGCAGCTCGTTGCCCTGCATGTCGGGCAGCTTGAGGTCGATGATCATGCAGTCGAACAGGGTGCTGCGCAGCAGTTCCAGGGCCTGTTCGCCGAACTCGACGGCGGTGATCTGGATGTCGTCGTCGCCGATCAGCCGGGCGATGCTGTCGCGCTGCAGGGCGTCGTCCTCCACCAGCAGCACGCGCTTGACCTTCTGGGTGAGCTTGGCTTCGAGGCGGGCGAACACATCCTTGAGCTGCTCGCGGGTGGTGGGCTTGACCGCGTAGCCCACCGCGCCCAGGTGCAACGCGGCCTCGCTGAGGTCCTCCACCGAGATGACGTGCACGGGAATGTGGCGGGTGCGGGGCGTGTCCTTGAGACGCTGCAGCACCGAGAGGCCCGGCTCGTCGGGCAGGCGCATGTCCAGCAGGATGGCGTCCGGTGCATGGCGCTCGGCGAGGTGGAAGCCTTCATCGGCGCCATGGGCCACCAGGCAGCGGTAACCCAGTTCGTGGGCCAGGTCGTAGAGGATCTGGGCGAACTTGGGCTCGTCCTCGATCACCAGTACGCAGCGCTCATCCGACGGGGCCTGGTCACGGTCGTCCGGGAAGGTGGGGATCGGCGCGTGGGTGGCCGGTGCCAGGGTCGCCGCCACGGCCGGGCGGGCGGGCGGCGGAGTCGGCGCACTGGGCTTGGGCGCGGGCAAGGGCACCGGCGGCTCGTCGGCCGGCGTCCAGTGTTCCGGCAGTACCAGGGTGAACAGGCTGCCCTGGCCCGGCTCGCTGCTGGCCTGGATGCTGCCGCCAAGCAGCTGCGCCAGGTCGCGGGAGATGGACAGACCGAGGCCGGTACCGCCGTAGCGGCGGTTGGTGGTGCCGTCGGCCTGGCGGAAGGCCTCGAAGATCAGGTCCAGTTGGTCGGCGCGGATGCCGATGCCGCTGTCGCGCACGGCGAAGGCGATGCCCGCCGGAACCCGCTCGACCCGCAGGGACACGGCGCCCTGGTCGGTGAACTTGATGGCGTTGGACAGCAGGTTCTTGATGATCTGCTCCACCCGTTGCCGGTCGGTGCAGAGCTGGTCGGGCACGTCGTCGGCCACCTCGACGCTGAAGGCCAGGGCCTTCTGCTCGGCCAGCGGGGTGAACAGCTCGCGCAGGCCGTCCACCAGGCGCCGCACCGGGGCGTTCTCGGCGCGCAGGTCGAGCTTGCCGGCCTCGACCTTGGAGATGTCGAGGATGTCGTTGATCAGGTTGAGCAGGTCGTTGCCGGCGGAATAGATGGACTCGGCGAACTTGACCTGCTCGTCATTGAGGTTGCCCTCGGGGTTGTCGGCCAGCAGGCGAGCGAGGATCAGCGAGCTGTTCAGCGGGGTGCGCAGCTCGTGGGACATGTTGGCGAGGAACTCGGACTTGTAGCGGCTGGCGCGCTGCAGCTCCTCGGCACGGGCCTCCAGTTCCAGGCGGGCCTGCTGCAGGGCGGTGTTCTTGTCGTCCAGGTCATCGCGCTGGGCGGCCATCTCCTGGGCCTGTTCGGCCAGGCGCTCGTTGGTCTGCTCCAGTTCGGCCTGCTGGGCCTCCAGGCTGGCCTGGGACTCGCGCAGCACGCGGGACTGTTCTTCCAGTTCCTCGTTGGCGGTCTTCAGCTCTTCCTGCTGCACCTGCAGCTCTTCGTTGAGCTGCTGGGTCTCGCCGAGCACTTCCTGCAGGCGCTGGCGGTAGCGGGATGCGTCCATGGCGGTACCGAGGTTGCCGGCGATCAGCGGCATCAGCGCCTGGTCGCGGGCGGAGAGGCGCCGCAGGAAGCCCAGCTCCAGCACGCCGTTGACCACGCCGTCGCTGTGGGTGGGCACCAGCAGCACGCCTTCGGCGTCGGTCTGGCCGAGGCTGGTGGCGACCTTGAGGTAGCCGGCGGGCAGGTCGTCGAGGGCCATCAGGCGGTTCTCCAGGGCCGCCTGCCCCACCAGGCTTTCGCCCGGCAGGATCTGGTCGGGCGCCTGGTCGTCGCGCTCCAGGCCGTAGCTGGCGACGCGCCGCAGGGTGCCGCCCTCTTCCCGCAGGTACAGGGCGCCCACGGCCATGCCCAGGTAGGCGGCAAGGAATTCCAGGGCGTTGCGCCCGATCACCGGCAGAGATTGCTGGCCGAGCAGGCGCTCCGACAGGGCCGCCTGGCCGTCCCCCAGCCAGCGCTGCTGGGTGAGGTGCTCGCTGTGGGCACGCTGCTGGGCGAGGGACTCACCGTAGGTGCTGGACAGCGCCACCAGCTCACGGCGCCCGAAGTACGCCAGCGCCCCCGCGAAGGTCAGGCTGAACAGCAGGTAGAGGCTGATGGTGAAGATGGCGGTGGAGTTGGCCTTTTCGTTGCGCTCGTGGCGCAGCTGCCGCTCCATGTTGATGAAGGTGCGGTACTGCTCGCGGATGGCGTCCACCAGTTGCTTGCCACGGCCTTCGCTGACGGTGTCGGAGACGTTCTCGCCGTTCTGCTTGCGGCTGATCATCTGGGTGGCGAAGCGGTCCCACTCGGCCTGCAGGGCTTCGATGGCGCGCACCCGCTCGACCTGGGCGGGGTTGTCCACCACCAGTTCGCGCAGCCCCTCCATGGCGGCCTTGATCCGCGGCCGCGCCTGTTCGTAAGGCTGCAGGAAGGCTGCATTGCCGCTGATCAGGTAGCCGCGCATGCCGGATTCCTGGTCCACCGACAGGCGCAGGCCATCGTTGGCATTGCTGATCACCTGGTCGGTGTGCTCGACCCAGCTGAGGACATAGAGCAGGTAGGAGATCAGGGCCACGAACAGGGCGGCCCCGGCGACGCCCACCCCCAGCGGCAACGCAACGTTGCGCGCGAGGATGCGACGGAAACGCGTCTCGTCTGTCAGATCATTGGTCATCTGGCTTCCCTGGCTTAGCGCCGAAAATCACCGATATGAAGGGTAAAACTGCGGGTCCGGCATGGTAATGCGAGTGTTTGCATTAACCAATCGAATCCTGGGCGACGATGGGGTGCCGCATTATCGCTTCGCTTGGAGCACCTTAAGCGTGGGAAAGGTTCACATAAATTGTGGGAATTTTTTCTGCCCGTGTTCTTCTAAACTGCCGTACCCGGTCACGCACTGTCCGGGTGCCCCGCGCACCGATGCGGCGCGGACACGGGGGCGCCACGGCGCCAACCGTGCTATATCGCCCAGCCCGGCGCCGGCAAGCGCCCGCCATGAACCCGTCGGAGGTTTCCTTGCCCATAGAAGAACGTCACGCCGATGCCCTCGGGCAGGGCACCCCGCCCCTGGGGCGCGTGCTGGTGGTGGAGGATGCCGAGGTGGTCCGCATGCTCACCGTGGAAGTGTTGGAAGAGCTCGGCTACGAGGCACTGGAAGCCGGCGACGCGGCACAGGCCCTGGCACTGCTGGAGCATGAGTCGGTGGACCTGCTGCTCACCGATGTCGGCCTGCCCGGGATGAACGGCCAGGAACTGGCGACGCGGGCCTGCACCCTGCACCCGTCATTGCGCGTGCTGTTCGCCACCGGCTACGCCGAATCGATCCGCCCCGACCCCGCCCGCGCCGCCCTCCAGGACGTGATCGCCAAGCCCTTCGGCATCGAGGAATTGCGCGGCAAGGTCAGCGCCCTCCTCGCCCGCTGACCGCGACGGCCTGGCACTGGAATTGCCAGGCGTTTGCGCGTAGGGTGCGCCGCACCCGCTTTTCCAGGCCTTCTTGCGTCCGCGCGACAATCGCCTGCAATGATGCGACAAGCCAGCGAAACCGCCCGGTCACGCCCCGGAAGCGCCCTTGGCGCCCCCTGGGGCCTATGCTAGGTTGCCCCCTCGCCAGGAAGGCCGATCGCAGCCGGAGCGCATCCGAACAATAAGAGGAACCCCCATGGCCGAGGCCACGCCCGCGCTAGAAATCCGCGACCTGCATAAACGCTACGGCGAACTGGAGGTGCTGAAGGGCATTTCCCTGACCGCCCGCGACGGTGACGTCATTTCCATCCTCGGTTCCTCCGGTTCCGGCAAGTCCACCTTCCTGCGCTGCATCAACCTGCTGGAGAACCCGCACAAGGGCCAGATCATCGTGGCCGGCGAGGAACTCAAGCTGAAGGCCGCCCGCTCCGGCGAACTGGTGGCCGCCGACAACCGCCAGATCAATCGCCTGCGCAGCGAGATCGGCTTCGTCTTCCAGAACTTCAACCTCTGGCCGCACATGACGGTCCTCGACAACATCATCGAGGCGCCGCGCCGCGTGCTCGGCCAGAGCAAGGCCGAAGCCACCGAGGTGGCCGAGGCCCTGCTGGCCAAGGTCGGCATCGCCGACAAGCGCCACGCCTACCCCGCCCAGCTCTCCGGCGGCCAGCAGCAGCGCGCGGCCATCGCGCGCACGCTGGCGATGCAGCCTAAAGTGATCCTGTTCGACGAGCCCACCTCGGCCCTCGACCCCGAGATGGTACAAGAAGTGCTTAACGTGATCCGCGCACTCGCCGAAGAGGGCCGGACCATGCTGCTGGTGACCCACGAGATGAACTTCGCCCGCCAGGTGTCCACCGAGGTGGTCTTCCTCCACCAGGGCCTGGTGGAGGAACAGGGTCCGCCGCAGCAGGTGTTCGAGAACCCGACCTCGGCGCGTTGCAAACAATTCATGTCCAGCAATCGCTAAAACACGGAGCAAGTACGCATGAAGAACTACAAGAAGATCCTGCTGGCCGCTGCCGCCACCCTGGCCTTCGGCACCCACGCCGTGGCCGCCGACAAGCTGAAGATCGGCACCGAAGGCGCCTACCCGCCCTTCAACCTGATCGACGCCAGCGGCAAGGTCGGTGGCTTCGACGTCGAGGTCGCCCAGGCCCTGTGCGCCAAGATGAAGGTGGAGTGCGACGTGGTCACCTCTGACTGGGACGGCATCATCCCGGCCCTGAACGCCAAGAAGTTCGACTTCCTCGCCGCCTCGATGTCCATCACCGAGGAACGCAAGCAGGCCGTCGACTTCACCGACGCCTACTACACCAACAAGCTCCAGTTCATCGCCGCCAAGGACGCTGACTTCAAGACCGACAAGGGCAGCCTGAAAGGCAAGGTCATCGGTGCCCAGCGCGCCACCATCGCCGGCACCTGGCTGGAAGACAACATGGCGGACATCGTCGACATCAAGCTCTACGACACCCAGGAGAACGCCTACCTCGACCTGGCCTCCGGGCGCGTCGACGGCGTGCTGGCCGACAAGTTCGTGAACTGGGAATGGCTCAAGAGCGATGCCGGCAAGGGCTTCGAATTCAAGGGCGAGCCGGTGTTCGACAACGACAAGATCGCCATCGCCGTGCGCAAGGGCGACCCCCTGCGCGAGAAGCTGAACGCGGCCCTGAAGGAAATCGTCGCGGACGGCACCTACAAGAAGATCAACGACAAGTACTTCCCTTTCAGCATCTATTGATGCCCGCCTGACCGGCGCCGCCCACGCGGCGCCGGTCCCCAGCAGTAGCCTTGCAGATGAACCTCGACCTCTACGGATTCGGCCCCGCCCTGGCGGCCGGCACCCTCATGACCATCAAGCTGGCGCTCTGCGCGCTGTCGCTCGGTCTGGTGCTGGGTCTGCTCGGTGCGCTGGCCAAGACTTCCCCCAAGAAGCCGCTGCAGTGGCTTGGCGGGACCTACTCCACCCTGGTGCGCGGGGTGCCCGAGCTGCTCTGGGTGCTGCTGATCTACTTCGGCACCGTGAACCTCATGCGCGCCATCGGCGACAAGATCGGCGTGCCCGGCCTGGAGCTGTCGGCCTTCGCCGCCGGTACCATCGCCCTCGGCCTGTGCTTCGGCGCCTACGCCACCGAGGTGTTCCGCGGCGCCATCCTGGCGATCCCCAAGGGGCACCGTGAGGCCGGCCTGGCACTGGGCCTGTCCAACGGGCGCATCCTCTGGCGCCTGATCCTGCCGCAGATGTGGCGCATCGCCCTGCCGGGCCTGGGCAACCTGTTCATGATCCTGATGAAGGACACCGCGCTGGTCTCGGTGATCGGCCTCGAGGAAATCATGCGCCGCTCGCAGATCGCCGTGACCGCCAGCAAGGAGCCCTTCACCTTCTACCTGGTGGCGGCCTTCATCTACCTGGGCCTGACCGTCCTCGCCATGATCGGCATGCACTGGCTGGAAAAACGCGCCGGACGCGGCTTCAAGAGGAGCGCGGCATGAACTGGGACGTGATCATCAAGTACCTGCCGCGCCTGTTCGACGGGGCGCTGCTGACCCTGGAGCTGGTGGCCATCGCCGTGGTCGCCGGGCTGATCCTGGCGCTGCCCATGGGCATCGCCCGCGCCTCCCGCCACTGGTACGTGCGCGCCCTGCCCTACGGCTACATCTTCTTCTTCCGCGGCACGCCGCTGCTGGTCCAGCTGTTCCTGATCTACTACGGCCTGGCCCAGTTCGAGGCGGTGCGCCACAGCGACCTGTGGCAGTACCTGCGCAGCCCGTTCTGGTGTGCGGTCATCACCATGACCCTGCACACCGCCGCCTACATCGCCGAGATCATCCGCGGGGCCATCCAGGCCATCCCGCCGGGCGAGATCGAGGCGGCTCGGGCCCTGGGCATGTCCCAGGCCAAGACGCTGGTGCACATCATCCTGCCGCGCGCGGCGCGCATCGGCCTGCCGGCCTACAGCAACGAGGTGATCCTGATGCTCAAGGCCAGCGCCCTGGCCAGCACAGTGACCCTGCTGGAGCTGACCGGCATGGCGCGCACCATCATCGCCCGCACCTACCTGCCGGTGGAGATCTTCTTCGCCGCCGGGGTCTTCTACCTGGTGATCGCCTTCGTACTGGTCCGCGCCTTCCGCCTGTTGGAGAAATGGCTGCGGGTCGACGCCTGCCAGGGCCGCTGACCCTGAGCGCCGCTCCCACCCGGGAGCGGCGTATACTCCGGCTCCCCGTCATCACCCACGTCCTCCCAGATGCCTCATCCCGCCCCGCTCCAGGGCGCCGAACTGCTGGAACGCTTCCAGGCGCTCGACCGTTTCCTCGTCGACGGGCAGCGCTTCTGGCAACCCGAGCCCTTCACCGAGCCCGCCCTGGCCTGGGAGTCCGAGCTTCCCGAACTCGCGGCCTGGCTGCGCTGCCGGACACTGGAACAGGCCGAGGCCGCCCACGGAGAGCTGGACCTGCCCGACGCACCGACGCCCTTCGCCGAACTGGCCGCCACAGCCCGCGCCCTGACCGCACTGCCGCCACTGGACAGCCTGGGCAACGGCGAATGGCCGGCCAAACTGGAACTGGATGTACCCGGGCGCAAGTGGCAGCAGATCCGCGCCTTTGCCGATCACCTCGCCTTCCAGCGCCAACCCCGGCACTGGCTGGACTGGTGCGCCGGCAAGGGCCACCTCGGCCGCGCCCTGGCCTGGCGCCACGGCGAGCTCACAGCCCTGGAGCTGGACCCGCAGCTGGTGGAGGACGGGCAACGCCTGAGTGATCGCGTACCGATCAAGGCCCTGCACCGCCAGCAGGACGTACTGGCCCCCGACACGGGCCATTGCCTGGCTCCGGAACACACCACCGTCGCCCTGCATGCCTGCGGCGACCTGCACGTGCGCCTGATGCAGCTGGCCAGCCAGGCCGGCTGCCAACAGCTCGCCATTGCCCCCTGCTGCTACAACCGCATCGCCAACGAGGCCTACACCCCGCTCTCCGCCGCCGCGCAGGACAGCACACTCCACCTGGACCGCCGGGACCTGCGCCTGGTGCAGAGCGAGACCGTCACCGCAGGCGCGCGCGTCCGCCGCCAGCGCGACCGCTCCATGGCCCGCCGCCTGGCCTTCGACCACCTGCAGCGGCAACTGCGCGGCAGCGACACCTACCTGACCACGCCCTCCTTGCCGGTCGCCTGGCTGGACAAGCCGTTCGACCGGTACTGCCATGACCTGGCAGCCCTTCGCGCACTCACCATCACCACCGAACCGGATTGGGCAGCGCTGGAAGCCCTCGGCTGGCAACGCCTGGCCCAGGTACGCAACCTGGAGCTGCTGCGGGCCCTCTACCGGCGTCCCCTGGAATGCTGGCTGCTGCTGGACCGGGCGCTGTACCTGGAGGAGCAGGGCTACCGGGTCAAGGCCGGCCCCTTCTGCGCCCACCACCTGACCCCACGCAACCTGATGCTCCTGGCCGAGCGCGGAAAGTTGCCCACAGGACCTGTGGATAACTCTGTTGATGCTTTCTGAGCAACACCCCGGAACGCCTTCAAGCCGCCACGCCGGTCGAGTCGGTCATTTTCTGGCCAGGTCGGCAAAGCGCCTGTGAAACAGCCACTTGCGGCATTTCCATGAACAGCGTCACAGGCTTGCTGCACGATCGTCCCAGCTTCATGCCTTTTGTGCATAAGCATCGGCCGACATCACACCCTCCCTCTGAGGGAGGTTTACTCGGCCCAGCCAATCGCTATAATGGCGCCCCTCGCCGGTATAGCTCAGCAGGTAGAGCAACTGACTTGTAATCAGTAGGTCCCGGGTTCGATTCCTGGTGCCGGCACCATATAAATCAAAGGCTTGCAGCGATGCAGGCCTTTGTTTTTTCCGCTAGACGTACAATTTGACGTACAAAAAATCTCGAACACACTCCATCCCGTAGCGTCCTTA